>CAWAAN010000019.1:0-279638 GCA_963779885.1 uncultured delta proteobacterium | reverse complement strand
TCTGTAATCAACTCTCCCGCGGTCTGCAGACCCATGCGAATGACCGGTATGCCCGCCCGGTAAAAAATCAGATAAAGCTCTTTCACCTGGTCGATGGCGTTTTCCAGGGATAAGGGCGTGTAGCGACCGGCATGATACCAGGCGGCCAGAAGGCTGCCTTTCAACACGATCGTCGGGTAGATCCGGATGAAATCAGGCTGTAGGTCAACCAGCCGCTGCGCGGTTTCAACGGCACGCCCGGCGGTATCGCCCGGCAAACCCACCATCATCTGCAAACCGACCGCATAGCCCTCGGCCTTGAGCCGTTTCACCGCCGCCGTGGTGTGCGCGGCCGTGTGCCCCCGTTGCGATCGATCAAGCACCTCATCGACCATCGACTGGGCGCCGAGTTCGATCGTCCGGACCCGATAGCCGGCCAGCATATGCAGACGCTGCCGGTCGATCGTGTCCGGCCGCGTCGAAAAGCGGATGCTCTCGACGCGGTCGTCTTCGACAAACCGTTGCGCCAGCGTCAGGCAGGCGTGGATGGCGGCCGTATCCTGTCCCAAAAAATTACCACCGAAAAAAGCGATCTGGACCGTCGAATGCCGCTGGGGGCTGTAGCCTAAAAAGCGGACAATCGCGTTTTCGAGTTCAGATTCCGGGGGCCGGTCGGACGGCGCGCGGGTAATCGCGGCCTGATTGCAGAAGACACAGCGGTGGGGACAGCCGGCGTGCGGTAAGAAGACGGGAACAATCAAAGGTTTGACACGAGGTTGCATGGCATGTTGTCGACCGGACTCTTGGGGCATTCTGGCCTCGGGGACCATGGGCGGCCGCCGTCCGGCAGGGTTCCGCGGGCCGCAAACGGCTTATGGCTGGGCTTGGCGAAGGCGCATGAGGGCCCGTCGGGCGGCATCCTGTTCGGCCTGTTTCTTGCTTTTACCGCGGCCTTCGGTGGTCAACTCCAGCACCTGCAACCGGACGCAGAAGGTCTTGTCGTGGTCGGGGCCGTTTTCACCGATCACGTCATAGGCCGGCATCGGCTGCCGGTTGACCTGGACCAGCTCCTGCAGCTGGCTCTTGAAGTCCTGACCTGAATCGATGCCCTGAATCTCTTCCAGGTAACGCGCCATGTGGTTGTCGATAACCTGGTAAGCGGCGTCGAACCCCCCGTCAAGAAAAATGGCGGCGACGAGCGCCTCGAAGGTGTCGGCCAGAATGGAATTTTTCTCTTGCCCGTTGCTCAGTGACTCGCCCTTGCCGAGCAGGATGTGGGCGCCGAGATCGATCCGGCGGGCAATGTCGGCCAGCTGCGATTCGTTGACCAAAGCGGCCCGCATCCGCGAGAGATCACCTTCCTTGACCTGCGGATAGCGCTGCATCAACAGGTATCCCACGACCAGGTTCAACACCGCGTCGCCAAGAAACTCCAGACACTCGTTGTCCCTAAGATTACCGTCGGCCTGTTCGTTGACGTAGGAGCTGTGGCGAAACGCCTCTGAAATAAGGGCCTCGTCGGTGAAAAGGTAGCCCAGCTTTTGCATGAACTCATTTAACTGCATCACATGAAACCGCACCTACACCCTGTCTATTTGCGCCAGCCGATCGATCAGCCGTTCGTACAGCTCGAAGGGGACGCTGAGATCACCGGTGCCGACGCCCAGCCGAACTTCGGGTTTCAGGCTGCCGTGAAAATCGGTGCCGCCGGTTATCAGGAGGTGATGCCGGTCCGCCAGGGTGCGGTAAAATTCGGTTGCCGGCTGCGAGTGCTCCGGATAAAAAGCTTCGATGCCCGCAAGCCCGATCTCTTTCAGCGCAACGATCAAGCGCTCGAATTCGGCGGCATCCGCGATCCCGAGAAGATAGGGATGGGCCAGGACCGGAATGCCTCCGGCACCCCGGATGAGGTCAATCGCCCGGCGGCAGGAAATGCGATACTTGTCGACGTAGGCCGGCTTGCCGGTCCCCAGATAACAGTCGAAGGCCTCATTAATAGAGTGTACATACCCTTTTTTGAGCATGAGCCGGGCGATGTGGGGGCGGCCGATCTGACCGTCACCGGCCAGCGCCAGGACATCGGCCAGGGTCAGGTCATATCCGAGCCGGCCGAGCCGTTCGATGATGGCGGGGTTTCGATTCTCGCGGGCCTGTTGCAGGACCAGAAGGTTGCGGGTCAACGCGTCGTCGTCCACGTGCAGGCCGTATCCCAGGATGTGAAAACTGCCGGCGCGAGGGCAGATAGAAGGGGGCGCCGCACTGAGTTCGACACCGGTCAGGAAGTGAAGGGCGGACGGGATGCCGGCCTCGAGTGCTTCGGTGACACCATCGATGGTGTCATGATCGGTAATGGCAATCGCCCCGAGGTTTTGGGCCTGGGCCAGGGATAGGATTTGTACCGGTGTGAGGGTCCCGTCAGAAGCCGATGAATGAACGTGTAAATCGATTGCCTGTGGTGGGCTACAATCCAAGGGCTTTCTCCAAAGCCTCTTCCTTGGACTTGCATTCAATGCATTGCGATGTCACCGGCCTGGCTTTCAGCCGTTTGATCGAGATCTCTTCGCCGCAGGCCTCACAGATGCCGAAGGTGCCGTTCTCGATGCGCTCCAGGGCTTTTTTTATTTTTTTGATGAGCTTGTGTTCGCGGTCGCGGATGCGCAACATGAAATTCCGATCCGCCTCGAGCGACGCCCGGTCGGTGGGATCCGGAAAATTTTCCTTGGGTGAGGTCATCCCCGAAACGGTATTGTCGGCCTGATTCAGCAACTCATCGAGTCTTCTGGTGAGAAGTTCCTTGAAAAATTCAACATCTTTCTTTTTCATCTCTTCGCCTTTTACCCGTAAGTTGAATGACAAAAGGAAATGACTACCATGGATTTGGAGGGCTGTAAAGCACTAAAACAGCGGCGATCGGGGGGAAATGGGCCACCGCCCGACATTCAGAACTTCGCGGGCTCGAATCCGGCGAGGTACTCTTGCCACTCCATCGGCAGCAACTGCTTCTTCTGGTTGTTGCAGGTCT
This sequence comes from uncultured delta proteobacterium, assembly GCA_963779885.1. Taxonomy (GTDB): domain Bacteria; phylum Desulfobacterota; class Desulfobacteria; order Desulfobacterales; family SG8-13; genus JARFQH01. Next base: position 276,637 of record CAWAAN010000019.1, on the reverse strand, counting down.
TACAGGCCGCCACCAGATTGCCCCGCGTGCTGCGACCGCCGCGCGCGACCGGCACGATGTGATCCATTGTCAGTTCTGCGGCCGGTGTCTGGCGATGACAATAGTGACAGAGGCCTTTGGCCAGGCGTCTCTTCCACCACTGCGTCTGACGGATGTCGCGGGCTTTGCGGCGTTCGCGCCGGATCTGGTCCTCATCCAGGTCGTAGGCGTAGGGCTGATTGGTCATGGGGTCACATCCGGTTCTGTTTGAATTGCCGATAGCTGCGCTCAACGCAACTGATTCTGGTGCCGGTCGATGGCCTGGATGACATAGGGCAGAATGTGCTCCACCACCTTTGCATACCCCTGCGCCTTCGGATGAATTCCATCGGGCTGGTTCAACCCGGAAATCCCGGCCACGCCTTCGAGAAAAAAAGGAATCAGGATGATGTCGCCGTCAAGGGCCACATCGGTGTAAACGTCCGCAAACATCTTGCTGTAGGCCGGGCCAAGGTTGGGAAGCGTTTTCATGCCCGCCAGAACGACCACCACGCCCGCTTTCGTGAATTCATCGATCATTTCGGCGATGTTGCGACGGAGCAACCCGGGATCCAATCCGCGCAACCCGTCATTGGCACCGGTCTCCAGAATGATGATATCCGGTACCATACGCAGGACCCACGCCACCCTGGAGCGGGCACCGCTGCTCGTCTCCCCGCTGATGCCGGCGTTGACAACCCGGTAGTCGTAGCCTTTGTCTTTCAATGCCTGTTGCAGGAGCGCCGGATAGGCCTTTTCCTCCGGTACGCCCAGCCCCTCCGTCAGGCTGTCGCCCACGGCGACAATGGTGCCGGTCGGCCGGGTCGCCGGCGTCGGACGGGGCGGCTGCTCCTGCCCGCAGGCCGCCAGCATCAGGCATAGACACACGGCCGTATGGAAAAAAGTCCTGCTCGTTTTCATTGGCTTTGGCCCCTTGCGCGTCATAAAATGATGACGTGATAAATTAAAGCGCATGTCACCCATGGGTCTGATCGCGCAGAAAAGCCACCGGCTTTTGCCGCAACATCGCACAGGAAGGCAGCCAACCGGCGGCCATAACCAGCAGCGTTGCCGCGGCCGTCATCAGAACACCGGCTCCGGCAAACGGTTCAAACGGGATGTCAAACACCCTGGCGATGATGATCCAGGAAGCCATTTGCGACATCACCAGTGCAAGTAGTCCGCTGAGCCCACCGAGAATCATATTTTCCAGCGCGAAGACCTTGACAACAAAACCTGCTCTGGCGCCCAGTACCTGGTAATAAACCGCTTCCCTCGTCCGGGCCAGGCGGGTGGCAAAAACCGAACTGACCGTTATCAGCAGGCCGGCCAGGATGCCGAGGGCCGTAAAAAACCGGATGGTGCTGGAGAGCTTGCGGGAAATACCGGCGAAGGTTTTGATGGTCTCCGTCATATCGATCACGCTGACATTTGGAAATTTATCGATGATGGCACTTTGCATGCCGGCGATGCGGCTCTTGTCGACCCGAACAGCCGTGAAAATCGTCTGCGGTGCCTCTTTCAGCGTCTCTTCCTGAAATACGAAATAAAAAAATGGCTTGAAGGATTCGCGGGTTCGGCGGCGGATACTCGAAATTTTCGCCTCCAGGTCAATGCCTTGAATCCGGAAGACGATCCGGTCTCCGATCTTAAGATGATGCATGTCGACCACCGTGTCCAGGACCGATACCTGGGCCTCGCGCCAGTCCGATCGGAATAGGCCGCGGCCGGCTGCGATGATTTCGTCCTCCAGCAAATCATCTCGAAATGTCAGGTTGAAGGTGCGGGCGAGATTGTCTCCACGGCGCCGTTGCCTTTCTTTGTCGCGATCGATGAGCTGGCCGTTGACCGAGACAATTCTGGCGCGCACGATGGGAAAATAGCGCGTGTTGATTCCCAGCGTCCGGTCGAAGTCACTCTGCTGATCCGGCTGAATGTCCAGGAAAAAAAGGTTGGGAGCATCGGGCGGATAGGTCTGGACAAACTGCCGGTCGAGATTGGTTTCGACCCCGTAAATGGTGAACACCACGGCCAGGGAGACACTCAAGGTGATGATAATGGCCCGGGTGGCACTGCGCGGTCGGAAAAGGCCTTTCACGGCCTGACGCACGATCAATGATTTAACGGTCAGGCGGCGCAGGATCGACAGGCTGGCATGCGCCAGGGCCGCCGTTATCCCAATGAACCCGACCACAGAGACAACGAAGGTCACGCTGCTGCTCACGACCTGCAGTTGCCACAGGACCAGACCGCTAAACACGGCGCAAATCGTCAAAAGGGATAAAAAACTGGGGAGCCGGGCCGCGGGCCGACGGTCGTCTTTTCTAAAGATATCGGCCGGCTTGATGCCCCGCAGGCGATAGAGCGGCGGAAATGCGAAAAGGACCACCCCGACAATGCCCACCAAGACCCCCTCCAGCATACCGGTCCCGGAAAACGACAACTCGATCTGCGGCGGGATGAGGCCGGACAGGAGCGCGGGGATGATCTTCTGGGCCAGCAGGCCAAGGGCAAGACCGAGTCCGGTCCCGGTCAGGCTGATAAGCAGCAGGCCGAGGATGAAATGGATCAAAATGAAGCGACCGGAAGCGCCAACCGCTTTCATGATGGCAATCGTATTTTCCTTTTCCTTCAGGTAGGCGCTCAGCGTCGTGTAAATGCCGATGCCGGCCAACAGCAGCGTGAAGATCCCGATCAGGTTGAGGAAAAAAATAAAATTGTCGAAGAAGCGTTTTACGCCCGACGGGGCGGTTCGATAGGTGTCGACGCGCTCCTGAACCGGATCCGCGACCACGGAGAGGGCATCGGCCAGAGGGTTCAGACGCGCCGGGTCGGCGACTTTGATCAACACCGCATAGCTCACGCGACTGCCTTTGCCGATCAGATCGATGCGACCGAGATCATCGGCCGCAACGAAGATACGGGGTCCGAGAGCCAACGCATCGACGGGTCGATCGGGCTCCGTGAGCACGACATCGGCAATGGTCAAGGTGGCATGGCCGATGGTCAGCCGGTCTCCCACCTGAAGTTCCAGCCGCTCGAGTAAAACCGGCGCAACGACGATGCGGCCCGGACGCAGCACCTCGGCCAAGGAACGCCCCGAGGCCAGTTCGCAGCGACCGTAGAAGGGATAGCCTTGCGAAACCGCCTTGATATTCGATAGCAGCGATCGCTCGCCCGCCGCAAAGCGGGCGACGGAGTAGAACTCATAGGTGCGGGCACTTTCAAGCAGCCCCTCATTTTCCATCCGTGCAATTTTTCGCACCAGTTCAAAAGACAGCTCTTGGCGCGAGCGTACGATGATATCGGCCGCCTGCAGGGCCTGCGCATCCTTTGACAAAGCGGTGTCTATACTCTCGGAAAACCCGTTCACCGCCACGAGCGTTACGAAGGCGAGCGCGACGCACAGTAAAAACATCATCGCCTGGCCGCGGTTGCGGTTCAGGTCACGCAGAATGAATTTCAACTTCGGCATGCGCCGCCCGTCCTCGCCTGTCAGCGCTGATGCGGCCGTCATCGAGCTGCACGATGCGATCGGCCATGGCGGCGATTTCCCGATTGTGCGTCACCATGATCAGCGTGGTTTTCTCCTCCCGATGAAATTCCAGAAGCAGGTGCAATATGGCCCTTCCGTTTTCGGAATCGAGGTTTCCGGTCGGCTCGTCGGCAAATATGATGGCCGGATGATTGATGAGCGCCCGGCAGATGGCAACGCGCTGCATCTCTCCGCCCGAAAGCTGGTGCGGTAAATTAGCTTGCCTGGCGGCCAGGCCGACCCGCCGCAGCAAGGCGCTGGCTCTTTCACCCGCCGTGCGGTCACGCCTGAGTTCGGCCGGAAACATGACGTTTTCCAGCGCCGTCAACGAGGGCACGAGGTGGAAGGCTTGAAAGACAAATCCGAAAAACTGATTGCGCAAGGGGGCCAGCTGATCTTCGGAAAAGAGCGTGATGTCACGGCCCTGGATGAGAATCCGGCCGGCCGAGGGCTGGTCCAGGCCGGACAGCAGGCTGAGCAGGGTCGTCTTACCGCTGCCGCTTTGGCCGTTGACCACCAGAAATTCTCCGGTGGGAATCGCCAGTGACACCTCTTTTATAACCGCTATCTCGCGGCCGTCGATCCGGTATGTCTTGCGGATGTTTTCAGCTTCAACGATAGTCATTTGCCTTTTTTCCCGGACAGCGCGCGTTGCAGCTTTTCCCCCAGCGGGCTCAGGGCGGCGGGCGCCGGCCGGGTATACTTCTGCCAGTTTTCGTCCGCAGCAACGTCAGCCGGCCTGAGCGTCACCTTGCGGTTGCGGCTGTCGACGGCGTCGATGACGACCGTGACCGGGCTGCCCGCTCTTATTTTGTCGAAGGCCGCCGGGTCGCTCGCCTTCCCGATCATCGATTTGGGCAGCAGCCCGGTCACCCCCGGCTCGAGCGTGATAAAATAGCCGAAATTTTCCTTTTTTTCGACCACCCCGGTGACGCTGCGGCCCACCGGGTACCTTTCCGACACCTCGGCCCACGGGTCGCCCCGGGTATCCCGAATACTCAGGGAAACCCGACGTTTTTCACTATCGATCGCCTTGACCATGACCGTGACCGTTTCGCCGGGCGTGACGATGTCGGTCGGCTTCTGGACCCTTTTCACGAAACTCATCTCGCTGATGTGGACCAGCCCCTCTATTCCCGGCGCGATTTCGACAAAGGCCCCGAACGGAGCACAGCGGGTGACTTTGCCCTGGATCAGGTCTTGCGGCTGAAACCGGTCGAGAACATCCGTCCAGGGATCAGCCGTCGCTTGCTTGACGGAAAGCGCTATTTTCTCGCGCGCCGCTTCCTCACCGGTCTCGATGCCGATGACTTTTACCTGAATCCGGTCGCCGGGCCGCACGGCTTCCTCGGGTTTCTCGAGCCGCGACCAGCTCAGTTCCGAAATGTGCACCATTCCCTCGAGTCCGGGGATCAATTCCACGAAGGCGCCATACGGCATCAGCCGGGAAACGGTGCCGGTCAGCACCGCACCGGTCGTCAGCGTGGTGAGAAATGCCGCGCGCGCCTTTTGCTGCTCGCGCTCAAGGAGCTTGCGGCGGGAGAGCACGATGTTGCGCCCCTTGTCCTCAAACTGCGTGATGGAAAATAGCAGGGTTTCCCCGACATAGTTTTCCGGCGAATCGACGTAGGTCACATCCATCTGGCTGATCGGACAAAAAGCGGTGCGCTGCATCACGGCCACGCGGAATCCGCCCTTGCAGGTTTCAGTCACCCGCCCCTCGACCGGAATGCGGTTGTGAAAAGCATCGGTCAGAAGCTGCAGGCCGCCGATGCCCGACAAGGCGCGTGACAGCCTGATCTCCCCCTCATCGGCGGCCACGACAAAGAGTTCGAGCCTGTCTCCGACGTCGCAGGGCAAATGGCCCTGGTCGTCCAGCAGTTCTTTCTTGTCCACGATCCCGTCGATTTTTGTCCCGGTATCAACAAAGACCGTGTCAGCGCCGATGGCAATGATTTTTCCATTGATCTTGTCGCCCACCCGGACACTGCCGTCGAAATCCGCGCCGTAGGCATCCAGAAGTGCACCGAAATCTTCGCCGTCGTTTTTTTGCTCGTCGTCTTCTGGCTCATCGTCTTCGAAACTGGTTTCATCATTCAATTGTCACCTCCTGCCAAGGCCGGTATCGGCCGTCTGGAATGAACGCCTGTATCGTGACACGTAAGAATAACCACCGCTGCCGGTCAAGTAAAATCGATTTTTCGCGGCGCCCATCGGTCGCCCGGCCGAATATCCAATTGACAATCAGGGCTTTGATACTGTAAATTATGGAAAAATCAACATAAAAATGTTATGAGGCCGGCGAAAAGGCGCGATATGGGAACATCAAAAGACTACCTGATGGAAAGCGATGCGGAGGCCTTGCGCCTGGACATGAAGACCGATCCGCGACTGGTCGAAATACAGGCGCGCTGGTCCGGCGTCGCCGCCGGCATGCGAATCGCCGACCTAGGCTGCGGATCAGGAAAAACGACCTTTATTCTCAACCGCTTGTCCCAGCCGGGCGCCGAAACCATCGGGGGCGACATCGCACCGCAGCGCGTCCGGTTCGCCCGATCCAACTACAGTGCCGCCGGCTTGCGCTTTTGTCAGATGGACATCCGCCAACCGCTGGAAGAAATCGGTCTCTTCGATCTGGTCTGGATCCGCTTCGTCCTGGAATACTACCGCGCCGAGAGTTTCGAGATCGTTAAAAATATCGCCCGCATCGTCAAGCCCGGCGGCATCCTTTGCCTGATCGATCTCGATCACAATTGCCTGAACCACTTCGGACTGCCCTTGCGACTCGAGTCCGCCTTGAAGGGGGTCATGCAAGCGCTTGAAAAAACCGCGGGCTTCGATCCTTACGTCGGGCGTAAACTCTATGCTTACCTTTACGATCTCGGTTTTGGCGACATCGCGGTCGATATGGCGGCGCACCATCTGATTTACGGCGAACTCAAGGAAGCCGATGCCTTCAACTGGACGAAAAAGGTGGAGGTCGCCGCCTGTAACTCGGGCTACACCTTCGCTGAATACGAGAAGGGCTTCGAGGGCTTCAGGGCGGAGTTCGAGCGGGAATTCATCAAGGCGCCGCGCCGCTTCACGTACACGCCGGTCATCACCTGCCGCGGCCGCCGCCTGGTATGAAAATCGGTTTGGCGCCCGGCAACTGCGCCGATGCGGCGCCACAATGCCAGCGTTCACAGCGTGCCGCAGATGCAAGGCGTCGGGCGCGCAGGCGTACTTTTCGTACGTCAAGTGCCCGACAACGCCGCAGATGCGGTGCGCTGTGAACGCTGGTTCAATGGATGTGCTTTAGAAGACGCTTCAGGTAACGGAAATAAGGATCCGAGATGCGCGTGTTCAAGACCCACATGTTGTATATTTTTTCGTAAGGCAGCTGAATATCCTCGACAAAGGCAATCGGTTTGACCAGAACCGTCAGATCTTCGAAAGGGTATGTTTCATTGATCCCGTAAATCGCCTTTTCGAAAATGTCCTTGGTCACGCCCTGCGCATCCACCACGATGAATTTTATGCAATTGGTCAGGTTCGACAGGTTGAAGCCGAAATCGGTGACATTGACCAGGATGATTGCCTTGAGCTGCCCATCTTCTTTCAGCGCGACAATGTGTTTCTCCTTTTTGAATCCAAGTCGCCGGTATTCTTCTTCGAGACCCGTGCGGCCGCTCAGGTTCGGGTTCAAATCCAGAGCGTCGACCATGAGCCCGCCGGAGTCATACTCGTTAAAATCCTGCAGTTCGGCCAGATCTTCCGCTTGGGCCGGCGTGAGTTCCCAGGGTTTGGGGAGCGCCTCGGCCGGTGCGGCCGGAAGATGTGTGTAAGCAAACGCGTCGATAGAGCAGCACTGCGGGTCGGCAATCTGCTGGCATGCGCCGCCGAAGACCCGGTTGGGAAAGCGATTGTTCGGCCGGTAGTACATGATCACATACTTCAAATGAGTGGCGTTGAGCCGGCAAGAGTCGTAAATGAAGCGGCTGATCTGCTTCAAGACAATCAGGCCGGCCTTGTTCAGGGCCGATTTCCTGGCCGCGTGGTGATGGACCATCCAGGCATCTTCGTAAAAGCGGACCATGGCCATGTGGCCGAGAATGTGGCCTTTTTCTTGATAGATAAAATGCCGGGCGATGCCGGGGCTCTGAGTGTAGAGCTTTTCATAGACAGTTCTGATGCGCTCCTTGTTGGCTTCGATGTAGATGTACTTATCCGGATAAATAAAGCCGGTATCGAAAAAGAACTCCCATAGCGCATCCAAATCGACCTGGTTGCATATGTATGAATAGCGGTTGTTGGCCTGATGCAGTAGAGATAAAAGTTTGACGTGGTTGGCCATGTCCATGTCGAGAATGGCCAGGCCGCATTTTACCCATCCGCTTTTGTGGCTCTCGGTGGTGAGTTTGCGATAGACGACCTGAACCTTGCAGTGGACTGAAACATTGTTCGAAAACCGCACTTGCACGGCCGGAAGGGTCAAACCCGTCAGAAGCTGCGCGTTTATCTCATCTTCTTCGACCGAAAAACCGGAACCGGACAAATCGACGACCTTGAGCGACAACTGCTTTTTCGTCAGGGGGTGGGTGAAACAAATGTCCGGCGAGGGGTTTATTTCCAGGCGTTGGCTGCGAAACTCTTTTTGCCGGTAGCGATGAATCTCGCGTTTGATCGGCTCGAGGACATAGTGCCGCATGGCATTGACGCGCCGGTGGCAAAGTATTTTGCACTCACCCGAATAATAGGTGTCGTTGCCTTCGGAGAGAATGAGGTTGACCGGGCTTTCGGGATTGACCCATTCGAACGCCTGATTGGATTCCGATTCTACTTCTACCCGGAAAGTAACGGCATTGAAGTCGAGCAGGCGGCCGCGCAACAGCGAGCTGCTTTGAGTCATTTGGGCCGCGACCTGCCGGCCGCTGAACCGGCGCAGTTTCCGATTGCTGACCTGATGACAGACCTCCGGCAGGCGCAGGCTGATGCCGGTCGTCTCCATACCAATGATGTCCGCCTCGGCCCGGATCAGCATCTGGCCGTCAGTGATCAGCAGAGAGTCAAAAACATACGGTTTAAGCCGGTCGATGAGCCGGTCTTCTGGCGGCCAGTGCAGGTCGAGGCGCTCGCCCTGACAGGGCAGCGGCGTGAGGTTGAGAGTAAAAGTGCGGTCGAAACGGGCGTGCTTGAACTTTAAGATGACCGTACGATTGGAAAAATTGAGGAAGTTTAATTTGTTGACCAGAATGGCCTTGGTCAACGTGACCCGGCTTCCATGACCCGGCTTTTCGATCGCCCCGTCGGCCCAAGGACAGGCGTCTTCTTTCCGGCGATCCCCTCTGCCTTTTTCGGCCGGTCGGCCGGATTTTTGCCGGAGGGCGGGACTGGCCGTTTCCAAGGCGATAAGCGTGGACGTGGTCTTCTGTTGAGCCGTTTCCATCTTTGTCCCCATCACCAAAAAAGATCCGCGGTCTTGCGCGGCGGCAGGGCCAAAGCTCTGACATACGCCGCAGGAAGTTTAAGCGGAGCCATCGGCGTCAAATAGACACCGGGCAATATCGGTTTTTTGATAGAGACGAAGATTCCTTTCCAAGCCCAAGCAGAGGCCATCCTATCATAAACGCCCGACTTGTTCAACGAAGCAAATTAAACGCTGCGAATCCACTAAAATGTCCGCGGGCGTTAATTGCATTCATCAAAATCAGTTATATATTGGGATAAAAAAAATGAGGTGGTTTTAAGCGAATCGGACTGTGCAACCTCTGAACGGCTACCTCGAAAGGATGTCGTCGCCATGAGCAATCAAATCAAAACAACCGTGCTGCTGGCCGCTCTGACGGCTTTCATCATTTGGATCGGTCAAGTGCTGGGTGGCCGTCAGGGAATGGTCATCGCCCTCGTGCTGGCGGCGGGCATGAATTTCTTCAGCTACTGGTACTCGGACAAGATCGTCCTTAAAATGTACCACGCCCGGGAAGCCACGCGGCAGCAGGCCCCAGAAGTCTTCGACATTGTCGGCCGTCTCACGCAAAATGCCGGGTTGCCGATGCCGAAAATCTTTATCATCCCCTCCGAGGCTCCCAATGCGTTTGCCACGGGCCGCAACCCCGAAAATGCCGTGGTGGCCGTTACCGACGGTCTCTTGCGGCTCATGAACCGGCAGGAGATCGCGGGCGTTCTGGCCCACGAACTGGCGCACGTCAAAAACCGCGACATTCTGATTGGCTCGATCGCGGCAACCCTGGCCGGAGCGATCATGCTGCTGGCCAACATGGCCCGCTGGTCGATGATATTCGGTGGCGGCCGCGACGATAAAAACGGCGGCTCGGGCATCGTCGGCCTTCTTTTCATGTCCATTCTGGCGCCGATGGCGGCCATGATTATCCAGATGGCCATCTCCCGCTCGAGGGAATATCAGGCGGACGCAACGGGTGCCGCCATCAGCGGTAATCCGGAGGCGTTGGCCAGCGCCCTGGAAAAACTCGGGGCCACCTCGGGCCGCCTGCCCATGAATGCCAGCCCGTCAACGGCGCATATGCTGATCGTCAACCCGTTGTCCGGCCGGAATCTCATGAACCTTTTCTCGACCCACCCCCCACTGCAAGATCGGATTGCCCGCCTGCGCGGCCTGTCGGGCAGCACCCCGGCGACGCCTCCATCACGGGAACCCGGCCGGGACAGCGCGCGCGCCTTCTGGGATCGATTGTCCAAATAACCGCCCCCGAGTCGCGGCAAGCTCGAATTTTATTCGCAGGCCGGTGCCTGAGAGCCGGTATTGTCAAGCTGGTGAAAAAAACCGGCTTTAAGGCGCGGTTGCTGGGTTGAAAAGGGCGAATTGATAGTCCCTTATCACTTGAATTGAACGTGTTTAGGATCCGGCGGTTGAGGGGTCTTCGGGCGACGGCGCTTCCGGCGCGCGGTCGGACGATGGCCGGCATAGGGCGCAGCGGTCGTCGCTGCAGAGCTGGCAGGAATAACACTCACGGCAGGGATGTTTTTTCGGAAGATGGCCGACGGCCGCGGGGGTAAAAACTTTTCCCTTGAGACCGGGAATGCAGATAAAGGTCACGGCGCTTTTGGCCCCTTTCCAACCTTGGGTAGGATTTCTTTACGCGCGATGCCGGTCCCCCGCAAGAAGTGTCGTCCGGCGGTGACGTCATGGCCGGTTCGGGCGCCCGATGGTCTCAGCAGGGGTACCTGTCATTTATACTTTGAACGGTCATTAACCGCAATTTCCTTTAACTCCCTCGCCCATTGGAAGAGGGTTGGGGTGAGGGTAAAAAATCATAAATTTTTGCCCCTCAAAGTATATCATATGCATTTAGACCGGCATTTCAATCCACGCTACCGGCTGGGATCCGGTCAGCCGGACCGATCGATCAGCGTCCCGATGACGGCACACTCCAGCCCGAAGGGCACGTAACCGGCATAGCCCAAGGCCGGCATTTCGAAAATCTGGAAGCGCTGAACGTAAGGGACGCTGTAGGTCCAGTGGGCCAGACTGCCGGCGTTCCACATTTCCCAGAACCAGCCGCAGACAAGGGCCGCCAGCGCGCTGGCGATAACGGTGCGCCAGTCACCCGCGGCCACCTCGGTCAAGAGGGTCGGCTCTTTGAACAACACCTGCAGGGACAAGATGATCAAGAGCGGGGCGATCCACAGCAACGAAAAAAAAGTGTCGGGCCACACGCCGATGCCACTCAACCCCGCGGCCGCCAGAATCAGAACACCGACGGCCGCCAGGTGCGGCCGAGGGCAGCGCGGTGCCGGAAAATGCCTAAAACCGCTTTGAAGCCAGGGCTGCGGCCGGATCAATTCCCGCGTCGAGAGAACGGCCGGAAGAACCGTGGCGAACGAAAGGGTGGCGTACCAGAAATACTGCGCGGCATCGAAGTGCACCCCCGCGTACTGCCAGTTCTGCACAAAACGGTTCAGATACTCGAATAACCACCAGAATACCGCGCTGGCGGGAAAAAGGGCCAGAAAGTAAACCGGGCGCGAGGTCATCAGGCTGCGGCCGTTTTGCCGCTGGCTCATCGCATTGACGACCAAAATGTAGCACAGCCACAGCGGGGTGAAGGTGTGCGGCTGAAATCCCGCAAACCACCTGAAACGGGTCCAGGCCAGCACCCACATGACCAAGCCGGCCGCTGCTCCCGCCCAGCCCCACCAGGGAAAAACGGCTGCCGGGGGTGGCTTCGACAACGCACGGGAGGCGGATTGCACGGCCCGCAACAGGAGCGGCAGGACGCTGGCGGCAATTAACACCGTATAGACGGTAAAAACCGTCCACGAGAACGGCGCATGGGCGATGGTGCGGGGTCCGGGCGGAAATTCGAAATAGGCGGACAGGGGAATACCCGCCAGCCATAACCCCAGCGGCGGCAGCCCGAGGAGCATCACCGCCGTTAGCGCGAATTCGATGACCGGCCGCTTAAGGCAAAGGTTCAATGTTGGGGTGAACTCACTGCAGCAAAGCTTCCGGCAGCTCGCAGGCCTCGGCGGCCGCCGCTTTCCGGGTCTCCACGTAGTGCGCGGCCGCCAGCGCCGCGGTCGCGCCATCGGCGGCCGCAATAACGATCTGGCGGGCGTATTTTTCGCGCAAGTCTCCGATGACATATATCCCGGGCGTGTTGGTTTCGCACTTATCGTCGGTGACGACATACCCGTTGGCGTTCATTTTGGTGCCGGCCGGTACCAGTTGGTTGTTCGGCTCGAAGCCGATGAATATGAAGAAGCCGTCGGTGGCCAGGTCCCTTTTTTCCCCGGTCTTGACATCTTTGAGCTCAACAGCGGTAACACCGGCGTCGTCGGCTTTGACGGCGGTGACAACCGTATTCCAGATGACCTCCATCTTGCATTCGGCCTTGACCCGCTGCTGAAGGATCATCCCGGCCCGCAGTTGATCCCGCCGGTGCACGAGGTAGACCTGGTGACACAGCTTGGCCAGATAAAGCCCTTCTTCGGCGGCCGTGTCGCCGCCGCCGACAACGACCACGGTCTTGTTCCTGAAAAAAAAGCCGTCGCATACCGCACAGTAGGATACGCCCTTGCCGTAGTACTCTTCCTCGCCGGGAATATCGAGTTTGCGGGGACTGCCGCCCGGGGCCAGGATGACGGCATGGGACGCCAGCACCTCACCGTTATCGAGGTGGACGCGGTGATAATCGAGCCCGGGCACCAGGGCCTTGACTTCCCGATTGATCATCTCGAGGCCGTACGATTTGGCGTGCTGCACAAATTTTTCGGACAGTTCACTGCCGCCGATATGTTCAAATCCCGGGTAGTTTTCCACTTCGGCCGACATCGCCACCTGCCCCCCCGACAGGCCCTTTTCAATCAGGGCGGTCTTAAGGGCCGCGCGCATCGCATATATTCCGGCCGACATGCCCCCCGGCCCGCCACCGACAATGGTAAGATCATACACGGTTTCTTCCGCCATGCTTCGCCTCCTTAAATAATGGCCATCCGCGATCTTTTTATGGCACTTCTGAGTGTCCGCTTTCTACATGTGGACTTTTTTCGATGGGCAAGTTGAGTCCCTTTTCTATATCAAAACAGATACGAAATCCCGCTTGAGCGGGGCCAACGGGCAACCCGGCTAACGGGTTCGGGCTTGTCCGCGTTAGGGCGGGACACCATAATAGTTGAGAGGGCCCGCAGCCCGGCCGACGATGTCACGATATCAGGAAAAATATTTTTTACAACCCCCAACCGGCCTCGCGAAACCTGACCACGGGATTGACATCCCGGCCGAGTTCTGGAATTGTTACGGTTGCAGCGGAAGCCGCCGCCCGGTGCTGCCGCTGCAAGAATCCCTGGGGGCGTCTTTTATGAATCCGGTACCTTACCCGCACATGCTGGCCCCGCTCGCGCTGGGCCGTGTCACCCTCAAAAATCGGGTCCTGATGGGCTCGATGCACACGGGCCTCGAAGAGGCGCCCGACGGCTTTCAGCGCTTGGCGGCGTTTTATGCCGAACGGGCGGTCGGCGGTGCCGGATTGATCGTCACCGGCGGCATCGCCCCCAACGAAGCCGGGCGCGTGGCGCCAAACGCCGCTAAACTGACTTCCATGGCAGAGGTCCGCGAGCACCGGCTCGTCACCGCCGCGGTTCATGCGGCCGGGGGAAAAATTGCACTGCAGATCCTGCACACCGGCCGCTATGCCTTCCACCCACAGCTGGTCGCGCCGTCGGCCATCCAGGCGCCGATCAACAGCTTCAGTCCCCACGGTCTTACGGAAGCCGAGGTCGACCTGCAGATCCAGGATTTTGCCGCCTGCGCCGCGCTGGCCGAAAAAGCCGGCTATGACGGCGTGGAGATTATGGGCTCCGAAGGCTACCTGATCAACCAGTTCATCGCACCGGCCACCAACCGGCGCACGGACCGCTGGGGCGGTCCTTTCGAAAACCGCATCCGATTTGCCACCGAGATCGTCCGGCAGGTTCGCGCGCAGGTCGCGCCCGATTTTATCGTCATCTTTCGGCTCTCGATGCTGGACCTCGTGCCGGGCGGCAGCTCGTGGGACGAAGTGGTGGCGCTGGCCCGTGCCATCGAGGCCGCCGGGGCCGACTTGATCAACACCGGCATCGGGTGGCACGAGGCCCGCATCCCGACCATTGCCATCATGGTGCCGCGCGCCGCCTTCACGTGGGTGACGGCCAGACTGAAAAAAGCGGTGTCGGTCCCCCTGATCACCAGCAATCGGCTCAACACGCCCGAGATGGTCGAAACGGTACTGGCCCGCGGGGATGCCGACATGGTGTCCATGGCCCGGCCCTTTCTATCGGACCCCGAATTCGTCCGTAAGGCCGCCGCGGGCCGCGCCGATGAAATCAATACCTGCATCGCCTGCAATCAGGCCTGCCTGGACCACATCTTCCTCGGCAAGATGACCTCCTGTCTGGTCAATCCGCGCGCGTGTCACGAGACCAAGATCGTTTACTGGCCGGCCCGCCGCCGGAAACGCATTGCGGTCGTGGGCGCTGGACCGGCCGGTCTGGCGGTCGCTGCCGTGGCCGGCGCGCGCGGCCATGCGGTGACCCTCTTCGAACAAACCGGATCGCTCGGCGGCCAGTTGAACCTGGCGGTCCGAATCCCCGGCAAGGAAGAGTTTCACGAAACCCTGCGCTACTTCAGACGCCAGCTGGAACTCGCCCGGGTGACGGTTCGCCTCTTCGCGGCGATGTCGGCGCCGGAGCTGCTGGAAACCGGATACGACGACATCGTGGTGGCCACCGGCGTGGCGCCGCGTCGCGTGGCGATCCCGGGCATCGATCACCCCATGGTGTGCGCCTATCCCGATGTACTCACGGGTCAGAAACCGGCCGGCGAGCGAGTGGCCATTATCGGTGCCGGCGGCATCGGTTTCGATGTGGCCGAATTTCTCACGCACGATAGCCCGGCCGCGGCCAATGACCGCGACCGGTTTCTCGCCTGGTGGGGCATCGACCGGAACTATGCTCACCCCGGCGGCCTGTCGATGACGGCCTTGCGGCCGCAGCCCGCCCGGCGCCGGGTCTACCTGCTCCAGCGCAAGGAATCGAAAATGGGGCAGGACCTCGGCAAAACCACCGGCTGGATCCATCGGGCCACCCTGAAACAGCGCGGCGTCACCATGCTGAACGGGTTGACTTACGAAAAGATCGACCACGACGGCTTGACCATCCGGCGCCAGGGCAAACGGCGGACGCTGGCCGTCGATACGGTCGTCATCTGCGCCGGCCAGGTGCCGGTCGATGCGCTCTACCGGGACATCGAGGCCGGCGGTGCGACGGTTCACCTGATCGGCGGCGCCGAACGGGCGGCCGAGTTGGACGCCAAGCGGGCCATCGATCAGGGTTGCCGACTGGCGGCGCGGTTGTGACTATAGTCTTTAAGATAAAGGTTTTTGGCGGTGTTACCGGTCGTTGGCGTATGACGCATACAGCCTTCCTCCTCTGGCCTTGCCAAAATCTTTATCTTAAAGACTATCGGTCAACGGCCTTCGGCTTGAGCCGAAGGCTTGGGATTCAAGGATCCGAGGGGCCAAGTGAAAAAGACTCTTCGAAAATTTCATTAAACCCTTGACCCCTGGACCCCTCGGACCCTTGTGGCAACATCAACCATTAAAGGGAAGTCTTCGCCTAAAGGCGAAGCTTTTTCCAACCTTTGAAAAGAAAGGATAAAGATCTTGAAATCCGGCATCTGTCCTAAATGTTCTTCCGACGAGGTGTATTCCGGAGTGGATATACCGCTCAAAAAAGGTCCTTTCGCCAGCAATTCCATCCCCGTCAGCCTGGCGTCGGTGGCCGCGCGGGACAACTATGTCTGCATCCGCTGCGGTTACATCGAGAGCTATGTCAGCGATGCGGACCGGCTCGCTGAAATCGCCAAAAAATGGGTGCGGGTCAAAGATGCCGCGGCCGAACCGAACCCGGCTGAAACGGCATGAATTTTTCCAGAAACACCCACCGTATCCAGGGTATCAAGCGGTTTGCGGTGATCGCGAGGGTTCTGGCGAAACACGGCTTCGGCGATCTGCTGGACCGCACGGTTTTTCGCAACAAGCTCACCGTCACGGCCCCCAAGGCCAAGACCATCGCCAAATCCATCTACCCGTCGGCGCAGCGTCTGCGCCGGGTGCTCGAGGAACTGGGCCCCAGTTTCATCAAACTGGGCCAGCTGATGAGCACGCGCGCGGATGTCTTCCCGCCGGAGTATATCGAAGAGCTGAAAAAACTTCAGGACCGCGTGCCGCCGATTGATTTCGAAGAAATCCGCGGCGTCATCGAATCGGAACTGAAGCGACCGCTGGCGGTCGTCTTTTCCCTCTTCGAGCCGGTGGCGCTGGCCGCCGCCTCGGTGGCCCAGGTGCACCTGGCCGGCCTGAAGACCGGCGAAAAAGTCGCCGTCAAGGTTATTCGTCCCGGGATCGACAAGAAAATCAGGGAAGACATCGGGCTGATGTACTACTTCGCCGAGAAGATCGAACAGTCCTCGGAGATCGGCCGCATCGTCGGTGCCGTAAACCTGGTGAAGGAATTCGAGCGCAATATTTTCCGCGAACTCGACATGTTCACCGAAGCGGGGAGCATTGAACGCTTTGCCGCCAACTTCAAGGCCGACGAAGAACTCTACATCCCGAAAGTCTACTGGGGCTATACGTCCCGATCGGTCCTGACGATGGAGCACATCGACGGCATCAAGATGGACCGGGTCGCGGAGATAAAGGCCCACGGCATCGACCCCAAAGAAATCGCCCTGATCGGGCTGCGGTCCTTTTCGCGCCAGCTGATGGACTTTGGCCTCTTCCACGCCGATCCGCACCCCGGCAACACGATCGTGATGTACGACGGCCGCGTCAGTCTGGTGGACTTCGGCATCATCGGCTACCTGGATGAAGAAACCATGCTTCAGATCGCCAACATCTTTCTCGGCTACGCCGAGCACGACTACGATCTGATCATGGAAGCCTTCGAAGACGCCGGCCTCATCGACCCGGAGGCCTTGGACCTGCAGGACTTTCGCACCGACTTGAAAGACATCAGCGAGCCGTTTTACGGCCGCAGCCTGCAGACGATTTCCGTCAAGGACGTCTATGACCAGGTGATGCAGCTGGTCCTGAAATACCGCATCCGCCTGCCCCGTAATCTTTTGCTGCTGTTTAAAACCTTCATCCAGACCGAGGCCCTCGGTAAAATTCTCGGCAGCGATGCCAGCATCCTCGAAGTGACCCGCCCGTATGCGTACCGCCTGCTTCAGCGCGGATACGAAGCCCGCAAGTTGATGCGCACGGCCGGCAAGGAAGCCCGCCGCATCGGCGGCTACATCCGCACGCTGCCGAAATTTCTGCATGATATTGTGCGCGCCGTCGCCAGTGGCAAGCAGCGGATCGAGGTCTGGCACGGCGGATTTCAGGAACTCGAAGACAAGATCGAAAAGGGCATGAACCGTCTGACGATCGGCATCATCGTCAGCGCCTCGGTGATCGCGGGTTCGCTGATCTTGAATTCTTCACAGAAAGTCATGGAGTTCACGGTGAACTTCTTCGGCCAGCATACCATTTCCATCACGTCTCTTTTGGGGATCACCGGCTACACCATGGCCACGGTCCTCGGGTTCTGGCTGATCATTTCCATTATGCGCTCGGGCAAGATGTGACCCTGTAAACGCTGACAATCAGGTAGATTGAAGTGCGTCGGATTATGCAGCCCTCTGGACGGTTACCAAGACGGCGTTTGGTACCCTCACCCGATGACAGGAACACCATGTTTTCAATCGACGAATTCAACCGGAACTACGACACTGAACGACGCGAGATCGTCATCGACGACCGCCGCTACGGTTTTGTGGTGCCCGCATCGATCGAGCGGTTTCTCGACCCGCAGGATCCCCTGCAGGATTTTCCCCTGTGGGCCAAGATATGGCCGGCCGGCGTCGTGCTGGCCGGCCACCTGAGCCGGCTGCCGGTGGTGACGGGCCGCCGGATACTCGAAATCGGCTCGGGTCTCGGCCTGGTCGGGATCGTCGCGGCCTGCAGCGGGCACGACGTCACCCTGACGGATTTCAACCCGCATGCGCTCGAATTCGCACGCGCCAACGCCCATATCAACGGGTGCACGACCCTGCGCGTCCAGCGTCTCGACTGGCGCGACCCGCGGCCGATGGGCGTGTTCGACATCATCGCCGGCTCCGAAATCGTCTACAAGGATCAGGATATCGACCGGCTCCTGGCGGTGTTCGACAATTGCCTCGCGCCGCAGGGACACATCCTTCTGGTCGAAGAGATGCGCCGCACTCTCGATGTGTTTTTTCGGCGCCTCGATCCCTATTACCGGATCACCATTAAAAAAAACGTGCTGCGTGCCGCTGACGAAGAAACGCGAGTGCTTCTGATTCAGATTTACCCGCGGACGGATAAGCCCGGGTAAAAGTCGAAACGAACGAGACCACTCGGGCGCTCACTCGTGGGCGCACGAGGGTTGTGTCATCTTTGAAATGACGAGCGCTGAACAAAACGATCCCACCGCCTCGATCCTGCCGCGCGTGGCGCGACCTGATTTCAGCCCTTTGGTGGTGGCCACGAAGGCCAAAAGTGGTTAGCATAGTGGTGACCTGACGATGGCAACAACGACCCTTACACCCGAAGCCCGCTAAGACCCATGCGATATGCCACCTTGCTGATGGCCACCTTAGTTTTCATCGCCGCCGCCCCGGCCGAGGAAATTTACACCTGGCGGGACGCCAAGGGCGTGACGCATATCAGCCCGACGCCCCCGCCCCCGGACGCCCGCGACAAAGAGGTGATCGACTATACGCCGCGCAGCCGCGCCGAAACCGACGCCATCCGGCGGCAACGCGAGGCCCTTGAAGAGCGGCATGACCGCGAGGCCATCCTTCAGAATGCCCGCGATGCGCGCCGGGAGGCCGCCGCGGCCCGCGAGCGCGCAGCCGATGCCAAGGCCGCGGCCGATGCCGCGGAAGAAAAGGCCGCGGAATTCAAGCAGAAAGTCGGCAACACCATCCGGCGGCAGCAACTCAACCGCGGCACCGTCTTGCAACTGGAGGCCGATGCCCTGGCGGCACGTGAAAAAGCGCTCAGAGCCGCTCAAGATGCCGGTTCCGCCGAAAAAAAGGCCGATGAAGCCGAAAAAAATGCCAGAAACGTGTTGGGGCGCAGCGTCACCGGCGACACCGATAACACGCCGGTATCGACTCCGGCGGTCCGGCAGCTCAACCCGGGTCAGTCCCGGCCGTGATGTCAACTCGCTATTATCGAGAAAATGGCACCGGAAGCGCACCGGCCGGCCGGTGCGCTTCCGGTGCCATCGATGACCAGCCAAGTGGAGGCCACCGATGAAGTTCTATGATTTCAAGGAATTCCTGCGGCTCTCCTCGGTTTTGAACTACAACTTGAGCGCCGCATCCGTGAACCGGCACAATGTCCTGCTGTTTATCATCGGCGATAAAAAACTGGCGCCCGACGACCACCA
Source organism: uncultured delta proteobacterium (assembly GCA_963779885.1). Taxonomy (GTDB): domain Bacteria; phylum Desulfobacterota; class Desulfobacteria; order Desulfobacterales; family SG8-13; genus JARFQH01. The sequence goes on along the minus strand of CAWAAN010000019.1, from coordinate 257,121 downwards.
GGATCGCGCGTACCGGCTGATCGTGATGGAGGCCCTCAGCTACCTTTTCAACATCTACGACCAGAAAAGGCGCCGCCTGGGTCCGATGGCGGTGTTGCACCCGCTCAGGGCCGCGGCCCTTTATTGCCGGTCGTGCGAGGTGGTCAACATCGTGTCGCTTTTGAGCGCGCTCTTCCACGACATCCTCGAGGACGTCGACCCGCTGGAATTCGAAAATCGTCGCCGGCGTGAGATGGAAGAGCAGCTCTCGGCCCTGCTGGGCAATTTGCATTCCGAGAGCGAAGCGTCCCTCGTCGACCGGCTGCGCTACCTGACCCGCCTCGACAGCGAAACGTACTACCATTACATCGGCCGCCTGCTCGAAGAGTCGCGGCAGGCACCGGACGTGATCGAGGTCAAGCTGGCCGATCGTCTCGACAACACCCTGGACATGCGCATCGATCTCCACGATCCGATGGACGACGTCGATTTCTTCGGGACGATCTTCCAACTTCTTTTCGTCAACACCTACCCCGGCTACCGACCCAACACCGAGCACCCGCCGGCGGCGGTTTTAAACGGCTCCAAACGACTCTACCAGCTCTTTAAAAATGCCGTCATCCTCTCGCTGATACGGCAGATGATCGATATCGAGGACAACCGGTCGGCGCGGGTCCTCTTCGAGGCCCTGGCGGATGCCAGTCTGCTGGAGGCTCAGCGGACCCTGATCCATCTTTTGGGATATCACCTGCGCGCGCCGGACAGCCTCCGGCCGCTGCTGATCGAAGCGATGCAGTATTGCTACGAGGGTCGCACGGAGATCGTCACCGACGCCAACACCCACTGGATGCTGGACGGCCTTTTTTCGACCTATTTCGGTCACACCTCCGGCCGGCTGCGCGGCCAGCAGCTCGATCGCCTTTACCAGAACAAACCGTTGATGATCGAGGCTTCCATCGCCTTCATCGTCATTTTCTTCAGTTTTCTGAACGACCGGCGCTACTACGTGAGGGGCATTAGCGCGGCGGGCATCACCACCGGTTGACCAGTCCGGGGTCGCTAAACAACTCAGCGGCCCGTATGCAAGCCTCTGCGCCCCTGCTCGGCCTATGGCCGTCCCGTCCCGTTTGACAGAATCCAAAGGATCGATATATTCTCCCGGCGACACGGCCCGCGTACGCAACCCGGCCGCAACCCTCCTTGCCGCTGCGGCGTTTTCGTGTCTTGCCGTCGACCAGGATTGACCATGAAGATTTTCAATCGATTCCGGAAACCGACCTTGCTGAGCTTGTCGAAGACCTGCGGCTGAGCGGCGAAAATCAGCCCGGTCGGACTGAACGACATCCTCAGGAAACTGCCGGCCAATCGAGACCCCAACCTGTTGGTGGGCTTTGAAACCAATGACGATGCCGGCGTCTATCGACTGACCGAGGACATGGCGCTCATCACCACCGCCGATTTTATCACGCCGCCGGTCGACGACCCGTATGTTTTCGGCCAGATTGCGGCGGCCAATGCCTTGAGTGACGTATACGCCATGGGCGGCCGTCCGATCACCTGCCTCAACCTGGCCGGGTTTCCCGCGCAGAAACTCGGCCTGGAGGTCCTTAACCGCATCGTGGCGGGCGGTTTGAATAAAATCACCGAAGCCGGGGCGGTGCTGGCCGGTGGGCACACGACCGAGGACGACGAGCCGAAATACGGCCTGGCGGTCACCGGCATCGTGCATCCGCAGAAATTCTGGCGCAACGCCGGTGCCCGGCCCGGTGACGTTCTGGTGCTGACCAAACCGCTCGGCAGCGGCGTGCTCTTCAATGCCAACCTGAAAGGCTGGGTGTCGCGGTCGGCGCTGGCGGAGTGCCTGACGGTTATCACCCGGTTGAACCGCACGGCGGCCGACATCATGCAAAAATTCGAGATTCATGCCGCCACGGACATCACCGGATTCGGTCTCAGCGGCCACGCCTATGAAATGGCCAGGGCCTCCCGCGTGCGGCTGACCATCTCGATCAAGGCGCTGCCGATCATGAAAGAGGCGCTCGAGATGTACGAACGGGGCATGAGCACCGGCGTGAATCTTCACAACCGCCGCCTGGTGGAGAATCACGTCCGCATCGAAAGCGCCCTGCCGCAATGGCACCGGGAAATCATCTATGACCCTCAGACCAGCGGCGGTTTGCTGACGGCGGTGCCGGAACCGCAGGGCTGGGAGCTGGTGACCACGCTCGTGCAGGCCGGAGTCTTTCCGGCCGCCGTTATCGGCCGGGTGGACCCTCTGGAAGATCAACCTTACCTGGTCTTCACCTGATACGGTATCCCCGGCTGAGCCGGCAGCCGGTTTTGGCGGCCAACAGGTACCGCCGGCAAAACCCGGAACGCATCGATCGTTTAATCGCCAAACGTCTCAACACCTCAAACGCTGACGCAGTCGGACCGACTGTCGGGCTGTGGTTGCACACCAATGGCAAACAAAAAATCGCCCCCTGTACCGCCGGGGACAACCGAGAATCGGCGGCGCAATCCCCTGGCTCGCACTTATGAACGCTTTTTGAAAATCAGGGGCCAGCCGCGAGAAATCGCGCTGGGGTTTGCCCTGGGCCTTTACGTGGGCATGACGCCCTTCATCGGGCTGCACACCGTGATGGCCGTGCCGCTCGCCGCGCTTCTCAAATGGAACAAGATCTCCGCGGCGGTGGCGGTGTGGTTCACCAACGCCGCCACCGCGCCGTTTATTTACAGTGTCACCTACCTTGTCGGCGCGCGCATTGCCGGTGTTGAAAAAGTGTTCAGCTGGACCGATCTTGAAAGTTTCTCGGCGGTGTACCACCTGATCCTCAAGACACCGGAAATAATCTGGGCGATGGTCATCGGCGGCATGATCCTGGGAGTGCCGCTGGCGGTGGCCGGTTATTACCTGGCATTTTACGTCGTCAGCCGCTACCAGGAAAAAATGAGGATCAGCCGCGCCGCGACGAAAAAGCCGCGGTCGCGAAAGAAAAAGCCGCGCAAAGGCAAAAGATCGGGGCAACCGGCCGCCAAGCAGATGCCCTCGACCGGCGGCACCGATCCGCCGCTGAGCCACTAGGCGCCCAGCGGAATGACCGGCTGATTTTTGCGCGAGTTCTTAAAGCGGCCAGAAGAGGGGAATCAACAGCGTTCCCAGGACGAGGACGATCAGATTGAGCGGGATGCCGAGTTTGAGGTAATCACTGAAACGGTATCCGCCGGGCCCGTAAACCAGAAGGTTGGTCTGGTAGCCGATCGGCGTGGCGAAGCAGGCACTGGCACCGAAACAGACGGCCACGATGAAGGCCTTGGGGTCGACGCCCAGTTTCTCGGCGGATGAAATCGCAATCGGCAGCATCAAGATCGCGGTGGCGTTGTTGCTCAGCAGCTGGGTGCTGATGCTGGTCAGCAGGATCACGCCGGCCAGAACCAGCACCGGGTCGGCCCGGGTGAAAAGCGACAAAAAAGCTGCGGCATACTGCTGTGAAGCGCCGGTATTCTCCATCGCCCGGCCCAGGGCGATGGTGCCGACGATCAACAGCAGAACATTGGACTGAAGGGCCCGGTAGGCCTCCCGCAACTGGAGGCAGCCGGTGGTGATCATCAGAAAAACGGCCGCCAGGGAGCAGACCATGATATCGGCCAGGCCGGCCGCTGCGGCAATCACCAGCGCGCCGAAGATCGTAAACGCCAGACGGGCCTTGCGCTGGTGGACGATCTCGTGCTGTACGTCCTCGACGATGATCAAATCGGATTCTGTTCTCAGCTTTTCCAACTTGCGTTCCGGGCACCAGATGAGCAGGATGTCGCCGTTTCTGAGCCGTATGTCCGGGATGTTTTTTTCGGTGTAGTGCAACCCGCTGCGCTCGATGGCGATGATGTGAACATCCGGATCGTGCTGAAGGCGGCTCTCCACCAGCCGCGTCCCGACCAGCGTCGACTGCGGGGGAATGATCAGTTCGATCACAATCGAGGCATTTTCGCCCGATCCCAGGACCAGACCTTTCTCGGCCAGCGGCAGCTCGACACCTTCGGCATTCAGAATATCGACCAGCTCGTTGGCGGACCCCTTGACCAGCAGCAGGTCATCGGGGGCAATAATCACCGCGTCCCGCTCGGGGTAGTAGATGTGCGAGTAGCGAATCAATTCGAGCACTTCCAGCGCGGGATGGCTGTCGGCAAAGGCCTGGTCGGCCCTCCGGCCGATCAGACGGCTGGCGCGCGGTATGGAAAATTCGGCCAGGTAGCGCCGGCGGCCGCCTTCCTTCAGCTCGCAGACCGATGACGGGTGGCTCGGCATCAGCAGCGGAGCGGCAAACGTTAAAAAGGCGATTCCCACGATCGCGATCGGCACCCCCACCGGAGCCAGCTCGAACATGCCAAGCGCGCCGAAGCCCCGGGCGGCACTGTAACCACTGACGATGATATTGGTGGAGGTTCCGATCAACGTGCTGGTCCCGGCCAGAATCGAGGCATAGGACACCGGAATCAGAAACTTGGACGGACTGAAACCGAGTTCGCAGCTGAGGCTGAGAACAATTGGAATGAACAGCACCACCACCGGGGTGTTGTTGATGAAGGCCGAAGAAACGCCGACGATCAGCATGATCACCAGCATGGCCAGGGTCGCATTGCCGCGCGACAGGGCGATCACCCTCTGACCGATGAAACCGACAGCGCCGGTGCGAATCATGCCCTGGCTGATCATGAACATGGCCGCCACGGTGATGACGGCCGGTGAGGCAAATCCGGCGACCGCTTCGAGCGGGGTCAGGATCCCGGTCAGAATCAAGGCCACCAACAGGCCGATCGCCGTCAGGTCCACCGGCAGCTTTTCGGTAATCAGCAAAACCAGTGTCATGATCAGCAGTATGCTGACGATCCAGATGGTCATATTTTTTCGATCCGATATTCCCGCCGGCCCAGCCCCAGTTCCTGTGGGTCGGCGGCGTAAGCTATACATCCGCCTCACTCTGGCCTTGCCAACGCCTTTATCTTGAAGCGGTCGCCATAAAGAGCTTTTATGCCCTTCGATTCAGAAAAAGGTGTGGTAAAGATCCGGAAATGATCATTGAAACTGGAAATCTCATGCCATTAACTTAAGGCTTCATCTTCCCCCCTTTTTCAAGGGGGGACTTTCAAAGGATTTTTTATAAGTTAATGACATTGTCTGGAAACTTGAAATTTGACACTCAAAAAACCGTGGCTTGCAACTCGTCACCCGTGACTCGTCATTCCGTAACCTGACCCGTCTGCCCCCGCCAGCGAGGTGTCCGGTGACCATCGACCAGAAACTCGATTTGTTGACCCGTATTTATGCCCTTTACGATACGTTCGCCAGAGGCCTGAAAGTGGCCTGCCGAAAATACTGCGACCATTGCTGCACCCTCAATGTCAGTCTCACCACGCTCGAGGGCTACCACCTGGTGCGCGGTCTTGAACCGCAACAGCTGGCCGTGCTGCGCGCCGGCCTCGCGCCGGCCTTTGCGCAGGCGTCTTTTCGTCCGCGGTTGACTACCAACCGGATAGCGGCGCTGTGCCGGGCAGGACGGGAGATTCCCGAAGAAGTATACGGCACCTCCGGTGACAGTTGCCCGCTGCTTCAAGATGCCATTTGCCGCGTTTACCCGCTGCGCCCGTTCGGCTGCCGCTGCTTTGTTTCAAGGGTGGCCTGCCGCGAGGCGGGCAGTGCCGAAATGCCCGATTTCGTGCTGACCGTCAATACCGTGTTTATGCAAACGATCGAACACCTGGATGCCTCCGGCTGCACCGGCAATTTGACCGATGTCCTGCTGTGCCTGGAACCGGAGGAAAATCAACGCGCCTACCGGCAGGATCGCCTGGACTGCAGCGCCACCGGCCTGATCGGCAACCACCGTCTGACGGCGCTGATGGTGCCGCCCGAACATCGCAACCGCATGCAACCGATCCTTAGCGCCTTGCGGAGATTGCCGATCGAGCCCTCGTGACAATGCCGGTCATCCCGGTATACCCGTTGAGCCCGTTGGGATGTCGTCGATTTTTTGTTTTCGTATTAACCGCCGTGGCCCTGGTTGGGACCGCCACGATGCATGAAAATGACGCGCCGGAAGCCAGATGGGCGGGTGCGCAAAGCGCCTGACTGTCTCGTAGGGGCGGAAAATCTTTCGCCCCTACCAGGGTCTTGGACCGGACCCGTTGTCGATATCCTTTTGGAGGGTACCACCTTCAAGCCGAATCCGGTTTATCATTTCAAAACGGGCCTGGTCCGATCATTGATCCCGTCGGCGGCGATTTTAGGCGCGCCGCGCACCCGCCCATCTTATGGTGTTGAATTAAATTTCATTTTATAGTCGAAGCAAACGCGCGGCATTGCCGCCGCTGATCCGGTCGATGTCGGCCTTCGACAGACCGGCCTGGACAAATTCTTCGCGGTAGCGCGACGGCGGAAGCAGGGGACAGTCGCTGCCGAAAAGTATTTTTTCGGGGCCGGCCAACTGCGCAGCCACCGTGTAAATCCGGGTATCGTAAAGATAAGGTGACGCCGCCGTGTCGTAGTAAACATTCTTGAGAGTTTCCGCGACCTCTTTTTTAAGGAGACTGTAAAAGAAAATCCCGCCGCCCCAGTGACCGAGAACAATCGAATTATCCGGAAACCGCCGGATAAGCTCGTAGATCTGAAGCAGCGTATTGGGCGATTTCCCGGGATAGCTGTGCCCGACCGGTTCGTTGGTGTGGATGAGCACCGGCAGATCGTTGTCACGGCAAAGGCGCATGACCGGCGCCAGGTGGTCAAGGGCGGATGCATCGATGCCGCAGTGGTAGAAAGCCAGCTCCCCGATGCCGGAAAGTCCGTTGTCGATGCAGCGCCGGGCTTCCGCCGTCGCCAGGGGATGACACCCATCAAAACAGCCGAACCCGATCAGACGATCCGGAAAGCGCCGAACGGCTTCGCGGATGTAGTCGTTGTGACGCTCAAAGATATCCGCGGACTTCCAGGGGAATCCGAAAACGACCGCCTTGTCTACGCCCTGGCGGTCCATGGTCGCTATCAATTCCGCCGCGCCGATCATTTTCGCCTTGGGAGACCGGTACAGCAGGTCGAATTCGGGTTCCGCCGGAAAAAGGGCTTGGCGGGCATTCCGCACATCAGGCGGAAAAATGTGGGTGTGAAAATCGATGATCATGCGCGTGATCCCGGATGGGGGCGAAACCGCTGCGATGCGGCGCCGCCGTCTCTATACTATCGACGGAGGCGGAAAAACAGTCGGTTTTTTTTCAGCGGACTCAAGTCCGGTTGAAGCCTCTGTCGGTAACTGAGCCAACGGTATCCATGGGATGACCGTCAAGCATTGGCCGCTCCCTGAGCGTGCCTGAGGTTTTTTTACGTCTTTATTCTCTGGAAAGTCAACCCGCAAACCGAGAACCTGGCGGTGCTGAATGAAAACAGAGCGTCATGTCGTCCTGGTGGAACCGGAGATTCATTGGAACACGGGCAATATCGGCCGCAGCTGCCTGGCGACCGGCGCCGCACTGCACCTGATCGAACCCCTCGGTTTTTCACTCGCCAGCCGCGAAGTGAAACGGGCGGGGCTCGATTACTGGCCCAAAGTCAACCTGCAGGTCTGGAAGACGTTTGATCAGTTTGTCCGCCATTGGAATCCGCCCGCCGCCGAGATGGCGCTGCTGACCAAATCGGGTGAAAAAAATTTCTGGTCACTGCCCAAAACGCGACGGCTCTTTCTGATATTCGGCTCCGAGACCCGCGGCCTGCCAAACGACATCCTGGAGCACTATCGGTGCTCTCGCTATTATATTCCGATCAGCGCCGACATCCGCAGTTTGAACCTTTCCACGGCAGTGGGAATCGCTCTCTACGAAAGTTTGCGCCACTTGGCGCCGGTTCATGGTTGGCCTCTGGACGCCGCCGCACGCGACCTCTGAGACACGCCCCGTTTCCCCGGCAATGGCCCTTTGCCCGGCGAGCGATCCATAAACAAGCGAGGCTGTTATTTTTGCGTTGATAAAGAATGACCCGAACGAACCCAAAATTTCTGTTTGACACGGTACATGATCTGTAGTTAAAAAAAATAACCATGGTCGATCGCTCCCGTGTCGGCTCGGCCGGCGCCGATGCCTCTCGCCCTCATCATAGCGTCTCCAGTGCAATTCTCCCGACGCCGGCCAGGGGCAAGCGCTGCAGCGTCGCATCCTTTTGGCGGCGCACCGAAAAGATAACGGCGGGTATCGCCGCATCGTGAGCCACTTCCGAGAATCAACGGGTTCACGGCGCCTTGCCGAAGCACTGAACCGCCCGGTAACTTTTTCGATCCCGTCAACCCATACTTCCACAAGATAAGGAGGAACACGGCATGCATATCACCCGCAGGCAGTTTATCCAGATCACCGGCGCAACCGCCGCCGGAATCGCGGTCAGCGGGCTGGGCTTCGATTTGAAGCCGATCAAAGCCCACGCCCAGGCCCTTAAGATCGAAACCGCCAAACAAACCACCTCCATCTGCCCTTACTGTGCGGTAGGCTGCGGCGTCATCGTCTACACCGGCCAAACAGGCGCTGGCCGGGTGATCGACATCGAAGGCGACCCCGATCACGTGATCAACCGCGGCACCCTGTGCTCCAAAGGCGCCGCGCTGTCACAGCTCTCTGAGAACGATCTGCGCGTCACCGACCCTCTGTACCGGGCCCCCTATTCCAAAGAATGGAAAACGGTCTCCTGGGACTGGGCCCTGACCGAAATCGCCAAGCGCGTCAAGGCGACCCGCGAGGCCTCCTTCGAGCGCACCAATGCCAAGGGCCAAAGGGTCAACCGCACCACCGCCATCGCTTCGGTCGGCAGCGCGGCCATGGACAACGAGGAGTGCTGGATCTACCAGGCGCTCATGCGGTCGCTGGGCCTGGTGTACATCGAACACCAGGCCCGTATCTGACACAGCGCGACTGTTGCGGCTCTGGCAGAGTCGTTCGGACGCGGTGCCATGACCAATCACTGGATCGACATCAAAAACAGCGACTGCATCCTGATCATGGGAAGCAATGCCGCCGAAAATCACCCCATTTCCTTTAAATACGTCAGCGAGGCCCAGCAGAACGGCACGACCCTGATCAGCGTCGACCCCCGCTTCACGCGAACCTCTTCCAAGGCCGACATCTACACGTCGCTGCGTTCCGGCACCGACATCGCTTTTCTGGGCGGCATGATCAAATACATCCTCGATAGCGATCTCTATCAAAAGGACTACGTGGCCCTCTACACCAATGCTCCCTTCATCGTCGGCCCGTCATTCAAATTCGAAAACGGTCTTTTTTCCGGTTACGACCCCAAGACCCGCACCTACGACAAGAGCCAGTGGGCCTTCGAGACGGACAAGTTTGGGGTGCCGAAGATGGATCGCACCCTCAAGGACCCGCGCAGCGTATTTCAGCTGCTCAAGAAACACTACAGCCGGTACACTACCCGGCTGGTTTCCGAGATCACCGGCACTTCGGAGAAAGATTTGCTGACCGTCTACAAGACCTACGCCGCGACCGGGGCCACCGGCAAGGCCGGCACCATCCTCTACGCCATGGGCTGGACCCAGCACACCGTCGGGACCCAGAACATCCGTGCCATGTCCATCATCCAGCTGCTGCTGGGTAACATGGGCGTCGCCGGCGGCGGGGTCAACGCGCTGCGGGGCGAGTCGAACGTTCAAGGTTCCACCGATCACTGCCTGCTGTGGCATATCTGGCCCGGCTACCTGAAAACCCCACGGGCATCTGACACCTCGCTGGCGGTCTACAACGAGAAAAACACCCCCGTGACCAACGACCCGCAGTCGGCCAACTGGTGGCAGAACTACCCCAAGTACTCGGTCAGCCTCCTTAAATCTTTTTTCGGCGAGAAGGCCGAACCCGGCAATGAATTCGGCTTCAACTGGCTGCCGAAGGTCGACGAGGGCCAAAATTACTCCTGGTTGGACCTTTTCGACGAGATGCACAAGGGCAGCATCAAGGGCTTTTTTGCCTGGGGTCAAAACCCGGCCTGCAGCGGCGCCAACGCCAACAAGACCCGCGCGGCCTTGAAGAACCTGGACTGGATGGTCAACACCAACCTCTTCGACAACGAGACCGGTTCCTTCTGGCGGGGGCCTGGCCTGGATTCCGCCACCATCAAAACCGAGGTTTTCTTCCTGCCGGCCTGCGCATCGGTGGAAAAAGAAGGCAGCATCACCAACAGCGGCCGCTGGATGCAGTGGCGCTACCAGGGTCCCAAGCCGCTGGGCAACAGCCTGTCCGACGGCGACATCATCCTGAGGCTCGGCGAAAAACTCAAAGCGCTCCACACCGATGACCGCGGTGTCTTCGCCGATGCCCTCCTCAACCTGAAATGGGACTACGTTACCGCCGGAGAATACGATCCGCATAAAGTGGCCAAAGAGATCAACGGCTACTTCGTCAAGGACGTCACCATCAAGGACAAAACCTATCCCAAGGGCACGCTGGTGCCCAGTTTTGCCTTTCTGCAGTCGGACGGCTCGACCTCCTCGGCCAACTGGCTCTATTGCAACAGCTACACCGCCAAGGGCAACCTGGCCGCCCGCCGCGGCCAGGAAGATGCGGTGAATAAAATCGGGCTCTATCCCGATTTTGCCTGGTGCTGGCCGGTGAACCGCCGCATCATCTACAATCGGGCTTCGGTGGATGCCAAGGGCAACCCCTGGAACCCCGATCGCTGGGTGATCAAATGGACCGGCGAAAAGTGGATCGGTGACGTGCCCGACGGCGGCTGGCCGCCGCTTCAAACCGCCGATGGTTTCAAGAATCCCAAGACGAAGCAGGCCTTCATCATGCGGAAGCACGGGTATGCTCAGGTTTTCGGTCCGGGCCTGAACGACGGCCCGTTTCCTGAACACTACGAGCCGCTGGAATGCCCGGTGGAAAAAAACTTCATGAATGCGCAGCGCATCAATCCGACCGCGAAGGTCTACGGCGGCGCCGCCGACGAATGGGCCTCCTGCGACCCGCGCTACCCCTACGTCGGCACCACCTACCGGGTGGTCGAACACTGGCAGACCGGCGTGATGACCCGGCACCAGGGTTGGCTGCTGGAAATGCAGCCCCAGATGTTCGTCGAAATGAGTGTGGAATTGGGGCGGCTCAAGGGAATCAAGAACGGTGAACGGGTCAAGGTCACCTCGCCGCGCGGTGAACTGGAAGCCACGGCCATCGTAACCCAGCGCTTCCGGCCGTTCAAGGTCGGCGGGGCCGTCGTGCACCAGGTGGGCATGCCGTGGCATTTCGGCTGGGAATTTCCAAGGAGCGGCAAGGAGGAAAGCGCCAATCTGCTGACGCCCTCCACCGGGGATCCCAACACCCGCATCCCCGAAACCAAGGCCTTCATGATCAATATCTTGAAAATATAGGAAAGGGGGCGAACTTCCATGGGCAAATCATTTTTGATCGACACCACGTTGTGCACGGCCTGCCGGGGCTGTCAGGTAGCCTGCAAGCAGTGGCACGGCCTGCCGGCCGAAGAGACGGTCAACCGCGGCAGCTACCAGAACCCGGAAGATCTCTCCTTCGAGACCTACAAGCTGGTGCGCATGTCCGAAGAGACCATTGACGGCCGATTCAGGTGGCTTTTCTTCCCGGATCAATGTCGTCACTGCCTGGAGCCGCCCTGCGAGGCAACGGCCGGTGAGCCCACGGCCATTTACAGGGACCCTGAAACCGGTGCGGTCATCTACACGGCTGTCACCAGAGAGCTCAACAACACCGAGGAGGTCATCGAATCCTGCCCCTACAACATTCCGCGCCAGGCGCCCGACGGGACCCTGGCCAAATGCGACATGTGCCTCGACCGGGTGCAAAACGGTCTCAAGCCGGCCTGTGTCAAGACCTGCCCGACGGGCGCCATGAATTTCGGCGAGCGCGACGAGATGCTGGCTCTGGCCAAAAACCGGCTGGCGGTGGTTAAAAAGAAATACCCGCAGGCCGCGCTTCTCGACCCGGACGATATCCGCGTGATTTTCCTGGTGGCGCATGAGCCGCAGCTGTATTACAAATTTGCCGTGGCCGCCAACCGCACCTTCGACATGACGCGGCAGGTGGCGCTGCAGCGCCTGCTCAAGCCTTTCAGCGGACTGTTGGCGCGTTTGGTGTAACGCATTTTTCGACGAGGACCGATATCACAGCCAAAAACTTTATCTTGAATTCTATATAGCCGGTCGGGAGGCCGACATGACCGCGAGCCCAGCCGTTTCCCCCGCACAGATCCATGCCGCCGCCGAGGCCCTGAACCGGCTGCGACCGGTTTACAGAGACCTGCTGGGGTTTTATGAAAAAATTTTCATGGCGCAGGAGGCCTCCAAAGCGCGCATCGATCTGGCGCCCCTCCGCCTGTCGCCGGAGCTGCTCGATATCAAGCGGCGCGAGAAATTGCCGTTGACCGATGTCTCCGATTTCACCTTCGACCGGCAGGCCGCGCGCGACTTGCTGGTAGAGATCTGCGGCATCATCCGCGCCAACAACCCGAAGATGGCCGCGGCGGCCACTGCCATCCTCGATGCTTTGGACAACGACCTGCAGCCCGATGTCTTTTTCGCCAGCCTCCTCAAAAGCGATGATGCCTATTTTGTCAAAATGGCGGCCACGTTGGCCTGTGATAAATATGCCCTGGCGTTCGTGGCGTACAACAGCCTCAAGCCGTCTGTGACGCTAGGCGCCGAACAGTTGTCACACTACCTGACCCAGATCGACTCATGGGAAAGGGGCTATTGCCCCATTTGCGGAAACTATCCGGGATTGGCCGTGCTCGACCACGAAGGGCGGCGTTTTTTACAGTGCAGTTTTTGTTGGACACCGTGGCCGGCAAAACGGATTTTCTGCCCGTTCTGCGAGAAAACCGGCGGCAACAGTTACCATGCCCTTTTCAGCGCGCAGGAAAAAGAGCTGCGGGCGGATGTCTGCGACAACTGCCATAAATACCTCAAGACGGTGGACACCCGCGCCGCGGACCGCATCATATATCCCGCCCTGGAACAAATCGCTTCCCTGCATCTGGATATCAATGCCCGCCAAAAAGGCTATGAAAGCGCAATGGAGATGGTGCTGCCGGATGTGGCGTAAACCGTCGGCGGGCATTTTGATGCGGGCCGTTTCGGCGCTGGGCCGACCGAGCCGTCTGGCCGTGTGGACCTGGATGGTTCTGTCCTGCGTGCTGCTGCCGGCGAGCCGGGCCTATGGCACGTCGGCTTCTTTAACGCCGCCGTCCGCAACCCCGGCGCCGATCGCGGATATCGTCTCGGTCCGCACGGTCTGGTCGGTGGATCGCGCGCGGCCGGGGGATCGGCTGGCTCTGGCGGTGGTGCTGGAGGTCGCGGCCGGCTACCACATCAATGCCGACATCCGTCAAATCAAGCCCCTTGGGGGTTTCAAACCCTATCCCACGCGCGTGACCGTGGCAGAAGCCTCCCCAGGGCTCGTCTTCGAAACCCCGCGCTACCCTTCGGCCCACTCGGTAGCCGTCGAGTTTACCCCTGACCCGCTCATGGTTTTTGACGGCCGGACAATCGTCACCCTTCCGGTCGCGCTCGGAAAAAACTTCTCCTCTGAAAATGTGCAGGTCACCCTATCTGTCGCCTACCAGGCGTGTGATAACCAGGTCTGCCTTTTTCCGGTCCAGATCCAGGCGGGGGCCGAGTTACCGGTCGCCGCCGCCGGCGACATTGTCCAAGCGATCCATCAGGATCTTTTTGCCGGCCAAGGCCAGCGTGCGGTCGGCGACGCCGCCAGGGCGGTTGAATTTTCCCTCTTCGGCTGGCATTTTGCCATTGATACCACCACGGCGGGGGGATTTATTCTGCTTCTTCTGACCGCGGCGCTGGGGGGCCTGCTCCTTAACTTCACCCCCTGCGTGCTGCCGCTGGTTCCCATCAAGATCATGAGTCTTTCGATGGCCGCGCAATCATACCACAAGTGCCTGGCCCTGGGGGGCGCCATGTTCCTGGGGATTCTGGGCTTCTGGACGGGCCTGGGGGCGGTCATCGCCACGATCAGCGGCTTTACCGCCATCAACCAGCTTTTTCAGTTCCCGGTTTTCACGATTCTGATCGGCATCGTCATCGGCGTCATGGGACTCGGGATGTGGCGCGCGTTCGTCGTCCAGCTTCCGAATTTTCTCTACGCGTTCAATCCCCGCCAGGATACGCTCACCGGTTCCTTTGGCCTCGGGATCCTCACCGCCGTCTTGTCGACGCCCTGCACGGCCCCGTTCATGGGAGCGGCCGCCGCCTGGGCCGCAACCCGGCCGCCGCTGACGACCTTGACGACCTTTGCCGCTATCGGTTCCGGCATGGCCCTGCCCTACCTGCTGCTGTCCGCTTCACCGGGCCTGGCACAGCAAATCCCCAGCTCGGGGCCGGCCAGCGTGGTCATCAAACAGATGATGGGGCTTCTCATGCTCGCGGTCGCCGCCTACTTCGTCGGCTCCGGGGCGAGCGCCCTGCTGGCGGCGCCGGCTTCTCCCCCGGCCAAGGGCTACTGGTGGGTGGTGATGGGCTTTATCGCGCTCAGCGGATTGTGGCTGGCGTACCAGACGATCCGGATCGCATCCGGTAAATTCAGGCGCACCCTGTTCGTCGCTCTGGGGGTTCTGCTTTTCGCCGGCGGCGTGTATGGCGGCGTGCGACTGACCGATCGCGGCCCGATCGACTGGATTTACTATACGCCGCAGCGGTGGGAACAGGCGCTCGAGCGCCGTAACATCGTGGTCATGGTTTTTTCGGCCGAATGGTGCCTGAACTGCAAGGCGCTCGAACAAGGCGTGTTAAACGACGCCGCCGTGGTCGAGCAGATGCGGCGCGCCGATGTCGCGCCAATCAAAGTGGATATCACCGGCAACAACCCGGATGGTAAAGCCAGGCTCGCGGCCATCGGCCAGCTCACCATCCCTCTTCTGGTCGTTTACTCACCGACCGGCAGGGAGGTCTTTAGAAGCGATTTTTACACGGCCGATCAGGTTGTTGCGGCCATCCGCACGGCCGGGGCCGAGAATTAAACCCTCATGACCCTCGGGCCGCCACACGACATGAAAACGATGCGCCGCAGCCCGGATGAGCGGGTGCGCAGAGCAGCTGACTGTTTCGCAGGGGCGAAAAATCTTTCGCCCCTGCTTATTCTTTCGTGACCCCTGAATGGTTTTTTCAGGGCAGCGCCAGAAACGTTTCTATTTTTTCGGCCAAAAAGGCCTTTGAGTGCAAGCCCACCACCCGGTCGACTTCCGCGCCGTTCTTGATGAAAATGAGCAGCGGTATACCGCTGATTTCATAGGAATTTAGGGCTTCTTCGCCCAGCCAGACGACTGGAAAATCCACCTTTTGCCGGTCAACGATCGGCTGAATGGCGGCCGGTCCATCGAAATCGACACTGACACCCCAGATCTGAAGGCCGCCGGCGCGGTATCTGGTGTAAAGGGCCGTTAAGTCCGGAAGTTCCTTGACGCAGGGGGCACACCAGGCGGCCATGAAGACCAGCAAAAACCGTCCCTCGCCGTCCACCATTGTCTTGAATCGGGCGAGGTCGAGTTTCTGCACCGGGTTGCGCGATTCGGGGCTGGCCGGCGGCGGGCAAAGCAGCAGGGCCGCTAGAAGCAGCCCCACCCATGGGCTCGGGAGTCGTTTGCGGCGCGTCATTGGCTGAGTTTTTCCAGTTCGGCGGCAATATAGGCCAGGTCCGGGCGGACGTTTATGTCCGCCACATGGATCGAGCGAATGATCCCTTTTTTGTCGATGACAAGCAGCGCGCGTTCCGACATGCCGTCGGTTCGCAGAACCCCATAGGCGTCGGCCACCGCGCCGTGCGGCCAGAAATCCGACAAGACCGGAAACCACAAGGGTGTTCCCATCTGCCGGGTCCAGGCGTACAGGGTGGGAATGTTGTCGACGGTGATGCCGAGCAGGATGGCGTCGTTGCGGTCGAAAAGGTCCTTGACGATATTGTAGCCCGGCCACTGGTCGGAGCACACCGGGGTCCAGGCCGCCGGCACGAAGGAAATCACGACGTTTTTCCGTCCGCGGTACTGGCTCAGCGAAACTTTTTGTCCCGCCACGGCCGGCAGGGTAAAATCAGGGGCCGGGTCGCCGATCTTGACCTTGAGGCGGCTGTCGACGGGTTTTAAATTTCCGGGGTTGTAAATATTTTCTTTGAACGCCTCCGACACTCCAAACGCCTGGGCCGCAGTGAAGATCAAAACGGCAAGCACCAGGCCCACGGTTCTGGCCACGGGTGTCATGAGTTTCCTCCTTGGCCGGAGCACGGCCGGTGTTATTTTCTTGAGATTTTCAGCCCCGAACGGGAAAGTAGATCCTGGAGCATCCCACGGGCGTCCTCGGGACCGCCGAGCTTTGAATAAAACACCCGGTGGGATCCGTCGGGCGCGATCCGGATGCCGATAAAATAGGGGGTTCTGACTTCGCCCAGGAGCTGGTGAATAGCGAAATCGCCGTCTGAAAACAGGGGAAAGGGAATGTTGTAGGTCTTTTTGAAAGACTCTATTTCAAAATCCGAATTGCCGACGCCGATGCCGATCAGCTTGACCTTGCCCTTGAGCTGCGGGTTCGCCTCCAGCTCGCGGAACATCTTATTGACAGTGGGAGCCTCCCGCTGACAATACGGTCAGTACATGCTGAAAATTTCGATGATGACGACCTCGGCCTTGATTTCCGGAATCGTGAAAACGGATTTCAGGTCCAGGCCGAGATATTCCCGATGTTCCGGTGCCGCGGGCACCGGCAACTCGAAGAGAGGCAACTCCGCGCCTTCCGGCGGCGGCTGGTTGGCGGCAAAGGCCTCCGGAAGCACCGTCAGAAGCAGTATCAATAAATAAATCCCCGCGCCTGGTGCCTTATCGCCCATCAATTGTCTCAATAGTCCCCATCTGAAACATCGCATCGCTTTCATCCGCCAACCCCGAACCCTCGTGTGAAACCACATCAAAATGGCACAATTTCTTTTTCGATCATACTGATCGCGTGCGGCCAGCGGCAGGGCTTAACCCTGAACCTTTTCTGTGCCGGCGCTGGCCTCGTTTAAGGCCGTTGCGCCACGTCACAGATGACACCCTCTTCAGTATATGTCGCCGTGTCCACAACCCTGTTTGTTCGGGCCATCGCCCACTTTAAATCATTCCGGTCAGATTTAGTCAAACAGAAAAATCACGCCACCATCTCATCTTTCTCGAAAATCCACTATATATTGTGGCATGAATATCTTGACATACAAGGGACAATTATTTACAATATACTACATTTGCATTACAAAATAATGATTTGTTATGGTCAGGGGGAATGGTTGGTCCAACAAATACAAGAGGTGGCGAAAGAAATGATCAAAGTGACTGTAGATATGGATAAACGCGCTTACAAGAGGTATCCCGGCGTGGAGGGCGCCATTGTCGCCGTGCGGCCGCAAGCCGAAATCCTGGGTCAGATGATCGATGTCGGCCTGGGCGGATTGTCCTTTCAATACATCGATTCGGCCATCGACGAAAGCCCCTCGGTTGAATTGACGATTCTGATGTCGGTCCCCCGCCTGTATGTTGACCGAATTCCCTATCGCACCGTCGCCGACTTTGCGCTGCCGCAGGAATTTTCTTTCAGTTCGATTCCGGTTCGCCGGCGCTGCGTGGCCTTCGGGCGGTTGACCCCTGCCAAAAGCGATGCGATCAAACAACTGATTCTGTACTGTTCCCTGTTAAAACCCCGTTTCAACAGGTATCCCCGCCCGCCCCGCCATTACGTTCCGCTGACTCAGGTCCTTTAGTGTCCATCCATAAATGGTCTTTTTCCCACTGGGCGGCCGGTCGTAGCGGGGTTTCCGGCTGCGGCGTACATAAAGTACGCCTCGCCGCAAACCCTTGTGCGGCCTTGCCCAGCGAAAAAAATCCACATTTATGAATTGGACACGTAACAGTGCCTCAAAAAGATCGCGGATAGGCACCCTTTAGAAAACCGCCGCGAGACGGGTCGCCGCGGCGCCCGTCTGGCGCATCCGGTCACCGATCACCCGCCGATATGCCCGCTCCATTACTCAACGGTTCTTATTATCATTTGTCATTGACAGCGGAAGCTTGGTGGTTATATTCATCATGCAAAATTCGGACCGCTTAAAACCATGATGAAAGGCAACCCCTATGCGCTACGACAAATTTACCATTAAATCTCAGGAATTGGTTCAAAACGCCCAGGAGCTGGCCGCGCGTCTGAAGAACCCGCAAGTCGAGCCCGAACACCTCCTGGCCGTCATGCTGACCGAAACCGAGGGCATCGCCGGTTCAATCCTTCAGAAAATGGGGGTTGCCCCGGGCCAGGTGGCCGGTGAAACCAACGCGGTCCTCGAACGATTGCCCAAAGTCAGCCAGTCGACTGAAGTATACGTATCGCCGCAAACCAAGAAGGTTTTGGAGGCCGCCTTTGCCGAGGCCGCCAAAATGAAGGACCAGTATGTCAGCATCGAACATATTCTTCTGGCCCTTTGCGATGAAAAGCAGGGCGAAGCCGCCCGGATCCTGCGCCGCCGCGGGATTGATCGCGACGCCATTCTCAAGGTGCTGATGGACATCCGCGGCTCCCAGCGCATTACCGATCCCAATCCGGAGGAAAAGTATCAGGCCCTCGAAAAATTCAGCCGCAACCTGACCGACCTGGCGCGCCTGGGCAAACTCGATCCGGTGATCGGACGCGATGAAGAAATCCGGCGCATCGTCCAGGTGCTTTCGCGCCGGACGAAAAACAACCCGGTCCTCATCGGGGAACCCGGCGTCGGCAAAACCGCTATCGTCGAAGGACTGGCCCAGCGCATCGTATCCGGTGATGTTTCCGAAAGCCTGAAAAACCGGCGCCTGGTCGCCCTCGACATGGGGGCGCTGATTGCCGGCGCCAAGTATCGGGGCGAGTTCGAGGACCGGCTCAAGGCCGTGATCAAGGAAGTGGAACAATCGGAAGGCGAGATCATTCTCTTCATCGACGAGCTGCACACGCTCGTGGGCGCCGGTGCGGCCGAAGGCGCCGTCGACGCCTCCAACATGCTCAAACCGGCCCTGGCCCGCGGGACGCTGCGCTGCGTGGGCGCGACCACCCTCAACGAGTACCGCAAGTACATCGAAAAGGATGCCGCCCTGGAGCGGCGCTTCCAGCCGGTGCTGGTCAAACAGCCGAGCGTGGAGGACACGATTTCCATTTTGCGCGGTCTCAAGGAGAAATACGAGGTGCACCATGGGGTCCGGATCAAGGATTCGGCGATCGTGGCCGCGGCCACGCTCTCGGCCCGTTATATCACCGACCGGTTTCTGCCCGACAAGGCGATCGATCTGATCGATGAGTGCGCCTCCAAGCTCCGGATCGAAATCGACAGCATGCCGACCGAGATCGACGACATTCAGCGGCGCATCACCCAGGCCGAGATCGAACGCGAGGCATTGAAGAAGGAGAGCGATCCGGCCTCGCGCGAGCGCCTGGCGAAGCTCGAGGGCGAACTGGGCAACCTGAAAGAAGACTTGCACGAAATGAAAGGGCACTGGCTGAACGAAAAGGACCTGATTCAAAACATCCGCGCGATCAAGGAAAAGCAGGAGCGCCTCGGGGGGGAAGCGCAGCAGGCCGAACGTTCCGGAGACCTGGCCAAGGTGGCCGAAATCCGCTATGGCCGGTTGAACGAACTGCAACAGCGGCTCGAGGAAGCCAACCAGCGACTGGCCGAAACGCAGCAAGACCATAAAATGCTCAAGGAAGAAGTCGATGCCGAAGATGTGGCCGAGGTCATTTCACGCTGGACCGGCATTCCCGTCACCAAGATGCTGGAGGGGGAAAAGGACAAGCTGATCCACATGGAGGAACGCCTCGGCCGGCGCGTCATCGGCCAGCCGGAGGCCATCGTGGCCGTGTCCAATGCGGTAAGGCGCGCCCGCGCCGGTCTGCAGGATCCCAACCGCCCGATCGGCTCGTTTATTTTTATGGGGCCCACCGGCGTCGGCAAAACGGAGCTGGCCAAGGCCCTGGCGGAGTTTCTCTTCGACAGCGAACAGGCGATTGTCAGGATCGATATGTCCGAATACATGGAAAAGCATGCCGTGGCGCGGCTGATCGGGGCTCCGCCCGGCTACGTCGGCTACGAGGAGGGCGGCTTTCTGACCGAGGCCGTGCGGCGGCGGCCCTATTCGGTGGTGCTGTTCGATGAAATCGAAAAGGCCCATCCGGAGGTCTTCAACGTGCTGCTCCAGATTCTGGACGACGGTCGCATGACCGACGGCCATGGGCGCACGGTGGACTTTAAAAACACCATCCTCATCATGACCTCGAATGTGGGCAGCCAGTATATTCAGGAATGGGGCAGCCACGGTTACGCCGAAATGGTCGAGCGGGTCATGGAGGCCCTCAGGAGCCATTTCAAACCCGAATTTCTAAACCGGATCGACGAAACCATCATTTTTCATAATCTGAGCCCGGAACAGCTGGGCGAAATCGTCGACATTCAAATCCAGCGGCTGGCCCGCCGCTTGGCGGAAAAGAACATCGATTTGGTCCTCTCGAAAAGCGCCAAGGCTTTTGTGGCCGAAAAAGGATACGATCCCTTGTACGGCGCCCGACCGTTGAAGCGCGTCATTCAAAAGAATATCGAAAACGAGCTGTCGATGGAAATCCTAAAAGGGACCATCCGGGAAGGCGACCGTGTCAGCTGCGAACGAGAGGGAGACCGCATCGTTTTCAAAACCGCCTGAGCGGGGGAAGATCAATACAAAAATGCCCCGGGGTCCGCGGAGGACCCCGGGGCATTTTATATTGGTGAGCCGCACCCGGTCGAGATCGCCGCAGATAGTTTTTTTGACTTATTATGCACCTACACTTAGATGTTTCCGGCGGGAATGAAAACGATATTTATATTGTAATCCGGGTGTGCCCGACGTATGATGCGCGCGCCGAACTCTAAGAGACATGGGACACGATGCCATTATCCGCATCCGAAAAATTGCGACGCTTTTACGATCAGTTTTCGAGCAACGACACCGTGCTGATTCTGATCAATGCGGACCCGGACGCCATGGCCAGCGCCGTGGCCGTCAGCCGCCTGTTGTGGCATAAAGTCACCGGTACCACGATCGGCCATGTCAATGAGATCAACCGACCCGACAACCAGGCCATGGTGCGCCTGCTGGGAATCAAACTGACGCACATCGACCAGATCAACCGCGACCAGTATCAACGGGTGGTCATGGTGGATTCCCAGCCCCAGCACCACCCGGTTTTGGATACCTTTACGCCGCAGGTCATCATCGACCACCATCCCGAAACGGGCGTTCAGGCGCCTTTTCTCGATATCCGGCCGAAATATGGCGCCACGGCCAGCATCATGACCGAGTACCTGCGGGCGGCCAAGATCAACCCGTCGGTCAAACTGGCAACCGGGCTTTTCCACGCCATCAAGACCGACACCTGTAATTTCGAGCGAAACACCCTGATCGAAGACGTGCGGGCTTTTCAATTTTTGTTCCGTCACGCCAACATCTATCTCGCCCGCAAGATCGAACAGGCGGAAATCCGTCTCGTTTATTTGAAATACTACAAGATCGCGCTGCAGAACATGGTGTTGCGCAGCGGCCGGGTTTTTATGCATCTGGGCACCGTTTCGGCCGCGGATGTCTGCGTTTTGATCGCGGATTTTTTCATGCGCGTCGAGGACGTTAACTGGAGCATCGTCTCGGGCATCTTCGAGCACAAGCTGATCGTGATCCTGCGCAACGACGGAATCCGAAAAAACGCCGGCATCGTGGCCGCCAAAGGCTTCGGCCAGATCGGTTCGGCCGGCGGGCACAAGAGCACGGCCCGGGCCGAAATCGAGCTGGAGGCTCTCAAAAATCTGATCGACGTCAAAAACGACCGCAAGCTCCAGCGGTGGATCATGCGTCGCATCGAACACCGGGCCGACAAGAGATAGGCCGCTTTTAACCGACTCCTTATAACATGTATAGCGATATGATCGTCACCATTCTCGGTTCGGGAACCTGCGTGCCTTCCCTGGACCGCAGCTCCTGCGCCGTGCTGGTCGAAACCGGCACCTCCGTTGTGCTCCTCGACAGCGGCGCCGGCACGATGCGGCGCCTGCTCGAAGCCGGCCGCACGATCTTTGAGCTGTCCCATATCTGCTACAGTCATTTTCATCCCGACCACAGCGGCGAACTGGCGCCGCTTCTTTTCGCCACCAAGTATCCCGACCGCCGGCGCCGCCGGCGGCCGCTGACGATTTGCGCCGGCGCGGGTTTTAGCGATTTCTTCAACGGCCTGAAAAATGTGTACGGCCGCTGGATCGACCTCGATGCCGGGATGCTGCAACTCTTCGAACTGGACACCGGCGCACCGGATGCGCTGCGCTTCGAGGATTTTACCCTCAAGTCCCTGCCGGTCGACCACAACCCGGAAAGCCTGGCCTACCGGATTACCGATGCGCGCGGGCGCGCGGTGGTGTATACCGGCGACAGCGATGTCTGCGAGAACCTGGTGGCCATCGCCCGCAACGCCGATCTGTTCATTTGCGAGTCGTCCCTGCCGGACGCCCAGAAGGTCGATGGTCACCTGACACCCTCGCTTGCCGGTGAGATGGCGACCCGCGCCACGGTCGGCCGGCTGGTGCTGACCCACTTTTATCCGGAATGCGATGAGGCCGATATCGAAAAAGAATGCCGTAAGACCTTTTCCGGTCC
The DNA here is from genome assembly GCA_963779885.1 of uncultured delta proteobacterium. Taxonomy (GTDB): domain Bacteria; phylum Desulfobacterota; class Desulfobacteria; order Desulfobacterales; family SG8-13; genus JARFQH01. The sequence continues at coordinate 234,407 of CAWAAN010000019.1, read as the reverse complement.
GCTGGTGCTGGCCCGGGACCTCATGCGTTTTAAATTAAGCTGATTCCTATGCGCTATTATCCGATCAATCTCGACATCCGCGACCGCAGCTGCCTGGTGATCGGCGGCGGCGGGGTCGGAACCCGCAAGGCGCTGGGCCTGCTGGCCTGTGGCGCGCGCGTCACCGTGGTCAGCCCCGACGTCAGTGTCCGGCTCCTGGAGCTGGCCGCCGCCAATGCGCTTGTCCTGCACCGGCGCGCCTACCGCGAAGACGACTTGCAGAGCATGTTTCTGGTCATCGGCGCCACCGACCATCAAGACCTCAACCGCCGGATACACCGGGACGCCGAAAACCGCGGCATCCTGTGCAATATCGCCGATCGCCCGGAAATATGTAATTTTATCCTGCCCTCGGTGGTCCAGCGCGGCGACCTGACCGTCAGCATCTCCACTTCCGGCCGCAGCCCGGCCCTGGCGAAGAAACTTCGCCGGGACCTGGAGCTGGCCTTCGGTGATGAGTACGGCCTGCTGCTGCGGCTGATGGGGGCCATCCGCCAGCGGCTGCTAAGCGAGGCCCATGCGCCCGAAGCCCACAAGCCACTCTTCGAGAAGCTGGTCAACAGCGATCTGGCCGCTATGATTCGCGAGGATCGCCGCCCCGCCATCGATCGCCTGCTGAGAGAGGTTCTCGGTCACGGATTCACCTACGACACCCTGATGGAAATGAGCGATCCTGCCGCGAGATGAGGTGAGGCCTTCATGGAAGTGTTGATTATCGTCACAATCCTTTGCTACATGGTGAGCGCCGCCGCGTATTTCGCCTACCTTTTTTTTCAGCAGAACACCCTGCACCGCGCCGGCTACCTTCTCGTTCTGGCCGGATTCAGCTGTCACACGCTGTCCCTTGTCTCTATCGGAATCTCCTCCGGCGGCTTTCCCGTGCGCAACCTGCACGAAACCCTTTCCATTGCCGGGTGGACCATCGCGGGCTTTTTTCTGGCCTTCCAATCGAAATTCCGGTTGAAGGTTCTGGGTATTTACGCGGCGCCGTTGATCGCGCTGATCATGATCGCCGTCGCCCAGGTGCCGAACACGCCCTCCGAGCAGCAGGACATCTTTAAAAATTTCTGGTTGATATCGCATGTGGTCGCGGTTTTTATCGGCAACGCGGCTTTCGCGCTGGCCTGCGGCATCGGTATTCTCTATCTGCTGCAGGAAAGGGCCATAAAGACCAAAAATCCCGGATTTTTCTTCCGGCGCCTGCCATCCCTCGACATGCTCGACGGGGCCGGGTATAGCTGCATCATCGTCGGGTTCACCCTGCTGACCTTCGGGTTGATCAGCGGCTTCATCTACGCCAAGACGATCTGGGGCCGGTTCTGGAGCTGGGACCCAAAGGAAGTCTGGTCGGGCATTACCTGGCTTTTTTATGCCGCCCTGCTGCACGAGCGGTTGAGCGTCGGCTGGCGCGGGCGCCGGGCGGCCATCATGGCGATCATCGGGTTTGCCATTCTGCTGTTTACTTTTCTGGGCGTCAATTTTTTGCTCAAGGGGCACCACAAGCCCTTCACGACTTTGTCAGGGTTCACAGGCCACCGTATCGGCTGTGTTGCCGGGCACTTGACGGACAACAGTACGCCTGCGCGCCCGGCGCCTGGCAGCTGCGGCACCCTGTGAACTCTGACAGCCCGGTGGGCCGAAGGGCTTCGGACTTTGAAAATCTTTGAACGGTTATTAATTTCATTTCATAAGTGACATAGTGACGGCGGTGTCCGTTTTTCATGGCGCGCGAAACCGATCGTGCCGGCCGTCATCAAATAAGCGAGGAAATCGTGGCCCGCGGCTGCGCCGCATTGCCGTCGAACAGAATCATGTCCGAAATCGTACTGCTCGGATTAAATCATAAAACCGCACCGATCGAAGTGCGCGAGTGCATCGCTTTTACACCGGACCAGGCCGCCGCCGCCCTGACGAGCCTGAAAAGCGACCCGGTGGTCGGCGAAGTGCTGCTCTTTTCAACCTGCAACCGGGTCGAGGTCCTGCTGGTCACCGACCGGGCCGCCGCCGCCGTGGCGGTGGCCAAGCAGCTGATCGCCCGCTTGAGCCGGCTCGCTTTTTCCGACTTCGACCAGGTCCTTTACGTCCACACCGGCGATAAGGCCGTGCGGCACCTTTTTCGGGTGGCGGCCAGCCTGGACTCGATGGTGGTGGGCGAGCCCCAAATCCTGGGCCAGATAAAGGAAGCCTATCGTCTGGCCACTCAAGTGCAATCCACGGGCGTCGTGTTGAATCGCCTGCTGCACCGCACCTTCTTCGTGGCCAAGCGGATCCGCTCGGAAACCGGGATCGGCGGCCACGCCGTATCGGTCAGTTATGCCGCCATCGAGCTGGGCCGCAAGATCTTCGGCAGCCTGGAGGGCAAAAAGGTTCTGCTGATCGGTGCCGGTGAAATGGCCGAACTGGCGGTGGCCCATCTGATCCGCAACCGGGCCGGAGAGGTCCTGGTCGCCAACCGCACCTTCGAGCGCGCCCTGGAATTGAGCCGGCGCTTCCGCGGGACGCCGATCCGGTTCGAGGAAATGCTGGCCGGCCTGGAAGATGTCGATATCGTCATCAGCTCCACCGGCTCCGCGGATTTCGTCGTCACGCACGCGCAGGTCAAAGGCCTGCTGCGCAAGCGCCGCAACCGTCCCCTGTTTTTCATCGACATTGCCGTCCCGCGCGACATCGACCCGAAAATCAACCGTTTGAGCAATGTTTACGTGTATGACATCGACGACCTGAAGGGGGTCATCGACGAGAATATCGAAGATCGCCGGCGCGAAGCCGTCAAGGGCGAACGACTCGTGGATGAAGCCGTGGTCAACTTCCGCAAGTGGCACGACAGCCTGGAGGTCGTACCGACCATCAAGGCGCTGCGCAAAAAACTGGAAGACATCGCCGCGGCGGAGGTCAAGAAAACCTTGCAGGCCGAGAGCATGCCCGATGACGCACGCCAGGCCATCGAACGGATGACCCAGGCCCTGATCAACAAAATCCTGCACGATCCGACCGATGTTCTCAAACGCAACGGCTGCCGGGGCGGGCGCTCGGCGTATCTGGACATTGCGCGCAAGTTGTTTAAGCTCGAATGAATTCGCTGCGCGAATTCATGAAACGCGGCTGGCGCCGCTTTCCGGCAGGAGACTTGGACATGGCCGAAAAGACGCGCCCGGTAGAAAAAGAAATGCCTTTTATCATCGCCTGCGGGGTGATGGAACATGAATCAACTTTCAGCGCTTGTGGCCAAGCATCGGCGGGGAAACCATCCCGTTTTTGCCCCCGGGCCTTTCCTGCCCATTTTGTTGATGCACGAAAGAGGCCTGCAGTTCAACCGGATTTTAAAGTACGCCGAAGATATGGCGGCCGCCGCACTCCTTAATTTTGAGCTGGGTTTCGACACCACGGTGGTTCCTTATGACATGAACGTGGAAGCGGAAATCATCGGATATGCGGTGAGCTACCACGCGGAGGTTGACGGCAACCCCGTCTACCCCACCATCGGCGCCAGGTGGATCGAAAGCACCGCTGACTTCGACCTGCCGGACGATGTTGCCGGGGCGGGGAGGCTGCCGGAAATCCTGAGAGCCATCTCCCTCATCAAGGAGAAATCCGGCGGTGGCAAGGCGGTGGGGGTTTTCGTGCCCGGCCCTTTCACCCTGGCCGGCCAGGTTCTGGACCCGGACCGGATGTTCGTGATGGTGCTCAAAAACCCTGACGCCATGCGGGCCATGCTCCAAAAGCTGACCGCGCTGATCATCAAGGTGCGGGACACCTATGTGCGGGCCGGGGCGGACTACGTGATCATCGAAGAAGGCGGAGCCACGAGTATTTCCCCGAAATCCTTCGAACATCTTCTTCTGCCCGCGCTAAAAAAACTCTTCAGCGCAAAGAACCGATTAAATTGTGATACCATATCAGTTCCTGCAATTATCGTATAATATTCTGAGGTTTTGATTAATTGAGATTATCTTGCCAAATGACCGGTGCCTTTTACATAGGTAAAAGTCCCCTTCCAATGTCCCTTTCCGACTGTTTTTCCTTCCCAAGTTCTAAACTGTTTATCGCCATCCTTGTCTATATCTGTTCCATATCCTTTACCAGACCCTTGACCAGTTTTGAAATTCATATCAATTGTGCCGACACTTGTAGAAGGATGTTTTTCACCTGTAGTTTCATTAAAGTAGAATTGTTGACTTTCATTAAGGGCGATAACATGTCCTTCCTCGTCCCCCACCTCTTCTTGTTCCCATTTCACCATATAACTTGAGCCGTGGGCTTTAAATTTTTCGCCAGCTATTGCACAGTCAATAGTGGTTATTCCAAATACGAAAATTATAACAGTAGCCATTGAAAAGATCCTATATCTAAACATTGCTTACCTCCTTTAAAAAGTGAAAATGAATCCAATAATAAGCATTTACAATCTCAATTATCAAACCGTTCCTTCAATTTCTTACCAACGTAGAAAAGAGGCAGCTTCTTCGTTTTGAATTTAACTTTCGCGCCGGTTTTTGGGTTCCGGCCTGTGTATGATCTGTAATTTTTAACAAACAATGAACAAAGAACCTGGAAGAAAGCGATATTCTTATCCGACATAATGCTTCCTCTTGCGTCCGGGTGACAGACTGCATAGCGCTGTTCACACCAATAGGCAGGATCTAAACCTTCCCACGTCATTAATCCTGACAGCTTGCTCTGATCGATGCCAATCTTCTTTATTAATCGCCTTTTTCCATTTTGATGTGGTATGGGGATCGAGCACGATTTTTTTGGGAACGCGATTTTAGACGGCCGACTTGGTTTTATTGGCGTTTGAGCATTGGAGGACGTTGATATGAAAAAGACAGCCTTTTTGTTTCCCGGTCAGGGCTCGCAGGCGGTGGGCATGGGGCAGGACTTTTATCAGGAGTTCGGCTTCGTTCGGGAACTCTTCGACATGGCCGAGGAAATCAGCCGCATCGATCTGCGGCAGCTCTGCTTCCATGGCCCAATGGAGGATTTGACGCGCACGGTCACCCTCCAACCGGCGGTCACGGTGGTGAACCTGGCGATCCTGGCAGCCGTGCAGCGCGAAAATGTCACGCCGGCCATGGCGGCCGGCCACAGCCTCGGTGAGTACAGCGCCCTTCGCGCCGCCGGCGTGGTGTCGGCCGAGGACACCCTGCGACTGGTTCACAACCGCGGCGAGTTGATGCACCGCGAGGCGGAAAAAAACCCGGGCGCGATGAGCGCCCTCATCGGTCTTGCCATCGATGCGGTCGAAGAGATTACCGAACTCGGCCGCAGGCAAGGCGTGGTCTCGGTCGCCAACCACAACACCGCCCAGCAGATCGTTATCACCGGCGAACCAGCGGCCGTGGCGGCCGTTTCCGCCCTGGCGGCCGAGAAAGGCGCCAAGGCGATCCCTCTGAAGGTCAGCGGCGCCTGGCACAGCGAACTCATCCGCGGCGCCGAGGCGGATTTCAAGGCCTTTCTTCAATCAATCGCGTTTAACGCGCCGCACGCTGACGTGGTGTTCAACGTCACGGCGGCCACCGAATCCAGGCCGGATGAGATTCGGTCCCTCATGGCCCGTCAGCTCTGCAGCCCGGTGAAATGGTTCGAGACCGCCCAGCGATTTTGCGAGGCGGAAATCGAGAGATTCGTCGAGATCGGCCCGGGTAAGGTGCTCGCCGGCCTGCTGCGCAAAAATCTCCCCAAAGACTATCCAGCAACCATTTTCAACGTCAACGATCTAAAGACCTTCGAGGCTTTTATCAAAAACACCTAGCCGTCCGGAAAGGGCGAAAAATTTTTCGCCCCTACGAAATAGTCGGCCGCTCTGCGCACTTGCTTTTCCGGGTCGTGGCGCCGGCCTTTTTGGCTGACTTTGATTCCATAGGCTTTACTGTTGGGCGGTTGCGGGCGCCGACGATTTTTTTTGGTTCTGGGTCCGATCTTCGCCGTAAGCATCGTACTTGTCATTCAGCCCTCTTTTGTATCGGCCCAGGCTTATGTTGGCGTGCTGGCAGCGGCTTTGTAAAATTGCTTCGGAGGCACGGATACCCGGCCAGATCTGACCGCCGAATATCTGCTCGAAATAGTCATCATAGGAGAAGCCGAAATCGACCATCGACGGCAAGGGTTCGTTATACTTGTTGCTGAGGGAAAATTTAGCGAAAGGAAATCCCTGTGACAAATCCAGGTGATAGCCGATGAGTTTTTTCTGCGGGTTGACCGACACCAGGCCATGCGGCACGCAATTGTGCTGCGGGATTTTGTACTTCACCCGCAGCCAGTCGGTGAGTTCCTTGCCCGAGCGCAACTGCGCCTCGGTCAGCGAAGACTCGTCCCGCGGCCGCATTCGCGGGACGTTGGTTTTCGGATTCCAGGAATCCAGATAGGTACCGGTTTCCGTCTCTTCGAAATCCTGGGCTTCGAAGCAAATCCCCAAGAACGCATGATTCAAATCGAGATAGAATTGCTCGCCATCCGACCAGATCGAGTTGCCGGCGTGGTAGGCGGCATGGTCCTCCTGAACGAGACGATAGACCCGTCCATATCTGTCGATGATGTAGTTGTAGGATCTCCGGCGCTGGAGGTATTTGATCAGACGTTTGCTTTTCTGCTTGATCGACATGTTCATCTCGGGCCGGAAGGGCACCAGGTCGCTTTCGGATGTGTGAAAGAGAATTCCGGCAATCCGGCCGACATCTTGATTGCTTGCGATGGCCGTCTCGGCGTGACGGAAGATCGGCCTATAGCGTCGCGCAACGTTGGCGACCGTGTAACCGGTGAATATCTGCAGGCTGTTGCTGTATAGCTCCGCTGCGGCTGTCTTTTCGACCAACCAGACGGGCCGGGTCAGATATGGCGCGAACTCGGCCGCGGCGTTGGCCGCTGGCGGCGGCTCGCGCAGCGGGTGCAACGCTTGGATCGTCGCGGACACCGGCACCCTTGCCACCGCCGCCGGTATTTCCGGATAGACAATCGACTTGCGGATGACGCCTCTTTTCCAGTCCCGATTCTGCTTCTCTTTAAGGCCAAGGAAAACGGTCGCCGTTCCCCAGACCGCGGCCGCGGCCACGCCCAGGCCGCACACGATGACAAGGAGTAAAAGCGTTGCGACGACATGACGAAACCGGTACAGACGCTTGACGGCCGGCCGCGGAGTGGAAATGTTGCCGGTTGCGGCCAGGTGCCGGGCGTTTTCTTGACTGCCGGGCCAGAATCGCTCGGCTAGTTCGAGAAGCCTTTTGCGGTAGGCCATCTCCGCCAGCGGGGAGTATGACTTGTAGGTCAGGGGGAGATGATCGTACTCATCGATCGCATGCTCGATGAATTTTAGTTTTATGGCCGGATCGGTGACGACGGCCGACAGCTCTTCGATGATGCGGCGGTAAGTCGTCGGGGGAAGCTTTTTCGGGTATGCCATGTTTATACGTCAACGGCGAAACACGACCGGCAGGCCGGGTTTGGGTCGTGATTCCGTGCGCCATATTTCAGAAGGCCTTTGCGCCAGAGACCAGCCGCCGCCGGATGCCTAGCGGCGGTAAGGGCTCACGAAAGAATAAGGTCACAATTTTCGGCGGTGAGTCGCCCCTCCGGCAAGGCGTTAAACATTGGAATATCAATATATTCCAAGTTTTCGCAACGCCGTCGGACGGGATGAAGCGGCGACTGAAACGTGACGTTATTTTTGAGAGAGCCCTGAATCGGTTGTTGAACTGTGCCGGCACCCCTCTGGGTGTGCTTCCCCCCATGGTCCTCCTGCGCATCAATTCTCGTGCATAGCGGCCATCAGGGCGCCTTTGGCCGTAGCGGTCAGCGGGTCTTTGGCGACCCGGATCCTGCTGAAATCAAGGGGCAGGTTTTCGGCTTTGAGAACCTGCTCGAAGCGATCCTTGAAACCGCTGACCTTTGCCGTGCCGCCGCTCAGCACGACTGGAATCGGACGATCGACCTTGTTGGTGTTCGACGTTGTTATGATACTTTGTTTAAGCGCCTTGACCAGGGTGACGATGAGATCATCGTAGTAAACCTGCAGGGCGTCTTCGACGCTGCTGCGGGGGGTGCGTTTCAGATCGAATCCGTTTTCCTTGAAACTTCTCACGCGCGTGTTCACCATGCCGGTGACTGACGCCACGGCATCGTCGAGATAGTCGCCGCCCTTGGTGATGCTGAAGGTGACCAGCGGGATCGAGAGATACGCCAGGCACACATTACACATGCCGCCGCCGGCGCTGATGCCCAAACCGGTAAAATTCTCGTCTTCCAGCTCGGCGAACACCACGGCCAGACCCTCGTTGATGCTGCGTGTCGTAAACCCTTTATTCGATAAATGGCGATTGAGCAAGGACTCGTGGTAAATGATATCGGTCGGGGCGTCTTTCGGGGCATCGGGGACCGAAAAGATCAGTTTGCCGGTGTTGATCGCGGTGGAATCGATCAGATCGTCGATGGCTTTCTTGATAATTTCCACCGAATGGCTCTCGTTCGGGTTCAGCAGCCCTTGGCGCATCGGGCGCCGGGTTTCGGAATTGAGCATGTCGGCGAAGGTCTCCGCTCCGTCGCCGTATACGATCAGGGAATTGTCGATCTGATGATGTTTGATCTGATTTTGGTTCAGTATTCTTTTGGTAAAGTTGGAGTACTCCACCGCGATAAATGCATTGCGGTGCGAGGCATAGTCGATGTGATCATTTTTCTTTACGGCGGTCACGATCTTGGAGGTGCCGATGTCGATGCCGATCGCATCGGCGGCAACATCGACGGTTTTGGTCATTGCGGTTTCTGCGGCACTGTTTTCGGCGGCCGTCTCACCGGCGGCCGTGGCGCTCTGGTCCTTGTTTTTTCGTTCTGTCATGAAAATGTCTCCTTTCCGCGCATGTGTCCATCAGTCAATAGGGTGGCCATAGGATTTTTCCCGCACCTGCAAGCAGGTGATTATGAAGATAACTATTTAGAAATATATAAAATAAATCATAAATGACCGCAGGGCGATCGCCCCGTCACCCGAGTCTCATTTTTTTCTCACCCGCCGCTCTCAGGGAAGCGGCAATGACCTACGCAAGGATTGTGCCGTAAAGATCCAAAAATAAAAAATAATGATATTTAAGATAGTTATATTTAAATGCGGCCGGATCGTAGTGGTCTGGCGACAGAAAAATGACGGCGGCAACCCTAAAGGGGGCAAAAGTCCCGGTTTGCGGCAGCAGGGGTGTCACTGCGACTGATATCGTGTCATTTTTTAAATGCCCCGATGGCCTGGGGCGAGGCAAGTCGGGCACAGAAAAGGTTCAGGATTCATGGTTGTGGGGGTCGGGGTTGGCGGATGACAGCGATTCGCGGTGTCAGTTGGCGGCCGTTTAGACAATTTATGCGTGATGAGTGAGGGTTCAGGCCGAAAACGTGGACCGTGGCGGGAGTTGCCGGTGGATGGACGTAATGATTTTCGGTCATTATCGCTTGAAATGACCCCACATGCTCACGATAAAAACCGCCACGAAGAAAAGGTTTACCGCACCGGCCATCATAAATCCCTCTGCAAAGCCAACCGATTCGATCAAAGGCCCCCACCCGACGGAGCCGGTCATCAGCCCGAAATAAATAAAGCTGTTGTAGCCGCCCAGGGCCAGGCCCCGAAACCGGGGCTCGGCGGTTTCGGCGATCAGCGCGCCGATCGAGGTAAAGGCGACGGCCAGGCTGGTGCCCAAACACGCCGCGGCGAGCAGGAAATCAATAAAACTCCGGGCGAAGACGAACCCGGCCACCGACACGGTTGCCAGGAGCGTGCCGAAGAAGGCTTGATAATTTCTGCGGCCCAAACGATCGCTCAGCGCCCCGAAAGGGATCCGGGAGGCGGCATTGGCGACAGACTGGAGCAGAAAGATCATGCCGATCTGCGCGGCATCGAGTCCCCGTTCGTGGGCCAGCAGTGGTAGATAGGTAAAGAAGACGCCGCCGATGATGTTGGCCCCGAATGTCGCCAGCCAGCACCCGATCAGCGGCCGGTTGGCGAGCACCCACCGAGCCGATGTGCGGTTTCTCGTCGCCGTTTTCGGGGTAACGGCGACGGGCGCCGGCGCCGGCAGAAATCGTTTGACCGCCCAGATATTGACGGCCGATAGGACGGCTCCCACCAGAAACACATAACGATAGCCTAGCCCCTCGCCAAGGACGCCGCCGGCCGCCGGCCCCATTCCCAGCCCGCAAAAAAGGGCCGTGGTGTACCAGCCATAGGCCCGGCCCAAGTGGGTGGGCGGTGATATGGCGGACACCCATGCCATCATGGTGGGTCCGAAAGCTGCGATGCCGACCCCCAGAAGCAGGTAGACTCCGGCCAGATGAAAGAAAGAGCGGGCGTAAAATAAAAGCAGCATGCCGGCGAACAGGATCAGCGTGCCGGCCAATGCCAGACGCCGGCGGCCGACGACATCGGAGAGCATTCCGGACGGTAGCGCCAATATTCCGGCCGCAAGATAAAAGGCGGCATTGATCACGCCGATCTGAGCAGTGCCGATGCCAAAAGCGCTGGCATACAGGGGCATCACCGGCAGACGCATCGATATGGCGAAATAGCAGCCGAAGGTCACCAAGCAGCAGATAGTCAACAGCCTGGTGAACGACCCCGGCTCGGCCCGGCAGTCGTCTTTGGTCATTTTCTTTTAATCTCACACGGAAGTAGACCAGTGTTAGAGGCTCGTGGCCGGAACAAAGCATTCGATCCCCATCGACCGATCGTTTTTCTTAAAAAAAGGGTAACGGTATAAAATTGTTGAATTCGGGCCTAAATTCCGTTTAAAGTTGACATTTGTCGTTGGGTATGGTCGAAAAAAAGAAATACCATTTGCATGATATCTACTTGATATCAGGAGGCTCTTTTGTACGGTTACGGATTCGAAGCGATATCGGCACAAAACGGCTGGGCGATGGCCATAACCGGCATATTGATCGTGATGGCGGGTCTCGGCTTCTTGTCTTTTGTCATCTCACAACTTCACAAAGTCGCCGCGCTGCTGGAAAATGGATTTAAAAAAAAATCCGGCCAGGCCGCCGGGATCCCTAACACGCCGGTGCCGGCCGCAGTGTCCATGACACCGCACCTGGATCTGGCCGAGGCCGGAAAACGCCTGGCGCCCCTGGCGGCCGAACTCGGCGAGTCGTTCGAATTGCAGCATCTTTACGAGCTGGCCAATAGCAATGCGCTGCCGCATGTGCACCTGTCGATCAGGGGCTTGAGGGATTCCGGGGTGATCCTTCCGGTCGGAGACGGTCGGTTTGTCTGGCCATGACGCTGTCTTCCACTCATGCCCGCCCATCAAATGGAAATGCTGGAAAGAAGAATCCAAGGCGGGTCATACCCGCAACCAAAATTCATGTTTTTATGGAATGTTAAGTTGACCATCTACAATATTTGTAGCTCAGGTTCCACTGCAGTTTTCTTTTTTTTGACAGGAATTGAGGAGTAAGGCACTAAATGGAACTTTTTATCCAATTCTTGACGAATACCGGTTACTTCCTGGCGGATTTTCGTCATGTCATCATGCTGGTCGTGGGATCGGTTTTCCTGTTTCTGGCCATCGCCAAAGAGTACGAACCGCTGCTGCTGTTGCCGATCGGCTTCGGCATTCTGGTGGGTAACGTTCCTTTTTTCAAAGGATTCGGGTTGGGGATTTACGAATCCAACAGCGTTTTGCATTACCTGTATTTTGGTGTCACCAGCGGCGTTTATCCGTCTATTGTCTTCCTCGGTCTGGGCGCCATGACCGACTTCTCCTCCCTTCTGGCAATGCCCAAACTGATGCTCCTGGGCGCGGCCGCCCAAATGGGGATTTATGTGACGCTGCTAAGCGCCCTGGGCCTCGGCTTTTTACCGAACGAGGCCGCCTCGATCGCCATTATCGGCGGTGCCGACGGTCCCACCTCGATCTTTCTTACCGCGAAGCTGGCGCCGCACCTGATCGGCCCGATCGCCATCGCCGCCTATTCCTACATGGCGTTGATACCCCTCATTCAACCGCCGATCATGCGACTGCTGACGACCCGCAAAGAACGCCGGATCCACATGCCGGATATCCGCACGGTGTCACGGACCGAAAAACTGATTTTTCCGGCGGCCGGTTTGATCCTGTGCTGTTTTCTGGCGCCGGCATCGATTTCGCTCCTGGGGCCGTTTTTTTTCGGCAACCTCATGAAGGAATCGGGGGTCGTGGACCGGTTGGCGCATACCGCCCGCACCGCCATCATCGACACCGCCACGATCTTTCTGGGTTTCACGGTCGGCGCCAGTACCCAGGCCGATGTCTTTCTGACCACCAAATCGGTCGGTATTTTCTTCTTGGGCGCCATCGCCTTCAGTATCGCCACCGCTTCAGGCGTGCTCTTCGCCAAAATCATGAATCTTTTCATGAAAGAAAAAATCAATCCGCTTCTGGGGGCCGCCGGCGTTTCGGCCGTACCGGGCTCGGCCCGGGAGGTGCACCTCGTCGGCCTCAAATCCGACCCGACAAATTATCTCCTGATGCACGCGATGGCCTGCAACTCATCGGGAGTCATCGGTTCGGCCATCTGCGCCGGTATCCTGTGGAGTTTTATGGCCGTCTGATGCCGCCCGCGCGGGCTCATTTGTTCTTGACTTGACCGCATCGATGCGCGATTTAATTTCCGGGTGCCGTTTTTCAGCTCATCACACAATCCCACGCACAGTAAAGGAGGTGTGTCATGCTGGCCAAAATCATTATCAAACGCAGGTTTAAAACGGTAAAGACACGGGAGATTGTCGCGCTTCTGACAAAGCTGCGGTCCGCCGCCATGGGTCAGCCAGGCTACATCTCCGGCGAAACCCTCACCAACTATGCGGACCAGCAGAATGTGTGCGTCATCGCCACCTGGCAGAGTATGGAAGAGTGGCTCAAATGGAAAAAGAACCCGGATCGGAAAACCATCGAGGCCATGCTTGAAATCTTTCAATTGAGTCCAACGATCTACGAAGAATACTTATTGGGAACCCCGTTCCAAAAATAAAAAAAATCCCGTCAACTGTTGAGTTGACGGGATTTTTTTCCACCACGGCTATTCCAGGCCTTCGTGCTTCAATAAATCGCGATACCAGCACGAAAATTCATACATCGCCACAAACCGCTCATCGTCGTTGATAATCCCCATCGCGATCTCCAGGACCCCTCTGCCGTAAGAATTGCTGTAGGTTTCCAGGGAACGTGACTGGAGAAACTCCCGGATCAGCATCTGGGTCGTGCGCTTTGTCTTGTCCCGGCGGATTTCGATAGGGTCCTTGGGTTCCTGAAACGGATCCCATTTCTGGTAGCCTTTTTTGAGGATATGTTTTTGCAGGCGCGGAGACATGCCCTCGAAAACGGCTTTTTTACGCTCCTCGACCTCTTCCGGCGAAAACTCAGACATCGTCAACTCCTTTTAACCTGATTATCAGCGGCATTCAGGCCCTTTTCGCCGGCCTTGTAATCGATGCCGAGATATTCCGCATCGAACAGCGTGAGCAATGCCATCGACAGCGGAATGAGCAGGTCGCTCAATTTGATGAACTTGGACTCCATGTCCCGCACGAGTTCGGCCGTTATCTGCTGCAATTGCTGGTGGACCAGGTCAAGGTTGATGGTCGGGTAAGTCTGCCCTTCCGTGAAACCCGACAAGCCGCAGGTATGACCGGCGCCCCCGATGGCCGTCGGGATACCGTAAAAACGGCAGGTCAGCGGTCGAAACTCATAGAGGTCGCACAGGTCCTTATCGTTGAGAAGCGGACAGCGAACCCGCATTAAAGCCAATTCCCGCAGGATTTCCTGTTCGGACTTCCCGTTTTGAAGGTCCTGGCCCGCCTGGCGTTTGATCCTGGCAATTTGCCGGTCAAGCCTGTTGGCCTTCTCCAGAAGCGCCTCACGCTGCGGGCCCTCGAATTTTTCGTTGAATTTCTGGTTGATGTAGAGGGCCTCGATCAGTGTCAGGTCAAAAAGGGCATGGCAGCAGTCCGCGCAGCCGCTATGGCACTTGACATGGGCGGGGTATTCACTGGAAACCCGCTGAAAGGCCTGATCGGCCAATGTCACCAGGGCTTCATAGCGCCTGAAGTAAGGGGTCAGGTCAAAATCCATTCGATCACTCCTCTTTATTTAAGCCTTTGCGCGGCCTCGGCCTATTCTTAAAATTTCATCTGCCGTCACATGGCCGCCGTGATGCCGGGCGGTGTAACCGTGGCCGCAACAGCAGACCGGCGGATTCTTGAAAAATCTTAATGTTCCACGTGAAACAATTGTCATTTACCGATACAAAACCGGCTGAAAATCTGATCCAAGACGTCAAAGTTAATGCCGAAACCGAGAATTTCATCACAGCATCCGACGGCCTCCCGAATGTCGATGGCCACCAGTTCACTCGGTTGCCGGTCCACAAGGCCCTCAATGGCCGTCATAATATGTTGATGACATTTTTCAAGAGCCTGCTGGTGCCTGAGGTTCGGGATGGCAGCGTTATGCTGAGGGTCGTAAGGCATGGCGCCGGCCGCCATGGCGATGCGCTGTTTCAATTCCTCGATCCCGTCACCGTAAAGGGCCGAAATCCCGATCGACGTCTCAGCGTCCCGATTATCCGGAAGCACCGCTACGCCGTTTTTCCGGTCGCCGAATAAATCAATCTTGTTGACGGTGACAATAATCGGTTTATCCTCGCAGATTTTAAAAATTTTACGGTCATCTTCCGTCAATTCCTCGGATCCATCGATTACCAGCAGTATGAGGTCCGCGGTTTCCAGGCACTTCATGGTTTTTGACATGCCGATTTTTTCGATCGGATCGGCCGCATCGTGCAGACCGGCGGTATCGGTCACCGTCACTGGAACGCCCTGCACCTGAAAACTGTCCTCGACAAAATCCCGCGTCGTGCCCGGGATCGTCGTGACGATGGACCGCTCCCTGTCCAGCAGGCGGTTCAGCAGGCTCGATTTGCCCACATTGGGTCTTCCCACGATGACCAGTTTCAAGCCGTCACGGTAGATGTGCCCCTGCTTGTAGCGACTCATCAGGTCGGTCACAAGCCCAGCGATCGGGTGGTGAAGCTGGGCGGCCACCTGGTCCGCGGCGCGGATTTCCGGAACATCGTCGGGAAAGTCGATGGCCGCCTCGATGGGTACCAGCAGTTCTATCAGCAAACCGCGGATGTTTTCCACCGCCTGCTTGAGTCGCCCGGCGGCCTGTTGGGCGGCCATCGCCAGAGCGGTCTGTGTCCGGGCGTTGATGACGTCGATAACCGCCTCGGCCTGGGTCAAATCGATCCGGCCGTTGAAGAAGGCCCGCTGCGTGAATTCGCCCGGATCGGCCATCCTGGCCCCCTGCCGCAATACGAGTTCCAGAACCCGGCGCAGCACCGCCGCACCGGCATGGGCCTGGATTTCGACCACATCCTGACGGGTGTAGGATCGCGGGGCCCGCATCACGGCCAGCAGCACTTCATCGACGGGTATCTTGGTGACCGGGTCGACAATGTGACCGTAATACAGCCGGTGAGAGCGAAACAGGCCTTGCGGCCGGCGACCGGCGATAGCGCCGTCACCGGAAGTGCCGTTGCCGCCGGCGCGAAAAAGGGTCGTGGCGATTGCGAGCGCCGCGGGACCGGAAATTCGTATAATGCCGATGCCGCCGATTCCGGAGGGCGTGGCGATCGCGGCGATCGTGTCGGTGTTCATGCGACGGGTTTTTTAGAGCTGTTGCGGCTATCAGGCATTCTTTTTGGTGATGTAATATTGCTGTGATATAGACACAACATTATTCACCAGCCAGTACAAAACAAGTCCGGATGAAAAGTTGATGAAAATGAAGGTAAACACGACCGGCATCAGCATCATCATTTTGGCCTGGGTCGCGTCTCCCATCGGCGGAGACATTTTTTGCTGTAAAAACATGGTGGCGCCCATGATCAGCGTGAGAACCGGTATGCCATACGGGGGGTCCATGAACGGAATGCTGAAATCAAATCGGAAAAGCCGATCAGGCGCCGACAGATCGTTGATCCACAGAAAAAATGGAGCGTGGCGAAGTTCGATAGCCTCGTAGAGCATCCGGTACAGAGCAAAAAAAACGGGGATCTGAACGAGCATCGGTAAACATCCGCCCAGGGGATTGATTTTATAGGTGCGATACAGCGCCATGGTTTCTTCGTTGACACGCTTGCGGTCATCCTTGTATTTTTCCTTGATCTCCTTGATCAGCGGCGCCAGTTTCTTCATATCGCTCATCGACTTGTAGCTCTTGGTGCCCAGGGGCCACAGCAGCAATTTGGTGAGCAGGGTCAAAATGATGATGGCGATGCCATAGTTGGCAACGATATTGTGGTAAATAAAATTCATCAGCCACAGGCAGGGCTTGGCCAATATATCGAACATGCCGAAATTGATCGCTTTGCCGAGATTGTGGCCGTAACTGTTGAGCAGGCTCGTGCTCTTGGGGCCCTTGAATATTTTAAACGCGAAACTCTGCTGGGTGTCGGGTTTGATCGTCGTTTCCGGCAGGATGAGTTGGGCGACGATAAGGTTATTTTCCCCGTGAATCAGATGAAAGGTGCCCTCGGCCGGTGATTCAGGGATAAGGCTCGACATGAAATAGCGGGTTTGAATGGCGATCCAGTCGATGATGCCATCGAAGGTGTTTTTGTCCTTGATATCCTTGATGGCAATCTGCTGTAGTTTGTTGTTGATAAAAGCGCTGGGGCCCTCGAAGCCTACGGCTCTGTGGCCCTGGGCGGCGATGCTGTTGAGCGTGATCGCCAAGCGGCCGGTCAGCGGTTGAGGGGCGCCGTTTTTAACATCGATGGTCAACCCGACAAGATAGGTTGCCGGGTCAAAACGGTAGCGTTTTTCGATGACCAGGCCGTCGGAAGCGGTCCAGGTGAAGACCAGATCCCGGGGAGTTTGCGACACATCGATTTTGGGAGCATCGGTGTCGGCCGTAAACACCGCATTTTTCAGTTCCGGCCGACCGCCGCGCTCGAAACTCACCAGCATCGTTCCATCCTCGAGGCCGGGCGATACCAGTTGCTTGAGCGCTGAATCCTTATCCGCATGCTCGCGGTATTTTTTCAGCACGAAGCTTGTCAGGGCGGCGCCATCCTCGGAAAATTCCGCGCGATACAGCGGCGTGTCGACAGTTATGGTACGGGCCGTTTTGGGTGCGGATTCCGCTGGTTTTCCGGCGGTGCCCGGGGCCGGCGGTTCTGTTTGGGCGTAAGGCTTTTCCGCGGTCATTTTGTCATCCGACACTGCGGCGGGCGCCGTGGTTTCCGCCACCCGCCGCACCGGCTCTTTGGGAGCAAAGAAAAACTGCCACACAATAAAAACCAGAAAGGAAAGGGCTATGGCTATAATGACGCGCAGATGATCCATGTAATTCTCCTAAGTGACATCAAAGTGGCCCATTGTCTTTATCTTGCTGAAATCATTATTAAACGGCATACGGCTGTTCAGAATCCATCACTCGTACACGTCGCCGGTGGATATTTTTCTTCGCCACGGCTGAAAAATCGGGAATGGGGCTGAATAGAATTTTTCAAGGTCGGCAGGCTGTCAGGCGTCCACTGGGATTTGGGTTTATCGGGGCTGAGTGGTCCTATTCTCAAAGTCGGAGATACACCGAGATGGCCACGGCTTTCGAAGCGCAAGACGCGAAAAGCGAGCATACCAGGCTGTATGCGCGCGCCGAGCAACGCCGCGCGTGGGAATGCAGCGGTCATTGAATGTCACCGTATTGATGAATAGCACTACTAAGGCACCGGATCGACGCCGCCGGGATGAAAAGGATGGCACCGCAGCAGACGCCGGATAGCCAGGTAGGAACCCTTGGCGACACCGTGGCGCCCGATCGCCTGCCGGGCATATTCCGAACAGCTCGGGTAAAACCGGCAGGCAGGACTCAACACCGGCGAAAGGATCAGCTGATAACCTCGAATAAAGGCCAATACTACTAACTTATTTATATTATTGATTTTTTTTGTCATCTCGCTGAATGCCGGCCAAGAGTTGCGCCAGAGACGTACCGACCTCGCCCCCCGAAAGATTAGCCGCATCTTTTTTGGCGATGATGTTGATATCCCACCCCCCGCTCATCAGGGGCCGCACTCGACGAACATGTTCGCGTACCAATCGCTTGACACGATTGCGCCGGACCGCGTTGCCGACCTTGCGGCTCACCGTGATGCCAAATCGCAATTGAGCCGGAAAGGACCTGGAATACAGCAGAATAAAATGCCTGTTTTGAATCTTTTTACCGGTCCGCGACAGGCGCAAAAATTCCGACCGTTTTAAAATACGGGCGGTTTTTGGAAACGAGCAGGACAGCAAAATTTTATAGGCACTCAACCGCGGCAATCAAGGGCACAGCCGCTTGCGCCCGCGCGCCCGCCGGCGATTGATGATCCGTCGTCCGCCCTTGGTGGACATGCGTTTGAGAAATCCATGGGTTCGGGCCCTCTTCAGGACGCTCGGCTGATAGGTTCTCTTCATTAGTCAACTCTCTTTCCCTGGCAGTGCTGCCTTGCGATCTCTTCCGGAACTGGCTGGTGGGCGCCCCTTCGTACGGGTGATTTTTTTTCGCCGGACAACCCCACGGATAATGCCCTTAGGGCGCGGTCCGGCGGAAAACAGGTCATTTACGGGACACTTGGGTCAACTTTGCGCCTGGATACTTCAGGCGGTAATTCGCCTGAAAACCAAAGTCCATCCTATAACCTTGGAAATCAACCATACACAGCGGAAAATGTCAACGTGAAATGTTGTGACTTGGTCAACACCCTTCACGTTATCCGGGAACCGCAGCGGCGTGGTTTAGTTCCGCGAGCTGTCGAATATTTCAAATTCTTCGATGTGGAAGCCGGGATTGGGATAAATAACGATCTGCTTTCCGGTTGTTTTTTCGAGTTTGACAATCAGGCTGCTTTCCTCGCCATGGAGAAGTTCCGCTATCTTGGGATTGACTTTGAGCGTCAACCGCGAACCGGCGGTATCCCGGCTTTCACGCAACAGATCGCGATAAATGCTGTAGCAGATGGACTGCCTGGAAATGAGATACCCCTCCCCTTCGCAGTAATGACAAGGTTCACAGAGCATGCGCGAGAGCGGCTTTTTGTTGCGCTTGCGGGTCATCTGAATCAAGCCCATCTCCGATATGGGCAGAATGTGGGTCTTGCTGCGGTCTTTGTTGCACGCCTCCATCAATTCGTGAAACACTTTTTCCTGGTTGGATTTCTTTTGCATGTCGATAAAATCGATGATGATAATGCCGCCGATATCTCTCAACCGCACCTGGTAGGCGATTTCTTTTACGGCTTCGAGATTGGTCTTTAAAATGGTTTCCTCAAGGTTGTGTTTGCCCACGTAGCGACCGGTGTTCACATCGATGGCCACGAGCGCTTCAGTGTGCTCGATCACGATATAGCCGCCGGATTTCAACCAGACTTTCTTTTTCAAGGCTCTTGAAATGTCGCCTTCGAGCGTATAGGCATCGAAAATGGGCTCGATACTTTGGTGTAATTCAACGTTATCTTTCAAGCGCGGCATATACGTGTCGAGGAAATTAAGAATTTTGTCGTAACCCTCGCGCGAATCGACCACCAGGCTCTCGGCCTCGTTAATTAAAAGGTCTCTGACCGCCCTGAGGCTCAAACCGAGTTCCTGGTGAAGCAGGCTGCGCACCGACGCGGTCTTGTTTTTTTCCTGAATGTTGGCCCAGAGGTTACTCAGGAAAGTCATTTCCGCCGCCATTTTTTCTTCTGAAATGTTTTCTGCCGCTGTCCGGACGATATAGCCGTAAGGTTCGCGCCGCAGGCTCAAGACGATTTCCTTGAGTCGATTTCTTTCCGACAAATCTTCAATGCGTCGGGAAATGCCGATATGATTCGAGGTGGGCATCAGGACCAGGAACCGTCCGGGCAGTGAAATGTGGGAGGTGACACGCGCGCCCTTCGTGCCGATGGGTGACTTGGCCACCTGCACCATGATCTCCTGGCCCTCGGTGATGAGATCCTCGATATGATCGTCATGACGTATTTCCGGGTCGGAAGAATCCTCCGCGGGTGGAATCGGCTGATCGACCATTTGGTTTTCCGCTGTTTCATCATCGTCACACAAAAGTTCTTCAAACGCATCGATTCGCGCGCTCAACACATCATCGACGTAGATAAATGCCGCCTGGTTCAAGCCGATATCAATGAAAGCGGCCTGTATGCCGGGCAGAACCCGTTGAATCCGGCCCTTGTAGATGTTGCCGGCAATGTCCGATTCATCCCCGCGTTCGATGAACAACTCGACAATGTTGCCATCCTCCAGGAGGGCAACCCGGGTTTCATGAAACGCTTCGTTGATAACGAGTTTGCGATGCATATGCCTCAAGTGGTTCCTTTTGTAAAATGATCGACTCCGGCAAAAGCGGGTGCAGGTGGCACACCACCCCCACCGGCTGGTTAAAAAACCGCCGGTACCTTCGCGATTTTTCCTGCTTGTGGTGCCACAAATTAGGGTTTAAAACAAGAAAAATATAACGGTCATAGGAGGATAGCGACGATTCGGACGGGCTGGCCCTTCTTTTCCGGCGCACTGGACTTCGGCGGGGGCGAGGCTGTCCGCACGAAGCTAACCCGCATCCAAGCCGGCTTCTTTTCCCGCGTCCAAATGGCTGGATGAGGCCAGTTTGATGACGCGCAGGCGGGCTACACCCGCGGCCGGAATGGCGAAAATATCGCCCACCACATCGTTGGGTCGAACGCCGCCGCCCGACGATCGCAGCGTGAGGATCACCTCGGTGGTCGATACCCGCTCGATGGCCGACACCACCTGGCGCAGATCGATGTGCCTGACCTTGCCTTTGTGATTTGTCCGGTCAACCGGCCAGGTCGGCCTGTTAAAAAAACTCTCCACCTTTTCCTTGTGAAAATGATCTGCGTCCGCCGTCAATCGATAGGTCGTCAAGAGGGCTTCGGGCCGGCGATATTTGGCCGTCAAAAACCGGCCGTCCACAACCCGCAACCCGTCGGGGAGCTGATCGTTTAGCCGCTCGATGATCCTGCCGGCACTCGCCT
Source organism: uncultured delta proteobacterium (assembly GCA_963779885.1). GTDB lineage: Bacteria > Desulfobacterota > Desulfobacteria > Desulfobacterales > SG8-13 > JARFQH01. The sequence goes on along the minus strand of CAWAAN010000019.1, from coordinate 213,317 downwards.
CGCCGCTAACCGTCAGCAGGAGCAATTCCTCCTGGCTCTCCATGCCGACCGGAAGAGCATCCTGAAAAGACAGTTTCGGCTGGGGATGAAAGCCTTGCGAATACTTCAGCCGCACGTCGACGCGGCGCAGGGCGCGAACAAAAATGCTCGCCATTTCGAGATGGCCGAGAAACCGGCTGGGCCCTGTCTTGGAAAACGTGATCAGGAATTGCCGCTCGTTGCCGGCAAAATGATGTTTCCCGTCGGTCGGCAGGGGGGTATCGAGCCGGCAACGATCAAACACCACCGGCGCCAACTTTTCAAAATCGCAGACCCCGCAACTATTGCAGTCACCGGTTCGGCAATCCGCGGTCAGGTCCCCGGCGAGCGCTCTTTGAGCTTCCTGCCACAAAAACTCTTTGGTGACACCGGTGTCGATGACGTCCCAGGGCAAAGGCTCGGCGACATCGCGCCGGCGAGCCGTGAAGAAATCGATATCAATTCCGGTGCTCTCGCACGCCCGTTGCCACTTGTCGAAGTTAAAATGATCGCTCCACCCGTCAAACCGGCACCCGAGGCGGTAGGCCGTCACCAGCAGTTTTGCCAACCGGCGGTCGCCCCGCGCCCACAACCCCTCCAGCCGGCTGACTTCAGGGGGCTGCCATTTGAAACGCAGTCGCGGGATGGTCAGATGGTCCTTGAGACGATGTATTTTTTCATGGGCATCGCCCGGCGGAATTTGGCCCTCCCACTGAAAAGGCGTGTGCGGTTTGGGGATAAACGTGGCCACGCTCACGTTGATCTGCCCTTGTCGGCCGCGCGGCGGCTTGAGCCCCCGCAGGCGCCGCACCAGATCGACAATCGCCGCCAGGTCACCGTCGGTCTCGGTCGGCAGGCCGATCATGAAATAGAGTTTGATGACCTGCCAGCCAAGCCTGAACGCGTTTTCGACCGTAGCGGCGATTTCGGTCTCGTCGATGTTCTTGTTGATCACGTTGCGCAGCCTCTGGCTGCCGGCCTCGGGTGCGATCGTAAAGCCGGTTTTTCGCACCATTTTAATCAGGTTCATCACTTCCGGAGTCAGGGTCCCCGCCCGCAGGGAGGGCAGCGACACCGCCACGTGGTCGGCGGCACAGCGGCCCATCAACAGCCCCATCAGCGTTTCGATGCAGCTGTAATCCCCGGTGCTCAAGGAGAGCAGGGAGAGGTCTTCATAGCCCGTCAAGCCCAGCGCGCGATCGGCTTGCGACATGAGCGTCGGCACCGAACGCTCCCGGACCGGACGGTAGATCATCCCCGCCTGGCAGAACCGGCACCCGCGCGTACACCCGCGGGCCACCTCCAGGCGCAACCGGTCATGGACCGGACGGCCGAAGGGCACGACCGGTTGCACCGGAAATGCCGCCGCATCAAGGTCGGCAATCACCGTTCTGGTAACACGCGTGTAATGAGGAAACTTGGGTTCGAGCTGCTGCAGACCCCTTTCATCGTAACTCGGCGAGAAAAATGATGGTATATACACGCCTTCAATTTCGGACCACTGTTCAAGGAGCGCCGCGCGGCTTTTTCGCCCGTTTTTATGCCATACCAGCCATTTTTCGATCATCAGGACGATCGCCGTCTCGCCATCCCCGATGAGCATCGCATCAAAAAAGTCGGCCACGGGTTCAGGATTGCAGGTGCACGGACCGCCGGCGATAATGAACGGGTCGTCCAGCCGGCGACCGGCGGCCAGAAAGGCGATGTTTGACAGATCGAGCATGGTGAGGATATTGGTGTAATTGAGTTCATAGAGCAGGCTGAAACCGATGATGTCGAAGTTCTTAAGCGGCGTTCCGGACTCCAGGCTCGTCAGCGGCCGGCCCAGAGTCCGCAGCCGGGCTTCCATATCGACGCCCGGGGCGAAAACCCGCTCGGCTACCGTGTCGGATCTTCGGTTGAGAATATGGTACAAGATCTGGATGCCGAAATGGGAGGTGCCGATGTCGTATAAATCGGGAAAGGCCAGGATGGCATGCAGCGCGACCTGGCGATGGTCCTTGCGGATGGCGTTGGTTTCGATTCCCAGGTACCGGCTGGGCTGTTCGATTCCGGCCAAGATATCTTGAACGGATGGTTCGCTCATGGTAATAAAATCCTACGTCTATCGAAAAAAGCGCCATAGATTAGCGCTATCCGACTCTTGATGCTTTAGGACGAAAATGGAAACTTGAAACTATCAAAGCGGATCTGTCGTTCATCTGTATTGAACACCGAACATTTGAACCCGAACGAGGCATCGACGACAATGCGGCACCCTTCCCGGCCCCTGCGGATTATTCTTTTCGGCCTGCTCGCATCGCTCTGGATCTTTGTGGACCACGGGGTGCGCCCCGTTGCCGCTTACGATCGGGAAGGTCCGATCGTCAAGGCCGTGCGCCAGGTCGGGCCGGCCGTGGTTAACATAAGCTCGGTCACGTCCGCCCGCAAGCGGTCCGAACCCTTTTCCGGATACGGGATGAATCCGTTTTTCGATTCTTTTTTCAAAGACTTTTTCGATCCCTTTCTCGAACGTCAGCCGGAAAGAAACACCCTGGGATCGGGGGTCGTCATCGACGGCAAACGCGGGCTGATTATCACCAATGCCCACGTAATCGCCAACGCCGGAACGATCAAGGTGACCTTGCAGGACGAGCGGGAGTTCGAAGCCGAGATCGTCGGGGCCGATCCCGACGTCGACCTGGCGGTCCTGCACATTGCCTCGCCGACGGTCCTGCCCGAAGTTCAAATGGGCAGCAGCGATGATTTGATGATCGGCGAAACCGTCATCGCCATCGGTAACCCCTTCGGTTTTTCTCACACCGTCACCACCGGCGTCGTCAGCGCGCTCGACCGGAGTATCCGCACCGACGACCGGGTGTTCCACGAATTCATCCAGATCGATGCGTCCATCAACCCCGGCAACAGCGGCGGACCGCTGCTGAACATCAACGGCGAGTTGATCGGCATCAATTCCGCCATTTACGCCAAGGCCCAGGGAATCGGTTTTGCGATTCCGATCAGCAAGACCCGCAAAATAATTTCCGATCTTATCGCCCACGGGGAGGTTATCGAACCCTGGATCGGCATCATCGTTCAAAACATCGATGCCGGCCTGGCCCGCTACCTGAACACACCCGTTAAATCCGGGGTGCTGGTGACGTCGATCGAAAAAGGCAGCCCGGCACTTTCGGCCGGGGCACGCGAGGGGGATATCATCGTCGCCTTGAATGACCGCAAAATCGTCTCCGAAGATGATTTTCAAAGCGCCCTGCGGAATCAGTCCGTCGGCGACCGGCTGACCCTGAAAATCAGGCGCGACAACCAGCCGCTGAGCCTGAGCATCGTGGCCGGTCAGTTTCCTCTGGAATTGGCCACCGCGCTTGGTTACCGGCTCCTTGGAATCCGGACCGAAGACGTTACAGCCGGCAACCGGACCAAATATCATCTCGCCGCCGACACCGGCGCCATGATCGCCGAAATCAATCCGCAAAGCTTTTTGGCGCAAATCGGCGGTCGCAACGGGGACGTCGTCCGGCGGATCAACGAGATGCCGATCAAAACCAGCCGCGAATTCCAGGCGGCCATCGTTAAATACCGCCACAAGAAATCAATTGTCGTGTTGCTGCAACGCGGAGATCAGGGCTATTACATTACCGTTGAATTATAAACCGCGCGCGATGCCGTAGATAGTGCCCATCCGCGATCTTTTTTAGGCACTGTTGCGTGTCCAATTCATACGTGTCCAATTCATAAATGTGGAGTTGTTCGCTGGGCAAGGCCGCACAAGAGTTTGCGGCGAGGCGTACTTTATTTACGCCGCAGCCGGAAACCCGCTACGACCGACCGCCCAGCGGAAAAAAGACCATTTATGGACGGACACTGATAACGGCCGCGTGGCCATCACATATCGGGAAATCTTCCATGAAACGTACGAAAATCGTTCAACTCCTGGCGTCTCGAAAACCCTTGGATGAGGTGGTGATAAAAGGCTGGCTGCGCACCCGGCGCGATTCAAAGGGGTTTTCATTTCTTGAAATCAACGACGGCTCGTGTCTGCGCAACATCCAGGTCATCGCCGTGGAAGACCTGCCGAACTATCCCGCCGTCAAACAGCTCTTGACCGGTTCGGCCGTGGCCGTCACCGGCAAATTGGTCGCATCGCACGGCAGTGGACAGAGCTGGGAGATCCAGGCACAGTTGATCGAGATCATCAGCCCGGCGCCGGACAGCTACCCGCTGCAGAAGAAGCGCCACAGTGATGAATTCCTGCGGACCATCGCCCACCTGCGGCCAAGGACCAACAAATACGGCGCCGCCTTCCGGATGCGATCCGAACTCTCCTTTGCCGTGCACACCTTTTTCAAAGAGCGCGGTTTCACCTACCTTCACTCACCGGTCATCACCGCTTCGGACTGCGAGGGCGCCGGCGAACTCTTCCACGTGACCTCCTTGGATCTGGCTCACCTGCCGCTGGAAAACGGCGGCGTCGACTACGACCAGGATTTTTTCGGCCGGCAGGCCAACCTGACGGTCTCGGGCCAGTTGTCGGCCGAGATGTTCGCGCTGGCGCTGGGCGACGTGTACACCTTCGGTCCCACTTTTCGGGCCGAAAACTCGAACACCCGCCGGCACGCGGCCGAATTCTGGATGATCGAGCCGGAAATGGCCTTCTGCGACCTGGCGGGCAACATGGCCCTCGGCGAAGAACTGATCAAATGCCTGGTCACCGCCGTAATGCAGGAGTGCCGCGAGGACCTGGACCTCTTTGCCCGTTTCGTCGACAAAACCCTGCCGGCGACCCTGGAGGCCATTGCGACCGCCGATTTCGTGCGCCTGCCGTATACCGCAGCCATCGACCTGCTGAGCCGCTCGAACCGCAAATTCGAGTACGCGGCCACCTTCGGTGAAGACCTGCAGTCCGAACACGAACGCTATCTCACCGAGGAGCACTTCAAAAAGCCGGTCATTATTTACGATTATCCCAAGGAGATCAAACCATTTTACATGCGCGTCAACGACGACGGCCGCACGGTCGCCGCCATGGACGTTCTGCTGCCGAAAATCGGCGAGATCATCGGCGGCAGCCAGCGCGAGGAGCGCCTGCCGGTGCTCGAATCACGCATGGAGGAGCTGGGAATGGCGAAAGAGCCCTACTGGTGGTATCTCGACTCGCGCCGCTACGGCTCGGTCGAACACAGCGGTTTCGGGCTGGGTTTCGAGCGCCTGCTGATGCTGGTCACCGGCATCGGCAACATTCGCGACGTGATCCCCTTTCCGCGGACTCCGAAAAATATAGATTTCTAACCGGGACAAAAATTAAAAGAGGAGAGAAACGATGGATACCGCTAAATTTAATAATATGAGTATTATAGAGCGTTTACGGGTTATGGAAGCTCTATGGGATTCCCTTTTATATGAGAAAATAGAAATCGAGTCGCCGGAATGGCATGAAAAAATTCTTGAAGATAGAAAAATTAAAATAAAAGAAAACAATGCAAAATTTATTTCTCTTTCTGAGCTTAAAGCGAGCCGTAAGAAACGGCTGCTGCTATCGACAGGATTCTATTTCTACCGGAAGCTTGGACGAGAATTGGTGAGCGTACAAGACGCTGTGCTCTAAAGTCTTTTCCATTCGCGCTCCTATACATTTTAGAGTCAAAGGAAATTATCATCACCGCTGTAGCAAATCTTCATAGAAATCCAGAGCATTACAAGAATAGAATCAGATAAGGATAGGAAAAATTTCCCATGAAAATCAATTACATCGAAGCCCGTGACCTGCCCGATCTGTGGTTCCAGGCGGTGTACCAGATCATCGAAAACGGCCGTAAGTTTACAATAGACCGGGGGTCGTATGCCGGTCAGCAGCGGCTCGAATACGATTATTTCGTGGGCCACATCAGGTTTCCGGGAACCCAGCCGCTGCTGCCCGACATCCCTGCCGCCTGCGGCATCCCGAATCCGGTGGAAGAAGAGTATATCCTGGGCGGCAAGAATTACCAGCGCAGCTACATCGAGTATATCATGACCGGCACCAAGGAGCCGGGCGAGAGCTATACCTATGGCGAGCGTCTGACAAAGGCGCCGATTACGGGTGATAAAAAAACCTGGTGGGACAGGGGCGAAAAAGAGATCATCGATAAAAGGGACGTCGACGGGAAAGTACTCTTCGAGGAAGACGGCCGTCTGTATCTGAACCAGATCGAGTGGATCATCGACACCTACAAGCGCTTCGGCCATCGCAACAACCAGATGGTCCTGCAGGTCGGCCACCCCACCGATCTCACGCTGCTGGACCCGCCCTGCCTGCGCTCGATCGACACCCGCATCCAGGATGGCAAGCTCAATTTTTTCGTCTATTTCCGCTCCTGGGACCTGTGGGGCGGAATGCCGGCCAATCTGGCCGGCATCCAGTTTCTCAAGGAATACATGGCCGGGGAGATCGGTGTCGCCGACGGCGAAATGATCGTGGAAAGCAAGGGCCTTCATCTCTACGGCTACGCGGAGGACCTCGCCAAGCTCAGGTGCATGAAAAAATAATGCCGGCAGCCCTGCCCTGGTTCATATTATCTGTCACCAACCTGGACGGCCACCAAGTAGGATGCCATGAATAAGCCCGATACCGACCGGCTTTCCGATTTAAAAGAACAGCTGAAATTCGAGACGCTGCTGACCGAGATTTCGGTCCGCTTCGTCAACCTGCCCACCGACGAGATCGACGGCGCCATCAAAGACGCCCAACGCCGCATCTGCGAATACCTCGCTATCGACCGCTCCGCCCTCTGGCAACTCTCTGATAGAGAGCCCGGACATGCTCTGCTGACGCATATCCACCAAATACCGGAGGCCCCACTGCCCGACAAGCTGCTCACCGCGAAAGACACCTTCCCCTGGATCTTGAAACAGGTACAGCAAAGTGCGACCGTCGTGATCTCCCGACCGGCGGACTTCCCGCCGGAAGCGGACCGCGATCGGGAGTCACTTAATCTCTGGGGTGCAAAATCCACTGTCGTGGTGCCGCTGTCAATCGGCGGCAGGGTTGTCGGGGCGCTGTCCTTCGCCCGCTTGCGGTCAGAAGGGGACTGGCCGCTGCATATTGTCAAGCGGTTCCTGCTTGTCGCGCAGGTATTTGCCAATGCGATTTCCCGCAAATTGGCCGAGGAATCCCTGAAAGAGCGCCTTGAATTCGAGTCTCTGCTGGCCGATATTTCGACCCGTTTCGTCAACCTGCCGGCCGAACGGATAGACAGCGAGATCGAGGACGCTCATCGCCGTGTCTGTGCGTGCCTCGGCCTGGATTTTTCCGCTCTGTGGCAATTGTCGGCCAAGTCCCCGCGGAACTATGTGCTGACGCACAGCTACCGCCTCCTGGAGGGGCCGGCGCTTCCCGACCGGATGACCGCCGACGAGTATTTCCCCTGGTGCCTGGCGCATGTCGCGGCTGGAGAGATCCTCGCCGTTTCAACGGAGCAATTACCGGCAGAGGCCGCCCGCGATCAGGAGGTCTGGCGCCAATACGGAATCAAGTCCTCCCTGGTTGTCCCGCTGTCGGCCGGGGGAGCGCCGCCTGTCGGTGCCGTCAGCTTCAACACGATGAAAGCGGACCGCACCTGGCCGGAACCGTTCGTCAAGCAGCTGCAACTGGTCGCACAGATATTCGCCAATGCGATTACCCGTAAGTACGCGGAAGCTAAACTGCGCGAAAGCGAAGCGCGCCTGAGCTTGGCGATAAATGCCGCGAGGGTGGGTCTGTGGATCATGGAGATTGACTCCGGCCGCGTCTGGGTCACCCCCAATACCCGGGAAATGTTTCATTTTGCGTCGGACAACGACTTGCACTACGATTCTTTCATGGCGGCCATTCATCCGGCGGACCGCGAGGGGATCAATCGGGCCGTGCAGGCGGCCGTCCAGGCCGGAGAGAATCTCAGCAGCGAGTACCGGATCGTGCTTCCCGATGGCAGCACACGCTGGATAGCCGTCAGCGGGCAAAGGTATCCGAGGTCAACCGGGGAGGCGGATCGTCTGATGGGTGTATCGATCGATATCAGCGTTCGCAAGCAGATGGAAATCGAACTTAAGGAGCGGCTGACGGAGATCGAAAGGCTGAAGCAGCAGCTCGAAAATGAGAATCTGTACCTGCGCAAGGAACTCAGCCGCGAGCAGGGTTTCGACAAAATCGTGGGGGAGAGCAAGGCTGTAAAGTCGGTTTTACGAGCGGCCAGGCAGGTCGCCGCCACCGATGCCACCGTTCTACTGCTCGGTGAAACCGGCACCGGCAAGGGGATGGTGGCCAACGCCATCCATCAGATGAGCGCCCGCAAGGACCGGCCGGCCGTCACGGTGAACTGCGCGGCCTTGCCTCAAAACCTCATCGAAAGCGAGCTTTTCGGACGTGAAAAGGGGGCCTTCACCGGCGCGCATGCCAGGCAGCCAGGCCGCTTCGAGGTGGCCGACGGTGGGACGATCTTTCTCGATGAAATCGGCGAAATGCCCCTGGAACTCCAGTCGAAACTCCTGCGGGTCCTTCAGGACGGTGAGTTTGAAAGGCTCGGCAGCGCCCAGACGGTCAAGGTGGATGTGCGGGTGATTGCCGCAACCAGCCGTGACCTCAGGCAGGAAGTCCACGCAAGGCGCTTTCGGGAGGACCTGTATTACCGGCTCAACGTTTTTCCCATATCGATCCCACCCCTCAGGCAGCGCCAAGAGGATATCCCGCTGCTCGCTCAATATTTCACGGGAAAATACGCCCGTAAGATGGGCAAGCAGATCGACAGCATCCCCAGGGCCACGATACAGAAGTTCCTGGAGTACCAATGGCCGGGCAATGTGCGCGAGCTGGAGCACGTGATTGAAAGAGGTGTGATCATCTCCACCGGGTGCAAATTTAAACTGGCCGGACAGCTGCGGCCCTCCCTATCCGTCGCCGCGAGCGACACCCCCTTGACGGACCTGGCGACCGCCGAACGCAAACACATCCTGCGGGTTCTCCAGGAAACCGGTTGGCGAATCGACGGGCTGTCCGGGGCCGCCACGATCCTTAAACTCCACCCGAGCACCCTTCGCTTCCGGATCAAGAAACTGGGCATTCGTCGACCGGTCTGAATTCCTGCCTGCCCGCCGGCAGTCCTCAAAATATTGAGGATTTGCAATATTTTGAGATTAATACGGCCCTTCTAACCCTCCCCTCCTGTTGCTGACACTTAAAATTTACAATTATTTAATATATTTATATCTTTTTACGGGTTGCCAGTTCGTTGTGGCACGCTTTTTCCTTTATCACTGATGAAACCAAAAAATAGTCGCTGTTAAGGCGAAAGAATATGCGGCCATTTTGCCGTCATGGCCGCATACAGGCGGGCAGTTCCGGTTCCATTTTTATTCTTCGACTGCGGGGTAAAGCGTTGAAAGCGACCCAACAACGGCTCGAACTCGGCCAGGCTCTGTGGCTCGACCACATTACAAACGATCTTTTGAAAAGCGGCAGATTCGAGCACTACATCCAAGAGCTGTCGGTGACGGGCCTGACCTCCAATCCCAGCTTCTTCAATTGGGCCATCAAGAACAGCTCGGTCTACGATGACGCCATCCGCAAAAAACTAAAAGAGGACAAGCTGGGGGAAGAACTATTTTATGAACTCGCGCTAGAGGACCTCAGGTATGCGGCCGACCTTCTCCGGCCGATCTACGACCAAACCGATGGCTTGGACGGATGGGTGTCGCTGGAAGTGTCGCCTCTCCTGGACCATGACCCGGAATGCGCCCTCGCTGCGGCCAAGGATCTCTATGCCCGGCTGCAGCGACCTAATCTTTTCGTCAAGATTCCCGGCACCAATGAAGGACTGCCGGCCATAGAAGAAGCGATCTTTGTCGGTATACCGGTCAACGTGACTCTCCTGTTCTCAAGCGAGCACTACCTGGCGGCGGCCGGGGCGTTTCTGCGCGGCATCGAGCGGCGCATTGCCGACGGGCTCACACCAAACGTCAGTTCCATCGCCTCGATGTCTGTCAGCCGCTGGGACGCCGCGGTTATGGGCAGGGTGCCGGATTCGCTGCGCAACAAACTGGGGGTCGCCGTCGCCCGGCGCACCTACAAGGCCTACCGCGACCTGTTGCGTTCGCCGCGCTGGCAGCGCGCGTACGAAGCTGGAGCCCGGCCGCAGCGCCTCCTGTGGGTCGGCACGGAATCCGTTGTCCCCGGAACGCCGAACTTATTTTACATCAAATCCCTGGTAGCGCCTTTTTCGGTCATCTCCCTGTCCGAGAGTACCTTGAACGCTTTCGCGGGTTGCGACAATATCGGTGGGTTGATGCCGGCGGACGACGGCGACAGCAAAGACGTACTCGGCTGCTTTGTCGAAACCGGCATTGACATCGATACCCTGTCGGCCGAACTCCAGGACGAAGACGCCGCGTCAGCGGTCAATTCCTGGATCGAGTTGTTGTCGGTGATCGCCTCCAAGAGCGCCGACCTTGCGAAAGGAGATGCGCAATGATGAAACAAGATATCCGGCAATGTCAAGCTCCCAGGCGTCGGCCGTCGCGCGTCTCAAGGAACTCAAGTCGCTGCAGCAGCAGGGCCTCATCACGGAGGCTCAATACCAGTCCGAGTCCCAGAAGCTGTTGAATCAGATCGCCGAATAGGACGCTTGCCAATGGTCGAGTGTCTGGACGGACCTTGCGGCAAGACCATGACGATCATCATCGATCCCACCAATAAAACCGTCACGCACATCGTCGTGCGCGACAAGGCACTCGGCGACGAGGGCGAACGGCTGATTCCTGTAGAACACCTCGGAGAGTGCACAAAGCAGAAGGTGCGGCTGAACATCCACGGAGTCGAGATGGCCGGCATGGATCCGTTTGTCAAAACCCGCTATCACAAGAAAGTGTCATCGCGAACGAATAAGGTTCCAAAATAAAAATCGTAATCATTCACAGGGTTGCTAAGTCCGATGCGTTTCAAACTACCAAATCAATACCATTAACTTAAGGAATGCCTTTGAAAGTCCCCCTTTGAAAAAGGGGGACTGAGGGGGATTTTCAAACGGTGACAAAAAATCATTTAAAGGAGGGAAACTAGATGACCAAGAAAGCTCCAAAATCAGTGAAGATGTTTGTGCGCTGCATGTCAGCCGTGGCGTTGTCCTTGATCGTTCTCCTGGGGTCGTCCGCGGCAGTGAGCGCCGCTGAGGCGGATGCCAAACGGATCCTCAAGGCCATGTCCGAATACATGGGCGCGCAGAAGTCGCTCGCCTTCGAATTCGATGCCACCCTGGAGGTCGTCACCAAAGATGACCAGAAACTCGCGCTGGCGAGTTCAGGCGCCGTGACCATCGAGCGGCCCGACAAGATCCGTGTCACGCGCAAGGGCGGGTTTGCGGATGTGGAGATGTTCTTTGACGGGAAAACGCTGACGCTGCTGGGCAAAAACCACAATCTCTATACGCAGCTCGATGTGCCCGGCTCGATCGATCATCTGATCGACGAATTGAAGGACACATACCAACGGCCGTTGCCGGCCGCGGATTTGCTGTTGTCGGATCCCTACGCGGCACTGATGGCTGATGTCATCGACGTAAAAGACCTTGGCAGCGGCGTAATCGGCGGCGTTGAATGCGATTTCCTCGCTTTTCGAACCGACGAAGTCGATTGGCAGATCTGGATTGCGCAAGGCAAGCACCCTTATCCTTGCCGATATGTCATCACCTCAAAGAACATCAGCGGCGGGCCGCAATACTCGGTTCAGACCAGAAACTGGAAGACCGGCAGCGCGGTGGCGGTAACCGATTTCAGCTTCAAGAACACAACCAAGGCCGAGAAGGTCGAACTGAAGGACCTCAAGGGCCTGGAAGCTTTACCAGACAATTTCAAGAAAGGAGAAGCAAAATGAAAACATTAAAGATATTCTTTTTCGTTCTTATTTTTGGGGTCATCGCAATTTTCGGATCCGAGATTGGAGAGCGACTTTCTCTTCCCGGAACTCAGGGTTTGGTGCCGACGGCCGAAGCCAGAGTCGGGCGTCCGCTGACCCCGGTGAGCGTTGCCGGAGTGGCGCGGCGCACGGTGAGGCGCTGCGCAGTGGGCGTATATTGCAGCCTGCCGGGGTCCCGGTCTTTGGCCGGCCTGGTTGGGATGACAAGCTCTGAGCCGATTAACATTGAAAACTATCAAGCAGTCTCCTCCTTTCGCCCTGAAAAGGTATGACCCGCTGCAAGCCTGGATCGACCAGACCTGGCAGCCGGGTGAGATCGAACGCCAGCCATATCAGGCAAGCACGGTTGATAAGGAGAGCTTGCCGAAGCGCTCGCGCCCGGCAAGCCAACACTGGAGTCCGACGTAGAGCATGACGGTTTCGAAGCGGCATAGGCAAGGTCGCACACGAAGTAACCGTTTACAGGCTTGCAAAGTCCGAGCCGCTTCAAACTACCAAATGGTAAGCGTTTACAGTATGCCCCAGATGCAAGGCGTCGAGTGCGCAGACGTACTTTTGTACTTCAAGTACCCGACAACAAAGCTGTTGAGGTTCCCTGTGAACGCTTACCGCGCGGAAATGGGACGGACCTGCCGAAGACGTTTAAAGTTGGAGGGCTAAGTGAGATGGAGCAAAGCACATGACAGAACACCATCACGATCATGGAGATTCACACAAACAGACGCACCGGGAAAACCGAAAGCCGCATCGAAAAGGACTTCACAAGGACTGGCGGCTGTGGGTGGGCGTCGGCCTTATGCTGGCGGCAGCCATGATCTATGTGTTGACGCTGGACGACTCGCTGCTATGGTTCGAACCTTGAAAGAGATGGCCGGATCAAGACGATAGCACCCGGTCATTGCCTAAGCATTATGTATAGTGCAGATAGTGACGTCCCCGAATACCCGGGACGAATTAGAGGGCCGGTATCCCAATCGGCCGGCGATCGGCTTTTTCTCAAAGCCGTGGTTGCTGGTACCGTCATTACCTAAACCCGAATGAAAGGAGATGGGGGATGAAACCAATGAAAAAATCAATCGTTTATGTAATGCTGGCCGCCTTTGTTTGCGCCGGATTCCTGGCGGCCTGCGCCTCACAGCAGACCGGTCCGACGATGAAAACCGATGCCTCTGCCGTGATGAAGACCGAGGCCTCACCACAGATTACCGGCACACTGGGCTCGCCCAGCGCCACGACTACCATCAGCGGCAAGCAGCTCCCCGCGCCCCAGCCGAAATTCGGTGGCGTGATCAAGGGTAATGCAGTCAACTCCACACAATGGTGGGCGCCGCGCATCGTGCCGCCCAAGGACGCGCCGAACATTCTGTTTATAATGACCGACGATGCGGGTTTCGGCGTTCCGGGCACCTTCGGCGGCGTCATCCCGACGCCGGCCATGGACCGCATCGCCAATGAAGGCCTGCGCTACAATCGCATGTTCTCGACTTCGCTGTGCTCGCCGACGCGTGCCGCGTCTCTCACCGGGCGCAATCACCACTCGGTCGGCTTCGGTGTGATCGCCGAACAGGCCACCGGTTTCCCCGGCTACGACAGCGTCATCGGCGTGGACAATGCCACCATCGGCCGCATCCTGCGCGACAATGGTTACGCGACGGCTTGGTTCGGCAAGGACCACAACACGCCGACCTACGAGGCCAGCCAGGCCGGGCCGTTCACGCAGTGGCCGACCGGCATGGGCTTCGATTATTTCTACGGCTTCGTCGGTGGCGACGCCAACCAGTGGGGACCGAACCTGTTCCGCAACACCACGCAGATCTACCCATGGATTGGCCATGAGGGTTCCCTGAAGATGAATCGATCGGATCCAAAAGCGAAGATCTGGCCGGTCACCGGCGAGGAGCCATCCTGGAACATGATCACCGCGATGGCCGACGACGCCATCGACTGGATGACGCGCATCCACCAGACTGATCCCGACCAGCCGCTCTTCCTCTATTACGTGCCTGGCGCGACGCATGCGCCGCACCATCCGACCAAGGAATGGGTGGAGAAGATCCACGCAATGCACTTGTTCGACGACGGCTACGAGAAGCTGCGCGAGCGCATCTTCGAAAACCAAAAGAAGCTCGGCGTGATTCCCGCGGGCCTGGAGTTGACGCCCTGGCCCGACGATCTCCTGACCCCTTGGGACAAGCTCACCCCCGAGGCGAAGAAACTCTTTATACGCCAAGTGGAGGTGTTCGCAGCATTTGTGGCCTACAATGATTACGAGATCGGTCGTGTGATCCAGGCCTTCGAGGATCTCGGCCGGCTCGACAATACGCTGGTCATCTACCAGAACGGCGATAACGGAACCAGTGGCGAAGGCGCACCGCGGGGCACCTTCAGCGAAATCGCGTTTTTCAATGGCGTGGAGCCGCCCGTCGATGTTCAGATGAAGTTCTACGACGCCTGGGGCACCGAATTCGCCTACAACCACATGTCGGCCGGTTGGGCCTGGGCCTTCGACACGCCGTTCGACTGGTTCAAGCAGAACGCTTCGCGGCTCGGCGGGACCAACCAGAACATGGTTGTGATGTGGCCGAAGGTCATCAAGGACAAGGGCGCGCTGCGCGACCAGTTCGTGCACGTGATCGACTATGTGCCCACATTCCTGGAGGTCACCGGCATCGCCGCACCCGAAACAGTTGATGGCATCAAGCAAAAACCGATCGAGGGTACCAGCTTCGCCTACACTTTCGACGCGAAAAACGCGGATGCGCCCTCAAAGCACGTGACCCAGTACTTTGAGATGATGGGCCAGTGGGCGATCTACCACGACGGTTGGTTGATGAGCACCAAGGCTAATCGAGCGCCGTGGCAGGCGTTCCTGCCGACCAATGAGGATCCGCTGAACAACCAGGTCTTCCAGCTCTACGACCTGAATACCAGTTGGAACCAGTCGGAGGACATCGCCGCGCAGCACCCGGACAAGGTGAAGGAGATGCGGGCGATGTTCCTTGAAGAAGCAAAGAAATATCAGGTGCTTCCGCTGGATGCTTCGGTCGGCGCCCGGGTCGCGGCTGCGCGTCCCAGCCTCACCGCCGGCCGCACGGAGTTTGTCTATACGCGGCCGATGACAGGCCTCCCGCAGGGCGATGCCCCGTATCTGCTCAATACGTCTTACACCATTACGGCGGACATCACGGTCCCCAAAGGGGGCGCGGAGGGCATGATCGTGACCTCCGGCGGACGTTTCGCGGGTTTCGGCTTCTACCTGCGCAAGGGCAGACCGGTGTTCCTGTGGAACCTGTTGGACCTGGAGCGGCCCAGATGGGAAGCCCCGAACGCTCTTGCGCCCGGCAAGCATACCCTCGAGTTCGACTTCGTCTATGAGGGCTTAGGCTTGGGGACGATGGCCTTCAACAACTTCTCCGGCATCGGCCGGCCGGGCACCGGCACGCTCAAGGTTGATGGCAAGACAGTGAAAACCTTGAGGCTGGAGAAGACAATCCCGATCATCCTGCAGTGGGATGAGAGCTTCGATATCGGCTCCGATACCATTACGGGTGTGAACGATTCCGACTACCTGCCGCCGTTCCCGCTCACGGCTGAGTTGAACAAGCTGACGATCACCGTCGATCGCCCGCAGCTGTCGCCCGAGGATATCAAGAAGCTCAAGGAGGGCATGAAGAAGGTCGCCGCCGGCCGCGAGTAAGGGCCGGGGTATTCGTTAACCACGCGGGCCGCCCTCTAAAAGGGGGCGGCCCATACCATCAATATGCTCGGGATCCGTACCTCACCCCAACCGACACATTCCGGTCGCCCTTGAAGCGGCCACCATCATGATCGCCGCCGGCCGGTTCGCAATCGACAACGTGCATACGGAGGAAAAGCGATGAAGAATTTCACAGTATGCCTGCTGGCGGCACTGGTTCTGGCCTGCGGGTTTTTCGCGGGAACGGCCATGGCGCAGGATACGAAGGCGCCGCCGGCCAAGGCCGAAAAACCGGGCGTCGCGTCCGAGTCCGGATTCGACATCTTGCGGGGCCGGTGGGTGCGGCCCGACGGCGGCTACGTGATCACCATCCGGGGCGTCGAGCCCGACGGCAAGCTCGATGCCGCCTACGCGAATCCCCGGCCGCTCCCGTTCGCGGAAGCCCGGGCTTCACGGGACAACAAGGCTATCAAGCTCTTCTTCGAGCTGCGCGCCGGTGGCTACAACGGGTCCACCTACACCCTCACCTACGACCCGGCCAATGACGTTCTCTATGGCGTCTATTACCAGGCGGTCGCGCGGCAGAAGTTCAACGTCTATTTCGAACGGGCCAAGTAGGGGGCACGCTGCTATTACCTGGGCGCTAAATTGGCCGGCTGCTCAACCCATTCCAGATACAGCTAATCTCGTGTGTGTGACCTGCAGTTTTTATCACATCCCCCACGCAAATCAAAAAGGAGGAAACGCTTATGAAAGCACACAAGGGGCTATCATTTTTGGTGTTACTGTTTATGGTTATGGTGATTACCGCATGTGCCGGCAACGGTCTGCAACTCACAGGTAATTCACCAAGTCCCCAGTACAAGATGACGACGCCCATCGCGCCGGGCGTCGCCGTGCCGGATAAAATCGAAACTTCGATCGGCACGTTGAAACTGATCGACGGCTATCCCGATGACGCGACCACGCAGAAAATCTATGACAATTTGGACGCATCGCGAGCGCTGCAGGCTTACCTGCTGGGCATCCCGCTCGTCAACCAGGCCGCCATGCGTGGCTCGCTTCTGCAATACGGACCGGCAAATCAGACAGACCCCATCTGGGAAGACCTGGTGGACTCTAAGACCGTGGAACTCACCGCCAATGACAACACCGTCTATAGCTTCATCTGGCTCGACACCAAAAAGGGGCCGCTGGTCGTGGAAGCTCCTCCCATGGTCCTGGGGCTCATCGATGACTTCTGGTATAAGTGGGTCGTCGATATCGGCATCACCGGTCCCGACAAAGGCAAGGGCGGCAAATATCTGTTCCTGCCTCCCGGCTACACCGGCGAAGTGCCCGAAGGCTACTTCGTCGTGCGGCCCAGCACATACGGTAACTGGTTCCCCTTCCGCTCGTTCCTGGTCGATGGTTCGCCCAAGCCCGGCGTCGAGTCGGTCAAGAAGCACCTCAAAATCTATCACCTGGCAGACAAGGACAACCCGCCCGCCATCGAATACGTCAACCTTTCCGGCAGGCCGTCGAACCTTGTCGCGCCGGGGGACTATGCGTTCTGGGGGCTGTTGAACAAAGTCATTCAGGAAGAACCCAGCGAAGGCAGCGATCCCACCACGCTCGGTCTGTTCGCCTCGATCGGCATCGAGAAGGGCAAACCCTTCAACCCCGATGAGCGCATGAAGAAAATCCTCACCGACGCCGCCAACATCGGTGCCGTAACCGCGCGCGCCATTGCCTTCAGAATTCGTGACAAAGACGCCTTCTTCTATCCGGACAGCGCATGGCGCCTGCCGTTCTTCGGCGGCTACAAGTTCGAAGTCTCGCCGGGTGTGGCCAACTTGGACGGTGCCGCCTTCTTCTACTATATCGCCACCGGTGTGACGCCGGCCATGGAGGAGAAGATGGTCGGCAAGGGCTCACAGTACCCCTGGGCCGCCCAGGACTCGGACGGCAACCCCTTTGAAATTTTTAAGCCGGAAACCCTGATGGTAACATCGGCCTCGTTAAGTGAACGACAACTACGCCGAAGCGGTTTTCTGTGAACGCTTAGGGCGTCAAATATATAGGACTGATTATCCGATGCCAGGCTGATTGTGTCGAAGGTGAAGTTAATGAAATCACCGGTAACATCATCAACCTCTTTCGGGTGCCAGAAAGTGAATCAGGAAAAAGATCAAGCTGATTCCAAAGAACAAAATGTAAAGTGGAAGCTCAAATATATGCAGGAGAGCCCTTTGCACATAACCGAAAGGGATATGATTGATCCACAGAAACCACTTGTCCCCCAGAATTTCAATGAGACTCTGGGGTAAAACGCTCAGCTTATCGGAATATCCAAGACCGATAACGCCATGCAGGATCGGATATGCCAGCGCTATGACAGCAAGACACAGTGAGCCTATTCCTAATTTGGTCCACATGATTGAACCCTAAATGTCGAGTGTGCTGACTTCCAGGGCGTTGGTCTGGATGAACTCCCGCCGTGGTTCTACTTCTTCGCCCATCAAAATCGTGAAGATCTCGTCGGTGTCGACCACGTCTTCGACCTTGACCTGGAGCAGGTTGCGTTTGTCCGGGTTCATGGTGGTTTCCCAGAGCTGATCGGGATTCATCTCGCCTAAGCCTTTGTAGCGCTGGACCGCCAGGCCTTTCTTGCTTTCTTCGAGCACGTGAATCAACAGTTGTTTTTTGTCGGCTATAACGATGTTTTGCGGAGCAGACTCTCCGGAAGACTCTTTTGATTTGTCTGAAATCGTAAACGGCGCCACATCGTATTTGTATATTTTACTGCCGATGACCGCCAAATCCTGGTAGGCCTTGGAGTAGATAAGGCCGCGCCCGATAATCACCTTCTTGGCGTCTTTCTCCGAATCGCCCGAGCTGGTGGTGATATGCTGCAGTTTGCGGGGAAGCTTGACCTCGATGTTGTAGGCACTGCGCTCTTCGCTCCAGATCACTTCGCCGGCATCGAAGCCGCCCTCTTTTAAACTTTCCTTCAGCAGCAGCATCTGATCCCGTTTTTCGAGAATCGTTTTATCCTTCACATCCCGCTTAATGAGAAACTCGGCAAATTTAGGGTCAATTCCCTGCCGATCCAGCTTTTCCATGATTAAATAATATTCGGCCAGACTGCCCATCAGCAGATAGAGCTTGTGCCCGCTCAACTTTTCACCGGACCCGGTGGTGATGACTTTGTCCTCGCAGAAGCGTTTGAGGATAAAATCGTTGAATTGGGTTTCATCTTTCAGATAGACTTCGCTTTTGCCCTTGCCTATTTTGAGCAGCGGCGGCTGGGCGATGTACAAGTAGCCGTTGTCCACCAGTTCCGGCATCTGACGGTAGAAAAATGTCAGCAGCAGGGTGCGGATGTGGGAGCCGTCGACATCGGCATCGGTCATGATGATGACCTTGTGATAGTTGATTTTTTTGATGTCGTATTCTTCCTCGCCGACTCCGGTACCGAGCGCCGTAATGATGTTTTTGATCTCTTCGCTGCGCAGGATCTTGTCGAACCGGGCCTTCTCGACATTCAGTATTTTACCCTTCAACGGCAATATCGCCTGAAATTTTCGGTCCCGCCCCTGTTTGGCGCTGCCGCCGGCCGAGTCACCCTCCACCAGAAAAAGTTCCCGTTCACTCGGCTCCTGGCTCTGGCATTCCGCCAGCTTTCCCGGCAGCGTGGCGTCCATGAGCGAGCCCTTGCTGCGGGCGATATCGCGTGCGCGGCGCGCCGCATCGCGGGCCCGGGCGGCATCCACCCCTTTGGAGATGATTTTCTTGGCAACGGCCGGGTTTTCCTCGAAGTAGGTGCTGAGTTTTTCGTTCACCAACGATTCGACCAGGCCTTTGACCTCGCTGTTGCCCAGCTTGGTTTTGGTCTGCCCTTCGAACTGCGGGTTCTTGATCCGGATGCTGATAATGGCCGTCAAACCCTCGCGCACGTCGTCGCCGCTGATTTTGGCCTGCATGTTCTTGGGCAGATTGCCATTTGAAGCGTATTGATTGATGGTCCGGGTCAAAGCGGCCTTGAACCCGATCAGGTGAAAACCGCCCTCGGTAGTGTGAATATTGTTGGCAAACGAGAGCAGTTTTTCATTAAAAGTGTCGTTGTATTGAATGGCCGATTCGATTTGAACGTCGCTGCGCTCGCCTTCGATGATGATCGGCTTGTGCAGCGGGGCGTGCCGCCGGTTGAGATATTCCGCAAATTCCCTGATGCCGCCCTTGTAAAAGAATTCTTCTTTTTTTTCTTCGCGTTCGTCCTCGATGGTGATCCTGATGCCTTTGTTCAGAAAGGCCAGTTCCCTCAACCGGCGAACGAGAATTTCGTAAGAAAAATCCGTCGTTGTAAATATTTCCGCATCGGGTATGAAGTGAACCCGGGTGCCGCGCTTGCGGGTTTTACCCGTGACCTTCAACTCGCTGGCCTTTATTCCTTTTTCGTAGGTCTGATGGTGGATGTTTCCATTGGAAAACACATCGACTTCCAGAAAAGAGGAGAGTGCGTTGACCACCGACACACCGACGCCGTGCAGTCCTCCGGAAACCTTGTAGGAGTGGTCATCGAACTTGCCGCCGGCATGCAGTTTGGTCATAACGACTTCGAGCGCCGGAATCTTTTCGGTTTTATGGATGCCGACCGGAATGCCGCGGCCGTTGTCGACCACGCTGACGCTGTTGTCATGGTGGATGACGACCTGGATCAGGTCGCAGTACCCCGCCATGGCCTCATCGATGCTGTTGTCGACCACTTCGTATACAAGATGATGCAGACCGGCGATGTCGACGTTGCCGATATACATGGAAGGACGCTTGCGAACCGCTTGGAGTCCCTCCAGGATTTTTATATTGTCTTCGGTATAGTCGAAATTATCGTTTTTTTTATTCATACTCTCATCGGCATAATAACGGTTAAAAAGTTATGCTCATCCACCCCTGCCAGAATGCAGGGTTTCTGATCATTGACGATATCCAAAGTAACATTGTCCTGTTCGATCACGTTCAGGGCTTCGATAAAATAACGCGGATTGAAAGCCGCCTCGATCGGTTCGCTGTTAAACGTGATGTTCATCTCTTCCTTGGATTCACCGATATCCGGATTGGTGGAGGTAACGATCAGCCTGTCATCCTTGAAGTTGAAAATAACGCTGCGGTAGTCTTCGGTGGACAGAATCGACATTCTCTTGAGCATCATCAAAAAGGGTTGCCGGGTAAACGCCACCGAAATGGAATCTTCTCTTTTTTTTATGATATCGTCATACTCCGGAAATTCACCTTCGAGCAGGCGTATAATGAGGGTTTCATTTTTTTTCTTGATGACAAGATTGTTGTCTTTGACCCCCAGGCCGACCGAACCGTCCGCGTCGAGGAATTTGGCAATTTCATACAATCCTTTTTTCGGCACGAGAGTAACTTCTGATTCGGGTAGTAAAACCGCCCCTTCGTAAACCCCGTCGATTTTGGCCATCCGGCTGCCGTCGGTCGACACCATCCGCAATTTTTTCTGGCCGTTCTGCTCGATGGTCTCCAAAAGAATCCCGATGATGTGGGCGCGCTTGTCGTCGGAAGCCCCGACAATATAAACGGTTTTCTCGATCATCGCCGCCAGCACGGCACTTTCGATGGAAAGGTATTCGACGTCATCGAAATGGGGAATCTTCGGGAAATCTTCGGGATTCATGCCGACCAGGTGGTATTCGACTTTCTGATGTCCGATTTCTATCCAGTGGTTTTCGATCTCATTGACGCTGATCTCTTCGTTCGGAAAATCCCGGACGATTTCGAACAGCTTTCTGGCATTGATGGCAATGGTCCCCTCCGATTCGACCGCGGCCGGAAACATCCCTTCGTATCCGGTTTCCAGATCGGTCGCCCGGACAATGATATGGGATCCGATCGCTTCGATAAGGACATTGGTGGTGATCACCAGGTTTGTTTTGCGACCGGCCAGTCCCTGAACCCTGGCAAAGGTGCTTAGGACATCGTTTCTTTTTATTGTAAATTTCATGACCTCTTTCCTTATTTGTTTTTTTTAGAAATAAAGATGTTGATAAGGAAGGGGTGACAATAAATCCAGTAAAATTTCAACTACCCGAAAATCAGGCTTATTTGACGATTTTTTGGTATCCAAAACAACCACCGCATCCGATTCGCATGTCAGCGGATATGAACAGAGTGGAAAAATGTGTTCATAACATCCGTTGTTATCGACAATGAGTTGACGGTTTATGATCAGCCGATTGAAAAAGATTCGCCACGATGTCACCGCCGTGATGCGAGGGTCATCGTTGCAACCGTTCACAGGGTTGCAACGGTCGATGCGCCACGAGCCACCTATTTGTCGTCGTTTACGGGGTGCCTCAGAAGCAGGGTGTCGGGCGCGCAAACGACTTTCTTTGCGTCAAGTGGCCGACACCACCGCCGATCCATTTTTCAAGTGAGGGCCTGCGCGGCATCCGATTGTTTTTTGATCCACTGCCGCATCGGTGCAATCAGGTCTTTTTCACAATTTTCCGAGACCCGCAGAAGAATAAAATGACGATAAGCGCCTTCCACGAACCGGATGATCTTTTCGTAGAGGTAAATTTTTTCTAGAACTGCGCCCTCGATATCCTCTTTGGTTTCGGCGGCACCGGTTTCCGGTGGTTTGAAATTGCTGATGTTGAGGCTTTCACCTTTGAGATTGAACTGCCAGGTGTGATCGCCGCTGCGATACAGCAGGTTCATTTCGGCCACCAGGGCCCCTTTTCCGAGGGACAGAAGCCCTTCTTCGAGACCCGCATCGTCGCCCTTGATGGTGATGGTTTCGAGACCTTCACCGCCGCGGTTTTCCAGCACCAGCCGGTTGCCGATTTCAAGCGCCGACAGGTCGGCATCGATTCGTGCCAGTTGTGACACCTCGTTGTCGAGGGTGTACCACAGCCAGGTCAAGAATTCGTTGCCAAGAAAACTGTAGCGGTCGTATGCCAGGGCGACATCGAGCATGGTTTAAGTTCTGGCCGTCATACTGATCGGTGACAGTCGATTGAGCCGGTCCCGTTCGGCATCCGAAAGGCCGGCATCGAGTTCGGCGGCGGTATACGGAAACATCCGGATGAGTGAGAGTTTGAACGATTCGGAAAAAAGGGCTTCCAATTCTTCATTGGCGGCTTTTAAGTTCGAAAAAAACCACAGTTTTTCTTCCTCGTAGTTCCAAATCAGATCATAAATATGGGGGGTGGCCGGAATGCGCAGGCTCAGATGGTGCAGCAACTCCTCTTTGATCAGTTTTTTTTCAGCACGGGAAAAAAATTGACGTCCGCTGGCGTCCAAGCGTTTTTTTTCTTCGATAACATACTGTTTTTTTAGTATTTTAGATGGAATATTTTTTTTATCGATTCGCAACGAAAATACCAGATAGGCGCCAAAGAGATGGGTCGAACCCTCGAAATCAGGGGTAAACGGATTTTCAAAAGAGGTCCAGCCGCAGGATTTTTCGGCGGCGTCATTATCGATATCCAAAATGGCATGGCGCCGCAGAGCATCGATAACGGTTTCAAGGACAGGTTCGGGCAGTTTGCCCGCGACCCGGTAGCGCGTGATCGAAACACTTGGTGACAGCACCCCCATTAACTTCGCACCCAAAAAAAGGTTGTGAATAGAAACATCAACAAATTGTGGTTAAAGAACTGAAAACAAATATATATAGCGTGTTTGTCACCTGATGACAAGACATTTGTTGTCTTAGGCCGGATCGCCGCGATTGTTTTTCAAGCCGGCTTCTTGTGGCGTCAGCGCGCATTTTACTTGAGTCGCGCGAATAAATTGTGTATCATTATGTGTGGCTAAAGTCGTGATACTTGAAGCGACGATTGGAAAGGCTGTTTGACGTGACGCCTTCTTACCAGCAGGAAATCACATCGGAAAAAGACTCGCGATTATGACGTCAGGCAAAAATACCCGGTCTTTTTATCTGCTTTTGGTTCTCCTGGCGCTGGTGATGGTCATCGTCTCATCTTCACCGCTTTGGGCCGATATCTACATGTATGTCGATCGGGATGGCGTGGTTCATTTCACCAATGCCCCCACGGCTGCCGAAAACGATTATCGCGTCTATGTGAAAGAAAAAACGGTCTATTCCGCCCAGGTGTATTCTTCCGACAGCTTCGAGGACTGCATCCGGCAAGCATCCAAGCGTTACAACATCGCTCATCCGCTGCTCAAAGCCGTCATCAAGGCCGAATCGGATTTTAACCCGCGAGCGCGCTCGAAAAAAGGGGCCATGGGGCTCATGCAAATCATGCCCGCGAACATCAAGGCCCTGAATATCAGCAATCCCTTCGATCCCCTGGAAAATATCCTCGGCGGTGCCCGCTACTTAAGGGAAATGCTCGACCGGTTCGACGGGCACCTGCCCCTGTCCCTGGCGGCTTACAACGCCGGGCCGACGGCGGTGGAACGCTATAACAACCAGGTTCCGCCGTACAAGGAAACAGAAGAATACGTCAAGCGCGTGTTGAAGTATTACTCTTCCTACCGCTACTGATCCGCCGCCGTTAAATCCCGTCTCTGGCTTTCGGTTGCTCCTTCAGAAAAAAAATTCCCCTGTTTAAAAGGGGGATATCAACCTTGTGCTTTATTTTATCTATCAGGACCCCCGGCGACTTCCAGCACGATGGCGGTGCGATGCGGTACATAGAGGCTGAGGTGATAAGGACCGTTGTCGCCATCGGCGACTGAAAAATGCTCCTGCGCCGGTGTCAGACGGCCGTGTCCGCCGAAAGCCTCGTTGTCGCTGTCCAGAATCATGCGAAACGTGCCGGGCGGCGCCATGATCCGGTAGTCGCTGTAGGAGCGATGGGGGTGAAAGTTAAAAACGAAGAGGAGTCCGGCGCGTTCGCAAGCGATGACCTTGTCATCGGAATGCTCGTGCAGCAGCCGGGGTCCGGGTGTGCCAAGGAGCGTGAAGGCATCGGCCAGGGCGATCATCTGCCGGTCGAAGCGCGCCAACAGATGGTACTTGAGACGGGAGTCATCCACCAGGTGCCACTGCCGACGGGCAAAATGATACGACCAGTTGTTGCCCGGCCGCGGGAAATCGACCCATTCGGGATGGCCGATTTCATTGCCCATGAAATTGAGGTACCCGGCACCGGCCGTGACAAGAGTGATCAACCGGATGAGCTTGTGCAGGGCCATGCCGCGCGCGACCGACAGGTTGTCATCCTCACGTCGCATGTGCGCGTACATGTCGGCCCCGACCAGCCTGAAAATAAGCGTTTGATCCCCCACCAGCGCCTGATCGTGGGACTCGGCGTAGCTGATGGTTTTCTCATCGGCGCGACGATTGGTCAATTCAGACCAGAGATAGCCCATCGGCCAATCTTCGTCCCGTGTCTCCTTGGCCAGGCGGATCCACAAATCCGGCACGCCCATCGAAAAGCGGTAATCGAAGCCGAATCCGCCCTTTTCATCCGGCACCGCGAGACCCGGCATGCCGCTGATGTCCTCGGCGACCGTGATCGCCTGCGGCCGCACCGCATGAATCAGGCGGTTGGCCAGCCCCAGGTAGATCAGGGCATCTTCGTCCACGGTGTCATCGAAGTAATTACGGTACGACGTGAAGGCTGTTCCGAGTCCATGATGCAGGTAGAGCATACTGGTGATGCCATCGAAACGAAAGCCGTCGAAGTGAAATTCATCGAGCCAATAGCGGCAATTCGAGAGTAGAAAGTGCAGGACCTGGTGTTTTCCGTAATCGAACAGCCGCGAATCCCATGTCGCGTGGTGGCCACGCTCGCCGCCGTGAAAATACTGGTAGGAACTGCCGTCGAAACGGCCCAGGCCCTCGACTTCGTTGGACGCGGCATGCGAGTGCACCAGGTCCATGATAACGCGCAGCCCGGATCCGTGGGCGGTGTCGACCAGTTCCTTGAGCTCATCGGGTGTGCCGAAGCGTGACGAGGCCGCGAAGAAGTTCGATACCTGGTAGCCGAAAGAGCCGTAAAAAGGGTGTTCTAAAACGGCCATCAGCTGCAGCGTATTGTAGCCCGCGGCCACGATGCGCGGCAGAATGCTGCGGGTGAACTCCACGAAACTGCCGATTTTTTCTTCCTCCTGGGCCATCCCCACGTGAGCTTCGTAGATCAAGGGGGCGGCGTCCCGGTTTCCGGGAAAGCGGTGTTTGAACCGGTAGGGTTGCGGCGGCTGCCAGACCTGGGCGTTGAAGATGAGGGTGCCGGGGTCCTGGACCACCCGTCGGGCATAAACCGGGATCCGGTCGCCCGAGCCGTCCGGCCAGTGGATCCGTAACCGGTAGAGATCGAGATGACCCAGTTTTTCAGCCGGCAGGTGGATTTCCCACACGCCGTCGCCGGTTTTTTCCAGGGCAAACGCCTTTTTTTCGGTCCAATCCGTCATGTCCCCGATCAGGTACGCGGTGGTGGCGTGCGGCGCCCATTCGCGAAAAATCCAGCCGCTATCGCGAAAGTGCAGACCGAAATATTCGTGCGCACTCGCAAAATCGGCCAGGCTGATTTTGCCGCCGGTCAGCCGGTTCTGGGTGTCATCCAGACGCATCAATCTCCGGCGGATCTTTGCGGTGTAGGGCAGCAAATACGGATCGCTGTCGATAAAGGCTTGCAGGCGCTTGTCAATCGATGTCACGGCAATTGTGGTCCTTGAGATCGGTGTCGGTTAAGGTTTCATAAATAGTCTTTTTTCCGCTGGACTCCTTTACGACGATCAGCGGGCGGTTGAGCATTTTTTCATACAATTCGGTGTAAGCGCGGGCCGTTCGCGCATGGGTGAATTCGGCGGCACTAGAGGCCATCACGCGCGCGATCTGCCGCGCCCTGACATCGGCCGGCCGGCCGTAAAAGTTCATGGCCTGTTCGATGGCCCACAGCAGGCCGGAGGCATCGAAAACCTCGAACAGAAATCCGTTGCCGGTATCACGGTCGAGGTCCATATGGCTGATCGTGTCATGGATGCCGCCCGTGTCGTGGGCCACCGGCAGAGAGCCGTAAATCGGCGCGATCATCTGCGGTAAGCCGCAGGGCTCATAGCGGGAGGGCATGAGGATAAAATCGGAGGCGGCATAAGCCAGATGTTCCAGTTGCTCGTTGAAATCACAGATCACCACCCGTTTATGAAACCGGTGCTGGTTGATAATATCCTGAAACACCTTCTGATAGGGACCATCGGCCACGAACACCACCTCGAGATTTTGCTCCCAGTAGCCGGAAATCACCTTGTAAAAGATCTCGGCCAATAACTGGCAACCTTTTTGAACCGGATCGAGGCGGGAGGGCCAGAAAAAAAGCGGTGCCCGGGGATCTTGAATCAACCCGAGATTGCGCTGCAGAAAGCGTTTGTTTTCCTGTTTTGCCGCCGCGTGGGTGCCCGGACCGAATGTCGCCTTCAGGTCTCGGTCGGTTCGCGGATCGAAAGCGGGGTCCGGTGCGTTCAGGATGCCGGCCGCGCAATCCGAGTTCCATTTGTTGACGATTTCCCGCCGCAGGGGGGGGTGGATGAAATCGTGCCACCCGCTGATGATCTCGTTCAGAAAATTAGGGCTGACCGTGTTGATGAAATGGGCGGAAAATACGCCGCTGGTGAGAAAATCGATCGGATTGGTTTCGCGCGCGGTCTCGTAATTGATGGCCATGGACTCGAAGAAAAGGTTCTGCCAGAAAAAGGCCCCGTCGATTCCCCGGTCTTCGATCTGGGCCAGGGTCGCCTTGACCGTGTAGAGGTTATGAATCGTAAAGAGGCATGGAATGCCCATTTGACGGGCCATGGCGGGAATCAGGCCGGTCATCCAGTCGTTGCAGTGAATCAGGTCCGGTTCGACGCGCGGAACGATGGTGTTCATGACTTCGCGCTGAAACGCCAGGGCCAGCTTGAGGTTTTCTTCACCACGCGAGGAATAAACGCGGTTCTGATATAAAAAGGCGCGGTCTTCCGCCAGGTGAACGCTTTCATCGGGCATTTTGCGCCGGATGCGGTGCAGTTCCTTTTTGTAAAAAGGGGTCACGTTGTCGCTGAAGATATTGCGGTAGTTGGGAATGGCGACGTGGATATCCGCACCGTGGTCGAGCAAGGCCGTGATCAAGGCGGCCGAGACATCCGCCAGACCGCCGGCCTTGGCCGTCAGGTAATTGGCCAGGCTTCCCATCCGGTCCGGCAGGTAGGTGACTTCCGGGGTGACGATGAGCACCCGGGGATTGCGCGGCTGGCCGTTTTTCATCGCGAAAAGTCCTTTCCGAAGCCCGGAATCAGTCAACGGGTCCGAGTGCGACAACAGAAACTGGTGCGACAACGAGGTGGCGTATGAGAGGTAGGGGCACGGCGTGCCGTGCTCCTGCGGCCCAATCCCGCTGAAGCGGGATTCATGCGGCCCACGTCAATAATTTCGGATTGAATTTGATGCGCTGGTCGCCGCGGGGGGTGACCCGGGCGGTGAAGCCGAAGCGGCCCGCGGTGTCACAGGTTATCGCGCAACTGTAAAGATAGGACCCGTTGCCCCGGTCCTCTTCGACGCTCATCGGTTGGGTGTTGCTGGCCGAGAGCGCATCGATCGATTTCATGCTGCCATAATACAGTTCGATATCGACCTCCTCGGGCCTGAGTTCTCCCAAATAAACGACGGTGGCGACGCGGAAACTTTCACCGACCCGGAAAGGCCCGTTCGCATCCCTGACCGGCGATGCGATCCGGATGTTCTTCCACAGGCTGACGAGACGCTCCTGTTGCTGATTGAGCACCTTGGCGGCCTCGGCCGAATTCTGCAGCAAGGTGGCGTAATTTTGAGCCGCCTCGGTATAAAACTTTTTTTCATAATTTTTGACCATGCACTGAGCGCAGAACTCCTGCATGGCCATTTTGATCGACTCTTTCATCATGTGGATCCAGCGTGTCGGCGCATCGCCGTTTTTGCGCTCATAGAAGCAGGGGATCACCTCGTTCTCCAAAATGTTGTAGAGCGCCTGGCTTTCGACGGCATCCTGGTACGCGTGGTCATCGTATTCTTCACCGTTTCCGATTCGCCACCCGCGGTCATTCTGGTAGCCTTCACACCACCAGCCGTCCATGATGCTCAGGTTGAGGACGCCGTTGGCGGCGGCCTTCATGCCCGAGGTGCCGCAGGCCTCCATCGGCCGGCGCGGCGTGTTCAGCCAGACATCGACACCTTGGACGAGGTGGCGGGTCACATTGATGTCGTAATCTTCGATGAACGCCACCCGATGGCGCATCGCCGGCCGGCGGGCAAAATCGATCAGGCGTTTGATCAGCTCCTTGCCCTCGTTGTCTTTCGGATGCGCCTTGCCGGCCAGGATGATCTGCACCGGACGCGCCGCATTCGTGAGCAGGGCCTCCAGGCGCTCCGGGTCGTGGAGCAGCAGGGTGGCGCGTTTGTAGGTGGCGAAGCGGCGGGCAAAACCGATGGTCAGCACTTCCTGGTCGAGAATCGATTCGGCCGACTCCATGACCGAGCGCGGCGCATTGCGCCGCCCGTATTGCTTGAGCATCAGGCTCCGGCAGGTGCGGATCAAGCGCGAGCGGGCCATTTCATGCGAGCGCCAGAGTTCTTCATCGTAGATCTCACCCACGCGCTCGGCCATCTCGGGGTTCCAGGTCTGCAATTGCCAGTCGGGGCCGAGATAGCGTTCGAAAAGCATCGACATCTCGATCGAAATCCAGGAAGCGATGTGGACGCCGTTGGTGATGTGGATGATCGGCACCTCGTCGGTCGGTCGTCCGGCCCACACGTGGGCCCACATGCGCCGGGCCACCGCGCCGTGCAATTCGCTGACGCCGTTGCAGTATTGCGACAGGTTCATGGCCAGAACGAACATGGACAGCGGGCTGTCGCCGCCGGAACCCGGGGACTGTCCCAGGGCAAGGATCTCCTTAACGCCGATGCCGAGTTTTTGCTCGAAAGGCAGCAGATAAGGCCGGACATGGTCGATCGGAAACTCGTCATGGCCGGCGGCCACCGGCGTGTGGGTGGTAAAGACCATGGTCCGCGGCACGACTTCCATGGCTGTTTTCAGATCGATATTGTTTTTTTCCATCACGGCCACCAGCCGTTCCAAGCCGGCGAAGGCGCAATGGCCTTCATTCATGTGGCAGACGCTCGGCGTGATGCCCAGCTGCGTCAATGTCCGCATGCCGCCGATACCCAGCAGTATTTCCTGAGCCAGGCGCAATTTTTCATCCCCGACGTAGAGCCGGGAGGTGATTTCCCGTGTCTCGGGCGTGTTTTCGGGGATGTTGGTGTCCAGAAGATACAATGGAATGCGGCCGACCGTCAAAACCCAGACGATGGCCTTGAACGGCCCGTTGGGTCCCTGGACGGAAATTGTCACTTCATTGCCGTCCGGGTCCTTGGCACGCCGCACGGGCAAGTGGTAGAGATCGGATTCCGGATATTCCTCCTGCTGCCACCCCGAAGGATCCAGAAACTGGTGAAAGTAGCCCCGGCGGTAGAGGATGCCGACGGCAACCATCGGCAAATTCAGGTCCGAGGCCGCTTTGAGGTGGTCGCCGGAGAGAATCCCCAGGCCGCCGGCGAAAAACGGCAGACTCTCGTGGATGCCGAACTCCATCGAGAAATAGGCCAGAATATCGTCCTGGCCGTAGGTCGATGTGGACAATGCATTCGGTTTGAGAATCTGGGACTCAAACTTTCTTTTCACCCGTTCCACGTGTGCCAGGAAACTGTCGTCGTGCGCCAGGCCCTCGAGGCGCTCCTGCCGGATCATGGTCGAAAACACAATCGGGTTGCGGCCGGATTCTTCCCACAGGCGCGGATCGATCCGGCGGAAGAGTTCGATGGCATCCAGGTTCCAGGTCCACCACAGGTTGGCCGAGAGGGTTTCGAGAAACAGCAGCGGTTTGGGCGTATAGGGAAATACCTGAAATGTTTCAAAATGACTCATGAAAAGGGGTCCTTTTTTCAACGGAAGTGATTGAAAATGGCGGGTATCTCAGATCTCATGTTGGTAAAACCCTTATTTTTATACGATACCGGCGCAAAGTAAAGGATCAAATTTGAGCGGGGTTTTAAAACAACAGGGCCGCTGCTGCCCAGCCAATTAACTCGAAGCGCATTGTCCGCGGTGCGGGAGCGGTTGGGGCACGGCGCGCCGTGCCTCAAAGATCTTTATGCGGAGCCAACTTCAGCCAGACCCGCAGCAGTTCGCTCACCCCCCAGGCTTGAGCGTCGCAGCCGCGCGGCGTGTGCGGGAAATCGCCATCGAGGATTTCCGGCACGTGACCGATGCAGCCCTGGTTGATCAGCCCGACGCCGCTGCCGAGCCAGGCCAGCGCGCTGCGGCGGCCATCGGCGCCGTATACGTTGGCCCAGGCTTCACAATAAGAGGGAAAAAGCCAGGTCCAGGCCGTGCCATTGTGATACGCCGGCTTGCGCCGGCTGTCTTCATCGCCTTCATATCGGCCCTGGTAGGGGTGATGCGGGTCATTGATGATCCGGCCATTGTGGCTGACGG
Organism: uncultured delta proteobacterium; assembly: GCA_963779885.1. Classification (GTDB taxonomy): domain Bacteria; phylum Desulfobacterota; class Desulfobacteria; order Desulfobacterales; family SG8-13; genus JARFQH01. Next base: position 182,194 of record CAWAAN010000019.1, on the reverse strand, counting down.
CCAGCGGGCGGCCGACCTGTTTGTCCGCCAGGCTGCGGATGCCCCCCGGCACCAGCAACGCTTCGCAGGCGGCCAGCACCGACCGGCAGACGGCAAGATCGGCGAGGGCACCCAGCGTCAGCACCAGCAACTGGTTGGGCCGCAAGGCATCGTCGGGTTCGGCGGCCTGCGCCGCGGTGCCCGAAGAGGCGTGCAGGCAATCCGAAAAATAGCCGCTCGACTCACGGTAATAGAGCGTAAAGATAGAGACGGCGACCCGGCGCATGATTATTAGCCACCGTTTGCGGCCGGCGGCATCGATGCGCGCCAGGAATTCCAACGCCCGGTGCCACAGGGCCTGTATCTCGATCGGAAATCCCTCGCGCGGGGTGGCGGCGGGATGATTGGTGTCCATCCAGGTGAAGTGCGCCGGACTGAAGATCAGGCCGGAAGCCGGATCCATTCGAATGCCGTTGGGGGTGCCGCGGATCAGCGATTCGGCCATCGAAACAAGGATCGCGCGGATGGTCCGATCGCCCCAGGTGCGGTCGAGAAAATCTTCGTTGCCCTCGGCCGCCACCAGGTCGGCGCAGGCCGTGAAAAACCACAAGGGGCCATCGGAGGTATCACGGTTGCCGGCATCCTGCCCGTGGATCATGTTCGGAATCGTGCCCTGCCGCTCGAATTGTCCGAACTGTTTCAGCACGGCGCGCGCGGTCTGCCAGCGGCCGGCGGCGACAAGCCCGCGCACGGCGATCAACGAATCCCGGCCCCAGTCGAGAAACCAGGGATAGCCGGCGATGACCGATTTGAGGTCGCCGCGCCGAACGACATACTGGTCGAGGCTGATTTTAAGCGTCTCCACCAGATTCGGTGCGCCGCCGGGGGCCGGTGACGGTGGTATTTTTTCTGCGGGAGCGGCAGCGGTCGCATCGACGGCATCCGCATTGACGCCGGCGGTCAGGACCCGGGTTTGCCCGCCGCCGAGAAAAAAGGAAAAATAGCCGGGGCTGTACAGGTCCGAATACGGATCCAGGCCGCGTTCGGCCTCCAGCGGGCGGCGGACCATGTAGTGCCATTCGGGCTCTGAAATGAAGTCTCCGCCGCCGACGTGTATTTTAAGGCAAAGGCCGGCGGCGGGGGTGAACAGGAATCCGTCCTCCAATGATTGGATTGCGCCCGGCCAGCGCTGCTCCGGACCCAGGTAGGCCTTGACGGTTTCGTGAAATCCGCGGCACTCGATGTCCGGCCGCAGGATCAACTGGACCGGGTGGCGGTCTTCCAGCCGCCGGGCCGGGCCGGCCGGATGGCGGTGAAACGTGAGCCGAACCGCATTTTTATGTGGCCGCATTTCGGCGCAAATGCCCAGTTCGATCGATTCTCCCTGACCGGTCGGTACCTGGAACCGCCAGTTACCCTTGCCATCGCCGTTGAACCGAAATGCGCTCAGGCAATCATTGCCGATTTCTTGCGAGTAGCCCTGGTAGACCACCCAGGCCCGGCAGCGCGAAAACACCATGCAGCGGTCTTCGGGGACCTCCGGGTTCAGGTTGGCGGCCAGCAGTGCATCGTAGCGGCTTTTCAGCTGGCCCCATGAAACCCCGGCCCGCAGCATGCCGCCGCGCCCGTTGGTGGCCAGAAAAAGAAAATCGTGGTGCAGCAATTGCGGGCGGCCGAATGTATGCTTGATGGTGACATCCCGCGGCGGCGTCAGGACGCACAGCGGCGCGTCGATGTGCCGGCTGCCCTCGGGCGCAAAGACGCTTATTTTCAAGGTGGGGCTCCAGGGCTTGCGGCGTGTCGGCAAGGGGGTGAACAGCGCGAAAAACGACCCGTCATTCGCGGGCAATCCATCTTCACATCCGAGATGGCCCTTCTTCGCATCCACGATACAGGCCCGGAAGGGGTTGTCGAGACGCACCAGGAGAAAGTGCCCCGGCGGCAACATCACCTGACGCCGCCGATCCTGCGGCCACTGCCAGGTAACGACACGCGGCTCGTCTCCACCGGGATTGAGGCCGCGGCAGAACCCCTTCGGGTCGCGTCCCAGTTCCGCGGCGGCGCGCTCGAGGTCGAACCCGCCGATATCACCGCTATCGTTGTAGAAAGTTAATACTTCCAACACCTTGGCGCGTAAGCGCTGCTGCCGGGACCGCTCCGGGGGATGCCGGAAGCCGGAACCCGCCTCTGGAATCAACTCGAGATCGGTGGCATCCGGCGTGAGACACAGCACCTGGCACGGGTCCAGGTGCAGGGCCAGCCGGTCGCCGTCGGCGCCGGCTGTCACCGGTCGACCGGTCAGCAAGTCGATGAAATCCGGCCCGGCCAGACCCGTGGCCGAAATGCTCCAGGTCGCCCGCGTGGGCTGCCGGTCATCGAGATTGACGGCCACGATCAGTTTTTTACCGGAGGCCCGGTGATCGCGCAACAGCACCAGTTGATTGCCGTCCCCCTGCTGGATTAGCCGGAGGTTGCAGTCCGCGGCAAAGGCCGGATGGTTTCGCAGCAGGCTGTTGAGGCGACGGACCTCGGCCACCTGGTTGATTTCGGCGCCCCAATTGAGCGCGGGCGCGTTGTGGACATCGATTTTTTCGGTCGCAAACCACTCGACCCCATTGGCGAAGCCGAATCCGCCCTGGCTGGAGCAAAGCGCGCACAGGGCGGTGCGCATCCGGGCATAATTCGGCGATCGCGCCGCCAGGCGCAAGTTGTCGTGGGTTTCGGCAAAATGCACCATGACCCCGTCCTGCCCCGAAATCTCGAAGGCCGGCGGCAGATACGCTTCAATTTGACTGCGGTCGACGTTCTGGAAGAGTTCGGAATAGGCCCAGTTGAAATTGGCGCGGTTGAGCAGGTCGCGCGTCACGGCGAGCTTGCCGCCCAGGCCCTCCAATAAAAAAATCGTTTCGGGGTAGTGTTGCCGGACCCGTGCGATAATGTAGTGCCAGGCCGCCACCGGGATCATGTAACCGGCATCGCAGCGGAAGCCGTCCACGCCGCGCCGGCACCACTTCAACAGGACATCGGCCATGTATTGCCACAGGTCCAGGAAGGCATAATCGAGTTTGGTCAAATCCTCCCACCGAACCCCCCAGGCCCCCGGCACCTCGATCTGGCCGGAGGTGTCCCGCGCCAGCCACTGGGGGTTGGATTCGTGCAACCCGGCCGCCCAGCCGGTATGGTTGATGGCGATGTCGATGATGATCTTGGCGCTGCGGGCGTGAACACCGTCAACCAGTTCGATGAATTGTTCCAAAGGCGTGGCGGCCGGGTCGAATTCGGCCAGGGCCGGGTCGACATCGGTGAAGCTCAAGGCTGCATACGGACTTCCGAAACGTCCCATGCGGCCGTAGGTCGTGGGGGTGGGATGGATGGGCAGCAGCTGCAGGATCCGGCAGCCGAGGTCCCCGATGATGAAATCCAGTTCCCGGATGAGGTCCCGAAAGGTTCCGGAGGGGGGAATGACGGCAAACCCGGCCTGGTCCAGGGCGGTGATGGCCGCGGCGTCCACCGGCGGCTTGAACGCGCCGGATTTGTTGGGTCCGAACTGCCGCACGAAGGCATTGTAGATGATATTGGCGCAACAGGTGTCCGCCGGCTCGACATTGACTGCGACGTTGGCGCCGGAGGGCCAGGTCGGCTGCGAGGCGTTCTCTTCGAGGAAGAAACACTTGGCTTCGAAATGCCCGGTTTCACAGAGCGGCAGCGTGATGGTAAAGCGACGGGAGTCGATGGCGGCCATGGGCCGATCGAACCAGCCGCGGCCCAGGGGTGCTTCTTCGAGATCAACGGCGCGGATGATTTCGCCGCGGACCAGCCGAGCCGATCCGATGTTGGTCCGGAGCCAGGCGCTGCCCCGGCGCGGCCGGTCCAGGGCCAGGGTAAATGTCAGCGTGTCGCCGCAGTACGTCAACATCCGGCTTCCGGGAACCGGTTCCTGGCGCAGCCAATCGCATACGGTCATAGGCTAAAACTGCAGGTCTTTTTCGATGACTGCGCCCTTTTTAATCACCGTCTGGGACGCGCGGCTGTTTTTGATCAGGATCCGGCCGGCGATCCTGACGTCACTTTCGAAACACACATCCCCCTCGATGGTCAATGTCTCACAGTCCACCAGTGAGGGGATGCCGGACGGAAAGCGGGCGTCGAACTGATCGATCTTGGCATAATATTCAGGGTCCAGGTCGATTGTGATGTTTTCCGGGAGACCTTTTTTTTGCCGCTCGGGGTTGACGACCAGGTTACCGTTGGCATCGAAGACAAAGACATTCGATCTGACCGCCAAAAGATCACTGCTCATTTTGACCGGGAAAAACCGCGAGCGGGGCACCCTGACCGCCGCGGCACCATCGAACAGCGAAATGGCCGCGCCCATCGCCGTTTCGATTTGAAACACCTCCGGACTGGTTTTGTCCCGTGGATCCAGATTCTTGGGGTTGAGAATCATTGGCAAAAATATCGCCTTTTCCCTTTCGATCAGGTCCTTCAGGAACTCGAGGTTGACCCAGATGTTGTTGGTATTGAAGAACCGGTAGCGCTCGATGTCCATGCACGCGTCTCTTTCTTCGTCCGGGCACTGGGCGATTTCCCGCAAAACGAGCCGGCCGTCATGCAGGCGGGCCAGATGGCCGCCCTTGACATCCGCAGCCGTTTTTTCGGCCACTTCCATCATGAAGGGAAATCGGTTTTCGACAAAATATCCCAGCAGGGCGGCATCGACATGGGCGCCCAGGTTGTCGGAGTTGGAAATGAAGGCGTAAAGAACCCCTTCATCGAGCAGGCGCTGAAGCATTCCCGATGAGTAAAGGGCCGCGTAAACGTCTCCGTGTCCGGGCGGATTCCATTCGAGTTCGGGATTCTGCGGCCAGGCGGCCGGACTGAGATCCTTCTGCAGTATTTTCGGAAATTTGTGCTGCAGGAAAGTTAACGGCAAGTGGTCTGGATCGATTTTTTCGAGGGCGGCCAGTGTGTCGCGATGGGTGTTGAAGCTGTTCATCAGCGCCAGCCTGACACCGATGCGGCGCGCCTGGCGCACGATGATCTCGAGAAACGATCGGCCGTTTTTGACCTCCAGCAGGCTCTTGGCGCCCGTCAGGCCCATGCTGGTGCCCAGGCCCCCGTTCAAGATGATCCGCACGGCGTTTTTGAATGCCGACTTGCCAGACCTCTCGCAGTGTTTCAGGTTTTCGGCGGCCTCGATTTCCCCAGGCGCCACCGCGTCGATGTCACGTTCGTGGATCAGACCGGTCTCCCCATTGACAAGCCTGTGGTAGTAATAGCCGAAGGTGTCGATGACCACCGGCGGCAGTCCCTCCTTCTTCAGCTTCGCCTTATAGGAGGCCAGGTGGGCGGTATTCAGGTCAAGGGTCATTCTCGTTTTTCCTCGGTGCCGGTCAACATGAATCCAAACGAAACGGGTTCACAAAACCGGATAGATCCAGTCCATCGGGTCCTCGGCGCGCCCGTATTGGATGTCGGTCAGCGCGGCATAGAATTTTTTGGCCAAGGGGCCGACCTGGCCATCCGCCACGGCGTACACCCGATCGCCGTACTTGATTTCACCCACCGGCGAAATAACCGCCGCGGTGCCGGCCCCGAAAATTTCGCTCAGCTTGCCGGACCCATGGGCGTCGATCAACTCGTCGATGCCGATCAGTCGTTCGCTGACCTTCATCTGCCAGTGCTTGGCCAGCTTGATGACGCTGTCGCGGGTGATGCCCGGCAGGATGCTGCCGTTCAGCATCGGCGTGATGATCTCGCCATCGATAACGAAAAAAATATTCATGGAGCCGACCTCTTCAAGGTATTTCTGCTCCACCCCGTCCAGCCACAGTACTTGCGTGTATCCTTCTTCGTGCGCTTTGTTTCCGGCCAGCAGGCTGGCGGCGTAGTTGCCGGGCGTCTTGGCCTCCCCGACGCCGCCGCGCACCGCGCGCACGTAGTCTCTGGTGACCCAGATCTTTATGGGGTTGAAGCCTTCCGGATAGTAGGCCCCGACCGGCGAAAGGATCACGAAAAACCGGTAGGTTTTGGAGGCCCGCACCCCTAAGAAAGGATCGGTGGCGATGATGGTCGGCCGGATGTAGAGCGAGGTCTCGGGCGCATGGGGCACCCACTGCCTTTCGATATCGATCAACTGTTTGAGGGCTTTTAGAAACCCCTGCTCATCGACTTCCGGAATGCACAGCCGGCGGGCGGACCGGTTCAGGCGCCTGGCATTTTCGAGCGGCCGGAAAAGTTGAACACCACCTTTTTGCGTCCGGTAGGCTTTCAACCCCTCGAAAACCCCCTGCCCGTAATGCAGCACCATCGTGGCCGGATCCATGACGATCGGGGCATAGGGCTCGATCCGTGGATCGTGCCAGCCCTGGTCGGGATCATAATCCATGTTAAACATGTGATCCGTGAAATGCGAACCGAAACCCAGGTGCTGCTCGTCCGGTTTGGGTTTGAGTTTATCGGCTTTCTTGATGGTCAACGGCATAATTTTCTCCTTAACGCTGATTTTTTATTGATTTCACATGTTCAGCGATATCGTAGATTTAACCTCTAAATCAAGACTTAATTTGTCGACGGATGGTTGGGGTTTTCCAACCGCCAGGCCAGTAGTTTAGCGAAGGCTTTCTGAATATTGGCCGGAACATTATTGTAATCCTTTTTGAAGCTCTTGGTAAAAAAGATCTGCATCGGGGCTATCCGTTAAGAGTTGCAATAGCGTTTTTTTTATTATCATATTGACTTTGTTTAATAATTTCTGGTAACCCTTCGGCCTCAAAAAAAATTGCTGATAACACAAAAAGCCCTCCTCGTTGACATGGCGCCATGGCTCCGATAGGGTGGGCCACGCTCGCATCTAAGGCAGAACTTTGGGACCGATTTCAATTTTTTAAAAGGACACCGAAAGGCTTCAAATGTCAGACAGCGAAAACAAAGCCGGTATCGAGCCGATGCAGCTCGGCCTGGACAACCGGTTCAAGTTCAAGTGTCACAAGGAGATCGACTGCTTCACCAAATGCTGCCGCGGGATCAACATCGTCTTGACGCCCTATGACATCATCCGGCTCAAAAACCGGTTGCAGATGACCTCGGAAGATTTTTTAGCCCTTTACACCGACGTGCGGCTGCTGGAGAAAACCGATCTGCCGGTGGTGACCCTCAAACTGCTGGATGACGACCAGCAGTCCTGCCCGTTTGTCAGGCCGGACGGCTGTATCGTGTACGCGGACAGGCCGACCACCTGCCGGTATTACCCCTTGGGCGTCGCTGCGCTGAGTTACCGGGAAGGGGCGGATGAATCCGGATTTTATTTTTTCGTCAACGAACCACACTGTCATGGTTTCCAGGAAGATCACGTGTGGAGCGTGCGGGAATGGCGCGAGGACCAAGGCGTGGACACGCGCGATGAGGTCAACGCCGAATGGACCGACCTGATGGTTCGCAAACGCTCGTTTCCTCCGAACCTGAAGCTGACCGAACAAACAAAGAAGATGTTTTTTCTGACCAGCTACGATATCGACAAGTTCAGGTCTTTTGTCTTCGGAAGTTCGTTTTTAGCGCGCTATGTCGTTGACGACGATACGGTGGCGGCCATGAAAGAGGATGACATCGCCCTGCTCAAATTTGGAATGAAGTGGTTGAAATGGCTGATTTTCAAAGAAGGCGATGTCAAAATCCGCCCTGAAACCGAAGGGAAAACTCACACCGCTTAACTCGCGGGCCATAATTTGGGCCTGTTTTACGAGCCGACCGGCCTCAATAGTCCTGATAGACCAGGTTTTCCCAGATCGCGGGATTTTCGAGCCGGGTCGCAATGTCGACGCCGAAGAATTTGGCCACCGGCTCGAAAATTTCAGGCGATGCCGTCTGAATGGTGCGCGCCGCTTCCAGGACGACCTCGATGCCGTTGCGGGTCATTTTTCCCAGCGGTCGGCGGCAGCCGCCGGAAGGCATGCCCAAAATGGTCATCAGGGCTTTGACCGCCAGGGGGTTGCGGGCCCGGCAGACCACATCGCCGTAAGGCGTTTTTTCCGTGGTCTTGACGGTGACCAGTCCGAACAACGGCGCAAGGGCCGACAACAGCTGCCGCGCCTCGTCCGGCCGGTGTTCGCGCAGCAGGCCGACCATGCGCACAACGGCCCGCGGCGCGATATTGGAAGCGACCGAGATGACGCCGCCGGCCATGATTGCGGGATCGGTCATCATGGCAAAGGTCATGCCGTCGTCGCCGGATAAAATCGTATAATCCGGCCCGCAGAACTCCCGCGTGCGCTTCATGTTGTCAAGATCGCCGGTGGCTTCCTTGACGGTGCGAACGTTCGGATAAGAACGGCCCAAGAGAGCCAAGTCCTGCGGCAACAGCTGAGCGCCCGTTCGTCCCGGAATGACATACGGGATGACCCGGACTTCCGGAAAGGCTTTGGCCACCGGGGCGACGTATTCACGGCGGATTTCCAGCGAACTGGGTCCATTGTAATACGGGTCGACCAGCAGGACCGCATCCGCACCGGCCTTGACGGCACGTTCGGTGGCCGCCAGCGACTCGCTGGTGTTGTTGCTGCCGGTGCCGGCGATACAGGAGCACTTGCCGCGGGTACTGGCCGCTACCGCCTCTATGACCCGGTTGTGCTCGCTCCAGGACAGCACCGGGCTCTCACCGGTGGTTCCGGCGGCCAGAACGCCGCTGATGCCGTTTTGAATTTGAAATGCCACCAGTTGTTCCAGGCCGTCGTAATCGACGCCGGCGCCGTCAAACGGTGTGATAATGGCGGTATGACATCCCTCCAACATAAGACCCCCTTATCGTTCGGAGAAACAGGCGAACCGTCGTTGACATGCCCACGATCTATCTGCGACGGTAGAGAAAAGGCCCCGGTATGTCAAGAAAAAATCGGACGTTCCGAAACGGTTGGGCATCGATCGGCGCCGACGTTTGAGACCGGGCGCCTTGACATTGCGTGGCAGCCATATTAGGAAAAATGAGAGAGAACGGTTTTTGTCGGCCTAACCTACTGGATACCATAGCCTAAAACAAACACTTAAAGTTAGGCACCCTATTTGTAATCTAAATTTTCATTTATTTTTTAGGAGGCAATCCCCGGGTTGCCTCCTAAAAATAAATAAGGAGATCTTGATCATATGGCGCAGGCAAATGACGTCCATGAATATACGGCCAAGCAGCGGGCGGCGATCGCCGCGAATCCCGATTGCGGCGTATCGCATTACAACCTGGGGGTCGCCCTGGCCGGCCAGAAGAAATTCGACGAAGCCGAAAAAGAGTTCCGCAGGGCGATAGAGTGCAGCCAGGGGTTGGCCGAGGCGTATGTGCAGATCGGCGGCATTCAGCTGCAGCGCGGCGATCTGGACGGATGCCTGGAATACAACAAGATGGCGGTCAAGGCCCGGCCCGGTTTCTCGGAGGGCTATGGCAACATCGGTTTCGTCGAACTTCAGAGAGGAAACGTCGATGAGGCTATCGAGGCCCTGGAAAAAGCCACCTTTTTTAATTTCCGCTTTGTCCAGGCTCTCACCACCCTGGCCAATGCCTACCTGATGAAAGGCCGCGTCGAGGACAGCATCGAGACCAACCTCAAGGTTCTCAAGTTGCAACCGGAATTTGCGCCGGCTCACAACAATCTCGCCATCGCCTACCTCGAAAAGGGGGATCGCGCCGCGGCCGTGATCCATTGCGACAAGGCCGTCGCATTGGGGTTTGCCGTCGCACCGGAAATCCTGGCGGAGGTTGAGCGCCATCGGTAGTTCGCAGACCTCGGCCGGCGGCTCAAGCCGTGACCACCGGCAAGTTCTTTATTTCCTGGCCGACGACGACACCCCGGTGACCGCGCGTACGCCTTTCTGGCGAAGGCCCCTGCCCCTTGGACCCGCCGACGGCCGCGACGCCGCCGCAAGTGCCGGCGAGCCCGGGGTGTCCTACGGCGATTATTTCCAGGCCGTGCGCCGGTTTTTAACCGCCGATCGCTGTGCTGTCCTGACCGGCGCCATAAACGAACAAGCGGGGCGGTCGGTGACGCCGGCGGACCTGGGCTCCATTCGGATTTACCTCGAAAAACACGGCCAGTACTATCATCCGGCCCGGGTGATCGTCGCCGCGGGAAACACCCGGCCGGCTTTTGTGGTCAACGTCGCCGTGACCGAAACCGGCCGGGCCTGTCTCGGGCAGGATTACGGCAACATCCGGCGGCTCAACGACCGGTTTCCCTACCGCTTTCTGCCCCGGGTCTACGGCCGGGCCGACGCCGCGCTTCCGGGCCGTCGCGAACGCCTGGAAATGTTTGTGGGGGAATGGCTGGCGGGATATCACGAATTTCACCTGTCGGAAGATGCGGCCGGCCGTTCACCCGCCAAATCGGCTGGAAACGAGTGCCCGATCGTGGTCTGGGACCCGGTTAAAGGAGTCCAGCCACTGCCGGCGCTTCAGCGGGCCGAGATCTACCGCCGCGCCGCTCTCATTTTGACGGCTTACTATGACCTGGAGTCATTCGAGCACATTGTTGCATGGCACCACGCCGCCGGTGATTTCATCGTTAACAACGATGGGCCGCAGATCGATCTGCGCCTGATAACCGTTCGAAAATATGCGCCCCTTTTCGCCGATGTTCCCGTAAACGCGGACACTATTCTGCAGGCCCTCCTGATCTTTTTTCTTAAACTCTCGATCCGGCTCCGCCTGGATCGTCTCGACGGTGTGGGGGCCTGGGGTTGGGCCGATGATGCGGCCGTGGCGGCCGCCGTCGACGGATTTTTCGGCGGTTTGGCGCTGCAGGCGCGCTGCGAACGGATTCCTGCCGGACTGCCCGACCTGTTTGCCCATTATCTGAAGGCGCTCTCGGGCGCGGACCGCGATGCGCTCCTTGAGCAGATCGTTTTGCGTCGGCAGGGCCCCGCGGCGGAGACAGCCCTGGTCCGAAAGCACCTCAAGCGCCACGGCGAGAAGTTGACCCAGGCCATCGACCGGTTGAGGCCTGACGGTGGGGCACCCACCATATGATGCGGTTTGAACCGACACTTGATACAAACAAGTGGAAAAATGAGATATATATTCATCCTGACCGCCAACAAAGCCCGCCATCCGGAGCTTTTTCATTGACAAGGCCGGGCATTCATTTTATAGCTGCCCCTTGCTAATCATGATAATGAACCCACGCAAATAAAAATGGTGAGAGGAGGTGAAATGAGGCGCCCTCCGGGCATGACAGCGTAGCGATAGAGGCATTCAAGTCAATTTTTTAAAAAAACAATGGAGGTAAAAAGATGGCGAAACATGCAACCCCTATGTTGGACCAGCTTGAGTCTGGGCCATGGCCGAGCTTCGTTTCGGACCTGAAGCAGCAGGCCGAAAAGCGGGCCAAGAACGCGGAAGGCGTCGAATTCCAGATTCCCGTCGATGTCGTCGAAGACCTTTTGGGCATTCTTGAACTCTCTTTCAAGGATGGCGCGACGCACTGGAAACACGGCGGGATCGTCGGCGTTTTCGGCTACGGCGGCGGTGTCATCGGACGCTACTGCGATCAACCGGAAATGTTTCCCGGGGTCGCCCATTTCCACACCATGCGCGTCAACCAGCCGGGCGGCAAGTTCTACACGACCGAATACCTGAAGCAGCTGTGCGATCTGTGGGACCTGCGCGGCAGCGGCATCACCAACATGCACGGCTCGACCGGGGACATCATCTTCCTGGGGACCACCACCCCGCAGCTGGAAGAAGTGTTTTATGAATTGACCCACACCTACAACCAGGACCTGGGTGGTTCCGGATCCAACCTGCGGACCCCTTCGGATTGCATCGGCCAGGCCCGCTGCGAATACGCCTGCTACGACACCCAGGCGCTCTGCTACACGCTGACCAACGAGTACCAGGACGAGCTTCACCGCCCGGCCTTTCCCTACAAGTTCAAGTTCAAGTTCGACGGCTGCCCCAACTGCTGTGTGGCCTCCATCGCCCGGTCCGACATCTCTTTTATCGGCACCTGGAAGGACGATATCAAAATAGACCAGGAAGCCGTTCAGGCTTACATCGGCGGCGAAATCCCTCCCAACGCCGGTGACCACGACGGCCGCGACTGGGGAGCATTCAACATCCAGAAAGAAGTCATCCGGCTGTGTCCGACCGAGTGTATGTGGATGGAAGACAAAAAACTGAAGATCGACACCAAGGAGTGCAACCGCTGCATGCATTGCATCAACGTCATGCCCAAAGCGCTGCACATCGGTGACGACCGCGGCCTGTCGATGCTGGTTGGGGCCAAGGCCCCCATCCTCGACGGTGCCCAAATGGGCTCCCTGCTTGTTCCCTTCGTCAAGGCCGAAGAGCCCTACGATGAAATCAAGGAAGTCATCGAGGGCATCTGGGACTGGTGGATGGAGGAAGGCAAGAACCGCGAGCGCCTGGGCGAACTGATGAAGCGCCAGGGCTTCCAGAAACTGCTCGAGGCGACCGGAATTAAGCCGGATGCGCGCCACGTCATTGAACCGCGCTCCAACCCCTACATCTTCTGGAAGGAAGATGAAGTGGAGGGCGGCTGGGAACGCGACATCAACGAATTCAGAAAACACCACAAGAGATAGGGAGGGGAATCACCATGGCATTTATTTCTTCCGGATACAATCCCAAAGAACCGATGAAAGACCGGATCACCGACATCGGTCCGCGCAAATACGATCAGTTTTACCCTCCGGTCATCGCCAAGAACAAGGGCCAGTGGCAGTATCATGAAGTTCTCAAACCCGGCGTTCTGGTGCACGTGGCCAAATCCGGCGACAAGGTCTTCACCGTCCGCTGCGGCGGGGCGCGGCTGATGACCACCGCCCATATCCGCGAAATTTGCGACATTGCCGAGAAGCACTGCGGCGGCTATGTCCGCTGGACCACCCGCAACAACATCGAATTCATGGTGGACGACCAGTCCAAGGTCGACGCGCTGGTCAAGGACCTGGAAAGCCGCAAGTTCGACGGTGGCAGCTTCAAGTTTCCGGTGGGCGGCACCGGCACCTCGATTACCAATATCGTCCACACCCAGGGCTGGGTTCACTGTCATACGCCGGCCACGGACGCTTCCGGACCGGTCAAGGCCGTGATGGACGAAATGTTCGACTATTTCCAGAGCCACAAACTGCCGGCCAAGCTGCGCATTTCCCTGGCCTGCTGCCTGAACATGTGCGGCGCGGTTCACTGCTCGGATATCGCCATTCTGGGCTACCATCGCAAGCCGCCGATGCTCGATCACGAGTACCTCGACAAGATGTGCGAAATCCCGTTGGCCATTGCGGCCTGCCCCACCGCGGCCATCAAACCCTCGAAGGTGGAAGTGGGCGGCGTTAAACTCAACAGCGTCGCCGTCAACAACGAGCGCTGCATGTTCTGCGGCAACTGCTACACCATGTGCCCGGCCATGCCGCTGGCCGACAAGGAAGGCGACGGCATCGTCATCATGGCGGGCGGCAAGGTGTCCAACCGCATCAGCGCCCCGAAGTTTTCCAAGGTCGTCGTGGCCTTTCTGCCCAACAATGCGCCGCGCTGGCCCGAGACCACGGAAGTGATCAAAAAGATGGTCGAAACCTACAGCGCCGATGCCAGGAAATACGAGCGCCTCGGGGAATGGGCCGAACGGATCGGTTGGGAGCGGTTCTTCGAGAAATGCGAACTCGATTTTACGCACCACCTGATCGATGACTTCCGCGATCCGGCTTACTACACCTGGCGTCAAACCAGCCAGTTCAAGTTCTAAACCGACGGCGCGAACCAAGGCGGGGGGCGGCTGCGTTTTCGCGCGGCCCCCCGCATTCTCCGAAAAGGGGCTCACCATGGAATACGAAGAGGCAAAACAGAAAATTGTCACGGAGTTGACAAAAAAACTCAAGACCAAGTCGAAGTTTTATTTCAACGACCTGGCCAAAATTCTCGAGGCCAAACCCCGGGATGCCAAGAAGATCGTCAACAAGTTGATCGAGGAAGGCGTTTTGGAATACTGGTCCAGCGGCAGCACCTCCATGTACGGCATGCCCGGAACCGGCAAACAGGCCGCGGCCGAGCACGAACAAAAAGAAGAATAGACCCCGACCGGTTTTTGCCGTGTCTGTTCACCGCTTTTCCGCCGATTGACAGTTGCTGATGTTGCAGGCAGGATATTTTGGTACTTCCCAGAATAATGATATCGGCTTTGCGGGGCGGTTCGGGAAAGACCATCCTTTCCATCGGCGTTATCGCGGCCCTGGGCCGCCGCGGTCATACCGTTTGGCCGTTTAAAAAAGGTCCGGATTATATCGATGCGGGCTGGCTTGCCCTGGCGGCAGGCCGGCCCTGCTATAATCTGGACACCTTCATGGTCCCTGCGCCCCGTGTGCTCTCCTCCTTTCTCGCGCATTCCTCCCCTACGGGCATCGCCGTTATCGAAGGCAACCGCGGCCTCTTCGACGGCATCGACATCGACGGGACCACCAGCAGTGCCGAACTGGCCAAATTGCTGCAAACGCCGGTCCTCATGTGCATCGATGCCACCAAGACCACCCGCACCGCGGCGGCCGTCGTCGCCGGCTGTGAACAGTTCGACCGCGACGTGCCTCTGAAGGGGGTTATCTTGAACCGGGTGGCCGGCGCCCGCCATGAAACCATCCTGCGCCAAAGCATCGAGAGCCATTGCGGGGTGCCGGTGATAGGGGCCGTTCCCAAGCTGAGCCGGCAGAATTTTCCGGAGCGGCACATGGGTCTCGTGCCGACGCCGGAACACGGCTGGGCGCGCGACTCGATCGATGCCATCGCCGCGATTGCGGAAAAGCACATCGACATGGCGGCCCTGATCGATATCGCCGCCCGCGCCCCGGTGCTTGCCCCGCCGCCACCGATACCGGAGACACCCGCCACCGGCGGCCGCCCGTCGCCCGCCGCCGATCCGACGGCGCCGCGCATCGGCATCATCAGGGATTCGGCCTTTCAGTTTTATTATCCCGAAAACATCGCGGCGCTCTCGCTGGCCGGGGCCGATATCGTCTTTTTCAGTCCGCTGGCCACCGCGACCATTCCGGAAATCGATGGACTGTATATCGGCGGCGGTTTTCCGGAGACCCACGCCGAGGCGTTGGCGCAAAACGTGCGCTTCAGGGAGAAACTCAAGCGCCTGGCCGAGAGCGGCCTGCCGATTTATGCCGAGTGCGGCGGGCTGATGTACCTGGGTAAAGAGCTGGTTCTGGCTGACCGCACCTATCCCATGGCCGGAGTGCTGCCGATTTCATACGGTTTTTCCAAACGCCCGCAGGGACACGGCTACACCGTTATTGCCGTCGATCGTCCCAACCCCTATTTTGGCGTTGGCAGCGAATACCGCGGACATGAGTTTCACTACTCACGGGTGCTGGAATGGGGGGGGCCGGACGCGGACCTGGTCTTTCGCATGCGCCGCGGCGCCGGCATCTGGGAAGGAAGGGACGGGGCCTGCCATAAAAATGTATTGGCCACCTACACCCATTTGCACGCTCTCGGCGCCCCCTCCTGGGCTGAAGCCGTGGTCCATATGGCCCGGTCTTTCCGGCAGGGGGCCGCAAGCCGTGAAGTGAGCAAGTAGAGTGTCCACCCAAGAACTACGTGATTTTGCGGTCGAGTACATTTCCACTGCGCCGCACAAGGTCAGCCCCCCGCAGCTGCAAAAAGTCCTTTCACAACGCTATCTGATCGACGCCCGCCGCGCCCGCGCCATTATCAGGCGCCTGCTGGCGGCCGGCGAGCTGTCCTATACCTATGAATACGGCACGAGTTATCTTGAAATGTCCCCTCGGCGGCCTCTGAAGGTCACCGAACGGATCGTTATCGTGCCGCCCGGAATCGACGTGAATATCGGGCAGACGCCTGCTGCCGTCCGGATCATGGCGGGCGCGGCCTTTGGGTGCGGCCGCCACCCGACCACCCGCCTGGCGCTGCGCGGTATCGATGCGGCCGTGTCGATTCCCGGCCGGTTGTTCGATGAAAAGGATGCCGCCCTTTTGGACATCGGCACCGGTTCGGGAATTCTGGCACTGGCGGCCCTGAAGCTTGGCATCGGCCGGGCCGTGGGGATTGATCTGGACCCCTGCGCGCGCGCGGAGGCTCTTCAGAACACCGTACTAAACGGACTGGAATCGCGTTTTTTAATTACAAAACGACCGCTCTCGGAGTTGCCGGAGGGTGAGCGATTTGAGGTGGTGACCGCCAATTTGCGTTATCCGACCCTGATGCGATTGTGCGGCACACTCGTTGCGCATCTGGCAAGGGCCGGTTTGCTGGTGTTCTCCGGGATAAAGAACGACGAGCTGGACGACGTCATGGCGCTTTATGGTGAAAAAGGGTTTGTGTGCCGCTGGCAGGCAACGGAAAAAGGATGGGTGGCGCTTGTCCTGCAGCAGCGGAGCCTCCACCGGCCGGTTTAAAAAAAGGCTGTATTCCCAATTTGATGTTCGACGGTCAACCCACAGGTTCGGTCACTGGCGCGTTGTGACAGGCATCAGGGTGGCCCGGGGGCACGCCGGTTCAGGAAAAAATGTTACCGGAATATAAAAAAAGGCCGGAAGCAGCATTGAGCATGCTTCCGGCCTTTTTTGTCGGTCACGTGGTGACGTGTCCGATTGACTATTTGGACTTGGGGTGACACTTGGTGCAGGTGGTCGGCGCGTCCTTGGTATTATTGGCCTTGTTGAAATCCTTGTGACACTCGCGGCAGTTCGTGTGAAACGCCTCGGCAATATACGCCCGCTTTTCCTTGTCCGTGAGCTTGGGGGCATCCTTGCCTTTGGGTGCCTCACCGCACTTGTCGTGACACTCGATGCACCGTTTCACCTCCTGGCCGGCGGCGAGGCTGACCAGCGGTTTGCCCTTGTCATCGTGGTGGCAGGTGCCGCATTTGTCCTTGAACAGATCCGATGATTTTTGAGCATACTCCTCGGAATGTTTCTTGTGGGTGAACTCGACGATGCCCTTGGTGTATTCGCACTTTTTGTCCTGAATTTTGATGACATCCTCCACCTTGGTGGCGGCATAAATTCCGGCTGCGAAAAACACGAGGGCAACTCCGACGACCATGGCCGTCAACAACGAACGCGTTTTCATAAATTGATTTCAACCTCCTTTCCTCGAATTGGCATTTCCTGCAAGTTATCGAACGAGCTGAAAACTCCCCCCTGATACGCGTGCTTGTTACCAAGCCGCCGAGCGCTTGTCAATGGCTATAGACTCGCTACGATAAAGATTTTGGCGGTGTCAGCGGTCGTCGGCGTATGACTGAACAGCCTCCTTCCTCCGGCCGTGCCAAAATCTTTATCTCAACGCCTATAGTCAGCCGAGTTTTTCCACACCGAATTATGCCTCAATGACCGCCACCGGACGGGGCGGATTCTTCCGCCGCGGCCTCTTCCGGTTTCTTTTTTCCGAAGAGGCGGGCGCCGACGATGCTGATCTCATAGAGCGCCATCAACGGCACCGCCATCATGATCTGAGTAACCACATCCGGCGGCGTCAAAACGGCCGCTCCGATAAAAAAGATCAGAACGGCATACTTGCGGTTCTTTTTCAAAAAGTCGACCGACACGATGCCGAGGCGGGCCAGAAAAGTGATCACCAGGGGCAGTTCGAAGACCAGCCCAAAAGCCAGGAGCAATTTGGCGGAGAATCCGAGGTATTCCTTCATGGAGGGCATGGGGCGGATGGTATCCGAAGCAAATCCAAGGAAAAACTGGAAACCCCAGGGAAAAACGAGAAAATAGCCGAACAGGGCGCCGCCGACAAAAAAAAAGGTGGATAGAAAAACGATCGGCAGCATCAGCCTTTTTTCCTTGTCATAAAGGCCCGGGGCCACAAAAGCCCAGAACTGATAGATGATGACCGGGGCAGCCAGCATCAGTCCGGCCAAAAAGGCCACTTTCAAATAGGTGAAAAAAGCCTCCGGCAGTCCGGTGAAAATCAGTGAATCGCCGGGCCGCATCACCTTTATCAGGGGATGGACCAGAATTTGAAAGAGGACCTCCTTGAATCCATAGCAGATGGCAAAGCCGACGCCGACGGCGACGAAACAGACAATCAGGCGCTTGCGCAGTTCTTCCAGATGGACGGTAAAGGGCAGTTTCGACTCTTCATCCATTTTGAACCGGCCCTTCCGGCCCTGTTTTCTCCGACCGGTCATCAGCGGTTTTCTTTATTGTCGTCGCCGGTGTTCCCGACCCTTTTTCGGATAAATCAACCCCGCTTTTTTCCGCATCGCCGTCAACACCCTGTTGCTGCCATTGATCGTAGGCCTCCTTCAAAGCGGAAACCTTCTGCTCGCCGGGTTTGATCGGGCGGCCCTCCTGGGGGTGGTCTTTCGCGGCGACGGGGCTGTCCGTCAAGCTCTCTTTGAAATTTTTCTTGACCTCTCTGAAGTCGGTGTCCAACTCGATGGATTCCTTCAACTCGCTGGTCGCCTTTTTGAATTCCCGCAGCGCCCGCCCCATGGATTTTGCGAGGTCCGGAAGCTTTTTGGGCCCGATGACGATGAGCGCAATGGCCAGAATCAACAACATTTCCGGCATGCCGATACCAAACATGAGCCGTCTCCTTGCAGATTCCCCCCGGTGATCAAAAGTGCCGTGTAACTCGGGCGGGAAAAGGGATTCTTCATAATGAAAAGCAGTTCTTAAAAGAGCTGATTTTTACTTGGTTTCGGATTTCCTGTCAACACCGCCCAAAACCCGTCCATGAATCTGCTTGATGACAAGAAATATTTCTGATATCTTTGAGGGGTTATGATTCAGGCTTTCGATCAGGACCAACTCGAAAAAACCGAAACCATTCTGGAAGCCGACCTGGCGGCGAATGGCGTGACCATCGCCCTGCTGGTCGACATGGCCGGGCATATCATCGCCAAGAGCTGCGGCAAAGATCGCCAGAACGGCGTGTATTCGCTGGCGGCCTTGGCCGCCGGGAATTTCGGGGCGGTCAACGCCATGGCCAAAATCGTCGGTGAAGACGAATTTTCGTTGTTGTTCCACAAGGGCCAGGACGAAAACCTGCACTTCAGCAAAGTCAGCGACGAGCTGCTGTTAATTGCCATCTTCGGCAACGGCGTCTCTTTGGGGCTTCTGCGATTGAAAATCGCGGAAGCGATCGAGAAGATCCGTCTCTTGTGGTAGCGCTTTATCACGCACAAATTGCCTAAATGGCCGCCACATGAAACCTCAAATCGCTTTCATCCGCTAACCCCCAACCTTGAACCGTAAACCCTTAACCTTTTCTGCCCGCGCTTGCCTCGCTCGAGGCCATCGAGCACATTTCAAAAATGACACGACAGTAGTGTCATCTCCCTATTATTTTTTCGCGACCCCTTCGGTGTCCTTTTCCGGTTTTAAAACCAGCAGGAATAAATTTCCCCGCTGCCGCATGTGGCCGGCGGCCGTCTCGGCGTACGGTCCGTTGCCCCAGAACAGATCGGCGCGGGCCGGACCGCGAATGGCGCCGCCGGTGTCCTGACTGAGGACGAATCGGCCGAAAGCCTGCCAGTCGCTAATTTGCCCGCCGGCGTCGAGAAGCGGCTTTTGGGTTTCGATGTAAGCCAGCGCCGGCAACGGAAACAGCCGGTAGTCGAGGGCCACCGAGCGGCCGGGTGTCAGCTTGACCTCCAAAAACCCCAGCGGCCCCTCTTTTTCGATCCGAAAAAAAACATAGCTGGGATTGTAATTGAGGATGTCGCGGACCTCTTGCGGGTGGTCTGCCAGATAAGAGCGGATGCGCTGCATCGACATTTCCGAGAGCGGAATTTTGCCGTCATCGGCCAGCAGCCGGCCGACACTCCGATAGGGCCGGCCGTTGGTCGAGTCATAGTGAACGAAGAGCGGCGCGCCATCGTCGAGCAGGACGCGGCCGGAACCCTGGATCTGCAGAAAAAACAGGTCCACGGGGCTGGCCAGCCACGCCAGAACGGGTGCCTTGCCTTCCAATACCCCGGTTTCTTCGATGTCTTTGCGCGCAAAATAAGGAACGATGGTCCGGCCGGCGAGTCGGCCGGTGAGCTTGACCCCCGAATATTTATCCGAAAAAGCGGCCAGGTCGATGGTCAGCATGTCATCCGGACGTCCCAGGATCGGCACCCGATACACGGCATCGGGCTGGCGCCGGCCCGTCAACAGGGGCTCATAGTAGCCGGTAAACAGCACGTCCTTTTCGGGGCCACCACCGACGGACCGGTAGACCCGGTAGTTGTCGCGGATGAAACGATTTAGCTCTTCGTCGGATGGACGGGTTTGGATAAAGGCCAGAAACAGGTCCATCGACCGCACCATGTGCGCGGCTGAATAGCGGTCCTCACCGAACCGGAACTCCTTGTCCGCCGGTACGCGCTGCAAATAAGAGAGGCTGGCGCGAAGACTCTCCTCCAGCCCGTCGAAACGCATGTCGTCCGTAAAATCGGGGTGCCCGGCCGGAGCCAGTTCCAGGACCACCTTTTCTTTGGGGGCCGCGCACCCGGCGACCCAGCCGGCCAGAAGGAGCAGCCCCAAAAGCAGCGGCCATATCCCTGTACCCGGCCCGGCCGGTTGACAGGCCGGCTGGCCCGCGGCGGGGCAGCCACCGCCGAAGAGTCTCATCAAACCACCGCCCATTTTAACCGCTTTCATGTGAATTTACTCCCGGCGCAGGTAATGGCCGCTTTTTCCACCGGATTTTTCAATCAGACGCACATTGGTAATCATCATGTCACGATCGTGGGATTTGCACATGTCGTAAATGGTCAGGGCCGCCACGGTGACCGCCGTCAGCGCCTCCATTTCGACGCCGGTGCGGCCGACCAGGCGCACGCCCGCCTCGATGCCGATTAAATGGGCCGCCGGGTCCGGCAGAAAATCGAGTCGCACGTGCGTGAGCGGCAGCGGGTGGCACATCGGAATGAGATCGGCGGTTTTCTTGGCGGCCATGACGCCGGCAATGCGCGCCGTCTCGAGCACGTTGCCCTTTGTGGCCGTGCCCGTCAGAATTTTTTCCAGGGTGGCGGGCTGCATGATGACGGCCCCGCGGGCCACGGCTGTCCGGTGGGTCGCCTCCTTGGCGGTGACATCGACCATGCGGACCCGGCCCTCGGCATCCAGATGGGTGAATTCGGTCATGCTCAGGCCTCCTCTACCTGAAATGTTCGATTTTGCGACTGGCGGTTTTTTTGATGGCCTCGAGCGTGGAGTGCAGCGCGGCCTGCACGTTTTCGCGCACATCGCCGGCGACCACCAGCAGCATGACCTCTTCCCCCACGGCCAGGTAGCGGTTTTCGGCGATCTGGACCTCGATCGTCACGATGCCGGGCTTGAGGCGCCCCTCGGCGAGGATGTCCTTGAGCACATCGTGATCGACACGGACTTCGAGACCCTTGACCGGCCGGCCGGCCCGCGACGTGGCGCGCACGATCCCGATGTGACACAACACCATGCCGACCCGATCAAATTCGGGGTGTTTTTTAACCGTGTCGATGAGGTGGGAAAGGTTCATGACCGTCCATTACAGGTAATGCCGGCCGCCGATCTTCACCGCTCCCCGGCCGATTTTGCGCCTAGTAGCGTTTCGGCCCGGATCAGGTCTGCCGGCGAGTTGATGTTGAAAAACGATGTCAACTGCGGGTCGAGCCGGCGCAGGCGTTCTTCGGGGATGGTCCTGACCGGCATCTTTCTCAATATGCGCTGGATTTTGAGCCGGTCTTTGGCCAGGTGTTGCCAGATCGTGTCCAGGCAGCGAATCGAATAGGCCGCGCACAGGGGCTCGAGCCCGGCCGCGGTTTTCGGGATGACGGCATCGATGTCGGGCGTGATGGCGCCCACGATGGCCTGCACCACTTCTTTTCTCAAATAGGGAATGTCGCAGGCGGCAAAAAACGCATGCGGCGTCCGGCAGTGAAAAAGACCGGCATGGATGCCGGTCAACGAGCTGCGGACCGGAAAAAGATCGGTGACGATATGGGCGTCCCAGCCAAGATACTTCAGCGGATCGTTGGTGACCACCAGAACATCTTCGAACGTTTCCCGAAAAATCCGGTAAATCCGATCGATGATCCTCTCGCCGCCGACCGTGATAAACGCTTTCTCACGGCCCGAAAAACGGGTATTGAGCCCTCCCGCCAGGATAATGCCGCTGCACGATGTCATCATTTCACCGGCCAAATTAATAAAATTAGCTTGTAAAATCAAGTCAATTCGGTCATCTATTGTCAATCCGCGATCTTTTTGGACACCACTTAAACCCCTGGCCGTTCTGCGTGGCCTGAGCCGGCGCAGCGCAAGGGATTGAGATCGACGCCGAGTCTTGAATAAAGGGAAAAAACATGGGCACCCACGCCCACAAAAAAAACGCGCCCCGTTCGGTTGTCATCGCTATTTTGACGATTTCCACGACCCGCAGCCTCGAAACCGATGAGAGCGGCCGGTGGATCGAGGATCAGGCCGTGGCCTCAGGCCACGTTGTGACCTGCCGGCAAATAGTGCCCGATGATGCGGCCCGCATCGCCGCAGCGGTGGCGGCCGTCATACAGGCGCATCATCCACAGGTGCTGGTGCTGACCGGTGGCACGGGCGTCACGCCCGAAGACGTGACCATCGAAGCCGTGCGCCCGATGCTTGAGAAGGAATTGACGGCTTTCGCTCCGCTTTTTGCCCACCTCAGCTATACCGAGATCGGATCAGCCGCGATGCTCTCGCGGGCCACGGCGGGAATCATCGCCGGCACGGCGGTATTTTGTCTGCCCGGAAGCCTGAACGCCTGCCGCCTCGCCTGCAAGTCCCTCATTTTTCCTGAACTGGGGCATCTGGCGCACCATACCCTGAAGAAAAAATCCATCTGATCGGTTCCGAGGTCCGCGTTCCAAGGTATTAAGATGATTTCCGAAACTTAATTGGCGACTGCCTTGTCACCCCTTAATGTCTAAAAAGTCACCACCCGAAACATCGAATCGCTTTCATCCGCCAACCCCAGACCTTGAACCGTGAACCCTGAACCTGGTTTAACTTTTTCTGTGCCCGCACTTGCCTCGTACAAGGCCGTCGCGGCAACTTATCGATGACACAACACTCGTGGAGGTTTTCTTGAAAAAAAAAGCGCGGTATTTGAAGGCGCTGGTGGCCAATCGCAAGGGGGAGATCTACGACCTCGAAGGCTATGCCGCCGTCGGCATGGCGGGAGGGCAACTGGTGCCGCTCGAACGCGGAAACACCATCGCGCTGCCCTTCGGCGGAGAGCTGTTGTTTTTGCCGGGACGCGTTCCGGTCCTCTTTAATCTTCATTCCGAGCGTTTCGAACAGGTGGTGCAGGACCCCCAGCGCCGCGGCACACAGGTTTTTCCGGTGGCGGCCTTCAACTCGCCCGGTTATGTCGTGCGCCGGATCAGCGCTTTCGCCGAAAGAGACGGCGCCGCGCCCCTGCCGCTTTTCTCATACGGCGCCGTGGGATGGCACCGCAATGGATACCGATCGGCGGTGTTTCGGGTGGACCGGGAAAGGCGGCAGGACCTGCGGCTCATGCCGCCGGAGGCCATTGCGGCCGGCATTCGCGCCAAACGCCGGCAAATGCCCGCCAACCGCCTGCGGGAGCACCTGGAGACCTGCGCGCTGGTCTACGGCTGTCCGGCGGCCAAGAACTTTTTTCTCGGGCGCTGCGAAGCGCCGCTTCCCACCGCGCAGCGCTGCAATGCCCGCTGCCGCGGGTGTCTTTCGCATCAGGACGGCAGCGGCATCCCCCACAGCCAGAACCGGATTGGCTTCACGCCCAGCCCGCCGGAAATTGCAGCCGTGGCGCTGTCGCACCTTCGCCGGGTGCAGCGCGGGGTGGTCAGTTTCGGCCAGGGCTGCGAGGGCGATCCCCTTTTGGCGGCCGATGTCATCGAACCGGCCCTGCGGTCGATCCGCGCCGCGACCGACCGCGGAACGGTCAACATGAACACCAACGGCAGCCGCCCGGCCGTGCTGGCGACGCTGATGGATGCCGGCCTCGACAGCATCCGCGTCAGTCTGAACAGTGTCAGGAGCGAGTGCTACGCCGCTTACTTTCGGCCGGTGGGTTATCGCTTTGCCGATGTCGTCGCCGGGATCGACCGGGCGCTGCAGCGCGGAATCCATGTGGCGCTAAACTATTTGAACCTGCCGGGCTTTACGGACACGCCCGAAGAAGTCGAGGCCCTGACCGATTTTCTACGCCGGCACCCGGTCCAGATGATCCAGTGGCGCAATCTGAACTACGACCCCTTGCGGTACTGGGAGATGATGACCACGGTTCAGCGGCCCGGAACCCCGTTGGGGATGTGGGTCGTTTTCGACGAGATACGCCGCCGTTTTCCCGCATTGCGCCACGGTTACTTCAACCCGCCAAAGGAAAAGTTTTCGGAACCGGTTCGTTCGCCGCATTGAGCACCTGGTATACCGCGACGCCGATTTCTTCGGTCGTATACGGTTTTTTGACGTAGACCCCGGCACCCAGGCGCTGTACCTCCCGGACCAGATCGGTTTCGGAAAATCCGCTGGCGATGACAGCCTTTTGACGGGGATTCAAGGTCAGGATGTTGCGGTAGGTGTCGAGACCGTTCATGCCGGGATCCATGATCATGTCCAGGATGACCAGGTCCACGCGTTCTTTTTTCAAATGCGCCACCGCGGCCTCGCCACTGGCAACGGCCGCCACCGTGTAACCGAGTTTCTTCAACAATTCAGAAGCGATTTCCCGCTGTTCGACCACATCGTCGACGATGAGAATCGATTCCTGACGGCCCATGTATTTTTCACGGGCGAATGGTTCGTTCTTGCGCTCGAGGGCCTTGCGCGTCACCGGGAAAAAGAGCGTGAAAGTGGTCCCGCGCTGCGGCCGGCTTTTGACGTCGATGGAGCCGCCGTGATCCTTGACGGTGCCCCAGACCACGGCCATTCCCAGGCCGGACCCGCTGCGGCCCATCACTTTTTTAGTGTAAAACGGCTCGAAGATCCGCTCGATATCGGCGGCCGGGATGCCGATGCCATCGTCGGATATCGACAGGATGACGTATTCGCCCGCCGCGATGGTATCGAATCCCTTGACCGCCCGATCGGCATATCGATTTTCGGTCTTGATCCGTATTTGTCCGCCGGACGGCATGGCTTCGGCGGCATTGTTGACGATGTTCATCAGCGATTTTGAAATATGTACCGGAGAACCGATCATGTTCAGCAAATAGGGCTCGGTGTCAACGGTGATGTCGACCGTGGGATGCTGGGACCGCATTTTCAGGTGTTCGGGACTTTTTAAATACTCATCCAGAACCTGGTTGAGGTTGATGACCTGCGAGGTGGCGACACCGCGCCGGGCCAGGGTCAAAAGGTCCTGTACGATCGCCGAAGCCTTTTCGCCCGATTTCTGAATGGTGAGAATCGGCTTTCTGAGGGGACTGTCGGCCGGCAGATCCATCAACAACAACTCCGGGTAGCTGACAATGCCCGACAGCACATTGTTCAGGTCATGGGCGACGCCGCCGGCCAGCGTGCCGATGGCCTTCATCTTTTCGGCCTGCTGAAGCCGGGCTTCCAGCATCTTGCGTTCTTTTTCGGCCAGGATCTGGCCGGTCACGTCACGGGCGAGACCTCGAAAACCGATCGGTTCACCGGCGGCGTTTCGAATGAGTGACACCAGGGCCTGGGCGAAGCATTCCGATGCGTCTTTGGTGATCATTTTCCAATCCAGCGCCCGGTTCGCCTGGCCGGTTTGAAAGACGGCTTTAAAGGTCTTGAAGACCTTTTCGGCCGTTGCCGTGTCCATGAACCGGCTGTAATTCATCCCGACCAGCTCGTGGCGGCCATAGCCGAGCATGCGGCAGGTCGACTCGTTGAAAAAGGTCAGATTGCCGCAAAGATCAACCTCGAAATAACTGTCGTCGATGCTCTCTAAAATCGTGCGATATTTTTCTTCGCTGACCTGCAGACGGCTGAAAGAACCGGCAATGGCGATGCTGATGGCCGTTTGGGAGGCGACGCCCATCAACAGGTTGACGTCGCTTTGAGTGAGCAGGCGCTTGGATTTGAACGTATCGACCGCCAGGATTCCGCATGATACTTTCTCGTACACGATGGGGACGCAAATGAGGGATTTGACGCCCATCTCCTGTGCCAACGCCCGGCTGCGGGGCGAAAGATGGTCCTGGTCGGCCTGGACGTCTTGCATCAGAAAAGGTTTTTGTTCGATAAAGGCCCGGACGAAGAATCCGCGCGCCGTGGTGCGGTCCAGATGAAAGCCGTTGTCGCGCAGCAGCCTTTCGTGCTCCCGGCTGTAGCCGAAACCATCGATGTATTCCAGCCGGGATTTGTCCGAATTGGCCAACATGATGACCCCCCGGTCGAAATCGAGTCTTTTGGAAATGACCCCCACGACGGCGGATATCAACGCATCGATTTCCATTGCGGTCGATGTCGCCTGACCGATTTCCTGAACCAGTTGCGCATGGCTGTAGCGGGCGCTGAGTTGTTCGAGATGCTCCTGCGCGGCGGCCTTCTGAGATTGAATGGTTCTAATCAGGTCGCATTTTTCATAGTGGGCCGCAATCAGCGACAGCGCCATCAACACGCTCAACCCGATGAAGCCGCCGGTCAGCCAGTGATGCAGCGACATGAATTCCCAGAAAAACAACGAAAACAAAACAAAGGCGGCCAATGAGGCACTGCGAATTCTCTGCCAGAAAAAGGCTTGCGAGTTGTCCCAGGTGACAATGTAACGGCAGCGTGAATCTCCGCGATGGAAGCATTCCGGGTGGTCGATGCGGGCGAACTTACCGGTAAACGCCTCGGCCAAGGCTTCCAGATGGCCGAGACGGTTTTCGCACTGATAGGGTTTTTCCCGGACGCCGGAAAGCGGTGTGAAGGTGGTTTCGATTTTGTTCCGGCCCAGCCTCTTGGCGGTGTTGACCGTGGCGCGGCTGAAGTTGTCGACCAC
Organism: uncultured delta proteobacterium; assembly: GCA_963779885.1. Classification (GTDB taxonomy): domain Bacteria; phylum Desulfobacterota; class Desulfobacteria; order Desulfobacterales; family SG8-13; genus JARFQH01. Next base: position 155,295 of record CAWAAN010000019.1, on the reverse strand, counting down.
TTTACCGGCGGCCAGATAGGCGAGGGCCGGGCCCACGAAACCGAGAATATACTGTCTGGCGACCCCGGTCCCGCTGGATGAACTGACATGGCGACCGGCCTGGCGGGAGATGTCGACCGCGCCGGTTTTTTTGACGAGAAGATCGTGAAAGCGGTCGACCTGCTCCTGCGTGAACCAGTGCGCGGGATCATCTATCTGATACCGGGTCATGCCGGCACGCTCGATCAACTCATTGCAGTCGATTTGCGGCCAGTTCAGCTTCAGATAGTTCAGATAGGATTTGGTGATCCGGCTGTTGTATATCGGCCTGCCATCCGGTTGCGTTTCTTTTTGAGAAAAACCCAAGACGGTGTCACCCTGTCGCGCGGTCGGCTGTTGCGCCGGGCAGGTGCCCGAGCAGCGGTTTGACGAAAACAAGGCCTTGGCGTATGGTGCGGCTGTCGCCGTCAGATCCGGATCGCGTCCCATCGTCAAGGCTTTGACCCCCTGGGGATCAAAATGATGGCTGCCATAAAGCTTGTATAAAAAGTAAAGGCATTGGCTGTGTTGTCGGTCGGCGGCGCATGACGCAGACAGCCGCCGCCCTCCGGCCTCGCCAAAACCTTATAAATATAAAGGGTGCCTTCAGGGCGTCGCAGCAGGCGCACGCTGGATTTTCCAAATATAAGCAATAATTATACCATCATGAAGTGGATTGAAGCCAAGGTAGAATTCGACAGCGCAGATATCGATTGCGGCACGGAGGTGATCGCCGGGGTTTTCTACGACCTGGGCGTGAAAGGCGTCGTGATCGACGACCCCGGCCTGGAGCCGGTCGAAGATGGTTGGGGAGACGCGCCGGTCGAGCGCCCGCAGCATCCGGCCGTGACCGCGTTTTGGCCCGCCGGTGCCGAGGGGATGGCTCGCTGCGAACTCCTGCAGGGGCAATTGACAGCGGTGGGCGACCGGCACCGGCTTGTCACGTGCCTGCGGTTCAGGGAAATCGACGATGAGGATTGGGCCGAATCCTGGAAGAAGTTTTTCAAGCCGGTATGGATCAGCGCCGATATGGTCGTCAAACCGTCCTGGGAAGCGGTTGCCACCGGCCCGGACACCATTGTCATCGACATCGACCCGGGTATGGCGTTTGGTACCGGCGGCCATGCGACGACCCTGTTGAGCCTGCGCCTGATCAGGGAGCACCTTAAAATAGGAGATTCCTTTCTGGATGTGGGCACCGGCTCCGGCATTCTGGCCATCGGCGCCGCAAAATTGGGTGCCGGATCGATTTGGGCGGTCGATATCGATGATACCGCTGTTAAGGTGGCGGCAGACAACTTCAAAAGAAATGGCCTTTCCGAGGCCTGTTGCCGGGTTTGGCGGGGCGACCTGGGGACGGCCGTACGGGTTCCATTCGATCTGGTCGCCGCCAACATCCTCACCGATACCGTTATCGAGCTTCTCGGGGGTCTGCACCACGTGTTGAGGCCCGGCGGCGTTTTTATCTGTTCGGGCATCGTGTCCGGGCACAAGGACCGCGTCGTCACCGCTCTCGAAAGGCATGGATTCCTCATCCTGGCGCTCGATACCCTCGAGAACTGGATTGGGATTGCCGCCCGGCGGCGGGAGTGACGACGCTATTTTTTATTGATTTCCGTGGCGGTACATCATATATCGCCACCGGGCGTTTCCGATGCACGGCGCCAGAAACGCCGCGCTTAAGGGGTCACCCGAATAACCTCCTCATCTCTGAAGGGCGCTGCATCGGAGCCGGTAGGGACCTGAAATTCGGCCATGGCGTGTGTTAACCGCCAGACAGCCGGCTGTCCGAGGGGCGATGTCGGCTTTTTGGCGGTCGTTCGGCGTTGGCCGTCCGTGATCGGAATGAAGGGTGATGTCGAGATATGAACAAATCTAAAGTCGGGCGAAACGATCCCTGCCCCTGCGGCAGTGGGAAAAAATATAAAAAATGCTGTCTCGGCCATGACGGCCAAGCGGTGGAAGATATCCAAACGGTTTATTTAACAAAATACAACATCCGCCTGAAGGACGAAAAGGCCGTCGAAGGCATCCGCGCCGCCGGGCGCCTGGTCCTGGAAACGCTGGACCTGGTGCACGCCGCGATCCGGCCCGGCATCGCCACCGATCTCATCAATGAGCTGGTCCACGAATACACCGTCAAAAACGGCGGCATACCGGCCCCCCTGAACTACCGCGGATTTCCCAAGAGCGTTTGTGTGTCGGTCAATGAAGTGATCTGCCATGGCATTCCCGGAACACGCGAACTGCGCGCGGGCGATATCGTCAATGTCGATATCACCACGATTCGCGATGGGTATTTTGCCGATGCGAACAAGACCTTCTTCGTGGGCACACCGGGTTCGGATGCCGTCAAGATCGTCAACGTCGCCCGCCAGTGCCTGCGGCTGGGAATGGAAATGGTGCGCCCCGGCAACACCTTGGGCGACATCGGTTTTGCGATCCAGCAATACGCCGAACGGCAAGGATGTTCGGTCGTACGGGAATTCGTGGGACACGGCGTCGGGTATGAATTTCACGAATCCCCGCAGGTGCCTCACTTCGGTCGCAGAGGCGAAGGACTCGCCCTGGTGCCCGGCATGGTGTTTACCATCGAGCCGATGATCAACCTGGGCGAGCGCTATCTGCACGTGCTGGCCGACGACTGGACGGCGGTCACGCGCGACGGATCGCTTTCAGCCCAGTTCGAACAGACCATCCTGGTAACCGGCGACGGCTTTGAAAGTCTGACACCCTATGACCTTTGACGGTGGTTGCGGCAGCCCGGCCGACCGCCAGCGGCCATCAGGCCTTGCGGTGACCGGCATGTCGCTTTCTCATCCCTTCTCCCACGGGCGGCAGCGCCCCCTTTTCAGTTTTCGAGAGCGATCGCTCATCACATCATGATTCGAAGGAGGTATAATGGCGGCGGAACAAGACTTTGGAATCGAGGACCTGACCGGGTTCGCCATGGACATGATCCATGCGGTCGGTGAAAAGGCCCTGGCCTATTATGGCAAGGGGACCCATCAGAGCCGTTTCGACGAAGACCTGGTCACGACAGCGGAGCTGCGGCTATCGGCCTTCTTTAAAAATGAACTGCAAAACCGGTTTCCCGGACACCATCTGTTCAAGGACACGCTGGATAACACGGATTATTCGCATGAAAAAAAGCGGTATCTATGGATTTTCGATCCGTTGGACGGCGTCGCCAATTTTCAGGCCGGCATCCCCATCTGGGGGTGTTCGCTGGCGCTGATCGATAATTTCTGGCCGATTTTCGGCGTTTTTTTCATGCCGGCCACCGGCGATTTATTTCACGCCCGGGCCGGAAAGGAGGCTTTCCGGGGCAATGAGCGCATCCGGATTTCCGGCATCGATTCCACCAACGACGAAAGCCTGCTGCTGACCTTTTCGCGCTTTCACTCGCGCTTCAATACCAATTTTCAGGGCAAGATCCGATCGCTGGGCTGCACCTCGGCCCACATCTGCTATGTCGCCATGGGACGGGCGGACGCGGCAATCGTGGCCAACGAGTCATTTCAGGACCTGGCCGCGGCGCGGGTCATTATCGAATCGGCCGGGGGCCGGTTCTGCAAGATCGACGGCAGTGATTTTTTTCTCAACGATTATCTCACCGGACAGAAAATCGAGGACAATCTCATCGCCACCTCGGCCGACTTGTTGCCGCAGATCCGGGCCAGCCTGAAACCGATTCAGTAACGCCCGGGTTCCACGGGGGCAAACATGAGAAAAATGGCGGCCGGCCGGCGTAATTGCGAGACACTGTCTCATTGCATGGCGGCCGTCTTTATGATATCGATATGGTATAATATCAATGCGTTGGTTTTGCACTACGGTGTGGCCGCCAGTGCGCTTGCCGTAACCTTGACGCGTCACCGGGGTCTATCGAATCGCTCTCTTCAGACGATAACCGGTATGTGCCATACTGGAGGGTAAAATGCACAGGGATAAAAAGACGATTAAAAGAGAAATCCTTGACAAGTTCCGATCACTTGGCAGCGAGAACGATACCCTGCCGCCCCACTGGCTGGAATCGGATTATTTTGCCAGCCTCGACAGCCAGGGAAAAAAGGTTTTCAAACAGGCCGTCAAGGAGCTTGTGTCAAGCGGACTGGTCGAGCACATAAATGCGCCGGACGAAAACCTGCGGTTGACCCAGAAAGGCACCGATCTCATTTACTGACCTGCAAAAGCGGGTTATTTTCAGGTAACCGTTCCCGCAGGGCCCGGGAAACCAAAAGGCGCCCGGCCCGATTCTGGCTGAGAAAAACGCCGGCCAGGATCAATAGGGCGGCAACGCATTGGGAGAGGGTCAGCTGCTCGCCCAGGATCAACCCGGCCATCAGAATGGTGAACACCGGGATCAGATTGACAAATGCGGAGGCCTGGCTGACCGGGATGCGGCTGACGCCGAAATTGTAAAGCCCGTACGCCGCGAAGCTGATGAATGCGCCCAGATAGAGGATGGCCAGCACGCCGCCGGGATCAATTGCGGCCGGCAGCCGCGTGGCGGGCAGAAACAGTATCGGCAGATAAAAAAGGCTGCCAACAATTGCCTGAAAAGCCGTCAACAGCCAGGGGCTGTAACGGGCGGTGAGTCTTTTAAGGGCAATGGTGTAACCCGTGGCACAGACCATGGCGAGAAATTCGAGCAAATTGCCGAGCGCCGGATGAGGGGCCATCGGGGATGCCGCACCGCTCAAGCTCATCCAGACGGCACCGCCGATGGCCAGCAGAAAGCCGAGCACGGTTCGGACGGTGATAATTTCTTTTAAGAATATCCGCGCGGCCACGGCGACCATCAGCGGTAAAAGGGCTGAAATCATGCCGGCCTGGGATGCGGCGGTGTTTTCAATCGCCTTGGCCTCGAACAGAAAATAGAGGCACGGTTCGCAAACCGCCATGAACAGGATTAATTTCCAGTCTCCGCGGTGAAAGGTGACGGACCGCAACCGTGGCATAAAGAACAGAAAACAGAGACTGGCGACCAGCATGCGGCCGAAGATGACCACCATCGGATGATAACTGCGAAACGCGAGTTTCAGGACGATAAACGAACTGGCCCACAGCGCCATGGCGATGATGAGCCCAATCAAAGGAAGTAGTTTCGACCGACCGGACATGCCTAAAAGCCTTTTTACGTTACCCTCAAAAAAAATCGCCGTTCGCTTTCGAACAGGCGATCCTCACCTGGCCTTGACCGTTGCCGGAACCGCGACATCAAAAACAGTCCTCTACCACGATTCAATAAAAAAAACACCCACCGCGCTGACGTTGAAAACGGGCCCGGTTATTGTCCCATTCGGGCAATGAGCGGCAACCCCTCGCCTTTAGGTGAAGACCTCAGTTCTAAGGCGTGATGTTGCCCCATGGGTTTGAGGGGTCCAGGGCCCAAAAATCCAAATAAAGGCGTGTATGGTCTTTCATGCTTGGCCCCTCGAATCCTCGACTCCTTGACCCTCCAGCCTTCGGTTTTAGCCGAAGATAGTTGACTTTCCGCGTCGTCTTGAAAAGGGCAGTGCGGCGTTCAGGTCATCGATGATCAACTGCTCCTGCCGGTTGATCTCCCCGATGTGGCTGTGCAGGATCTGTGATAGGCCCGGATCGTAGAACCGGTGCAGGCTGTGGTTGGCCACCGCCTCGAATCCCCGCCGGATCTTGTGCGGCGAGCCGGCACCCGGATCGAAAAGGGAGATCCGATGGCCGATGGCCCACTCGATCGGGCTGTAATAGCAGGTATCGAAATGCAGATGGTTGAACTCGGCCGCGCTGCCCCAGTAGCGTCCGTAAAGGCGGTCTTTCTTGGTTAACAGGAAGGAAAGGGCGATCGGCACCTCGTTTGGTGATCCATCGAAAGCGGCCATCAGCAGCAGACGATCGCGAAAGCGGTCGCTCAGGCCGTCGAAAAAAGCCTTCGTCAGGTATTTGCAGCCCCAGGGGCCGTAACGGTCGTTGGTGCGGCGATAATACGTGTACATAAACTCAAGAATCCGGGGCGTGATTTCGGTGCCCGTCAGCGGCCGAATGACGATCCCGGCGCCGGTTGTGCTCCGGCGTTCGCGGCGAATGTTGCGGCGCTGGTTGGCGTTGAAAATCGTCAGGTAGTCCGCGAAAGACCCGAAGCCCCTGTTGCGCCAGGCATAACTCTGGTGGCGCCAGGCGCTGAAGCCCAGCGCCTCCATTTGCGGCTGCCATGCGGGGTCGACGAAGAGAAAGCTGCAGCCGGCAATGGCGTTGCGCTGACAGAACTGATCGATGGCCGTGGCCATCAAGCGGGTCATCTGATCGGAATCCTGGCCGGGATCGATCAGGAATCGATAGCCGACCACCGGTGAGAACGGGCTCATTCCGACCAGCTTCGGGTAATAGCGGATGCCGAGTCGCTGGGCCAGATGGGCCCAGGCATGATCGAACACGAATTCACCGCTGCTGTGACTCTTGGCATACAAGGGAGCGGCCGCCACGAGTCGCTCACCCGACCAGATAGTCAGATGCACCGGTTGCCAGCCGGTTTCGGCCCGCACGCTGCCGGAATCCTCGAGCAGGTGCAGCCAGTCCCATTCCAACAGAGGTGTCTCCAGCGGCAGGGCCAGCGCATTCCACGCCGATCGGTCGATGTCGGCCATGCGCGATTTCCAGACGATCGAATAAGACGGGCTGAGGCTAGTTGCGGCCGTTTTTGAAGACAAGATGATTCACCATCGGCTACGGGGTTCAGGGCAACGGAGCGCGTCCACTGACCCAAGGTAGGTCTCCCGGAAACCCTGTCAAGCGAAATGACCGACCGCGTCGCGTGATCCCTTCGGTGGGAAGACCCGCGGCCCCGGGGTGACCGTGGTCCGGCGGTGGCGAACAGACGGTAAGGGCTCGCGATAGAAAAAGTTCACGATTTTCGGCGTTGAGACGCCCGGCCGCCCAGGCCTGAAATCACATGAATATATTGAGATTTAAGTGTTTACACAACGCGGGCGAACGGGATGTGTCGGCCCTAACATCTGAAGTTACTTTTGAGCGTGACCTAAGGCCCGGGGGATAGGGGGGCAAGGACACTCGGCAGTGTCAGAATTTTTCGATGATTTTGCCCTTGGCGATAAACACGCCGATGTCGTCGCGGGCGTTCAGCAAGGCCGTCATGGCCCGGTCGAGTTCGTCGAAGACCGGGTCTTCCTCGCCCAGTTGCTCCCGGGCGTCGCGCCAGATTTTTTCTCCCGTTTCGATAAAACCGTTAATTCGGCCCAACAGCGCCTTGCGCATCTGGTGTTTTTCTTTTTCTTTTTCGATGACCGGCATCAGGCGCTGGATGGAGTATTCCACCAGGGCGTCCCGGCGGGTCTTAAAGTTCTCCGCGGCCTGCTCCAGGCTGCTGAGCGTCCGGCGGCTCAAGACGAAGGTTTTTTGAACCCGGCCGGCGCCGTCGTCCGTTACCGTCCGCACCTCGCGGGCAATGGCTTCGAGCGCCCGGATATCGTCGACCAGATGATCGAAGAGCGACTTTTGCTTGATGCCTAGATGAATCGATACGGCACTCATGGTTTCAATGGCCCTGGCCGTCAATTTAAATGTGGCCCGCACCGATTGCCGGCCCCGCAGGTCGCGGGAAGAGGGTTGCGGCAGCGATTCGCCGCCGGGCGGGGCTTCCCTGGTGTCTTCGGTCATTTCAAGTCTCCCTGTTAACGACCATTATTTATTCATCATTGATAATTGGCAAGGGGTGGGGCGGCGGCCGTCCGCCGCCGCCCGGTAAATCAGTTGACTTCCTCGTATTCGGCCTCCACCACCTCGTCACTTTCGGTGGCTGCGGAAGAATGGGCCTGGGAAGCTCGTCGGCCCGCGCCCGGGTCTTGAGCCCCGGCAAAAGCCGATGTCCGGTCGGCCGCCTCCGCCAGCCGCTCAGAAGCGCGGTTCAATTCCTCGGTCAATCGCTTGATGTCTGCGGTGTCGCCACCGGCGACGGCCTGTTTCAGATCGACCACAGCCGTTTCGACCGGCGACCGATCTTCCGGCCCGGTCTTGGCGCTCAAATCGACCAGCGACTTTTCGGCGGCATAAATCAGGGCATCGGCGGCATTGCCGGCGTCCACCCGCTCGCGTTTTTGCCGGTCTTCTTCCACATGCAGTTCCGCCTCTTTCACCATCCGGTCGATGTCCTCGCGGCGCAGACCCGAAGAGTGGGTGATCTTGATCGACTGTGCCTTGCCGGTGGCCTTGTTGGTGGCCGACACCTCGACAATACCGTTGGCGTCGATGTCGAAAGCCACCTCGATCTGGGGCACGCCCTTGGCCGCCGGGGCGATGTCCGTCAACTCGAAACGGCCCAGGGTCTTGTTGTCGGTCGCCATCTCGCGCTCACCCTGCAGCACGTGCACCGAGACTCCCGGTTGGTTGTCCTGGGCGGTGGTGAATATTTCGCTCTTGCGGGCCGGGATCGTGGTGTTCTTGTCGATCAGCCGCGTCATGACGCCGCCCAGGGTTTCGATGCCCAGCGACAACGGCGTCACATCCAGCAAAAGAACGTCTTTCACGTCCCCTGTCAACACGGCGCCTTGAATGGCGGCTCCCAATGCCACGACCTCATCCGGGTTGACGCCCTTGCTGGGCGTCTTGCCGAAAAGCTGGCGCACGCGGTCCTGAACAGCCGGCATGCGGGTCATGCCGCCCACCAGAACCACTTCATCGATGTCCGCGGCCGTCAGGCCCGCATCCTTGAGTGCTGTGCGGCAGGGGCCCTCCAACTTGTCGAGCAGGTCCGCCACTAGGCCTTCGAGTTTCGAACGCGTGATCTTGAGGTTCAGGTGTTTGGGGCCGTTGGCATCGGCCGTGATGAACGGCAGATTGATATCGGTTTCGATGGCGCTCGACAGCTCCATCTTGGCCTTCTCGGCCGCCTCCTTGAGGCGCTGCAAGGCCATTTTGTCTTTTCTCAGGTCGATGCCCTGATCCTTCTTGAACTCGTCGGCCAGGTAATCGATCAGGTGCAGGTCGAAATCTTCCCCGCCCAGATGCGTGTCACCATTGGTGGCCTTGACTTCGAAGACCCCATCGCCTATTTCGAGCACGGAGATGTCGAAGGTGCCGCCGCCCAGGTCGAACACCGCGATCTTTTCATCCTTTTTCTTGTCCAGGCCGTAGGCCAAAGACGCCGCCGTCGGTTCGTTGATGATTCTCAGGACATTGAGACCGGCAATTTTGCCGGCATCCTTGGTCGCTTGGCGCTGGCTGTCGCTGAAATAGGCCGGGACCGTAATAACGGCGTCGGTGACCGTTTCCCCCAAATACTCTTCGGCCGCATTTTTCATGGCGACCAGAATAAAAGACGATATCTGCGCCGGACTGTGGCCCCGGTCCTTGAGATTAATCTGAACGTCGCCATTGGCGGCTTTCTCGATCTTGTAGGGCAGATTTTTAATGTCCTGCTGGACTTCCGGTGATTCATAGCGCCGGCCGATCAACCGCTTGACCCCGAATACCGTGTTCTCGGGGTTGGTGACGGCCTGGCGTTTGGCGATCTGTCCCACCAGCCGCTCACCACCATCTGCCAGCGCCACGATCGACGGCGTGGTGCGGCCGCCCTCAGGGTTTGTGATGACCTTGGCTTCGGTCCCTTCCATGACGGCGACACAGGAGTTGGTGGTGCCTAAGTCGATGCCGATTATTTTATTCATTGAATATCCCTTTCTGTGTGGATAGTATCGTTTGAATCCGGGCCTCAGTGACCCCGGCGTTTCATTCTACCGTTTGTTTGGTATTTAAGGTAATTTTATTTTTATATTTGTCAATATAAATAACATTATTTTTTATTTTATTTTTTAATAGTAATTAATGTGTTCGCAACCCGCTTCAGCCCGCTGTTTTCACCCCGTATGCGGGGACAAACCGGCGGTTGGGTGCCCCATGTCACCGGTTGACGCAAACGAGGAACTGAATCGGGTATCCGGTTTTTTTAAGGAAAGGAAACAATGAGATCATTTTTTAAAGGCATCGGCCGATTTTTGAGGAATCTCTGGAAAGCGGTGACCGTTCTTAGGCGAGTGGTGTTGAACCTGATCTTCATCGCGCTGGTTCTGTTGCTGGTCGCCGTCCTGCTGTCCGGCACGGGCCGCGAGGTTCCAGCGGGAGCCGCACTGGTGGTGGCGCCGGTGGGAAAAATCGTCGAACAATCCTCTGAAACGCTGCTGGCCGATCGTTTCTACGGTACCGCCGTGGGCGTCGAGACGGTGTTGCGGGATCTGGTCGATGGCATCGATGCGGCCGCCAATGATCCGAAAATAAAGGTCCTGGTGCTCGATCTCGATAAAATGGGGTCGGCCGGAATCAGCCAGCTGCAGGAGATCGGCGAGGCCTTGAACCGCTTTAAAGCCGCAGGCAAAACCATTATCGCCAGCGGCGATGGGTACGATCAGCGCCAGTATTTTCTGGCCGCGCATGCCGATCGGCTTTACCTGAACCCGATGGGCCAGGTGTGGCTCAGCGGGCTGGGGATTTTCCGCCACTACTACAAAAACGCTTTGGACAAACTCAAGATCGACTTTCACGTTTTCAGGGTCGGCACCTATAAATCGGCCCTGGAACCCTTCATGCGAAACGACATGTCATCCGATGACCGGCAATCCAATCAGGCCTGGCTGAGTGTGCTGTGGGAGGCCTACACCACCGATGTGGCGACTTTGCGCAAGCTGCCGGCCGACCGCATCGATTCCTTCATCAACACCCTGGATGGCAAACTGGCGGCGGAGGGCGGTGATGGCGCCCGGCTGGCGGTGGCCGCGGGCCTGGTGGATGAGCTGAAAACCAGGGACGAGGTCAGGGATGAGCTCATCGGCCAGGTGGGGATGGATGACAGTGGAAAGAGTTATAAAAAAATCGATTTCAACAGCTATACCGCGATCAGGCTGCCGAAAGCGCGCCGCCCCCGGACCGAAAACAGCCATGTAGGCCTGATTGTGGCCGAGGGCCTGATCATGGACGGAACCCAGCCGCCCGGCCGCATCGGCGGCAATTCGACGGCGGAACTGATCCGGCAGGCCCGCGAGGACGAAAAGGTCAAAGCCGTCGTGCTGCGGATCAACAGCGGCGGCGGCAGCGCCATGGCCTCCGAGGTCATTCGCCGCGAACTCGAACTGACGCGCCGGGCCGGCAAGCCGGTGGTCGTCTCCATGAGCACCATCGCGGCCTCGGGGGCTTACTGGCTGGCGGTGGCGGCCAACGAAATTTGGGCCCTGCCCACGACCATCACCGGCTCGATCGGTATCTTTGCCGCCCTGCCCACCTTCGATCAGGCATTGAAAACGATCGGCATCAACTCCGATGGCGTCGGCACAACGCGTCTGGCCGGGGCTTTCGACCTCAGCCGGCCCCTGAATCCGCTGCTCGCAGACGCCCTGCAACTTCAAATCGAAAACGGCTACCAGCGGTTCATCGAACGGGTGAGCCAGGGCCGCAATCTGACGCCCGCGGCCGTGGAGAAAGTGGCCCAGGGCCGCGTTTGGGCCGCCAAAACCGCCCGGGAACTGGGCCTGATCGATAAATTCGGAGGCCTGGGACCGGCTGTTGACAGCGCCGCAAAGTTGGCCGGGCTCGAAAAATACGATCTTGTCGCGATAGAACAACCGCTGACAGCCAGAGAGCGCCTGGTCAGGAAACTCGGCCGCTTGATCGGCGGACTCGTTTCCGATACCGAGAATTTTTTGGCCCTGCGGTCTCTTGAGCCCCTTAAATCCATCGTCGACGATGGCGACATCGCCGCCGTCCTGCGGACCGGCGAACCCGGCCGTGCCTACGCCCTTTGCCTGGAGTGCATGGGTGTCGCCGACTGACCCCGGGTCAAGCAGGACGGCCTTAAGCCGGGCGGGCGGATCCTGTTTTTCGCACCAGGCAGATGACCCTCGACCATTCTCCACTCACCATCGACTGGTGAACAGGCAACGCCGACCATTTTCACGCCGTGCTGTAATGGGTGGACACTACCGCAGCGCGATCTCGCGGTATGGCAGACCCAGTGTGGCGGCCAGCCGGTCGAGATCCTGGGTCAGCGTCCGCACGCCGTTCGAATCTTGGCCCACCGGAATCTCCTGATCGGCGACCACGAAAATCTGGATGCGCTGCGGGTCCAGGTAGCGGCGCGCCAGGCCTTCAAGTTCGGACCGGCCAGTGTCGATGAAGGCCTGCTGAATCCGATCGAGAGTGTCCAGCGGTTCGCCGCGCATCTGGTAGCGCGCATATGTGGTGACCAGGTCATGCGGGGTGTCGACGTTGAAGACAAAGCTGTTGAGCGCTTCGAGGCGCTTGCGGTCGAGATCTTCAGACGGAATTTTTTGCCGCAGCGCGCCCATGATGTCCAGGGTTTCGGTGATCGCCATGCCGGTCTTGTCGCCCTTGCAGCCGATGAACCCGATCAGTGCCCCGGCATTCCATTTGTAGGTCTGGAAAAACCCGGCCGAATAGACCAGCCCCAGATCGTCCCTGAGCCGGGTGTACATGAGCGAATCGCTGCCGCCCATGACATCCACCAGCAGCCGCAGCTTCCAGAACTCGGGGTCCGTTCGCTCGGGCCCGTTCAGGTACAGCGCCACCTGGGACTGAATCTGGCCGGCTTTGGGAACCAGGGCCAGAACGGGCGGGGTGGCGGCGGGAAGGCCTATCCGGCGGGCCGGCGGCGGGTCATGGGGCAGGCTGTCCATCAGGCGGCTGATACCGGCCACCGCGGCCTCCCGGGAAATGTCCCCGGAAACGGCCGCCACCATGTTCGCCGGGACAAAATAGGTACGCAAAAACCGCTTCAAATCCTCCCCGTCAATCGTCGGGATGGTTTCGAGCCCTTTGAGCGGATCACGGCCATAGGGGTGCCCGTCGAAATGCCAGATCGCCCCTTCGCGCATGGCCACCGCCTGGGCGTTTTCCCCCTGGCGCTTGAGTCCGATCAAGGCCTGCTCCTTGACCACCGCGATGACCTCGGGGGTGAACGCCGGTTGGGTTAAAATTTCCTGCAACAAATTCAAGCCCTTTTCCCAGTCATCCTTGAGGACCGACAGCCGGATGGCGGTGTCCTCCTCACCCGCGGCCACCGACACCATGATGGCATTTTCGTCCAGCAGCAGGGCCAGCGCCTCCGGCGTGTGCCGCTCGGTGCCGCCGTTGACCAGGCTGTCATTCAGAAGGCCCGTCAGGCCGGTTTTGGAAGGATCCAGGTCGACCCGTCCGGCTTTCACCAGCAGGGTCAGATCGATCGTCGGCAGTTCGGTGTCGTGCATGAAAAACAGGCCGGCCCCGCCGGCGCTGACCGATTCCGCCGGGGGATAGGCCACCTTGACGGGTTTGCGCTCGAAAGACAGCGGATGGCGCCAACCCGCGGCGGTGGGATAGATCGAATGATTGGCGAGATCGACCGGCGCGGTGACGCGGGCGGCGGCTTTGCCGCCCACGGACCTGACTTCGGTGTAAGCCGCCGGCTGCTCCTGCGGTTCACCGCCGGGAATCACATAAACACTGGTCTGGTTTTTGGTGTTTAAATAGGTCCGTGCCACGCGCTGCACGTCGGCCGGTTCCACCGCGGCAATCGCGTCGAGATAGGTGTTCACATAGCGCCAGCCCGTTTGCACCTCGAGGGTTGCCAGGGTCGAGGCCAGGCTTTCATTGCTGCGCATCCGCTCGATAAAATCCCGCTGATTGAGCTTTTTGACGCGCTCGAGTTCCGCGACGGCGGCCGGCTTTTCCTTCAGGTTTTCGACCTCGGCCAGGAGCCGGTTTTCGAGGTCGCGGCACGCCTCGAAGTAGGTCCGGCGTGCTTCTTCACTATTCGGGCCGCCATCTGTCAGCTCCTTGGGCTCGTTGGGTGACCCGCCGAGGATCACCATGCCCCCGAAGCGGTTGTCCGGGTTGGCGGCCCAGGCCTCGGTCGCCAGGCCCTTGTTGGTGAGATCCTGCGTGAGGCGGGCGCTTCGCCCCTGGCTGAGCAGCATGGTCATCACATCCAGTGCGTAGAAGTCTTTGGTGCCCATCGGCGCCCCGTGGAAACCGATTTGAACCAGCGGGGTTCGGGCCCCCTTGAGATACCGTACGCTGCGGCGCGGACCCTCCTGGGGCGGTTCGGCCGTGACGCTTTCAGGGCTGCGGCTGCCGGCGGGATATCGATCGAAGTAGGTGTGGGCCAACCGTCGGGCTTCTTCGAGCGTCAGGTCGCCGACCAGAACGCAGACCGCGTTGGCCGGCGTGTAGTAGCGGCGGTGAAACGCGATGGCGTCGGTGGTGTTGAACTTTTCCATGTCCGAGCGCCACCCGATCGTCGGATTGCGATAGGGATGGGCCGTGTAAGCGGTGGCATCCAGGTCGAGCCACGCGGCCCCGACCGGATTGTTGACGTAACGAAAGGCCCACTCGCGCTGGACGACATCCTTTTCGACGTAGAATTCACGCCAGGAAGGTTCGAAAATCTGTTCGCTGATAATCGAAAACCACTGTTCGAGCATGTCGGCCGGTACCGAGGCGACATACTGGGTCTGGTCCTGACTGGTGAAGGCATTGATGCCCACGGCCCCGTTTTTACCCAGTTGCGAGGAAAAAGCCTGCGGCACGTAAATGTTCTGCACCTGGCCACGCAAGCCGTCCATTTCGGCCAGTTTGCGTTGAATCAGCTCCCGGTCCGGACGGCGGGAGCCTTCCTCCTGCAGGACCACCTGGTAGGCGGCCTCGATTTTTTTCTGGAGTTCCAGATCCTTGTCGCGGTCCAGGGTCCCGAAATTTTTGGTGCCTTTGAACATCATGTGCTCGAGAAGATGGGCGATGCCGGTCTTGCCGTTTTCTTCGAGGGCCGACCCGGCCCGAATGGCTAAACGGACCGCCACCTGGGGCATTGCCGGACGCTTGACCACCAGAAAGAGCATGCCGTTGTCCAGCGTGAATTCCTCGACCGCGAGGTTTGTTTCCAGAACGGCGTCGGCGTGGGTTCCGGAACCGGCGGCCGTCAGCAGCAGAAGTGAAAAGATGATCCGCAGCAGTTGTCGCATTGATAAACTCCTTCAAAATATGGGCCGCGCACCGGCGGCAACGCGCTGTTGAGGTCCAATGATTTAAAGATCGCGTAATTTAAGCGTCATCAGGCCGTTTGTAAACCGGGTCCGAATCCGCCGGCCACATGATCGCACAGGTGTTTTGCGACCTGGCCGGCCGTGACTCCCGGGCCGAATCCGCTCAAATCGACGCCGGACAAGCCGGCGCAAATGGCCTGGCGGTGGTAGGCGGCACCGATGAAGCGCATTTCCAGTGGCCCCGCCCGGCCAGGCTTTTCGTGGGTGTTCTCAAAATGGATGGCGCTGATGCGGCCGCCCTCGACGTCGATGACGGCCGCCGGTAAAGCGCCGGTCGTTTCGCCGGCCCGGCGGATGCGAAAAGCCGGTGTCTTGCCGAAGTTCCACTGCCAGGACCGGTATTTCTCGTGGGCGAGGCGACGGATGCAGCGCCAGTCCCGGCCCGAAACACGCACCGGCTGCAAGCCCCGGCTGTGGGCGGCGATGACCCGCAGCAGGTGCGCCCGGAAATCGTCGATGCCGATGCGGTGTGCCATACAGCCCGCGAGGTTCGTGACCGCGCTCGGTTCTGATTTGGGCGCCCGCGAGCGGATCACCTCGCTGTTGGGCGTCAGGCTGTGGCGGAGGTCATTCAGATGGCTGTTGAACAGCAGGGTGCCGTGAACGACCATCCTCTTGGTGTTTGAAAACTGGGCACTGCCGGAGACTTTCTTGCCGTCGACCAGGATGTCGCTTTTGGCGTTGAATTCCGCCGCCACCCCCAGGCTCACCAGGGCCTGGCGCACCGGCTCGATGGTGCGCCGGATGTCTTTCAGGCTGCCGTGGTGGTGCGGCTGGATAAAACTGAAATTCACATTGCCCGCGTCGTGGTAGACCGCTCCGCCGCCGGAAATGCGGCGCATGAGGTGCAGATTCCTGCGGGCGGCAAAGGCCAGGTCGACTTCCTCGAAGAAATTCTGATTGCGGCCGATGATGACCGCGGCGTGATTGACATACAGCAGCAGGAGCAACCGGTCCGGCGCGAAGCGGCGCAGGCAGAATTCTTCCAGCGCCAGGTTGAGAGACGGGTCGTTGCTGTGGTTGTTATGCACCAGAAAGATCATAAACTCATTGTCTGTTGAAGCGCATCGGACGGTTTAGCCATGTGATCGGCAACATAACATTGAATATATGGGCTTTAAGATAATGATTTTGGCAAGGCCAGAGGCAGAAGGCGGTATAGAGTCAAACGCGGACGACCGATAACACAGCCAAAATCTTTATCTTAAAGCCTGTAGCACCGCTGCGTTGACGGCACGGGGCCCGGCCAAGGACGGCCGTTAATCGGCTCTTGATCATTTGGCTTTGCGGGGCTATTTAGTGCCCATCCGCGATCTTTTTTTGGCACTGTTGCGTGTCCGATTCATAACCGGTCCATTTGCCCGACCGTCCGGTGCCCAGCGGGCTGATGGGGCCGGATGAACAACCACAAGGAGTCGCCACGGCGAAGAAAGGAACACCCATGAAGCGCTGGCGGTGTGTCATTTGCGGCTATATCCACGACGGCGACGAGCCGCCGCTCAGATGTCCCGTATGCGGGGCACCCAAAGAAATGTTTGAAGACATCACGATACCGGAGGCGCAGCCATGATCAGGATCAACGAACATTATCTGAAGCTCAAGGCGTCCTATCTCTTCGCGGACATCGCCCGGCGGGTGGCCGCCTTTCAAGATGCCCATCCGGAACGGGAAATCATCAAGCTCGGCATTGGCGATGTCACGCGGGCGTTGCCGCCGGCCTGCATCGAAGCGTTTCATCAGGCTGTCGACGAGATGGCCGATGATGCCACTTTTCGTGGCTACGGGCCCGAACAGGGCTACGGGTTCCTGCGTGAAAAAATCGCCCGACACGATTTTCAGGAGCGCGGCGCCGAAATCGATCCGGAGGAAATTTTTGTCAGCGACGGCGCCAAATGCGATACCGGCAACATTCAGGAAATTTTTGCGACCGACATCACCGTCGCCATTCCCGATCCGGTCTACCCGGTCTATCTGGACACCAACGTGATGGCCGGGCGCACCGGCGCCTTCGGCAGCGGCCGTTACGCCGGCATCATCTACATGGAAGGCAACCGCGCCAACGGGTTCGTGCCGGAGCTGCCCGATGCACCCGTCGATCTGATTTACCTCTGTTTTCCCAACAATCCCACCGGGGCCACGATCGACAAGGCCCGGCTCGGGCAATGGGTCGATTTTGCCCGAGAGAAAAAGGCCTTGATCCTCTATGATGCCGCTTATGAGGCCTTCATTCGCGACGAGAGCCTGCCGCGGTCGATTTACGAAATCGAGGGCGCCCGGGAGGTGGCGATAGAGTTCAGGAGCTTTTCCAAGACCGCCGGTTTCACCGGCACGCGCTGCGCTTTTACGGTGGTGCCCAGAACCTGCCGAGCCTATACGAAAAAGGGTGAAGAGGTCAAGGTTCACGACTTTTGGAACCGTCGGCACTCGACCAAATTCAACAGCGTCTCCTATCCTGTCCAGCGGGCGGCCGCTGCGATTTACGGGGAAGAGGGCCGACGCCAGACGCGCGAGCTGATCGATTATTATCTCGGCAATGCCGCGGTCATCCGACGGGAAATGGCGGCGCTCGGATACGAGTGCATCGGCGGCGAGAACTCGCCTTACATCTGGGTGGATGGGCGCACGGATTCGTGGAAGTTTTTCGATCTGCTGCTGGACAAGGCCGGCGTCGTGTGTACACCCGGTGCCGGTTTCGGAAAATGCGGCGAGGGGTTTATCCGCATCAGCGCCTTCAACTCGGCTCAAAACGTCGAGAAAGCCATGCGGCGAGTGTCTGAAGCGCTGAAAGCGGCTTGACAGACCAGTGCGCCGCCGGCAGTCACTCGACAGGATAAGCGGGCTCCTGCGCGTCCGTGCCGTTGTCGCCCGCACGGTCAACGATGCTGCAGCCGTTCTGGAGACAGAATTTCAAGTATTTTTTTTCGGCTTCCTGGAGGTCTTCTTCGGAGTAATATTCCAGGTTTTCAGGTATGCGAAACTCCTTTTTAAGGTTCCGGATCAACCGCTGGATGCCGGTGGTTTTATCTGAAGTATCCGCCATTAGAATCCTCTGGCCTATCTATCGTCCGCTGCGATTAGATTCTCCTTCAAGAAACGGTATACGCCTCGTGGCGACACGAGTCATTGAATATCCCGGGGCCTGCTTCGGCGAATAATGCGCGAATAGCGGTCAGATCGATGCGATGGGCGATGCCAAGAGCGATAAGACCGCCACTCGAAGTTCCGGCGATAAGGCCGGCTGTGTCGAGGAGTTTTTCAAGCCCCGGTGCCGTCACGAGTCGTTGCAGTAAAATGATGGTCACAAGACCGCGGAGGCCACCACCGTCGATTGAGAGTATCCGAAATACTGGCATAGCCTTTTCCGGCTTTTCACATCGGAAAAAACTGGATGGCGCATACCGCCGCCAGCAATCCGAAGGCAGCGGCCAGAAGAACGAGACGGGCGGAGCGGATGGTGGGAAAATTTTTCTTTTGGCTGCGATTGAAAGAGGCATAGAGCACCTGCTTTTCACCGGAGGTTACCGCGGATTCGGTAAAAAGACGCGCCGTCTCATTTAGAGTTTCGTTTGACCGGTCGTTTATCGGTGCCATGGGTGGAACCTGAATCAACAGAAGTGAAAGGCAGCTGTTTTTCTTGATGCAGCGACCTGCCCGATTGAGAGCGATCATATCAAAAGTGACATAAAAGTCAATGATTTCAAAACTTATCCATTGCGTTTGTCCCTGAAAACGGTGTATATTCAGGCTCCATGCGCTTTGTTTCTCGCTATAGTCTTTGAGATAAAGTTTTTGGCGGTGTGATCGGTCGTTGGCGGATGACGATCCAGCCGCCTCTCTCTGGCCGTGCCAAAATCTTTATCTTAAAGACTATAATTTGAAGAGATCGGCCCTTCGGAAAATCACCATCATCTATCAGATGGTCTGTTCAGGTTTTGCGAAACGAAGCCGTTTACCAGCCCCCTTGATCGTCTCACGTCCTACGTACCGAGAGAGAATCGATGAGACTCAAGTCCATCGCATCGGCCCTTAAACGCCAGCTGTCACCTCTCGGTTACAGCCCTGAGGACGGGCTGGTGTACTGGCGCGAATGCATTTTGCAGGCCCTGCTGGGCATCGCCCTGGTGCTGGGCCCGGCCGCCCTGGTACCGGCGCTGGCCTTGGCCGTCCGTGAAGAGCTTTGGGGTCTGCTGGTTTTAGACACTTGCATGTATATCGGCACCGTTGCGTTGGCGGTCTTCAGGAACTGGCCCTACGAACGCCGGGCAGCGGGTTTTTTAATCGTGGCCCTGGCCGTCGGCATCGGGGTGACGGTCAGCGTCGGGCCGCTGAGCGGCGGACCGGCCTGGTTGTTCGCCGTGGCGGTGTTCAGCGGTCTGCTGCTCGGCCCCCAAGCGGCCCTGACGGCCGTCGTGCTGAACGGTTTTGTGCTGGGGGCGGTTGGCTGGCTGGCGTTAAAGGGGTTCCTGGCGGCCGGGCAACCGTTTTTTAATACCATACCGCATGCCGTGGCAGCAGGGGTGAGCTTTCTGGTCTTGAATGCCGGTGCGGCCATTTCGGTATCGGTGCTGGTCCGCGGCCTGCAAACGACGGCCGAGAAAGTAAAAACCGCCAATCGGCTTCTCAAACAGGAGCAAGGCCGGCTGATTGATGCCCGGCGGGAGCTTAGAAATGAAATCGATGTGCGCAAACACGCGGAGGAATCCCTGCGGGTCGAGCGCGACACCCTGGACAAGATTACCCATAGCGTGGGTGCGGGCCTGGCGGTTATTTCCCGTGACTACCGCACCGTGTGGGCCAACGAGGTCCTGAAAAAGATGTTCGGCGATATCGAGGGCCAACCGTGTCACCTCGCCAACAACAACTGTGAGAAGATCTGCAACGGCTGCGGCGTGAGAGAGGTGTTTGAAAACGGCAAGGAAGAATCGCTGCACGAGCAGACCGGACGGGACCTCAACGGCCATACCGTTTACTCTCAGATCATCGCCACACCCATCCGCGACGGCCAGGGCAACATCACCGCGGCGCTGGAACTGGTCATCCCGATCACCGAGCGCAAGCGCGCCGAAGAGGAGCGGCGCCGGTTAGAAGTTCAGCTGGAGCAGGCCCGCAAAATGGAAGCCGTTGCAACCCTGGCCGGTGGTATCGCCCACCAGTTCAACAACCTGCTGTCGGCCGTGTCGGGCAATATCGAATTGATGAAACTCGACGCCCAGGGCCGGCAAAAATACGTGAGATATTTCGCGCCGATTGAAAATTCGATTCAGCGCATGGCGAAGTTGACCGGACAGCTTCTGGCGTACGCACGCGGCGGCAAATACCGCGTCAGCCGCATGTCAATGGGCGATTTCGTGCGGGAAACCCTGCCGCTGGTCAAGCACACGCTCAAACCGGCGATAGTGGTCGACGTCGATCTGCCTGAAAAAGTTTCCGAGGTCAGCATAGATGTCACGCAGATGCAGACGGTCCTTTCCGGGATCCTGTCCAATGCCTCGGAGGCGATAGAGTCGGGCGGCCATGTACTGATTTCATGCCGGGACGAGCATATTTCGGCCGCACAATCCACGCGGGCACCGGGGCTGGTTCCCGGCAAGTATGTCGTCTTGTCGGTCACCGATGATGGCAGGGGAATGGACGACGACACGCGCCGTCGTATTTTCGAGCCGTTTTTCAGCACCAAGTTCCAAGGGCGCGGGCTTGGAATGGCGTCGGTATATGGGATTGTCAAAAATCACGACGGCTGGATTTCGGTCGACTCGAAACCGCGCGAAGGAACGACGGTAAATATTTATCTTCCGGCGGTCAGGGGCGAGACACCGGCGGAAAAACCGGCGAGGGCAGTAAACATGAAGAACTCCGGCACGATACTGGTCATCGAAGATGAAGAAATGGTCTTGGATGTGACATGCTCGATGCTGCAGAGTCTCGGCTACCGCGTCTTGGCGGCCCGCAGCGGTGAAGAGGCCTTGCGTGTCGCCGAGCGGCATGACGATCGGATCGACCTGGTGCTGCTCGATATCATTTTGCCCGACATGGGGGGCAAGGACATCTATCCGCGCCTGATGGCCTTGCGGCCGAATCTGTCCGTGATCGTCTGCAGCGGGTACGCGCTCGGCGGACCGGCTCAGGAAATCCTCAAACAGGGCGCCCAGGGCTTCATCCAGAAACCCTATACGATGGCGGCGCTTTCCGAAAAACTTACGGTCACAATCGGGACCTGACCAATCACGCCCCACCGGTCAAGCGCAGCAAAACGTTGCGGTAGTCTTCGGCTGACATAGGGCGCGGGTTGTCCGGATTAGAGCCGTTGGCGGCGCTGTTGCGGGCCAGTTCGTCGATATCGGCCTCTTTGACGCCCAGGTCCCTGAAATCGGGCAAGCGAATGTCGGTGGCCAGTTTTTTGACCTCGGCCGCCGCCACCCGCGCGCGGCCCTCGGCGCTGCTGGCGTTCAGCCCCATGGCCAGGGCAATGCGGGCGTATCTCTCCACACAGTAGTCCAGATTGTATTCCATCACCGCCGGCAGGACCACCGCATTGCACACGCCGTGCGGCAGGTCGTATTTACCGCCCAGGGCCTCGGAAATGCAATGGACCGCCGCCACGTCGGAATGACTGAAGGCGATGGCGGCCAGAAGGCTCCCGAGCATCATCGCCGAGCGGGCTTCGAGGTTGCGGCCGTCAGCCACAGCCGCGCGCAGGTGCGCACTGATAAGCTCGACGGCGTAAAGCGCGACGGCGTCCGACAGGGGCTCCGCCGCCCTGGCGCTGAAGGCTTCGATGGCATGCGTCAAGGCGTCCATGCCGGTGGCGGCCGTCAGGGCCGGCGGCATGGATATCGTCATCTCGGGATCCACCAATGCCACCCGCGGCGCGATTTTGGCATCTTTGATACTGAACTTGACGCGCTCCGCACTGTCCGTGATAACGGCGCTGAAGGTGACTTCGCTGCCGCTGCCGGCCGTGGTCGGAATGGCGATCAGGGGCAGGATCTCGCCCGGAATTTTTCCATACCCCTCATAATCCCGCGCCCGGCCGCCGCAGGACGCGACGACACTGATGGCCTTGGCACAGTCGATGGGGCTGCCGCCACCGATCGCCACCAGGCAGTCCGGTTTGTCGGATACCGCTTTCTTGGCGCCTTCTTCGACGTTGTACTCCTTGGGATTCGCCTCGACCCGGGCGAAGATGTCGTAGGCGATGCGTTTCGAGGCCAGATAGGTCGTGAAGCGTGACAGCAGACCGGAGGCGGCCAGCCGGACATCGGTGATCAGCATCACGCGCCGCGCATCGATAAGCGCCAGCTCGTCCGCGAGTTTTTCAACCGCCCCGGTTCCGTATTCGATGCGGGTGGGCAGGGTGAAACTAAAGGGCGCTAACAGATTCATGGCAGCATTCCTTTTCGATGGTAAGAAGTTTTCGTCCGGAAATCATCGCCCACCCATTCTGAGAAGATTGGCGGTCAACTGAAACCGCAAACGGTGAGGATTGAAATTCGCCCCTACGGTGCCGGGGGTCAGAAACCGCCGTTTTGGGGGGGACACCGGTCACATGGATTTTGGAACCCGTCAGAGAATTGCACTGTCCGATACGCTTCAAATTACCTTATAGTCAGCGGTTACAGGGTGCCGCAGATGCAAGGCGTCGGGCGCGCAGACGGACGATTGGACGTCAAGTGCCCGACAACAACGCCGATGCGGCGCTGTGAACGCTGACTGGATTTTTACCGGCTTTCCTTGCTTCCGTCCAGGGCCCGGCGCAGGCGGTCATGCTCGGCCCTGATCTTGCGCAGCGTGTCTTTGAGCGCTTCCTTTTTTTCCGGAGGGGCTGTCTCGATCTGCCGTTGAAGCTCGGCGACCTCGCGTATGAGGCGATAAAGGTCCTTGGCCAGCAAGCGGATCGACATGGGAACTCAAATCGTTTCAGGGCGTCCGTCCGGAAGCGGCGGCTTGCGGAGGCCGTCAAGATTGCGGGGGATTTTCTTTTAACCGCAATCGGGTATTTTTCTGCCGCCGTGCGGCATAAATTGAACGGCCTCAAAGCGTGCGGAGATGGCTCGACAGAAATGGCCCATGACATCGGCCCCGCAAAAAAAATTGGACAAAGCCTGTTACCATACCCGTCAAGGGTATCGCCCGTCAATTTTTATTTGACATTATGGATCCGGTGTGATTATTTTGCACAGCATTCGAGGCAGTGCCGATCATGTCCAACGTATCGGGGCTGCTTTTATTTTCGTGCCACATGATAACCATGGCCTTTGTTTTCAGGGCTATTCTCAGAATCAGCGTGCTTGAAATAGATATAAAACCATTTGCGAACGTCCATACCTGTTCAAACGGTATCAAGACAACCTGGTGGATTTACAGACAGCGGGCCGGAAACGGTGCCGCTTAATTTTTTTGGAGGTGAACCATGATGTACTTCGAAGCCGTTTTCCAGCCCAACAGCCTGACCCATTACAATTCCGACGATGCGCAGAAAATCGTCGGGAAAAAAATTGCCGTTCAGGATGGCTGGGTCCTGGAGGAAGGGCCCCACAAGGGTCAACAGGGGTATTACCTGCCGAACTCCACCATCGGTCTGATCCCCGCCAGCGACCTTCAGGAAATCAAGGTTATTCCTTATGCGAAGTGGAAGGACATTTTTAACCGCACCAAGCAGGAAACCGTTTAAGCCCGCGCCGGTCATCTCCCCGCCACCTTCAAAATCTCTGGTGCACGCCGCGTATCACCTGTCGGGGACGTCAAAACCGATGGAGGCATTCATTGGTTTTTTATCCTAAACCGCTCCGGACTAACGTCATTTCCAATTCCCATCCGGTTTAACCTCATCAGTTGCCTCACTTACTGGTTTGTGACCACCTCCAGGTCCCCCCTGTAATTATTTTTTCGGGGCACAGGCGCATCAGCTGTATCTTCGGTGACCGCAATTCCCATCGTCAGGGGTGGTCAACTCTAACAACGAGGCCTTTTGCCACGAGCCCGGGGAAAAACAAAAAAAATGTTGCTATAAATTAATTTTTGCGTTAATCGATATAAACAAGAGTGGCGCCGGCAGGGCAAGGGCCACGGTAACTTTCTGTTTCGAACGGGGTGACATGGAGTGAACAGATGGGGTTGACCGGTTTTGATGCGTTTCTAAAAAGGGTTTTCTCGGCCACCGAACTGAAAACCCAGACCGAGCTGGCATCCGTGCTGCGGATCAACCGCTCGGCCATTACCCAGGCGCGCCGGAAGGATTCGATACCCGCCAAATGGATTCTGCAACTGTATCGGATTTACGATTTTAACCCGGATTGGCTCGAGAAAGGCACGGGTCAGGCCTTCCTGTCGGTTGGCCCGGAAAAGGAGACAGCGTTCAAACATATTCCCAAGGTTATCGCGCGTCTCAGCGCGGGCGGCGGTTCCTTCGAAATTGGTGCCGAGATTCAAGGATACTATGCCTTCCAGACGGCATGGTTGCGGACCAAGGGCAATCCGCAAAAAATGGTTCTCATGGACATCTTCGGCAACAGCATGGAGCCCGAACTGAAGGATGGCGACAGTGTCCTGATCGACGAGTCCCAGAAGGATATTCTGGCCGGCGCGGTTTTCGCCGTGGGGGTCGACGACACGATTCTGGTCAAACGCATCGAAAAACACCCCAACACGCTGGTGCTGCTCAGCGACAACCGGGACTATGCGCCGATTTATCTCAAAGCCGGCGAGTGTGCCAGTGTGCGGATTATCGGCAAGGTGATCTGGGCGGCGCGGGAATTTCGCTGACCATTTTTTTTGCCCGAATTGTTGATTTATATAAACAAAATATATACTAATTAAACAAGTGGGGTTAATAATGCAACAACGGTTTTGTACCTGCGGATTTCCGGTGTGGGTTCAGTACCTGCTCTCCGAAACGACGTGCGGAACGCTTTTCTGGGCGACCACCTATCGCGGCGGCAAAGTGCTCACCCGTTGCCCGTGTTGCGGGCGCGCGCTGCACATCGACGATCTGGGTTGACAACAAACGGGTAACCGTTCACCGGGGCTGCCAAGTCCGAGTCGCTTCAAACCACCGGATGGTAAGGGGTTACAGGGTGCCGCCGGCGCGAGAGCGTCGGGCGCGCAGACGATTTTTTGGACGTAAAGTGTTCGACAACAACGCCGATGCGGTGCCCTGTGAGCCCTTGCTGATTCTTTGACGGCGGGTACGGCGAGATATGGTCCAATTTCAATCAAGCAGGAGGTCCAGCATGACACGGCTCACCAACTATTCCACCTACGACGATTTTTTTGAGTATGACGGGGGGACCGCCATACGGCAGACCCGCCGCAAAGCCGATGAAACGGTGTGGCAAAACTGGCTGCTCTTCGACACCGTGGAAGCCGCCCTGGAATTTTTTAACGACGATTGCGAAGTTTAGTAAGGTGTTTTTCGGGTAAGGACGAAAAGTGCGGTTGCTCAGTCCGGCCGGTAGGGTTGAGGGCCGGCCGCAGCGCGGTGAAACTCTCGTTCGATGGTGCCGACGGCCAGCATGCGTTCGGAATCGAGAAATGTGCGGTAGACCGGATCAGTCGTATCGAGGGGCCGGGAAGCCAGGTTCTTTTCGATTTCCGCCAACGCCTCGAACGACTTGTCGCACACCGGATAGCCTTTGTCGTCGATATAAATCTGGGAATCAAAGGCCACCGGTGAAATGTTGTTGATGTCCACGAGCTTGATTTCGCCGGCATCGGTGAGAATCAGGTTGCCGTCACCGGCCAGATCCGGAATGTACCCGGTCTCGCGAACCATTTGCTTGATGCGGTCGGTGAACAGCTCGGCGCTGCGGCGGATGCGGGCCACGAGGGCCTCCCGGCCTAAAACCGGGGTGGCGCGGCTGCCAAGGCGCGGCCGCAGCAGGTTGTCGGCCAGGCGCCCGGCGTTGAGAAAGCCCCACGGTTCGATATTCAGGCCTTCGACGTATTCCTGTAATCCGCAAAGCAGGATGTCTTGGTGGCCCTCGCAAAGGTAGGTGACCAGAAATTCGTTGGAACGGGCGAAACCCTCGGCGCCCAGGTATGACGCGACGATGACAACCCGCCGTAGTTCGGCGTGGGCCTCGCTGCGGGAGGCAAAGCGGGTTCGGAAGATACGCAGCATCTTCAGCGGCCGGGCCCGCGGAAACCACTTGATGCCATCGGAGACGACACCGCTTTTTTCCCGTGCGACCTCTTCGGGGTCCAGAACTTCCATGATGTGGGACCGCAGCCCCTGGCGGTAATGGCGTCTGAAATCATAGCGCACGGCTTCGCGGATGAAGTTAAGGCGCAAGACATCTTCGGCGGTGAGTGACGGCTTGTTTCTGACGTCCAGGTCCATTGCTGTCCAAGGGAGTGGTGAGAGAATGACGCGGTTATGTGCCAAAAAACAGCGCCGGAGATGATAGGATGAAGGCAGGTTATATGCAAGCGCGGATTGTTGGTTTTTGCCAGCTCTGAATTGGATACGCAACAGTGCCTAAAAAAGATCGCGGAGGGGCGCTATCGATGGTCTTTCATGCGCCGGTCCCAATCATATTCCGGTCCGGTGACGACATGTTCCATGTGCTGTATGCGGCGCTCCAGCCGTTCGAAACGGTGTTTCAGGCGCTTGAGGGCGCGGTGGCGGTTGCCGGCATAGCTTTCGTAAAACTCCTGCTCGTCTTCGCTGTCGAGCGGGATGACCGGCTCTGGTTTCATTATCAGCGCCGCCAGCAGATAGAGGCCGGTAATCGGCCAGAAGCCGGTCAATATAAAAAGTCCCACGGCGATGGCTCTGGCCCAGAATACGGAGAAATCAAAATACTCGGCAATGCCGCGGCACACACCCAATAGAATGCCGCGACGCGAGCGGTAAAATCCATTGGGCAATATTTTTTCAACGGGTTTCATCGTCGGTTCTCCCCTTGCGTTTATCGAACAAAATGGTTTCCAGCGCATCCGTGCGGTCTTCGATCCGCGTCAGTTTCTGGTACATCTCCTGTATCATGGCGGCGTCCTCGGCTTGAGTCTTATGGTTATCACGGGAAACGCCGCCCTTGATGATGCGGATGCCCATCAGGATCGTGGCCCCCACCACGACCAGGGACATGATAATGCCGCCGAAAATAATGGCCGTGATGAAAGCGCCCTGCATGCCTGTTGGACCTCCTTAGATTTTTACCCGATGGCTGCGCCACAGGCGAAAATCAGTGGCGCATAACACTAAACTTGCGGTGACACATTTTGAGGGACAGCCGGGTTTTTCAAGGCCTGCAATTCGGCTTCAATGTCCTCATCCGTGCTCAGCTTGTCAAGTTCTTCCTCGAGATCCCCCAAGGGGCCGATATTCACCAGATCGGCTTCCGACTCCATCCGATCGATCCGGCTTTCGAGCTCCTCGAATTTCACCATGACCTCGGTGCTGTCCGCACGCCGGATTTCCTGCCGGGCCCGTATTTTCCGACGGGCATGGACGTGACGCTGAATCAAT
Source organism: uncultured delta proteobacterium (assembly GCA_963779885.1). GTDB lineage: Bacteria > Desulfobacterota > Desulfobacteria > Desulfobacterales > SG8-13 > JARFQH01. The sequence goes on along the minus strand of CAWAAN010000019.1, from coordinate 127,725 downwards.
ACGCGCTGCTTGTCGCGCGCGGATTTGAGTTTTTCCTCCAGCAGGCGAATGTCTGCGTGATATTGCGTGATCAGATGTTCGAGTTCGCCGTGTTCCTGCCGAAGATTTTCCTCGCGGCGGGTGTACCGGCGCTTTTCGACCAGTGCTTCACGGGCGAGATCATCGCGCCCTTTGCGGACCGCCAATGCGGCCCTGCCCTCCCAGTGCCCGGCCCGCTGGCGGACTTCCAGCAGTTGGCGCTGACTCTTCTTGCCTTCCGCCATCACGCCGGCGCAGGCGGCCTTGAGCTCGACCAGTGTGTCCTCCATTTCACGGATCATCAGTCTGACCAGTTTTTCCGGGTCTTCGGCCCGGTCGAGCATGGCGTTGATGTTGGCGCTGACGATGTCACGAAATCGCGTAAAAATTCCCATGATGTACCTCCCGATTGGTTTTTGACATACTGCAAAAGCAGATTGCATGCCAAATTTATATTCAAGGACCCGAGTTTTCCGCAATCGGGCGGAGATTTTTTCGCGCTTCCTGAGAAAAATAATTTTTTGTTTTAATTCAGTAATTTAGACATAATCCACCTGAGTTATAACGACGCCCGCTTCAGTTTCAGCGACGGCGGAAACGTCTATTCGATATCCTAAAATTGCGCACGAAAACTTTTAGTTTAATTTTCTAACCAATTTTTGTATAAATTAAACTCATTAATGGTTGAATACGCAAAAAATAGTGTATCAAAAAAATGATGGGCGATATGCGTGAAGCTTTGGGACAGTCAGACGTCTTTCTGGCGTTTCAGGACCGTCTTTCCCGGGTGGCCACCGTCGAGCGCCCAGTCCTGTTGATCGGCGAACGCGGTACGGGCAAGGAGCTGGCGGCTTCCCGCCTGCACTTCCTGTCGCGCCGCTGGCAGGGGCCTCTGATAGCCTTGAATTGTGCCGCCCTTTCCCCGGCGTTGATCGAATCAGAACTGTTCGGTTACGAAAAGGGGGCTTTCACCGGTGCCGCCCAGCGCCGCAGTGGACGCTTCGAAGCAGCCGACGGCGGCACGCTTTTCCTGGATGAAATGGGAAATATTCCCCTGGAAGTTCAGGAAAAAATCTTGCGCGTGGTGGAATACGGCGCATTTGAGAGGGTCGGCAGTGCCGAGCGCATCGAAGCCGATGCCCGCATCATCGCCGCCACGCACGCAAACCTGCCGAAGCTGGTGGCCGCGGGACGTTTTAAACAGGATTTGCTGGACCGGTTGTCGTTTGAAGTGCTGTTTTTACCGCCGCTCAGGGAAAGGCGCGAGGATATTCTTCTTTTGGCCGATCATTTCGCGGCCCGGATGTTTTTTGAACTGGGGCGGGAAGGGACCGTGCACATCGGTGAAGAGGCCGCCAGGGCTCTGGCGGCCCACACCTGGCCGGGCAACATCCGCGAACTGAAAAACGTCGTCGAACGGGCCGTCTACCGTTCGGATACGCCGGTTGTGACCACAGTTGTCTTCGATCCCTTCGACAATCCTTTCGCGGCCCGGCCCACCCCGGGCCCTTCGGACACGACCCGCGGCCACAGCGCGGCCACAGCGGTTCCGGATTTACCGCCCAAACCGTTTAAAACGGCTATCCGCCACTTCGAGCGCCACCTATTGAAAGAGGCCTTGGAAGCCGAGCAGTTCCAACAGAAACGGGCCGCGGCCCGGCTGGGTTTGACCTATCACCAGTTTCGCGGTCTCTACCGACGGCACCGGTCCCATCTTATTTGAAGGAATTTTTCCGATTGTTAAGGACAATTAAAAATTTCGTTTCTCTCACCCCAACCGTCTACATGCCGTAGTGCTGATGGGTGCACATAGGGGCAATTTTTTCGCCCTTGCGTGACAGGCAGGCGCTCTGCGCACCCGCCAATCCGGGCTCCGGCGCATCGTTTTAAGGCATTGGGGTGGCCCGGGGCCCCTGCAGTTTTTAGGATGTCATCGCGGGGTCCAAAAGTGGTTTTTTCTGAAAGGCGAGAAAAAAAACGGCGGAATAGCGACGGCGGCGGCACCCCGACCGGCTTAGCCATAACGGTCTTGACACCGCCATTTTTAACGCTGGTTGCCGGGTGCGGCCGCCAAGACAGGAAGGGTTAAAAAAGGTCGTTGGTCAGCGCTTCTTTCATCATCCGGGCGGCAATCTTGTCGGGTTGTACGTCGTAAGTGCCGTTTTCGACCTGTCTTTTCAGCGCGTCGACTTTTTCTTGACGGATGTCGGGCAGATCGTGCAGGGCTTGCTGGGCTTCTCGCAGACCGCGGGCATTCCGGGAGAGATCGACGCTGTCCGTTCCGGTGGCGGGGGGGCGGCTTTTTTCATTTTCGGTTTCGATGGTCTGGCTGTTTTGCTGAACCTGATTGATATAAGGATTTAACTGGTTCGGGTTCTTCTCCTGGATTTCCATGGAAAAACTCCTTTTTTATTCGATCGGTGCGCGCCTCGGACCCTGTTGACCAAACATTTTGTAAGCGTTCACAGGGCACCGCATCTGCTGTGTTGTCGGGTGCTTGAAGTACAACAGTACGTCTGCGCGCCCGACGCCTTGCATTTGCGGCACCCTGTAAACGCTTACGATAAGGCGATTTGACGCGCATCGAATCTTGCAGCCCTGTGAACGGTGTCAACATTTTATTCATCTGCAGCCGGCCGCACTGGAAAATGCACGACCGGTTGCATTTGTTATCGGTCGATTCCGGCAGGGCTTTAGAAATTTTTTTCAGCAGAGGATTTTTTTACGAAGGGACTTGCTCAACCGGATTCGAGCTGAATCGGCTTTCACCCTTTCCGCTTGGATTTTTGTCTCATCCGTATTAGCTTTAAAAATTATCCAGTCACGGGCTTTTCCATCTTCGGTTTCTATTGCGGGCCGCCGCTGTGGGCGGCAATGTGCGCCGAGGACGAAATAGATGCTCATGACCCCGTGAGCGTTGCCCCACCAGTAACTTTTTTCTCCGTCCGCGTCGATGAGACCGGCGGTCCCACGGCGGCCGGTGACAAGACGGCCGATCACACCCAGCCAAAGGAGCCTGCCATGCCAAAAGCCATTGTCCTCAATCAAACCGGAGGCCCGGAGGTGCTGCGCTGGGTCGATAACGAGCCGGGACAGCCGGGTCCCGGTGAAGTGCGACTCCGCCATGAGGCGATCGGGTTGAATTTCATCGATGTGTATCATCGCAGCGGTCTCTACCCCCTGCCGTCCCTGCCGGCCATACCGGGCATGGAGGGAGCCGGAACGGTAGAGGCCGTGGGTGACGGTGTCAGCGAAGTGGCGGCCGGTGACCGTGTGGCCTATGCCGGGCTGCCGGTGGGGGCTTATGCCCAGGAGCGCCTGATTCCGGCCGATCGCCTGGTCAAGCTGCCGGCAAGCGTTTCCAGCCGTCAGGCGGCGGCCATGATGCTGCAGGGGATGACGGCCCGGTACCTGCTGCGCGGCTGTTTTGACGTCAAAGCCGGCGATATCATTTTGATCCATGCGGCGGCGGGGGGCGTGGGCTCGATCGTCTGCCAGTGGGCAAAGCACCTCGGCGCCACCGTGATCGGCACCGTCGGTTCGCAAGAGAAAGCGGCCACGGCCACCGCCAACGGCTGTGATTATCCGATTCTCTACCGGCAAGACGATTTCGTCGCGCGGGTCCGGGAGATAACCAGAGGCCGGGGCGTCGACGTGGTGTATGACTCCGTGGGGCAGGCCACCTTCATGAAGTCGCTGGATTGCCTGCGGCCGCTGGGAACGATGGTGACCTTCGGACAGTCGTCCGGTCCGGTGGCCCCGCTCGACCTCGGGCTTCTGGCGGCCAAGGGATCCCTGTTTCTGACCCGGCCGACCCTGATGACCTACACCGCCGGACGGGAAGATCTCCTGATCCATGCCCGCGACCTGTTCGCGGTCGTGGAGAGCGGCGCCGTCAAAGTGGAGGTGCGCCAAACCTACCCGCTGTCGGAAGCGGCCCGGGCGCACCGCGACCTGGAAGGCCGCCGAACCTCCGGATCGTCCGTATTGCTGCCGGACTAAACAGTTTCCGTCCAGAAATGGCCCTTTTCCGCAATTTCGGTGTCAATCGGTGGAATCGCTTGTGCGGCATAGGTAGTATACCTCCGCGCAATGCCGCCGATTTCCTTGAACTTGTGAAAAATGGCACATTTCTGGATTGGAAACTTATCGTGCCTTTTTTGAAACTGTGGATGAATCCTTGACCCCAAAGCCTCCGGCTTTAGCCGAAGGTTGTTGGCTTCTACCTCTACCGCAGCCGGTTGCCGGTGGTCGTCAGGATGATGCCGCCCAGAATCAGGGCGATGCCGGGCGTGTGATAGGCCTGCAGCCGTTCACCCAAAAATATGAAGGCCAGCGTGATGCTGAAAACCGGCATCAGATGCACGAAAATGCCGGCCTTGTTGGCCCCGATGGTGGCCACGGCCCGGTTCCAGAAGATGTAGGCCAGGACCGATGCGAAGAGGGCGATGTAAAAAACCGCGCCGACCGTACTTTTGTCGAGCGTGAAGGCGGCCCCGCGGGACAGTTCCCAGGCGTACAACGGACTCAGGAACAGCAGTCCGGCGGCGATGATAAAACCCAGAAAACCGATCGGATTTAAATTCGGGGGACGTTTGCGAAGCAGGACCGAGTAAACGGCCCAGCTCAGAGCCGCCGCCAGCGTCCACAAATCACCCCGCGAGAAGCGGACGGTGAAAAGAAGGGCGGGCTGCCCGCGCGTGATGATCCAGATCAAGCCGGCAAAAGACATCAATCCGCCGAGGCCCTGCAGGACGGATATTTTTTCCCTGAAACCGATCCACGACACGAAAACGATAAAAACGGGGGTGAGCGAGTTGATCAAAACCGTGTTGATAACGGTGTTGGATTGCAGGGCCAGGTAAATGAAGGTGTTGAAATTGGTGACCGACAGGATTGCCAGCAGGCACAGCAGCTTCCAATGACGGCCAATCAGGTCTCTTTGCCGCACCATCGCCGGCAGGGCAAAAGGCAGCAGGAGGACCAATGCGGTAAACCAGCGCCAGAAGGCTAGTGAAATCGGCGGGACTTCGGCATGTATTCCCCTTCCGATGACAAAATTCCCCGACCAGAACAGCACGGTCAATGTCAGCAGCACATAGGGCATTATGATGGATGAACCGTTCATCACTCTCGACCGGATTACGCTTCGGGTCGGGGATCGACGCCTTTTTGCGGGTGACTCCTGGGAAATCGACACCGGCCAGAACTGGGCCGTCATCGGTCCCAACGGCGCCGGCAAAACCTCCCTGGTCAGGGCCATCGCCGGGCAGGTGCCGGTCGTCGACGGTCACATCCGGTACCATGCGGACGCGCTGGCGCCGGCGTCCATCGGCTTCCTGTCGTTTGAATCCCACCGGAACCTGATGGCGCGGGAAGACATCCGGGATGATGCGCGTTTTTTCAGCGGCGACCTCGACGGTTATCTATCCGTTCGGCAGGTGCTGCAAGCGGCAACTGCCCCGTCAAACTTTTTACCGCCGCCAATCATGAGGGTCTGCGACCGGCTGGAAATCGTCAGCCTGCTCGACCGGCCGGTCGCCCGCCTGTCCACGGGAGAAATCCGCCGGGTGCTGACGGCGCGCGAAATCCTGACCTCTCCCCGGCTTCTTATCCTGGATGAACCCTTCGAAGGGTTGGATGGGACCGGGCGCCGGCAGATGCGCATGCTCATCGCGACCACGGTCGCGGAGGGGATTCCGGTCATTTTGGTCACGCATCGCCTGGCGGAGATCCCGCCGGACGTGACGCATGTGCTGACGGTCAAGAACGGCCGCATCGTCAGCCGGGGGCGACGGCCGCAGACGTTTCCCCGGCACGACCTGGAGCGCCTCTACGGCTCCGAAAAACCACGCGGGAGGTCCTTGCCGCCGCCGCCAGTGGTTCGCGGCCTGCAGGCGGCCGGGCGGGTTCTGATCGACATGCGCCGGGTGACGGTGCGTTACGGCCGCGTGACGGTCCTCGAAGACCTGAACTGGACCGTGAGGGCGGGCGAAAACTGGGCCATCGTCGGGCCGAACGGATGCGGCAAGACGACCTTGCTCAGCCTCATCGCCGGCGACAACCCCCAGGCCTATGCCAATTCAATCGAGCTGTTCGGGTGCCGTCGGGGTTCGGGGGAAACCATCTGGGATATCAAGCGGTCTCTCGGTCTGGTCTCGGCCGAGTTTCAGCTGCGATACCGCAAACCCCTGCGCGCGGCGGAGGTGGTCGTGTCGGGATTTTTCGATTCAGTCGGTCTTTACCACCGGGCCACCTGCCGGCAGGTTCGCATCGCTTGGGCGTGGATGAACCGGTTGGGATGCGCGGAGCTGGCCAAACGATTTTTCCCGCACCTGTCGCAGGGCGAGCAGCGGCTGGTCCTGCTGGCGCGGGCCATGGTCAAGTCGCCGCCGCTGTTGATCCTGGATGAGCCCTGTCAGGGCCTGGACCGATTCGCGCGGCGGCACCTGCGCGATGTTCTCGACCGGGTCGGAAATGATACCCAGACGGGCCTGCTCTATGTGACCCACTATCCGGCCGAAATCCCGCAGACAACCACCCACATCCTGCGCTTCGAAAGATCCGGCAGCGGAGGGTACCGAGTCCGTCAGGAAACACTTAATGGCCGGCAGGTGTAATTATCGACCGGCTCTTCGACGATCCCGCCGTTTTCCTCGATATCGGCGATAAACGCCTCGACCAGCTCCGAACTCAGCTCGTGGCTCGCCATCCGGCGCAGGATGACAAACGCTTCGGCACAGGTCTTTCTTTTCTGATAGGGACGATCGGTGGTGATGGCGTCGAAACAATCGACGACGCTGATGATCCGGGCGCCCAGCGGGATCTGATCGGACTTGAGACCCATCGGATACCCCGAGCCATCCATCCGTTCGTGGTGGTAATGAACGAAATCGATGACCGGTGACAGGCTGTCGATTCCCTGCAGCAGCGAGACCCCGATATCGGGATGGCGACGGACTTCCTCCAGCAACTCGCCGGCCAACTGCTCGGTTTTGTTGCTGAAGATTCGGTCGCTGAGACCGATTTTGCCGACATCGTGCAGCAGGCCGCCGACGCCGATGTTATCGACGTCGGCAGCGGGCAGCCCCAGCCGGCGGGCGAGCCGCATGGCATACAGGGCGACCCGGCGGGCATGTCCTTCGGTATATTGATCCTTTGTCTTGAGGGCGGAATTGATGGCGCTTAATTTTTTAAAATCGAAAGACAGGGCTTCCGAACAGGTGATGTCCATTGAGTATCGAATATCCATTTTTTAAGGAAGCGAGGATAGCCGGTCGGGACACTGGCGGTGAGCCTTGCTATCCCGGCGCTTCACGCATCGTCATGTCACCGGGCATGGCCGCGCCGCCTAAATGCGACCACAAATGAGCCGGTTTATAGTGAACGTGGTGACGGTTTGTCAACTTAAAATATTCAGGTAACTATTCAGATAGCGGGCGGTGTGCGAGGTCCGCGTGCGGCGCAGGATTTCGGGCGGGGACCCGGCCGCCACCACCCGTCCGCCGGCGTCGCCGCCTTCCGGCCCCAGATCGATGATAAGGTCGGCGGATTTGATCACCTCCGGATTGTGTTCGATTACGGCCACGGTATTCCCGCCCTCCACCAGGGCCTGAAGGACATCCACCAGCCGGCGGATGTCGGCCGGGTGCAGGCCTGTGGTGGGCTCGTCGAGAATGAACAGCGTGTGCCCGCGGGTCGGCCGGGCCAGCTGCCGGGCCAGTTTGATGCGCTGCGCCTCGCCGCCGGAAAGGGTGTTGCTGGGCTGGCCCAGCGCCAGATACCCGAGACCGATGTCGCAGACGAACTGCAGCGCCTGGCGGATGACCGGCACGGCGGTAAAGAAGTGCAGGGCCTCGGCAAAGGTCAGCGCCAGCACTTCGGCGATCGACTTGCCCTTGAAGCGCACCTCGAGGGTCTCGCGGTTGAACCGGGTGCCGCCGCAGATCTCGCAGGGAACGTAGACGTCGGGCAAAAAACTCATGGCCACCTTGGGATGCCCCTGGCCCTTGCAGGCCTCGCAGCGCCCGCCGGCGACGTTGAAGGAAAACCGTCCGGCCTTGTAGCCGCGGGCGCGCGCCTCGGGCGTCACGGCGAAGAGCTTGCGGATGACGTCCAGGAAACCGACGTAGGAAGCCGGCACCGAGCGCGGCGTGCGGCCGATGGGGCTGTGATCGACTTCCAGAACCCGGGCGAGCGCTTTCCAGCCGGTGATGTCGCGGCAGGCGCCGGCGGGAAGCTGGAGGTCGCCGAGCCGGTTGCGCAGCCCCTTATAAAGGGTTTCCTTCAAGAGCGAAGATTTTCCCGAGCCGGACACCCCGGTGACGCAGGTCAGGGTGCCGAGCGCAAAGCGGACGTCGATCTTTTTGAGATTGCGCGCCGATGCGGCCAGCACCTCCACGGCCGGCAGCTTCCGGTAGGGCCGCAGCCGGGTGCTGATCTGCCGCGGGTGCCCGTCGAGACAGGCGCCGGTGACCGATTCCGGCGTTTTCTTGACCTCTGCCAGGCCGCCGGTGGCCACCAGGCGGCCGCCTTCGCGGCCGGCGCCGGGCCCCAGGTCGATGATGGTGTCGGCGGCGCGGATGGTCTCCTCGTCGTGTTCCACCACCAGAATGGAGTTGCCCCGATCCCGCAGGGATTTCAAGGCGTCGATCAGAACATGGTTATCGCGCGGATGCAGTCCGATGGTCGGCTCGTCGAGGATGTAGGTGACGCCGGTCAGATTCGAGCCGAGTTGGGCGGACAGGCGCACCCGCTGCGCCTCGCCGCCGGAAAGGGTTTCGCCGCTGCGTCCCAGGCTGAGATAGGCCAGGCCGAGCCGGTTGAGAAGATCGAGCCGGACGCGGATTTCCTTGACGATCGGATCGGCGATCGGCTTCCGGGGCCCGTCGAAGGACAGCTCGCCCAGGATACGGGCCAACCGGTCCGCCGGCTCCTGCACCAGGTCCCAGATCGTCTTTCCCCCGACCTTGACCGCCAGGGCCGCCGGGTTCAGGCGGCTGCCGCCGCAAGTCGCGCAGACTTGGGAGGCGGCCTGCGGTTCGTCGGCTTCGTCGACATCAACGACGCCCAGACCGCCGCAAGCCGGGCAGGCGCCCTGGCGGCTGTTGAATGAAAACAGGCGCGGGTCGAGTTTGGCGACGCCGATGCCGCAGGCCGGGCAGGTGCCGCTGACGCTGAAAATTTCTTCGGTGCCCGCCGGGTCCCAGACGATCAGGCTGCCGTCGCCTTCAGCCAGGGCGGTGCCGATCAACGCATCGATGGGTGTCCGGGGATCCTCCAGGCTTCCGATCACCAGCTCGATCGTGTGCTCGTGGTAGCGGCTGAGGCTCTTTTTTAACGGCAACTCCTGCAGACGACCGTCGATGCGCGCGCGGACATAACCTTTTTTCAGCGCCTGGGCGATCACGTCCTTGTGAAATCCCTTGCGCCCGGCCACCTTGGGGGCCAGCACCAGGCCGGAACGGCCGCGGTGGCGGTCGCGGATTTCGGTCGCGATGTCCGCCGCCGAGCGCGCCGTCAGCCGGCGGCCGCAGCCCGGGCAATGCGGCGAGCCGAGTTTGCTGAAGAGCAGCCGCAGGAAATGATAGATTTCCGTCAGCGTAGCGACCGTGGAGCGGCGGCTGGAATAGCTGACGCGCTGCTCGATGGCCACGGTGGGCGAAAGCCCGGAAACCAGGTCGACGTCGGGCCGTTCCAGAACCTTGACATACTGGCGTACATACGGCGCCAGGCTTTCGAGGTAGCGGCGCTGTCCCTCGGCGAACAAAATATCGAAAGCGAGGGTCGATTTGCCGGAGCCGGACACACCGGTCAGCACCACGAGCTGGTTGTGCGGAATGGATAGATCGAGATCCTGGAGATTGTGTTCGCGCGCCCCTTTCAGGGAGATCACCGGCGAAGGGTTTCGAGACCCATAATCGGCTCTCGTTTCACCGATCTGCGGGGCGACGGCAGCGGCCTCGAGCCGCCCGCCGCCGGCCAGATAGCGCTGCAGGTATTCGCCGGTATGGGAGGTGCGATGGGCCGCCACCTTTTCCGGGGAGCCGGCCGCCACGACCCGGCCGCCCCCCTCGCCGCCTTCCGGGCCCAGATCGATGATCCAGTCCGCGGTTTTGATCACCTCCATGTTGTGCTCGATCACGAGCACGGTGTTGCCTTCGTCCACCAGCCGCTGCAAGGCCATGAGCAACGTGGCGATGTCCTGGAAATGCAGCCCCGTGGTCGGTTCGTCGAAGATGAACAGCCGCCCCGTGCCGGCATCGTGTTTGAGGTAGCGCGACAGCTTGAGGCGCTGGGCTTCTCCGCCGGAAAAAGTGTTGATGGGCTGGCCGAGGCGGATGTACCCCAGACCGACCTCGACCAGAGGGGCAAGCGCTTCGCGAATGGCGGTGTGGCGCTTCGAGCCGCGGTTGAAAAACGCCAACGCCTCCGCGACGGTCATCGACAGAATGTCGTCGATGCCGCGGCCGCGATAGGTGACGGCCAATATTTCGGGTTTGAACCGCCGGCCGTCGCATTGCGGGCAGGAAATAAAAACGTCGGACAGAAACTGCATTTCCACTTTTTCGTAGCCCTCCCCCTTGCAGGTCTCGCAGCGTCCGCCCTCGACGTTGAATGAAAAATGCCGCGGCTCGAAGCCCTGCCGGCGGGCGGCTTCCGTGTCGGCTAGCAGGTGGCGGAGGGGGTCGAACGCCTTCGTGTAGGTCAACACGTTGGCGCGGGGCGTGCGCCCGATAGGGCGCTGGTCCACCAGAATGACCTCGGTGAGATGTTCGAGTCCGGAGATGGACCGGTGGGCGCCGGGGCGGTCTGCGGCCGTACCCAGATACCGGCTGGCGGCGCGGTAGAGGACCTCCTCGGCCAGCGTCGATTTGCCGGAGCCGGAAACCCCGGTCAGGCACACGAACAGGTCCAGAGGAATGCGGGCATCGATGGATTTCAGGTTATTGGCTGCGGCGCCGCGGATGGTGATCCAGCGGTTGCGCTGCGGGCGGCGGCGCTCCTGCGGCACGGGAATTTGCCGCAGGCCCCGCAGATACTCGCCGGTCAACGAATCGTGAATCCCGGTGGTGGGGCCGAAATACATGACCTGACCGCCGTTTTCACCCGCCTGTGGACCAAGATCGATCACATAATCGCTCTCGCGGATAATTTCGGGATCGTGCTCGACCACGACCACCGTGTTGGCGTGATCGCGCAGGTCTTTGAGGATGCGCGTCAGGCGGTGGGTGTCCCGCGGGTGCAACCCGATGCTCGGCTCGTCCAGAATGTAGAGGGTGTTGACCAGGGCGGCGCCCAAAGACGAGGCCAGGGCGACCCGCTGCACCTCACCGCCGGAAAGCGACCGCGACTGGCGATCGAGGGTCAGGTAGGCCAAGCCGACATCCTGGAGGTATTTGAGACGGTTGGTGACCTCTTCCAGGATCAGGCGCCCGGCTTCGTCGCCCGCGGGCAGCCGCAGCGCATCGAAAAAGGCGGCCGCGGCGGCCACGTTCATGGCATAGACCCGGGCGATGGTGCGGCCGGCAAGGCGGTAAAGAAGGCTCTGGGCCGTAAAGCGCGCGCCGCCGCAGGACGGGCAGGCCTCGTAGCTGCGGTAGCGCGAGAGAAATACGCGCACCGGCATCTTGTAGGTCTTGGTCTCCAGCCATTTGAAGAAACCCCTGATGCCGTAGTAGTCCGCGGTGCCCTCGATGATGGCGTTCCTTTGGGACTGGTTCAGCCGCTCGAAGGGGATGTCGGTCGCGATCCGGTTCTGCCGGCAAAAATCGATCAACTCTTCAAATTCGTGCCGCGGGTTCGAGCGGTTGCCCCAAGGTTTCACGGCCCCCCCGGCGATGGAAAGGCCGGCGTCCGGAATCACCAGGTCGAGGTCGATGTCGATCGTGCGGCCGAAGCCGCGGCAGGTGTCACAGGCGCCGATGGGGCTGTTGAAGGAAAACAAATTGGGCTGGGGCGGCGCATAGCGCAAGCCGCAGTAGGCGCATTCGAGCGTGCTGCTGAAGGACAAGTGCTGCCGGCGGTCGATCCAGACATCCATCCGCCCGGCGCCGAACCGAAACGACGATTCGGCCGAATCGATGATGCGGCTGCGGTCTTGCGGGCGCAGCAGGATGCGGTCGGCCAGGACCTGCAGAACATCCGCACCCTCTTGCGGCGTCCACTGTGCGGTGTCATTGATGTCGCGCCCATCGAACCAGCGATCGTAGCCGATCCGCGCCAGTTCGGCGCGGATGCTTGCGGCCGGCGCGCCCGTGACGGGATAGGGAAAGGTCAGAATCACTTCCGAGCCCGGCGGATGCGACCGCACGCGCGTCCAGACGTTTTCCGGGGTCTCGGCCAGGACCGCCCGCCCGCACCCCTGGCAGTGCAGCTGCCCGAAACGGGCGAAAAGAAGCTTCACGTAATCCGTGATTTCGGTCATGGTGCCGACGGTCGAGCGCGACGTGCGCACCGGGTCCTTGCGGTCGATGGCGATCGCCGGCGGAATGCCCTCGATTTTGTCCACCAGCGGACGGTCCATACGGTCCATGAACTGGCGGGCATAGGGTGAAAATGTCTCCACGTAACGCCGCTGGCCTTCGGCGTAGAGGGTGTCGAGCGCCAGGGAGGATTTGCCGGAGCCGCTCACACCGGTGACCACCGTGATGCGGTTGAGAGGGATCTGCAAGTCCAGGTTCTTCAGGTTGTTTTGCCGCGCGCCGCGCACGTCAATGAAACGGTCATTCTCCATTGTATCAATACAAAACAGCGCCCATGGATCGGCGCTGTCGTCCTTTTCTGACGGGTTGAAAGGGGCGCGGCCGTCTAAATATCACGGCGGCCCGACGTTAAAAAGTCATTATTGGGTTAACAGGCAATAGTAAGCATCTTTTGTGTTAAATCATGACGATGCCCGGCATTCCGACGTTTGACGGGTCACCGTCCCTGGTGCGCGAGTTCCCCCGTTTCAAGTTTCCAGCTCATTTCCGGATGCTGCGCGGCAGCAGCATCTGGTGCTGCGGGCAGATCGAGCGCGGGTTCTGGTAAGCGGCGCCGGCAAAAGCCATCAGGTAGCGGCGGATTTCGGTCAGGGAGGCGACCTCGTCCACGAACCCCTCGCGGGCGCAGTAAACCGGGCGCGAATTGTCGTAGTACTCCTTGACCATCGTGTTCATGTTCTCGATGACCTGGTCCAGCGGCCGGCCGGCGTCTTTTTCCTTGACCAGCCGGCGCGAAAAGCTCGCGGCGGCGGCGGTTTCGCCGTGCATGACGTAGATTTCGGTGGTGGCGATCCCGAGGGTAAAGGCGTTGTGGCGGTTGGCCGTGGGGCCGCCCATGACATAGTGGGCCGCGGCGGTGCCCTTGCGCAGGACCACCAGCATCATCGGCACGTCGGTCTGCTGGATGGAATAGATCAGGGATTGCCCCAGGCCGAGCAGTTCCGCTTTTTCGGCGATGTCGCCGACGTCGATGCCGGAGGTGTCCTGCAGCCAGACGATCGGCACGCGGTCGCGGCCGCAGAGGGTGACGAATTCGTTCATCTTGATCAGCCCCTGACGATAGAGTTTGCCGCCGATGCCCGCATAGGGCGCATATTCCGGATAGTCCTCGCCCAGGTATCCCTGGCGGTTGCCGATGAAGCCCACCAGAAAACCGTCGACCTTGCACAAGCCGGTGTAAACTTCAGGGCCGTAGTCAGGCCGGTATTCCAGATGCTCGCTGCCATCGACCAGGCGCGCGAGGACCTCGTCGAAATCATACATCTGTTTCTGGTTGAAGGGGATCAGGCTGTAGAGGTCCTCGGCCGCGAAACGCGGCGGCTTGGGGGCGGCCACCCGGAAGAATTTGGGATTGTAGGCCGGCATGTCGCGCATGTAGTCCTTGATGCCGTCGAGCACCTGCGTTTCGTCGTCGTAAACATAGCGAAAAAAACCGGTTTGGTCGTGGTGGATCGCGGTCGAGCCGGGCGGGTCTTCCTTGTACTGCTTGGCGGCCTTGATCAGCTGCTCGGCGCCTTCCAGATCGAAGGCGCCCTTGGGTGACATTCCACTCAGGATGCCGCCGCCGCCGACGGCGATGTTGGCGTCCTTGTGGGCGAACAAAATTGTGGGACTGATGCCCTGGTAGCCGCCGCCGGCCGGATTGGTGCCGTAAATGGCGGCCAGGATCGGAATCCCCATCTGCTCGAGTTCGGCATGCCGAAAGAAGGTGGTACCGCCGCCGCGCCGGTTGGCATAGAACTTTTCCTGCTCGGTGAGCTTGACCCCGCTGCAGTTGACCAGCCAGACCAGCGGCAGGTTCAGGCGCTTGGACAGATCGGTGACCCGCAGGATATTTTCATACTGTCCGGGCAGCCAGGCGCCGGCAAAGACCTTGTTGTCGAAGCCGATGATCACGGCCCATTTGCCGGAGATCTTTCCCAGGCCGTCGATGACGTTGGTCGTGCCTTCGGTGTTGTCCTCGGGATTGTAGAGCAAGTGCAGCGGGCACCAGGTTCCGGGGTCCACGAGGTAGCGCAGCCGCTGCCAGATGGTCATCTGGCCCCGGGCATTGACTTTTTCTTCGGGCAGCCCGACATTCTTTACTTTTTCGACCTCCTTGCGGATATCCTCCTCGACCGCCTTGATCTTCCTGACGTTTTCCGCATTGCTCTTGATCAATCCCGGACTCAGATCCGTGCCGAAGTCCGTCATTTTTTCGAAATAGGGTCGCATGATGTCTCACTCCTGGTTTCCAGCGAATTTAGCGGTTCGGTGCGATCGGCCACAGCCCTTTTTCTTTCAGGACCGCGCGCAGTGTCTTCAGGGCGGTGTTCACCGTCGGGATGCCCGCATAGGTAAAGGTCTGGAAGATCGCTTCCGCGATATCCTCCACCGGGCAGCCCACATTCAAAGCGGCCTGGATATGCAGGGCCAGTTCCTCCGGACGGTCGAGAACCGTCAGGACGGCGATGGTGATCAGCTGCCGCGTCGGGTGGGGGATCTTTGCGCGGGCATAGAGTCTGCCGGTGATAAACAGCGACAACTCCTTGCCCAGCTCCCGGTCGAAGGCCTGCCACAGGTCAAAGGGTTTTTCGGCCGTGACGCCCTTGAAATAGAGCGCGGCGGTGCTTTTGGTTTTTTCGACCAGCTCCTTGTCCACTTGCCGGGGCCTCCTTTATTTCGTATTTGCCGGTGATCGGCGGCCACCGAAGATCAGCGGTTCGCCTTGCGGATGCCGAGTTGATCCAGGGCGATGATCCATTTGCAGATGTTGGCCGATCCCTCGACCATCGTGTAGGTGGGCGTGTCGCGGTAGAACCGGGCGACCGGGTATTCGGTGGAATAGCCGTAGGCGCCCAGAATCCGCATGGCGTAATTGGCGCACTTGGTGACCACTTCGCCGGCAAAATACTTGGCCTGGGCGACATCGAGCCCGTTATTGAGGCGGCCCTGATCCTTGGCCCAGGCGGCCTTGTAGACCAGCAGGCGCGCGGCTTCGATCTCGGCCGACATCTGGGCGATCATGTCCTGGTTCATCTGAAACTCGCCGATGGGCTTGCCGAACTGTTTGCGCTCGCGGCAGTATTTCACCGCCGTATCGAGGCAGGCCTGAGCCACGCCGACCGCGCCGGCGGCGGCCGACAGGCGGGTCTGGTTCAGGGAGCTGAAGACGATCTTGGCTCCGTCACCGGGCTGACCCAGGATGTTTTCCTTGGGAACGCGGGTATTGGTCAGAAAAACCTCACCGGTCGGTGAACTGTGCGACCCCATTTTTTCGAGGGCGCTGGTGCGCACACCGTTGAAATTTTTCAGCTCGACCACGAAGGCCGACAGGCCCCGGGAGCCCTGGTCGCGGTCCGTATAGGCATAGTAGAGGATGACATCGGCGACCGCGGCGTTTGAAATCCAGGTCTTGGAGCCGTTCAGCAGCCAGTGGTCGCCCTTGTCCTCCGCCGTGGACTGCATCGACATCACATCCGAGCCCGCGTCCGGTTCGGTGATGCCGAAGCCGCCGATGTAGTCGGCATTGACAAGCTTGGGCACATATTTACGCTTGATCTCTTCGGTGCCGTAACGAAATATTGTGTAGGCGCACCCAAGCGTCTGCATATTGACCTGGACGCGCAGAGAACTTGATGCCCGGGCGATTTCCTCGGTGACGATCATGGCCGCCAGCCACCCCCCCTCCATGCCTTCGCCATCATATTCTTCCGGAATGACCGTGCCGAAAAAACCGAGTTCGGCCATCGGTTTGACAGCTTCCTTGTAGGGGAAATAATGCTTGGCGTCCCATTCGTCGGCGTTGGGGGCGATTTTTTTGTCTGCAAACTCCCGGATCGCTTTTTTCAGCATTTCAAGTTCTTTTGTCAACGCAAACTGCATGGGCATTCCTCCTGTGAAACGGGTTCGGCACGATTCATAAAACCGCACGCCGCTAGTTCGGCCGCAATAATACATCAGGAGCGGCCGTCGCTCGGGGCGTGACGCGAATTTCCTCGGTGGGTGCTGTTGTCGGTGCCGGCGCGGCTGGAGCCGACACGACCGCTGGCCTGGTCACTACGCCACCATACAGCGCGAAAATAGCTACCGTATAGCTATACCATCCGTGCGTTGTCAAGCGCTTTTAAAGCCGTGACCGCGTTACCGAAGCGATGGGGAGCGGGTGCCGTTCCCCGTTTCACCGGGCGGCCCATCGAAACCGCTTGACAATCTCTGAAAACTGGCAAAAGAGTGACGGCGGACCAACAAAAGGAAGGCTTCCGTCCCGTCGGACCGGGCGGGGGTGTCAGCTCCCGATCCAGCGGATCAAAAGGATTGCGGAAGCGCCCGGGAGGTTTCACGGGCGTGAGTCAGTGGTTTGGTTGATTTTTTTAGGGACCTTTTTTCAAGGTTTGCCGGATGAAGAGCGAACACAACAAGGTTATGGACCTGCGCACGGCCGTCACCCGCTTCGTCAAGGCTGGTGCGCACCTGTCGATCGGCGGATTTACCCTCAACCGCAACCCGATGGCGGCAGTGTATGAAATTATCCGTCAGCAAATCACCGGGCTGCATGTCTATGCCCATTCCAACGGTCAGGGTGTGGATGAGCTGGTCGGTGGTGGCTGCGTGGCCCGGCTCGAGATCGCCTATGCCGGCAGCGGGCGCTTTGCGCCGACCTGCATCCGGTTCCGCAAGGCCGTTGAAAACCGGTCGCTCACCGTGGAGGATTACTCCAACTACCAGATGACGCTGCGGTTTGCGGCCGGCGCCATGGGCGTTCCCTTCCTGCCGACGCGCTCCGGCCTCGGCACCAGCATCATCGACGAATGGGGGTTTCCGGCCGAGCTGAGGGCGAATGATCCCAGGCTTCCGAATCAGAAACTGATCGTGATGGAAAACCCCTTCGATGGCTGGGGTGACGCCGTTCGCCTGGTTCTGGTGCCGGCCATCAACCCGGATGTGACCATCCTGCACGTCCAGAAAGCCGACGCGCAGGGCACGGTACGCATCGAGGGGCTGCCCTTCGCCGACATCGAACAGGCCAAGGCCGCGCGCGCCCTGATCGTGACCTGCGAGGAGCTGGTCGACACCGCTGATCTGCGCTGCGAACCCGATCGCAACCAGATCCCGTTTTTTTGCGTCGATGCGGTCGTGCCGGTACCCTGGGGCGCATTTCCCACCGCCTGCTACCGGCATTACGACTATGACCCGGTCTATCTCAACCACTATCGCCGGGCGGCCGCGGACGACGAGAGCTACCGCAGTTACCTGGAGGCGTTTGTGACCGGCGTTGCGGATCACCGGGCACTGATCGAGAAAATCGGCCGCCGGCGGCTCGCGGCGATCACGGCCGACCCGGAAACCGGGTATGCGGTCGACCTGGACCGGCGATAGGCATAGGCTTTACGATAAAGGTTTTGGCTGTGTTATCGGTCGGCGGCGTATGCCCGATACAGCCACCTCCCTCGGGCCTTGCCAAAACCTTTATCGTAAAGCCTATGTTTTGATAGTGGTTTTTCGGTCGGCGGCGTATGCCCGATACAGCCAATTCCCTCGGGCCTTGCCAAAACCTTTATCGCAAAGCCTATGTTTTGATAAAGGTTTTGGCTGTGTTATCGGTCGGCGGCGTATGCCCGATACAGCCACCTCCCTCGGGCCTTGCCAAAACCTTTATCGTAAAGCCTATAATGTCTATTTGGGGTTTCATTGTTGACATGCTGACGAGGAGATATCCGTGACGACGGCCGACTATACCCTGCGGGAAATGATGGCGATCGCCGCGGCGCGGCAGATCCGGGACAAGGACATCGTTTTCTGCGGCACCGGTATTTCGATGCTGGCCGCCATGGCAGCCAAGCACATCAGCGCGCCCGCGAGCGTGATTTTTTTCGAGACCGGCGCCATCGATTCGAAGTTGGCCGAGGTCCCGATGGCCGTGGCCGACCCGCGGGTCATGCACTGGACGTCGGTCAACGGCAGCCTGGCGGACGCCTTCGCCTTCATGCAGAACCGGTCCACCGGCCGGCAGGTCGTCGGCATCATGGGGGCGGCGCAGATCGACCGCTACGGCAACTTGAATTCGACGGTCATCGGCGACTACCGTCATCCGCGGGTCCGGTTTTCCGGCAGCGGCGGGGCCTGTGACGTGGCCTCGTTCGTTGGCCGCACGATCATTTTCATGCAGCACGAAAAGCGCAAGTTCGTCAATCGCCTGGATTACCTGACCAGTCCGGGATGGTTGCGGGGGGCCGGTGGTCGGGAGGAAGCCGGGCTGGCACCCGGCGGTCCGGCGGTGGTGATCACCAACATGGCGGTGATGGCCTTCGATGACACGAGCCGGGAGATGTATCTGGCGGCGCTTTTTCCCGGCATTTCCGCGGCGCAGGTGCTCGATCACATGGAATTTGACGTGGATGTCAGCCGCGCGCAGGCTTTTCTGCCGCCGACGGCCGCGGAACTGGCCATTTTAAGGGAAAGATGCGATCCGCAGCGGCTGATCCTCGGATAAATTCAGCACGCGCGCGGGCGCGCGGGCGGAATTTATGAATTTAATTTCAAAAGGGTAAAGTTTATTGGGCCACCGCGGCGCATCAAATTGATGCGCCGGAGCCCGGGTAAGCGGGTGCACTGACTGTTTCGTAGGGGTGAAAAATCTTTCGCCCTTGCGGGGTCTTGGCCGGACTCCGGCGCCTACTTTATTTCGGCAGCTAACCGGCGGCGACATTTTTGCTGAATTTTTGCAGCGCGATCGCTGACAAAAAGGCGATGAAGCCCACCAGGTCCCCCCAGGCCTGCGGCCAGAAAAGACCGGCGGCGCCGAGCGTGAACAGGCCGGTTTCCAGCCAGGTGGCCGGGCGGATGAAGTACCGTTCTATGGCCGAGGCAAACGCCACCAGCCCCAGGGTGGTGGTCACCATGGCGAAGATCACCTCCCAGTGCAGCAGTTCATAATTCTCCCCCATGCCGAGCAGCGGCCGGTAGGCCATGATGATCGGGATGATGTAGAGCCCTTTGGCCAGTTTCCATGAGGTAAAGGCGGTTCGCATCGGATTGGCGCCCGCGATTCCGGCGCCGGCGAAACTGGCCAGGCTCACCGGCGGGGTGACGTTGGCATCCTGCGAGTACCAGAAGACGATCATGTGGGTGACCAGCAGTGGGACCCCCATGTCGAGCAGGGCCGGGCCGGCCAGGGTCGCCAGGACGATGTAGCTGGCCGTGACGGGCAGGCCCATGCCGAGCACCAGCGACGCCGCCCCGATCAATAGGATCGCCAGGGCTTCGATGCCGAAGCTCAGGTCGAGCACCAGACTGGAAAATTTCAGGCCCATGCCCGTCAAGGTCACCATGCCGACGATGATGCCGGCCGCCGCGCAGGCGACCGAGACCATGATGGCATTCAGTGCGCCTTTTTCGAGGGCCTCGAGAATCTTTTTCAATTCGTCGACGCCGAAGCGGCCCAGGCTCTGGCGGCCCTGTTCACCGGTGGTCCGGCGGGCGTTTAGCACGCTCCAGCGCACCGCATTGGCCGCCAGGCTGGTGGCCAGGGTGCTCACCACCGCCACGAACCCGGCCATCATGGGGGAGTAGTTGGCCACCAGCACGTAAATCAGAATCAGGACCGGAATGATGAAATGCAGCCCTTTTTTGATCACCTTCCAGGCACGGGGCAGGTTTTCCTTGGGCTGGCCGGCCAGACCGAATTTCTTGGCTTCGTAGTGCACGAAGAGCAGCACGGTCAGGTAGTACATGATCGCCGGCACCAGCGCGACCTTGATGATTGTCAGGTAGCTGGTTTCGGTGAACTCGGCCATTAAAAAGGCCCCGGCGCCCATGATGGGCGGCATCAGCTGTCCGCCGGTGGAGGCCGCCGCTTCGATGGCCCCGGCCACGTGCGGGCGGTAGCCGACTTTTTTCATCATGGGAATGGTGAAAGACCCTGTGGCCACCACGTTGCCGACGGCCGAGCCGGAAACCGAGCCCATGAAGCCCGAGGCCACCACGGCGGTCTTGGCCGGTCCGCCCGCAAAGCGCCCGGTGATGGAATAGGCCAGCTCGATAAAAAAATTGCCGCCGCCGGTGGTTTCGAGAAAGGCGCCGAACAGCACGAAGACATAGACGAAGGTGGCCGCTACGCCGATGGGCAGGCCGAAGATCCCTTCGGTGGTGAGCCACAGGGTGGTGGCGATGCGCTCGATGCTGTAGCCCTTGTGGATGATCAGCTCGGGCATGTAAGGGCCGAAGTGGGCATAGAGGATGGCCGCCAGGCAGATGCCGGTCATCACCAGCCCGATCACCCGCCGGCAGGCTTCCAGGACCAGCAGGGTGCCGATGATGCTCACCACCAGGTCGCTCGGCAACCAGTCCCCCTGGCGCTCGAAGATCTCAAGGAGGTTGTAGCAGATGTAGCCGGTGCAGTATATCGAGGCGGCGACCAGGGCCCAATCCATGAAAACCCAGACCGAAAGCGTATCCTTGCGGGCTGATTTGAACGGGGGCCTGAGAAGAAAGGTGAGGCTCAGGATGGCACCCAGGTGGATGGAGCGTTGCACCAGGGCCGTCAGGGCGGTGATGCCGGCGGTGTAGAGCTGGTAGAGGCTCAGGCTGACGGCTAACACCATCACGACGCGGGCCGTCAGGCGCACAAGGGTGTCGTTGCGATCGGAACGGGGGGAGTCTTTGGGTGTTGAGGGGGCCGTTTCCGGTTGCTCTTTCGCCAATAGTTTCTCAGGCATCGTCGGCTTCCAGACCGGGGGTTGCGGGATGAGGGTGGATCCGGCGCCACAGCCGGTAAAGCCGGGTCACGGGGCGGGCCGAAAACCGCACAGCCGCATGGGGGGCCAGGGCGGAAAGGTTCGTGCGGGTGCCCCGCCAGATGACGGTGTGGTCCACGCCCGGACTGCCTACCCGCAGGACGAAGTTTCCGGTCGCCAGGTGCATGTTTTCGATGGCTTCATACGGACCGCGTTGCACCAGACGCCCGACGCCCGGCATGCGGCCCATGCCGGCCCCGAACTTCAAATAGCGTTCTTCTTCGATGTAAATCCGGCCGTCACGGTCCAGGCTGTGCTCCTCCCAAATGGGCGCGTTTTCCACCGAGTGATAGTAGTGGAGTGTGAAACGCTCGCCGGCCTCCAGCGGCAGGACCAGCAGCGGCGATCCACCGTCAACCGGGACGATCCGCAACTCCAGGCCGCCGGACGGCAGCAGAAACCAGGCCAGGCCGGCGGCCAGCAGCAGCAAGGCCAGGCCGGATACCGCGAGAGCCGTCCGCCGCAGCGATCCGGCCGCTGGCCGACACGGTTTCAGGGGACCAGCTTGGCCGGAACGGTGATCCCCTTTTCCTTGAGGTACGTGACCGTGCCCGGGTGCAGGGGGATCGGCGAATACTTGACGGCATTTTCAGGGGTGGTGTAGGCGGCCGAGGGGTGAATCTTGCGCAGGTAGTCGTTGTGCTCGTAAAGCGCCTTGACCAGCTTGTACACCAGGTCGTCCGCCAGGGATTTCTGGCAGATCATCACGTTCCAGACACCGATGGTGGGCACCGACTGATCGACCCCGCGGTAGACCCCGCCCGCCAGGTCCACAGAGGCGTAAGTGTTGTTGGCGGCGAGGACCTTCTGGGTTTGCTCCGGCGTGATCGGGAGGATGGTAATCTCGTGCGTGGTGGCCAGATCCAGGATGGAGCTGGTGCCGGGACCCACCGACCAGAAACCGACGTCGATGGTGCCGTCGCGCAGGGCATTGGCGGTTTCCGTAAACGACAGCCGGCTGTCGTTATAGGCATCGAGCGGTATGCCGACCGCCTTGAGCACCGCTTCGGCCATGAAATTGGTGCCGCTGCCCGGGCTGCCGGTGCTGATGCGTTGGCCCTTGACCTGCTCGATGTTGGTGATGCCGCTGTTTTTCAACACGACTACTTGCAGCAAATTGGGGTACATGACGGCCATGGAAAGAATGTCGTGCTTCTTGCCCTTGAACTTGTCCAAGCCGTTGAAGCCGGCTTCGGCGACATCGCCCATGACCTCGCCGATCACCGTTTCGCCCTTGTCGGCCAGTTTGACGTTTTCCACACTGGCGCCGGTCACCTCGGCCACCGCCTGAATGCCCGGCACGTACTTGGACCAGATCTCGGCCACCCCGCCGCCGTAGGGATAGTAAATGCCGCCGGTCCCGCCGGTCCCGATGCCGATGAATGTCGTTTTTGCCGCTGCCGGGCCTGAGAGGGCCAGCGCGAAAGCAAGGATCAGGAAAAGACTGGTTCGTTTCATGTGCATATCCTCCATTTGACTGTTGGAACCGCTATTGGGAAGCAGTCTTGATGATCAGGGTCATTTTTTTCGGGCTTTCCGGCATATCCACCACCGGATAGTCAAAAGACTTGGACTGACCTGGTTCGACGAGCCCTTCCTTGGTGGTGCGGGGAATCAGACCGCCCGCAGCCTTGCCGTTGTCCATGAAGATGTTGACCCGGAACCGCTGCGGTTTGTCGCTGACGTTTTTAACGGCCACTTTGAGGTGCAGCGTTTCTTTGCCCTCGTAGGTGTCGAAAGAGCAGGAGAGGCTTTCGAGGGCCGCCTCGGGGGCGATTTTCTTCTCCAGCTTGCTCTCGGGAACGCACGCAAAGCTGTCGGGGGCGGTCGCGGGGGTAAATCCTTTGCCCGCGCAACCGATGAGCGAAAAACAAATGGCCGCCATGACGGCGACCATAAAAACCGTTCCATCTGGTGATTTTTTCATCTTCCCTCCTTCCTTTCTCGGGGTTAACCTAAAGGGCTTTAAAATAAAGTTTTCGGCTGTGTTATCGATTGGTGGCGCATGACCTATACAGCCGCCGCCCTCCGGCCTTGCCAAAACTTTTATCTTAACGCCTATAGTAAAGGTGAAAACCACACCGATGTGTGGTTGTCAACGAATAACTCCCGAATGGCCAGCAATATACTGCTTCGATGGTCATATCGTCAGCGTTCTCTACCACACCGCATCGGTGTGGTTTTCGGGCGCTTCCCGTCTAAAAGATCGGCTGCGCGCCGACGCCTTGCATCGGTGGCACCCTGTAAACGCTGACAATCAGGTGGTTCGAAGCGTGGCGGATTGTGCAACCCTCTAAACGGTTGGGTTTTATCTTCATCACCCCGTGCGCTAGGTCGGCGGCCGGAGATCGTTCGCCTCCAGCTCCCGGCCGATCTTGCCAACCAGTTCCAGAGCCGAGGTGAGGACGGCGTCCTTAAAACGGATGGCCAAGGCGGCCCGCAGCATGTCGGTCGAGATGATCCGGTTCATTCGGGCCAGGGCGGCCAGGGCGGCCAGGGCCCGGTTGTCGGTATTAATCCCCATGGATTTGAAGTCGATGAGATGGACCGTGGCCCCGGTTGGGGGCAGCGTTACGTCAGAGGCCTGCAGAACGAGGGTTTCGGCGGTGAGCGCGGCGAACAACGAACCGCGCCGGTCCACGCCTTCCTGGCTCAGCGCCAGAATGATATCCGGCCGGCCGATACCGGCGAATTCGATCGTCTCTTCGGAGAGGATCAACTCGCTGATCGAGGGTCCGCGCAGGACGGTGATGTTGTATTCGTTCTTCTGGGAGGCCTGCAGGCCCGCGGTCAATCCGGCCAGGCACAGGATTTCACCGGCCGTCAGGATGCGCTGCCCGGCGTTTCCCAGCAGCAGAATGGCGTGCCGGCCGGGCTGCGGCGGGTCGAATTGTTTGGCCACCACGGCCGGTGGGGCCGGGGGGCTCAACTTGGAAGCGGCTTCGCGGTACTGCGCGCCGTATTCCCGGCGCCGATTCTCGGCGATCTCGCCCGCCGGGCCCGGCTGATGCGCGAGGGTCTCTTCGATGATGCGCGGTGTCAGCGGGTTGGCGCGCGTGTAGCGACCGGGGCAGATGCCCCAGATATCCAGAACGGCGAAGCCCTCGTAGTCGATCGCCTGCGCGATCGCCTGCGGCAGATCCTTCTGGTAGCTGCTGCAGCGGCGCACATAGGCAGCCCCGGCCGCCACGCCGAGTCGGCCGAGGTCCAGCGGCTTTTCCAGACGGTTTAAAAAGCCCGATCCCACGCGGGCATCGGGCGGGGTGGTGGCCGAAAACTGGCCGCCGGTCATGCCGAAGTTGAAGTTGTTGAGAACCAGCAGGGTCAGATTCAGGTTGCGGCGGCAGGCGGCCAGCAGATGCGCACCGCCGATCCCCTGGCCGCCGTCGCCCATGGTGACCACCACGGTCAGTTCGGGCCGCGACAGTTTGATGCCGGCCGCATAGGTCAACGCCCGGCCGTGGAGGCCGTGCAGGGCGTGGGTGTCGAAAAAGGTGTCGAAGAGCCCGGAGCAGCCGATATCGCTGACGATGGCGATCCGGCGGCCGGGCAGCTCGAGGAGTTGAAAGGCCTTGTCCAGGGCCCGGGTCACGCGTTCGTGCGAGCAACCGGGGCAAAAGACCGGCGGCCGACTTTTATTGAGCAGGCTAGCCACGGGCGATCACCTCCAGGATCTGGGCGGGGGTAATCAGGCGCCCGTCCATCTGACCCGCAAAGTCCACGGGTTTGTCGGGCAGCACGCGGCGGATCTCCTGGACGTACTGGCCGAGGTTCATCTCGACCACCACGATTCTGTCGGCCGCCCGCGCGGATCGACGGATGAGGGCTTCGGGCACGGGCCAGAGCGTCTTCAAGATCAGCAAAGATACCGGTTGGCCGCGTTCTTTGGCGCTTTTCACGGCGGTTTTGGCCGCCCGGGCCGTCACCCCGTAAGTAATAAGCAGCGTGGGGGCTTTTTCATCGACGAATTCGTGGAAGCTGAAGCTATTGATGTGGTTCAGCAGCTTGTCCTGCAGGCGCCCCTGAAAGGAGCCGATTTCCGCGGGGTCGGTGGTGATGTATCCGTTGGCACCATGGGTCGAGGAGGTCTGCCGGACCCGAACGCTGTCGCCGATGGGCAGAAAATAGGGCACGATCTGGCCGTTTGAGATCTGAAACGGCTGGAAGGGGGATGACTCCGGCGGTGCAAGGCGATTGACCAGCGCCGGTTTTTCGAGGGCCTCCAGATCGAGGCTTTCGCGGGTCATGCCGATTTCCTTGTTGGAAGCGATAAACACCGGGCAGCGGTAAGTTTCAGCCAGGTTGAAAGCCTGCAGGGTCAGGGTAAAACAGTCGCCCACGTCCACGGGGGCCATGACGATGACCGGCAGCCCTCCGCTGTTGCCCCAGCGCAGGAAGTTAATGTCCCCGTCCGCCCCGCGCGTGGCCGAGCCGGTCGAGGGACCGAGCCGCTGGACATCGACGATGACAAGCGGGATTTCACTGCCGACGGCAAACGAAATCTGCTCGCTGTATAGGCTGATGCCGGGCCCGGAGGTGGCCGTCATGGCTTTCAGCCCGCTCATGGCGGCCCCGAGGCAAAAGCCGATCGAAGCGATTTCGTCTTCGCCCTGCAGGCAGATGCCGCCACTCGGCGGCAGCAGCTTGAGCATGGTATTGAAAATCGTGGTGGCCGGGGTGATGGGATATCCGGCAAAAAAGCGGCAGCCGGCCGCCATCGCGCCATAGGCGACGGCTTCATTGCCTTCGATAAAAGAGAGCCCCATTGGCTGTGAACCTCTTTTCGGGTTTAGGGGGACAGGTCCTGGGTCGCGGGATGCGGTTTCGGGTGACGGTTTCCGAGTGTCACGTGTCAGTTTTTTCGACCGGCCTATCTTTCACCTTGATGACGACAAGGGTGATGTCGTCTTCGGGTTCCGGACTTTCCCGAAACCGGTCGAGGTCCTCGGTAATCCGGGCGGCGATGGCCGCGGCATCGGTGCCCGCATGGGTGCGAATGAGGTCGTGAACCCGCTTTTTCCCGAACATATCGCCCCGGGGGCCGCGGGTTTCCCAGATGCCATCGGTTCCGATAAAAATGATCTGCCCGGCGGCCAGCCCGGTCCGGTGTTTTTCTTCATAGTGCCAGTTCCGGTCAACGCCCAGCGCAATCCCCGGGCCGCGCAGTTCGGCCAGATGGCCCGTGGCCGGGTCGAACAGGATCGCCGGATCGTGGCCCGCCCGCACCCAGCTCAATCGACCGGCCGGCGGATCGAGGGCCATGTAAAACAGAGTCATGAATCGACCGGTTTCGTAGAGATCGGCGGTCAATTGGCGGTTGACATCGGTGACCACCTGTCCCAGGGAACCGGGCTGAAAGATCCGGGCGCGCAGGAAGGCCCGGGCGGTCGTCATGAGAAGGGCCGCCTCGATGCCGTGGCCGGTGACATCGCCGACCACCACGTCCAACCGCTGCCCGTCGCTTTGCGGAAAGCGGATGTAGTCATAGTAGTCTCCGCCGGTGGCGCTGCTGTATATGATTTTGCCGGCGATGTCCAGGTATTCGTCAAATGGGTCCTGCTGCGGCAGCAGGTTCAACTGAATCTCGTTGGCCAGGGCCAACGATTTTCGCAGCAGACGGTTCTTGCGCTTGATTTCCCGATGGGCGCGCTTCATGTCGCGGTTGATTTTCTTGAGCAGGGCATCGCTCAGGTCTTTGTTCCTCTCCAGCCTTTCGCGATAGTGTTCCGACCGTTTCAGTTTTTTGAGCAAAAAGAGATTGTCACGGTGAAGCTGCTCCGGCGGCGTTTCACCGGAACGCTGAAGGGTGGGAGGAGGCGGCGCGGTGCCCGTGTCGGCGGGAGCCGCGCCGCCAGCCGAATGCTCTTCGCCGAGCAGCAGTGCCACCAGGGTGCAGTTGTGCAACCGACTGACCTCACCGGGTTGCAACGGGGCGAGTTCCCCGAAGGTATAGAAGCCGCAGATCGGGAGCCGGGGCGGCAGAAGCTTGGCGAGAATCTCAAGCTCTTCGGGGGTGCGCGTGCCCAGCATCTGTTTGCGGGTGGCGCAGGAAAACGCCAGGGCGACTGCGGGCTGCCAGTCACGGTGGTCAGGCCGTTCCGGAGTCAGCAGTGAGGCACGGGTGTCGGCCAGGATGCGCTCGCGGGTCACCTCGGTCAGTTGAACGGTGGTGCCGGGCGCAATCGAGCCCGAGAAAAAAATGCTGCCCCGGTTCTCGTCGTAATCACCGGGGGAGCGGATAAAAAAGCGGGCGCCGTCACTCTGGTCATAGACCGCCAGGGGAAACTCCAGGGCCGGATAGCGATGAGCTCCTAAATAATACCGGTAAAAATCGAGCGCCCGTTTGTCTCCGATCCGCCGGATTTCATAGTCGTGCGCGGCGGTGATCGTGGCTTTCCTGCCGATCGGCCTCCAACTGTTGCTGATCGAAAATTCATACCGCAGCCGGCCGGAAAAAAGCAGCAGCGGAACGGCATCTTCCAGCACCTCGTCGCCGAAAAATTGCAGGGTCGGGGCGGGAATTTCATAGTGCCGGCTTGGCACCCCTCCGAACACCGGGCACTCCGGCGCCAGCATCCGGTTCAAGGTTTGCACGACCGCTTCCGGAGACGCGACGATGCCCTCGGGAAAAACGATGCAGAGCTTTTCCGGGCCTGATTGGCCTGCGCGGGCCTGCTGGAGGGCCGATTCAGCGGCGAGCGCCGGGTCCACGGCAGCCTGCCGCCCGACACCGGCCCGGATGGACACCGTATCGGCGCAGAACAAAATGACATTGACCGAATCGTCGCTGAAACCAAAATTTGAGGAGAACTCTCCGCCGGTCGTGCAACCGACCAGCTCAATACCGGGAAAACGGCGCAGGACTTCCGCCAACACCAGCTCGTGATCGAAATCGATACTGCTGAAGACGATTCCAGCCTGGGGGCGGAGTCCCTTGAGTTGCGACTGGCAATGCGCCAGGGCGGTGTCGACCGCACTGCGGGTGTCAATGTCCTCGCCCTGGCCGATGGCGACTTTGAACATGGCGGCTTCTTTCCAGCGCCGCCTATCGCCTTTATCGTCGAATCCGTTGGTGATCCACGAATAAACTGCTTCATTTTGATCCCGCCATCATAGCGGGATTTTCGGCGATGGAGACGCGTGGTTCACAAAATGGTAATCACCTTTCGGAAATTTTCCAACGGTTTCATGGCAAATGCAGGCTTTAAGATTATGGTTTTGGCAAGGCCAGAGGTTGGCGACTGTCTAAGTCCACACGCCGCCCACCGATAACACAGCCAAAACCTTTATCTTAAAGCCTATGGAGTTGGGGAGGTTACATCAGGAGATGACATGCACCAGGTGCGAGGCCGGCACCAGCTGAACTTCTTTTTTCAGCAGGGGGAGCATTTCTTCCAGGATGCGCAGGGTCGTTTTCGAGGGGTGGGCGATACCGATCGCCTCACCGTTTTTTTGGGCGGTCTGGATCAGGCCCTTAATTTGGGCGCGCATGAAATCCGGGTCTTGAACGTGATCGATGAAGACGTCCCGTTCGGCAAAGGGCAGCTGGAACAGCCGCGCCGACGCGCGTCCGACGGTTTCACCCGTGGAACGGCTGTCGATGAAAAACAGCCCCTGCTGCTTCAGAACGGAAAAAACCTGGTAAAGGCGCGCGGCTTCGGCGGTGAGTTTCGAGCCCATGTGGTTGTTGATGCCCTTGATACCGGGAACCTCTTCGAGGTCATCGCGCAACTGCGCGAGCAGTTCATCGGCCGACATGGATGACAACAGCGCTCCCGGACCCGGATCGACCGCCGGGTATTCGAGCGGTTCCATCGGCAGGTGGAGCATCACTTCGCCCCCCTTTTTCAAGACGGTGGCGGCGATCGACTGCGTGTGGGGCGTGTGGGGCAGCACCGAAAAGGTCAGTCCGCTGTCCAGATCGAGAAATTTTTTGGCCATCCGCCGGTCGTAGCCCAGGTCGTCGATGATGATGGCCACTTTCGGCCGGGCATCTTCCGCCGGCCGTGGTTTCGGCAGCGGCACCGCGGGCGGCCGGTCTTCTTTGGGAAAAACCTCGAAATGCCGCAGGCCGACAACCGGTTGCGGTGCCGGTTTGACCGGTGGCGGCGGGAGGCCTGTCGCGGGCCTGGTTTTAATAAGGATGTAATGGGTGAGCACCCCGGCGCCCACCACCAGCACCACCAGTATCGTCAGGGATGCCAAAATTTTGACCAGGACAAGGTCGGAAGACACTTGCCGGCGCCGGGACTTTTTTTTCCGGATGGCCTTTTTCGCGCTATTGCCGCGGGCAGATTTTTTTTTCGTCATGCTCGGTTTGTTGATTTATGGACCATCCTTAAACGGGTTTTTCAGTTTCGCAAAATTTTTCGCCGGCCGTTAATCCCGCACGGCCGCCATGACGGCAACCTGAATAGGATTCCGAAACACGTCCACGGTGCAAAGACGGCCCCCAATCGGCAAGAT
Organism: uncultured delta proteobacterium; assembly: GCA_963779885.1. GTDB lineage: Bacteria > Desulfobacterota > Desulfobacteria > Desulfobacterales > SG8-13 > JARFQH01. The sequence continues at coordinate 97,982 of CAWAAN010000019.1, read as the reverse complement.
GTCATTTAAATACCCCGCTGCGGCCGGCGAACGACAACCGCTGCCCGGCGATCAGCCCTTCAGGTCCTTAAACACCTCATAACCGATGAGAAAATCCAGGGCGCGCTGCAACTGATAGTCACGCTGGAGTTTCTCGGCGGTCAACGGCCCGTGCCGGAGTTCGAGTTCCAGCTCCTGAGGCGATTTTTTCTTTTTCTGATCTGTTTTCTGGGGCACCTTGGTCTCAACTTCCGGTGTGACCTCCAGATGATTCTTGAGATCGCTCTCCTTCAGGCGGTTGTCTTCCGGGCCCTTGAGGTCCTCATCGTCCACGACTTTTTTCCTGACCACGATATCCGGTTCGATGCCCTTGGCCTGGATGGAGCGGCCGCTCGGGGTGTAATACAGGGCGATGGTCAGTTTCAGCCCATAGCCATCCCGCAGCGTCTCGACGGTTTGAACCGACCCCTTGCCGAAGGAGGTCGTGCCGAGAACCAGGGCGCGCTTCTGATCCTGAAGCGCTCCGACGACGATCTCCGAGGCGCTGGCGCTGCCGCCGTTGATCAGGGCGACAATGGGATAGGTGCGTTTGACATCGCCGGGATGGGCCCTGAATTCCTTGTTGTTGCGCGGCAAGCGGCCCTTTATGGTCAAAATCAACCCGTCGTCCAGGAACATGTCCGACACCTTGATCGCCTGGTCCAGAAGCCCGCCGCCGTTGTCGCGAAAATCGAGCACGAGGCCTTTCAGGGGTTCGGGCCCGGACTCCAGGCCTTTTAAAGCACTTTCCAGATCTTCGATGGTGTTGCTGTTGAAGTTGGTGATCCGGATATAGCCGTAACCGGGTTTCAACAGGCTGGCGCGAACGCTTTCGATCGGAATCACGTCCCGAACCAGTTCGAAGTCCTGGGGGTCGGTGGCCCCTTCACGTAAAATGGTGACCATGACCGTCGAGCCTTTCGGTCCGCGCATCAGGGCGACGGCCTCGCGCAGTTCGTTGACCGGCTTGCCGTCGACTTTGATAATGCGGTCCATGGCCTGGATGCCGGCCTTGTAAGCCGGCGTGCCCTCGATGGGCGAAATGACCGTGACGAGGCCGTCGCGCATGGTGATGTGAATGCCGATGCCCGTGAACTCGCCCTTGGTGTCGATGCTCAGGTCCTCGTAGGCGTCCGGCGGCAGCAGGGCGGAGTGCGGATCGAGGCCCCGCACCATGCCCTGGATGGCTTTTTCGATGAGGTCTTTTGAATTGACTTCGTCGACATAGTTTTTCTGGACAATTTCGATCACCTCGGTAAAGAGCTTAAGCCCCTTGTAGGTTTCGTCACTGTCGGCTGAAAGCTGGCGGTCGAACCCGGTCCCGAAGGTCCAGAAAATCACGGAGGCGATCACAGCCAACCAAAGTTTAATGGGCCGTTTTTTTGCGGTTTTCATTCGGTAACTCCTTGTCGAAAATCGTAACCGTTCAAAGGGTAGCAAGGTCCGATGCGCTTCAAGCCACCTGATAGTATGCGTTTACAGGGTGCCGCAGATGCACGGCGTCGGGTGCGCCGACGTACTTTTGTACTTCAAGTGCCCGACAACAAAGCAGATGCGGCGCCCTGTAAACGCTTACCGGAAATCTATCCCTTGACGATCCAGTGCATGGGGTCCAGCGGTTTACCGTGGTGTCGCACCTCGAAATGGAGAACCGGCCCGGCCATGGACGCCGTTTCTCCGACGGTGGCGATATCTTCACCCGTCTTAACATAGTTTCCCTGGCGCGTGAAGAGTTCCTCCAGGTGGGCGTAAACGGTGTAATAGCCGTCTGCGTGATCGATGATGACCATGTTGCCGTACCCCTTGAACCAGTCGGCAAATAAAACCCGCCCGGCAAACACGGCCTGGATGGCGGCACCTTTCGGGGCCTCGATGTCGATGCCGCTGCGAAAAACGCTGACGTTGAATTTCGTGTCCTTTTGAGGACCGAAAAAACGAATTATTTTACCGCCGATGGGCATCTTTAGCAAGCCCTTAAAGTCAGAAAAGGAACCTGTCGCCGCCGCCGACGGCTCACGGGTCGGAGCCGGCTGGGCCGCCAGCCTTGCGACCGCCTGGTCCAGGGTCCGGGCGGCGGCCCTCATGGACTCGATGGCGGCGAGCTGCAACGATTTTTCGGATTGGATCTTCGCCAGCACCCGCTGGCGCTTTTCGCGGTTGCGGGTCAGCAGTTCGATCTGGGCGGTGATGTCGGCCTCGAGGCGCTTCTTTTGAAGCTGCCGGTCATCCAGCTGATCCAGGGTTTCCTTGAGCCGCCACTTGTCTTCCTGCAGACGTTGCAGGACCCGCTCGTCGTCGGCCAGAATCCGTTCCAGGTATTTCTTGCGTTTGACCATCTCGTAGGCGGAGCCCGACGCTGCCAGCACGGGCGCGGTGCCGCGGCGATGGAGCTTGTAGAGCGCCGTCAGGCGCCGGGCGGCATAGTCTTCATTGGCAGCGATGCTGTCGGTCAATTGTTTGTGAATTTTCCGGTTTGCCTGCACCTGCCCTTCGAGATCGCTGAGTTCGTTCTGATAGGTGTTGACCTGGCGGCGCGCGCGGTCGATGGTCTGGTCCAGTTCATCGAGGCTGACCAAAACCGTCGCCTCCTGTTTTGCGGCCGTCGCCAGGCGGGTTTCGGTTTCCTCGATTTTGTGTTTCAGTTCGGTTGACTCCTGGCGATACGCCTTGAGTTTGCGGGCGGAAACCGACGCGGTCGGTTGACTCCGCGAGCGGCCGTTTTCCGATACGATATTCACGAAACCGGGGTCGTTCTTGACGTATCCCGTCCGATCCGCATGGCGGACCTTCAGCCACTCTTCGCGGCGGTCTTCGATGGTGATCCGGGTTCCTTTCCTGAGCTGCATGATCGGCGGCCGCTTCGTTCCGGGCTCCGGCCGGAGATTGAGGCCGTCAACGGTGACGACACCGATCTGGGCGGCCTGCAGTCCGACGACCGACAGCAGGGTGACGGTGACAGTGATCGCGGAGGCGATGGTGGACAGAATCAGGCGGTAAGGAGGCATCGACGGCCGTTTCATGGCGTGTGAACTGACCTTGTTACGGGTTTAACCGGATTGGGACCATGGTCAATCAAAAAACTGTTTCAGGGAGGCAAAGCACCCCAGCCAGCCAACCGACATGCTGATCAGCACGATGGCGGACAGCATGTCGGGCGGCAGAAAGCGAATGGTGAACGATCCGCCGAAGAGTTCCGGGGAGACATTCGAGGAAACCGCCAGAAAAAGGAGCAGACTCAGCGACAGGCCGATGATGCCGCCCAGAGCGCCCTGGAGCAGGCCTTCGATGTAGAAGGGGATTTTGATGAAACTCTCCTCGGCGCCGACCAGGCGCATGATGTCAATTTCTTCCCGGCGCGTGTAGAGCACGAGACGAATGGTATTGGCGACGAAGAAAACCGCGGCCACCAGCAGCAACGCGCCCAGGGCGTAACCGGCCAGGCGAAAGAGATTGAAGACGGCGGTAAACCGGCCCAGCCAGCTGCGGCCGGATTCAACCTCCTCGACCTCGGGCAGTTTTTCGATCCGACCGGCAAGTTTTTCAATTGTTTCCGCCGTGCGCGCGTCCGGCAGCAGGTGCACCTCGAAACCGTCGGGCAGGGGGTTTTGCCGGAGGTTGTCCAACAAAAAGGTCTGTTGCGGCAATTGTTCCCGCAATTGGGCGAGTGCCGCTTGGCGCGATACGTAGTGCACCGCTTCGACACCCTCCAGATCGCGCAGCCATTTTTGAAGCCGTGCGACCTCGGACTCGACGACACCCTCCCTGAGGTACACCATGATGTGAACGCCTTTTTTCCAGGAGTTGAGAAGCGTGTCGGCATTCAGGAAAAAAAGGGCAAAAGAACTGACGATCAGGGTGGCCAGGGCGATGGTGATGATCGTGACCAGACTCAGAAACCGGTTTTGGCGAAGGTCCTGCAAGGCGCGTTTCAAATGCCGCATCGTCGATTCGTAACCTGTCGGAGTTTATGGATGCCCGGGTTTTGACGGTCGGCCGGCGGCTGATTCAGGGCATACACACCAACCGGCCCGCATTGAGGTGGATGACGCGGCCGCCGGCTTTTCGAATCAGCTCCTGGGCATGGGTGGCGATGACGACCGTCGCACCGCGCATGTGAAATGATTTCAAGAGATCCAGCACCTGGACCGCCGCGTCCTCGTCCAGGCTGCCGGTCGGCTCGTCCGCCAGAATGATCTCCGGATCGCCGACCACCGCCCGCGCCAGGGCCACCCGCTGCTGCTCGCCGCCCGAAAGGCTCGGCGGCAGCGCCTGGGCCCACGGTTCCATGCCGACCGTGCGCAGGACGCTTTTGACCTTCTTATTGATGAGCCGCCGTTTCTGGCCGGCCGCCTCCAGGACCAGGGCCACGTTTTCAAAAACGGTTTTGGTTGCAATGAGTTTGTAATTTTGGAAAACGATGCCGAAATGGCGCCGCAGCAAGGGAACTTTCCGACGGGGGAGACGCGCCAGGTTCATTCCGTTGACCAGAATCTGTCCGTCTGACACCGGCTCGCCTAAGTAAAGGAGCTTTAACAGGGTCGTTTTTCCGGCGCCGCTGGGGCCGTTTATAAAAAGCAGGTCATTTTTATAGATGTCGAGGGTGATGTCGACGACGGCGGTTCTCGCACCATAGTGGCGGTAAACGTGAAACAAGCGGATTATGGCGGTTTTGGCCTCATGGTCGCTCATTCCAGCAGTTCCAGGTTGACCGCTCTTTGTAAAAAAGCTTTGGCGATTTTGAAGTTGTAGAGCGCGCTGAAGTAATTGACCTGGGTGCTGGTCAGCAGGTTCTGGGCCACGAGGGTATCGACCGAAGTGGCGACCTGCTCTTTGTACCGTTCGTTGGTGATCCGCAGGTTTTCCTTGGCCTGCTCGACCGCCTTATCAACGGCCTGGATGTTTTTTTCGGCTTCGCGGGCCTGCAGGTAGGACACTTCCACTTCCAGCCGGGCCTGATCGATGGCCTTTTCACGCGCTATTTTGGTCTGCGCCAGGCGCCGGCGCCGCTCGCTGGTATTGAATTTGGTGCGACCCCACTGCCAGAAGTCCCAGGAGGCGATGCCCGTGAGCGACCAGCCGTCGGGATTCGCAAACCGGTCGGTTTCGCTCAATGCCCAGTCGGTCGACGTCCTGAAGTAAGAGGCATCGAATGAAATCGTGGGATAATAGCCGCTGCGGGCGATATCCACCTCCTTTTCGGAAATCTGAACATTCAGCCCGGCGACTTTGATGTCCAGGCGGTCTCTGACCGCCAGATCGAGGTAGTAGTCCAGCTCTTTTTCGAGGGGCACAAAGCTCTGGATATCAATCAGGTTTACCGGGGCGTTGACCGGGCGGCGCAGGATCACGTTGAACTGCGACTGCGCGGTATCCAGATTGTTCTGGGCCGTGATCAGGGCCTGACGGGCATTCGCCAGCTGAACCTGCACCTGGAGCAGATCGTTGAGCGGGGTCATGCCGACATCGTAAAAATTGCGGGCCACCTCTTCCTGCGCGACCAGGACGTCGGCCGTATTGCGGGCGACATCCAGCAGCTTTTCGGCCTTCAGCACGTTGAAATAGGCCTGTTTGATTTGAAAAATGACTTCCAGGCGGGTAAACTGCCGGTTCATCCGGGCCGCATCCACCCCGAGTTCGGCGATTTTGTACTGATTGACCAGGGCAAAGCCCTGAAACACCGGCTGTGACAAGCCGGTCGTCAAAGTGTAGGTATTGCCCACACCGGTAACGGCCCCCGCGGCGAATCCGGCCACACCGGAATCGCTGCGGACGCCGCGATAGTTAACATTGAACGTGGGCAGCAGGTTGGACTTTTGGACCCGGCGGTTGTCGCGCGCGGCCTCGATCTCCTGGCCGGTGGTCATCAGGTCGAGATTGGCGGTGAGGGCTGTGTCGACCGCCTCCCGCAGGCTCATGGGCCGCGCCGACTCCTGGGCGAGCGGGCCGCCGCAGGGGGCCAGACCGCAACAGCCCGCAATCAAAAGGATGCGCAGCCAACGGCCGAGCCGGTTTGCCGCCCTGTCGTTTGGAACGTGAGCAGATCTTCGCACGGGCTGCCTCCAGCAAATTGAGATTGACCGGTTTATCATTAGCTGATATGCACGACATCGAGCCCAAGGAGTGCTGTCCCCAGTTTTCCTTGCTCGAAGCCTCCACTGAACCCAATTATCCGGCTTCTTCCAAAATCGGTGGAGGCTTTTATATACCAACTCGCCCTGTGAAATCAATGCTCGGATGCTACAATATTCTGGCCGCCGGCGCAACCCGCGTCCACCGGCCGGCGCCATGGGAGTCGGGACGATGAAACAGGAACTCATCGAACTGCTGTGCCGGAAATCGTTTCAGTACAGTGAAGAGCCGCGCTTCAAGCTGGTGTCGGGGTTGACGAGTCGCTACTACGTTAATTGCAAGCCCACGACCTTGAGCGCGCGCGGCATGTTTCTGGCGGGGCATCTGGTTTTCGACGCCATCAAAGACCTCGATGTCAGCGGCGTCGGCGGGCTGACTTTCGGCGCCGACCCGATCGCGGTGGCCACGGCATTTGCTTCCGAATTAAAAGCAAAGCCGATCAACGCGTTTTCCATCAGGAAAACCCGCAAGGAGCATGGGATCATTCGGTGGGTCGAAGGCGATGTGCAGGCCTCCGACCGCGTGGTGATCATCGACGATGTGGCCACCACCGGCGGTTCGACGGTAACGGCCATCGAGCGGGCGCGCGCCGAAGGCCTGATCGTCGTTACGGCCGTGATTCTCGTGGATCGCCAGGAAGGGGGCCTCGCCAACATCCGCCGGCACGTCGACCAGGTCGAAGCGATTATCACACGCGACGAACTGCTCGCGTGCCACGGTCGCTTGCACGGCAAAACGACTTTGGGCTATCAGGCGGGAAGGTAGGTGGCGCAAGCGTTGTCAGATTCCCAGGCGGTGACCCGGCTCACGGCGACAGGTCGATCCGCGAGGTCCTTCTGCAATTCGCCGGCGATATAAAAGGCGATGTTTTCCGAGGACGGCGCGTAGGTGTCGTTAAAGGGGGTTATCTCGTTCAGGAACCGGTGATCGAGCCGCGCCATAATGTCGGCGACCTTTTTTTTGACCTCGCCGAAATCCATCAGGATCCCGGCCGGGGTCAGTTTATCACCTTTCAGGCAGACCTCGATCTTCCAATTGTGCCCGTGCAGGTTTTCACATTTTTCCGCGACCATTTTCAGTTGATGCGCCGCCGCGAAATGGGTAACGATTTTCAGTTCGAACATGGGGTTTCAAACCGCGCTCACGCGCTCGCCTTTCAAGATATTCTTGATTTTCGATGACAGTTTGCCGGTTTCCAGTTTCGCGAATTCGCGCAGCAGATCTTCCTGTTTTTTATTCAGGCGGGTCGGAATCCGAATGGAGTACTGCACGATCAGGCTGCCGCGCGAGCCGTTGCGCAGGGAGGGAATCCCCTCGCCGGGCAGGCGCAGAAGATCACCGTGCTGTGTGCCTTTTTTGACCTCGATCGATTTCTTTCCGTTAAGGGTCGGAATCTCCAGGCCGTCACCCAGCGCCGCCTGTACGAAAGATATGGGGATGCGGCAAATGACGTCGGTGTCGTGCCGTTCGAAGAAATCATGCGGCTCGACGTGGATGAAAACGTACAGGTCTCCCGGCGGCCCGCCGCGGGGGCCGGCCTCCCCTTCCCCGGTCAGTCGCAGGCGCGAGCCGGTGTCGACACCGGCCGGTATCTTGAGATCGACCTTTTTGCGCGACCGCACCTGTCCCCGGCCCCGGCAGTCGGGACAGGGGCTGCCGATCGTTTGACCCGCGCCCTGACAGACGTGGCAGGTCGTGCGGACCGTGAAAAATCCCTGCGAGCGGGAGACCTGGCCGGTTCCCCGGCACTGGCCGCAGACTTCGGGTGAGGTTCCCGGAGCGCTGCCGCCGCCGTTGCAGGTGTGGCAGGCGTCTGATTTTTCCACATCGAGGGTGGTTTCGGTGCCGAAGGCCGCCTGCATGAAACTGATCTTCATGTCGTAGCGTAAATCCGCTCCACGCGGCGCACGGCTTCTGGAACGCCGGTTGCCGCCCATGCCGAAGAAATCTTCAAAAATATCTCCGAAGCTCGAAAAGATATCTTCGAATCCTCCGAACCCCGAGAATCCGGTGCCTTCGAGGCCGGCGTGCCCGAATTGATCGTAAATCGATTTTTTCTGGGGATCGTGGAGGACTTCATAGGCCTCGGCGGCCTCTTTGAACCGCTCCTCGGCCGCCTTGTTGTCCGGATTGCGGTCCGGATGGTATTTCAAGGCCAGTTTGCGATAAGCGGCTTTGATGTCTGGTTCGGTAGCGCTGCGGTTAACCCCGAGCGCCTCGTAGTAGTCACGTTTTACAGCCATAATTTTTTGATTTCCAAAGAGGACGACGGTATCATCCGCAGAATTTTGTCACATCGTGAAGTGACATTAAAATTAATGATGATGGGGCCATTGTCAATTGATGAGAGGCGCTTGGGTCGCCGGCGCCTGTTTTCCAAGGCCGGCTTGGCCAGCGGACTTCAGGCCATCAGCTGCGATGCGCCGTTGTCCGGACGGCCGAAACGCAGCCGGGTGGCGACCGTGAACGCGATGACGCCAGTAGCCATCAGTGCCGCTCCGAGCGGAAATGCCGCCCGCAGGCGAAACAAATCCATCATGACCCCGGCCAGCATCGAACCGGCCAGCATCCCCAGGCTGTGGGCCACGGTGAGAAGCGCCATCACCGACGCCATGGCCTCCATTTTGTCGCCGATGAGCACCGCGGTCGCCGTAAGCGCCGGCATGCTGATCCCGCCGCCGATGCCAAACAGGGCACTGGCAAGCACCATTGCCACAACCGTATCCGCCCACCAGTAGGACAACATTGCGCCGCCGACCAACAGGCCGCCGTAAATGACCATTGATTTTTTGTTGAGGCGGTCGGCCAGGTAGCCCATCGGCACCTGGATGGAGCCGCTGACGAAAATCCCGAGCATCACCAGAAATCCGATGGTGGTACTGGACAAGCCGAGTTCAGTGTCCGCCAGCACCGGCAGGAAACCCCAGATGATGCCGATGCAGGCCGTGTAGGCAAATCGAAACACAAAGAGGCCGACGATGTCGCGGTGGCGCAGCAGTTTTTTCCACTTGGCCGGTTTTCTTCCCTGCCGGACCGCTTTTTCGGAATGCACCGGCGGCAAAAATATGAGACTCAAAAAAAAACCGATCAGCGACAGACCGCCCATGCCCCAAAAGGCCGCATCGAGACTGAACCGGTCATGGATCAAGCCCCCGGCCACCGGGCCGAGACTCAAGCCGAGGAATACGGCCATGTTGAAAAGGCCCATGGTCAGGCCCTCGCGGCCGGCCGGCGTGATATCGCCGACGTAAGCCTGAATGACCGGCATCAGCATGGCCGAGGCCACCCCCTGGATGAGCCGGATCAGGATCAGCGAGCCGACGCTGTCGGAAAATAGAAAGGCGATGGAAACGGCGCTGTAGGCCAGCAAGCCGGGCACAATCAATGACTTTCGGCCAATGTTATCCGACAGATGGCCGAAATAGGGCAAAAAAAAGACCCGCGAAAGGGAAAAAGCACCGAAGATCAAGCCGATGAAAAGGCCGCCGGCACCCAGATTGCGGGCGTAAACCGGGAGCAGCGGGACCACGATACCCACCCCGGTGATAGTGGCGAAAATCGAAAAAAACAGGGTGGTGAAAATCAGTTTGTCCCGTTTCGGCATACCGCTTCCCGCCGTGATACACCCGTTATCATACCACAGGCCTGTTTGTTTTGCCGCCTAAATTTGCAGCAGAAGATAGCCGTATTCATTGAGATCGGCCCTGAGCCTGCGGGCGTCCCCGACCAATTTGTCCAGTTCGCTCCAGAACCGCGGGCCATGGTTTTTAATGCGGGTGTGCAGAAGTTCGTGCAGGATGACGTAGGTCATGAGCGGACGTGGAAGATGAACCAGGTTGATGTTCAAACTGATGTTGTTGACGGCCGAACAACTTCCCCAGCGTGTTTTCTGCCGGCGGACCGCCACGCCGCCGACATTAAAACCATGCTGCCGAGCCAGGGCTGCGAGTTGCCGCGCCAGGAACCGCCGGGCCTCTTCGGGATCGGTTTTTTCGATCACGGCGGTTGCGCGCACACGCTGCTGCTCCAGTTGGTGGACCCTGGCCAGGCGGTTGACAACCCAGTTGGTCTTCGAGACCACGAATCGTTCGACCTGCTTGACAGAGACGCCGTAGGGGATCGTCACCCCGATGCCGCAAAACGGTTTAACCGTCAGATTCATATACCGGGTCCTGCGGCTGCGTTTCAGGTGAATTACTCCGAGACCGCCGATTTCCAGGGTATCCCGCTTATCGCTGCGCAGTGTTGTCATCTGGAATTTATCAAAAAAAAACCCGGTTGCCAGGTCAGCAACAGGGTTAAAAGAAAAAGCGCTTTAGCAATTTTTTAATTCTTGAGGGAATGCAAGCTGCTGATCAAATTAAACCCTCCCCAGCTATGCTCCCCGGCAGGGGATCGAACAACGGCATGTCACGTTGGAGGTCATCATATCAACTCCCCCCGGCTTGTCAACAGCTATTTGATCGAGTCGTCAAGCGCCTGAAATATCAGCGCTTATGGCCATAAATAGTTATAGCGCAAAGTAATACGTTATACTACACTCAATGTCGGCCGCCAGTCCTCGGCCACGGCGATCACCGGGAGGGGCCGTAGACCAGCTGGCCCCAGCGGGTCGAAAAGAAGTCTGCCAGATCGATGTCTTCCTGTTTGACAAAGCCCGGTGTCAACTTGGCGCGACTGAACAGTTCCAGTATGGCTACCAATCCGGCCGCGGTCGAGAGCTGAATCGCCGAAAGCGGGGTATTATCGAGAATTCGGCCGTATATCTTTTTGACGAAATTTCGCTGCATGATCGGACCATCGTCACTGCCGACCACATTGACATACATGATGACGACGTCATTTTCCGTCAAGGGCACTTCCTGATCGAAGATCTGGGTCAGGACATGGCGGTTTCGCCCCAGGTTCAGGTCGTGCAGGAGAAAGCGCATCAGATCCCGATGCCCGGGGTAGCGGATGGTTTTATAGTTGAGATCGCTGATGCACCCTTCGAACGTCTCGCACATGGTGGCCACGCCGCCGGAGGTGTTGAAGGCTTCGTATTCCGTGCCGTCTATGGTCAGCCGTTCGAGTCCCTCCAACGGCAAGGCCCGTATCCGGCACCCATCGTACAAGGCGTCGGCCGGCTGGCAGTACTCGTTGATCAAGCCGGCCGTGCTCCAGCTCAGATAGTATTTCATCGAGTTGCTGGCATACAGCGGCAGGGCGCCGACGCGCAGCTCCAGGCTGCGGACGGTTTTAAACAGGCGCGCATAACTGCTGCCGATGATGTTGATGGCGCCGGGGGCCAGCCCGCACTGCGGCACGAAGGGCACGGCGGCATTTTGGGCCAGGCCGCGGATATATGACGTGGTGTCGACATCTTCGGTCAGATCGAAATAGGCCACCCCGGCCCGCGCGCAGGCCTCGGCGATGATGCGATTCAGGTAAAAGGGCGCCGCGCTGACAACCGCATCGCGGCCGGCAATGAGCTTGCCGAGGGCCAGCGGGTCGTTGAAGTCGATTTGCGTGTAGGCCGCCGGTGATGCGGTGCCGACATCCGCGGGCGCAACGATGTCGCCGATCACAAGTTCCGAGCAGAAGTCGCTGTCATGCAGCATCAGAGAAATCGCCGTGCCGATTTTTCCGGCACCCAATATCGTTATCTTCATAATCCGATATATAGGCCAGCGCCCATCAGCCTGTCAACCATGCGATCGGCTGTGGCGGTGTGGGAATGCGACAATAACAGGGCGGGAGTTTTTTTTGCGGCCACCGGTCGGAGTTCGATTTTACCGTCACGATGTCGGACGGTTACGGGAAGACGCGATCGGCTAAAAATGCCTGAAAAAGGTGGCATGTTCCTTGCTAGTTTTTACCGGCAGGGTCCTTCCCACCCGTGAGCCAGGGGTTACGGCCAAGGTCGTCAGTGGATCGCCCCTGACGGCCGATGGCGGCCACGACCGGCGACAGGGGCCGTTCGAGAAGGATCGCCGGTGGGCGTGGCCGCGTTTCCGAGCTGAAAGTGGTGCTGTGCGCGCGCCAGAAAAAACTGAGGCCGGTGCCAAAAAACCAGCGAGGGTACCGCAGGTGCCGGAAAGGAGACAGCAGACGTGGTGATTTCTGAACTCTATGGCGTGTTTCTGGCAGCCGCCGTGCTCGCCGTCGTCATCTTCATTCTGGCCCTGGAAAGATTTAAAATGAAGACCGGATCTTCCCATCGCGAAAAGGTAAAGGCATTGCCGGACGAGGTCGCCGTCATCAAGCCCGCCGCCATAATAAAAGGCGGGTCACAGGGGATATGACCCGCCTACTCTGAAAGGAGGTTTTAACTGCCGGGCTCATCTACCCGACAGTTAACAGTATCCTGACATACCACGATGTGGCATGTCAAGCCTTTTTTTCACCAGCGCCAAAACGCGGTCAGACACCAGTGAAGCGGCCCGAGACAAAAGATTGACAGGCGCCGGAAATTAATCTACGAAACAAGGACGCGAGGGAATTAACCGACTCATGAACGAATTGTCTTTTATTGCCATGCTGGACAACGGCGGCCGCCGCTTGTGGAGCGATCGGCGCAAGAAACCGGTGCCCCTGAACATTCCGGACAGAAGGTCCGGCCAGGATCGCCGGACCGGTGTTGACCGGCGCGGATTTCAGGCCATTCATGTCGATGAAGAAAAAGAGCGCCGTCAAAAAAATGTCCGTTTGGAAACCGACTTTTAGACCCAAGGACTCACGTCACCCCGGCCGGCTCTAAAAACACAGAAAAGGCCTTCATTTTCTCAAGCTTCCGACCCCCTGCTCACGACATCATGTCCGCGCGCAGCTTTTCAAGGGTTTGCTCCACCAGGAGTCTATTTTCCCGCAGACTTTTTTCCGACAGGGACTCGAACCGCAGCACCAGCGCCGGCTGGGTGTTCGACGCCCGCACCAGCCCCCAGCCGTCACTAAAGAGAATCCGGGCACCATCGATATCGATCACCTCGTTATGGCGGCGGAAATGGTCGGTCACCTTCCGGACGAGGTCGAACTTGATGTCGTCCGGGCAATCGACCCGGATTTCCGGCGTCGTGACCGTCGGTGGCACATCGGCCAATAGCTCGGAGATCTTGTGGCCGGTGGTGGCGAGGATTTCAAGGAGGCGACAGGCGGCGTAGGTGGCATCGTCGAATCCGAAATAGCGGTCGGCGAAAAACATGTGACCGCTCATTTCCCCGGCCAGCTCGGCCTTCTCGGCCTTCATCTTCTTTTTGATAAGGGAGTGACCGGTGCGCCACATGATGGCGCGGCCGCCGTGTTTTTCGATATCGTCATACAGGCTCTGCGAGCATTTCACCTCGGAGATGAACGTGGCTCCGGGTTTGCGCGCCAGAATCTCGCGGGCGAAGATGATCATCAGCTTGTCGCCGTAGACAATCCGCCCGCTCTCGTCCACCACCCCGAGACGGTCGCCGTCGCCATCGAAACCGATGCCGATATCCAGCTTCTCCCTTTGGACCAGTGCGATGAGGTCCCGCAGGTTGTCGGCGACGGTCGGATCGGCCTCGTGGTTGGGAAAATTTCCGTCCATCTCGCAGTAGATATCGGCGACACGGCACCCGAGCCGTTTCATGATCGGCACGGCGACAACCCCGGCGGTTCCGTTGCCGGCATCGACGCCAACCCGCAGCGGGCGCGACAGACGGATGTTGTCGACCACAAAATCCATGTAGGTCGGAATAATGGTGGCGGATGACAGCTGCCCGCGGCCCGTGCTGAAATCTTGTGTCTGGATCAGGTTTAAAATGGTCTGGATGTCCTGGCCGTGGATCGAGTCGAGGCCGTGGCAGAGTTTGAAGCCGTTGTATTCGGGCGGGTTGTGGCTGGCGGTCACCATGACGCCGCCGTCTTTTCCAAAGTGCTGGATCGAAAAGTAGAACACCGGTGTGGGGCACACGCCGATGTCGACCACATCACAGCCGGTCGACCGGAGCCCCTCGATCAATTTTTGGGCGTAGTCACCGGAAGTCAGGCGGCAGTCACGGCCGACGGTGATGGCTCGGGCGCCGTGCCGGCGCAGGAAGGTCCCCACGCCGCGGCCGATCAAGACCGCATCCGCGGCTGTCATGTCCTTGCCGGTAATACCCCGGATGTCATACTCTCTGAACATTTGCGGATTCATCGATATCATTCCTTCTCGGTTGGGGTTCACGAACGGGCCGTCACCGTTTCGGGCAGCGAGCCGTCAACGCCTGAAGTGAAAATAATCGGGCTGGAGTCCGTGTCATGACAACCTGGCCGACCGGTGGTATCACACCGGCACGGATGCGCGGCAACACGTCGGCGTCGATCTTCAACCCTTGACCACGGCGATTGGACGCAATTTGGCCACTTTGCGGGAGATGCCCGCGCCGTGAACGACCGCCACGACTTCGGAGATGTCCTTGTAAGCCGCGGGCATCTCTTCGGCGAGTGTGCCCCGGCCGGTCCAGCGCACCAGAATCCCCTTGTCTTCAAGCTCACGGTGAATCGATCGGCCCTTGCCGGCCTTCAAGGCGGCCTTGCGGCTCAGCCTCCGGCCGGCCCCGTGGCAGGTCGAGCCGAACGTGTCGGTCAGGGCCTTTTCGGTGCCGACCAGCACATAGGAGGCCGTTCCCATGTCGCCGGGGATGATCACCGGCTGCCCCACCGCGCGGATCTCTTCAGTCAACGCCGGATGGCCGGGCGGAAAGGATCGGGTGGCGCCCTTGCGATGAACGCACACGGCGCGCGTTCGGCCGTCGACGACGTGATCCTCTTTTTTGGCGATGTTGTGGCAGACATCGTACACCAGCCGCATGCCCAGATCGCGCGGCCCGACGCCCAACACCCGCTGGAAGACCTCGCGCGACCGGTGCAGCAATACCTGGCGGTTGGCCCAGGCATAGTTGGCGGCGCAGGCCATGGCGCCCAGATACCGAGCGCCCATCTCCGACTGGATCATGGCGCAGGCCAGCTGCCGGTCCGGCAGATGGAGGCCGAGTTTCTGAACGTGCTTGGTCATAGAGGCCAGAAAGTCGTCGCACACCTGATAGCCGAACCCGCGCGAGCCGCAGTGGAGCATGAGTGTCACCTGGCCTTCGAAAAGGCCGAACGCCTTTGCCACAATAGGATCGAAGAGTTCCTCGACCAGTCCGACTTCAAGGAAATGATTGCCGGAACCCAGGGTGCCGAGCTGCTGCCGCCCCCGTTCCAGGGCCCGCGCGCTGACCAGTTCCGGATCGGCGTCGGGCAGGCAGCCGCCGTCTTCGGTGTGTTCCAGGTCGCCGTTCAGGCCGAGACCCTGCTGAAGCGCCCAGCGGCTGCCATTTCGCAGCACCTTTTTTTCTTCCGGCACGGAAAGTTGAAGGGAGCCCTGCGAGCCGACTCCGGACGGAATATTCTGAAAGAGCGCGTTGACCAGCAAGTCGAGTTTCGGCCGCACGTCGCCTTCGACCAGGTTCGTTGCGGCCAGGCGTACCCCGCAGTTGATGTCATATCCCACGCCGCCCGGCGAAACGACGCCGGTCTGCCAGTCGAAGGCGGCCACGCCGCCGATCGGAAAACCGTAGCCCCAGTGCATATCCGGCATCGCCAGGGACGCTTTGAGAATGCCGGGCAGCGTGGCGACATTGGTCACCTGCTTGAGCGGTTCCTCCTGATCGGACTCTTTGAGCATGGCGGCGCTGGCATACACGATGCCGGGGACGCGCATGGCGCCGGTCATCGGAATCTGCCACCGATAGGGGTCGAGCTGTCGCAGTTTCATATCAGCCTATACATCAAAAATGATTCTCGCCTCCCAGCCGGTCCGCTTCCGCTCGACCGCTGCCTGGTGGTAGGTCACGGCCTTGACTTCGGTGCGGATGTCGTGCCGCACGGGGTCGTAGAGATCGACGGTGACATCGGCCGCGATGCGATCGGCGGCTATGCCGTGGATATGCACCGAGTGCACCAGGAGCCCTTTTCCCGACCACAGGTACAGCAGCTCCCGCAGCCAGTTGACCAGAAGATCCGGCCAGTCCGCGCCGTCGACCTTCAGGCTCAGGGTTTCCTGCGCGCGCAGCGACACGGGGGTGACCATGATGTCGAACAGGCCCCGCGCGGCGGTGGCGAACAGTTCGAACGGATCGGCGGCCATAACGTGCAGGCCGATATCCGCGGTGTGGTCGATGATCTCGTAGGTCAATTGATCCAAACCCCTTGCTTACAGCAGGATGTCGCCGGTGCGGTCCGTGCCATAGCCGCCCAGGGCCGCGACCCGTTTCTTGAAGGCGCTGCCGCGGATGACCTCCAGCAGGACCTGGAAGTTGCGGGTCTCGAAAAAGAGGTCCGGCACCACCAGATCGTACCGTTCGGTGACGATCGGGACGAAGTCGAGCTTTAAAGCCCTGGCCGCGGCGCAGATCCCGAGACCGGCGTCGGCGGTCCCGCTCAGCACGGCCACCGCCACCGACATGTGGGTGAATTCTTCGGTGCCGTAGCCCTGGACCCGGCCCGGATCGAGGCCGGATTCCTGCAGGCGGTAGTCGAGCAGGATACGCGTTCCGGAGCCGGCTTGGCGGTTGATGAGGGTGACATCCTCGCGCGCCAGGTCTTCGATACGGTTGATTTTTTTCGGGTTGCCGGGCAAGACGATCAGACCCTGCTCACGGAACACAAGGTTGACCAGGCGGACCCTTTGTGCGGTGTAGAGTTCGGGCAGGTAGCGTTCGATATAGGAGGTGTTGTAGCTGCCGTCACGGGTGTCGAGAAGGTGTGCGCCGGCCAGGTGGCACAGGCCTTTTTTGACGGCCATCAGGCCGCCCATGCTGCCGACGTGGCTCGATGACAGTGACAAGCCGCTGCCGCCGGCGCGAAGCTCATCGGCCAAAACGTCCAGGGTGTTGTCGTGGCTGCCGACGATAACGATCGTGTTGCGGATGGCGGCCAGCGGGCGCAGCAGTTCGGCGGTCACGGCCTGCTGCGCATTGAGTCCCTCGATGTGGTTGGGAATCCGGATGATGCCGTCGGCTTCGGTGATCGAGGTGATGCAGCCCGCGCCGCGCGGCAAAGGGGTGGCCACGATGCGGCCGCCCACCTGCCCGAGCTTCACCCGGACAAATTCCTCCACGCCCAGTTTGGAGGCCATTTTGCGGGTGGGTTCGACCACCGCGGTTGCCGGCGCGATATCGGGCAGCCCGAGCCAGCGGCGGATCAGGGGGCCGACAAACTGTTCGAAGGCGATGATCGCCGACACCGGATAGCCCGGAATGCCGAAAACCGGTTTGCCGTAAACCTCCCCGATGAGAACCGGTTTGCCGGGCATCATTGTGACACCATGCACATGCACGCTTCCCAGGGCGGTGATGGCGTGGCGGGCGTAGTCTTCGGAGCCGGCCGAGGAGCCGCCGATGATCAGGACCATGTCGAAGCCGCCTTGAAGGCCATTTAGAACGGCCGTTTTGATCGCTTCCAGGTCGTCGCGGACACAGTCGTGCTTGGTGTGTGCGCCGCCGCAGGACTCGGTCAGCTTGCCGAGAACATAGGAGTTGCTCTCGAGAACCTGTCCCGGCGCGAGCCGGTCTGCATCCCCCTTGCGCCAGTCGAGAATTTCGGAACCGGTGGGGATGATCAGCACATTGGGTTTGCGCCGGACCGCCACCTCGAAAATTCCGGCCGAAATGAGCGCACCCAGGCAGTAGGGCGTGATCTGGTGGTTCTGCGAAAAGAGCAGCTGGGTGGCGACGATGTCCTCGCCCATTTTGCGGACGTGCTGCCAGGGAAAGGCCGGTGCTTCGATGCGCACGCGATGCTCATCGAGCCGATCGAGTTTTTCGACCATGATGATCGCATCGGTGCCTTCGGGCATCACGTGGCCGGTGTTCAGGTAAAACGCGTCGCGGCCGATGATCAGCTCCTTCGGCCGCGTCTCGCTGGCGCCGAAGGTTTTCTCGGCCTTGACCGCGATGCCGTCCATGGCGGCCGCATGGAAATTGGGCGAGGAGAGCCGGGCCGTGACGGCTTCGGCCAGCACGCGTCCGACCGCCTCGGTGACCGGCACGATTTCACCGGTCATGACCCCCGCTGAATCGAACCTCTGAAACACGATGTCCCGCGCCTCTTGCAGCGGTTTCATTTTTAAATAGATATTGCGTTGGGGATGCATGCTTTACTCCGCATTCGAGATAAGGATTTTGGCAAGGCCAGAGAGAGGCGGCTGTATACGGTCATACGCCGCCGCCCGCTAAGGCCGTGCCAAGATCTTTTCTATAGGCTTCGAGATAAGGATTTTGGCAAGGCCAGAGAGAGGCGGCTGTATACGTCATACGCCGCCGACCGATAACGCAGTCCAAAATCCTTATCTCGAAGCCTATAGAGGGATCACCGCGACTTCAGTCCCGGCCTCGAGCCCCTCGGTATTGACATCGATTTCGATGAGGCCGTCGGCCATGACCATGGTATTCAGCAAACCCGATTTGCCTAGAATCGGTTCGGCCCGGTACTGGCTGTTTTCGAGCGTGAGCCGCACACGGACAAAATCGGTGCGCCCCTGCGCCGAACCGAGGTTGCGGCTCAGCCGGGCGGGAATCCGGAAAGCCGGGCGCCGCCGGCCGTCGGCGCCCGCCACCCGGGTGAAAAAGGGGTACACCACGATTTTGAAGACGACCATGGCCGAGACGACGTGGCCCGGCAGGCCCCAGACGGCCTTGCGCTGCGCGCGGGCCAGGAGGGTCGGCTTGCCGGGGCTGATCGAAATGCCGTGCACCAGGAGGCGGGAGTCCGGCAGGTGGCGCAGGACATCGACCGTAAAATCGCGCACCCCGACCGAGCTGCCGCCGGAGAGAAGGACCATGTCCGCGGCGGCCAGGGCGTCGCGGCAGGCGGAATTCAGGGCCTCGAAATTGTCGCCCACGATGCCGCAGCGCAGAGGCAACCCGCCGGCGGCGAGCACCTGCCCGGAAAGGGAATAGCTGTTGACGTCCCGGATCTGCCCCGCGACCGGGGTGCCGGCTATCGGAACGATTTCATCGCCGGTGGAAATGATGGCGACGCGCGGACGCTTGTACACTGTGACGCTCTGGCGGCCGAAGGCCGCCAGCAGGCCGGTTTCCTGCGGTCGCAGGACCTGACCGGCGGTGAGAATGGTCTGCCCGGCGGAAAAATCTTCTCCAGTTTCAATGACATTCTGGCCCGGGGCCACGCTGCGGTAGACCTCGATCGTGGTCTCGTCCAGCATTTCCGTGTGCTCGATCATCACCACGCTGTCGGCGCCTTCCGGCAGCATGCCGCCGGTGGAGATCCGTGCCGTCTCACCGGGGGCAATGGAAAAACCGGCCGGCCGGCCCATTGACACGGATCCCTTGACGTTCAGGCAGGCCGGGCTGCCCTCGGAGGCCCCGAACGTGGCGAGGGCCTTGACCGCGTAACCATCCATGGTCGACCGTAAAAAGTCAGGAAGGTCGTGGTCGGCCGTCAACTCTTCGGCCAGGATTCTTCCGCCGGATTCCGCCAGCGTCACGGTTTCCGTGCCGACCGGCGGGAACATCCCGGTCATTTCCAGGACGTCCGCAAGGGTCGTCACTTTGAAAAAATCGGGCATGCCGGGCCTCATTTGAGCAGTGGCAGGGCCGACCGGAAGGTGTCGGTGCCGGCACGTTCCAGCCATTCGTACATCACCATTTCGGTGGTCGCGACCGTTGCGCCCTCGTGCCGCAGCCGCGCCAGGGCCGCCTGGCAGTCTATCGGCGAGCGCGAGGCGACGGCATCGGCGATGACCACGATCCGGTAATCGGCGGGGGCCTGCAGCGCCGTCTGGGCGACACAGATGTGCGCTTCGATTCCGGCCAGCACGAGGGTGCGGCGGTCGTGGGCTTTCAGGCGGCGAATGAACGCATCTTCACCGAAGCAACTGAAGGATAACTTGCGCGCCGGGGGCGTTTCCTGCAGCTCCAGCCGGATCTCATCGACCGTCTCGCCCAGGTTTTCCTGTTCGCTCATCAGGACCGGCACCTCCACTATCCGGGCGAGCCGCACGAGCTTGAGGATATTGGCCACGATGCGCGGCGTGTCCTGGATGAGAGGCGCCAGTTTTTTCTGGACATCGACGATGACCAGCAGGCTGTCGCTGCGCTGAATCAGCGCCGGAAAAGTGTTCTTGTTGTGGCTCAATGATGTGGCCTCCTTTTTGTTAACTCTCTTCGGACCCTCGAACCGGGTCGTGGGTGATTTTATCTCGTGCCCGAAATGCCGATGGGGCGTGAAATACGGTAACGGACCACATGCCGGTGGGCGTTTTTCGGACCGGCCATCGGCCTGCAGGCTTCATCGGGTATCACACAAGGACGCGGTGCGGCAAGTATGTCCGGCGGCATGGTTGATATTTTAAGAAATATTATTAACTTGTTCAATGTTAATTCCTGACAGGATCGAATACAACCGGGCGTTCGAAAAACGCGGGCCCCTATTTTACCCCCCAAACCCCTGCCCTTGCAATATAACGAGAAAAGGGTATAATCGGCGCGTTTACTGGAACAACAACTCTCATATTTGAGGTTTCAACCATTTGAGGAAAACATGTCCGACGAGCCCGAATCCTTGGCTTCCGACCTGCGGGCGGTTAAACCAAAATTTCTGACACGCACCTCCTTCACCGAACTCAATCTGCCAACTGAAGTTCTCTCCGGGCTTTCCGAAGCCGGCTTTACCTCTTGCACGCCGATCCAGGCCCAATCCCTGCCCGTGTCGCTGGCCGGCCGGGATGTCGCCGGGCAGGCCCAGACCGGGACCGGCAAAACGGCGGCTTTTCTGGTGACCGTCTTCGCGCGGCTCCTGGCGGCGACCGACCGCCAACCCGGAGTGCCGGCGGCCCTGATTGTGGCGCCTACCCGCGAGCTGGCCAATCAAATTTACGAGGAAGCGCTGGTTCTCGGCCGCCACACCGGTTTCAAGATGGTGCAGGTCGTCGGCGGCATCGACTACCAGCGCCAGGCCGAGATCCTCAAAGAGGGCGTGGATATCGTCATCTGCACCCCCGGGCGCGTCATCGATTATTTCAAGCAGGGCATCTTCAAAACCGCCGGCATCAAGGTGGTGGTCATCGACGAGGCCGACCGCCTCCTGGACCTCGGCTTCGAAAAGGACATGCGCTTCATCCTGAAAAAATTGCCGCGCTACGACAAGCGGCAGTCCATGCTCTTTTCGGCCACCCTCTCATACCGGGTTCTGGAACTGACTTACGAGTACATGAACCTGCCGGAGTTTATCTCCATTACGCCCGAGGAGGTGACGGTCGAGGGGATCGATCAAGTGCTGTTTCATGTGGGCCGGGAACAGAAGCTGCCGCTGCTGCTCGGTATTCTCGCGCGTGAAGACTGGAGCCGGATGCTGATCTTCATCAACACCAAGACCGGGGTGGAATGGCTGACCCAGAAGCTCAAGGGCAACAAATGTCCGGCCGAGGGCATCACCGGGGACCTGCACCAGCGCAAGCGGTTCCAGTTGATGGAAAATTTCAAGAACGGCCGCATCAAAATCCTGGTGGCCACCGATGTCGCCTCGCGCGGGATCCACGTGGAAGACATCAGCCACGTCATCAATTACGATTTGCCCCAGGACGCGGAAAACTATATCCACCGGATCGGACGCACGGCCCGGGCGGGCAAAACCGGCAAGGCTTTTTCCCTGGCCTGCGAACAGTACGTGTTCCATCTGGATGCCGTCGAGGAGATGCTGGGCTACAAAATCCCGGTGATCTGGCCCGAGGATGACTGGTATGTCGCTGACGCCAGCGGGCCGGTGGCCACCGCCTCCCGCGGGCGCAGGGTGCGGGCCGTTCACGGAAAGGAGCGCGTCCAGAAAAGACTGGCCCGCGAGAAGCCTTCCGAAAAACCCTGGCCCAAGACACACCCGGGCGCATTTTTCGGCTTTCTGCCCGATACGGCGGCTGACACCGCGCCGGCAACCCCGCCGGCAAACGCGCCGACAGTCGTTGCGGCCGATGCGGAAGACCCCACCGCACCGCGCAAGAAAAAGCGTCGTCGGCGGCGAAAGAAAAAATCCGGACCGACCGAGGCCACCACTTTGGAAACCGCTCCCGAATCCGATCAGCAGGTTTGAGCGGCCCACCGGGATAGATCAGTGGCGGGTTCGCCGGGAAGCCACAGTGCAGTTGGGTTGCCGCCATGGGCTATGTCTTCGATTTCAAGGATGCTCGAGCTTTCGAGCGCTGGTTCGAAGAACCGCGCTATCGTTTCGAGGCCGACTGCGAAAACGCCTTGATGATCGAGCTGCTTCGCCCCGCCCGGGGGGAGACGGTTCTGGAGATCGGCTGCGGAACCGGTGCCAGCCTGATACCGCTGCTGGAAAAAGGGCTGAATGCCACCGGAATCGATGCCTCGCCTTACATGCTCGACATCAGTTTCAAGAAATTGGGAAACCGCGTCGACCTGTACCGCGGATCCGCGGAAAATCTGCCTTTCGACGACAACTCCTTTAACCACGCCTGTTTCATGACCGCGCTCGAATTCGTCGACGATCCGGTCAAAGCCATTGCGGAAGCCTGCCGTGTCGCTCGCGACCGGGTCTTTATCGGTGTTTTCAACCGCTACGCCCTCGAGGGTCTGCAGCGCCGGGTCGCCGGATTGTTCTGCGATACCCTTTTCAATCATGCCCGTTTCTTCGGTATCTGGGAACTCAAGCGGGTCATCCGGTCCCTGGTCGGGCCGGTGCCGCTGACCTGGCGGACAGTCAACCAGCTTCCCGTCGGCCGCGGTCGTTTCGTGCGGGCATTCGAGCAATCCCGCTGGGTGCAGCGCTGCCCGTTTGGAACTTTTGTGGGCATGGCGGTTACGCTGGTGCCGGCTTTCAGGACGCGGCCGCTGGTCTTGCGCCGCCAGGAGGAGACCGGCCGGCGACACGGTGACCGGCTGATGCCCGGTACCGTAATGGGCAGCGGGAACGGCCCGGCCGAAATGCCCTTCGGCGGGGACCCCTCCAAATTATGTTCACCTGCACGGGAGAAGTGCCATGGAAGCCTGTTTGTATGAAACCGCCGTCGATGGTAAGATCAGGTGCCACCTGTGTTCTCACCGCTGCCTCATAAAAGACGGCCGGCGCGGCCGGTGCGGCGTGCGCGAAAATCGCGCCGGGGTCCTGTACACGCTGGTGTATGGCAAGCTGATTGCCCGCCATATCGATCCCATTGAAAAAAAGCCCCTCTTTCACGTTCTGCCCGGCAGCCGTTCCTATTCCATTGCCACGGTCGGGTGCAACTTCACGTGCCGGTTCTGCCAGAACGCGGACATCGCCCAGATGCCCGAGGACCAGAACGGCCTGATCGTCGGAGACGAGTGGACGGCGCGGCAGGTGGTTGCCGAAGCCGTCGCCGGCGGTTGCCGAAGCATCGCCTACACCTACACGGAGCCGACCGTTTTTTTTGAGTTTGCCCACGAAACCGCCCGGCTGGCCCATGCCGAAGGATTGAAAAACGTGTTCGTGACCAATGGCTATATGACCGGCGAGGCGCTCGACATGATTCGGCCCTTCCTGGATGCCGCCAACGTCGACCTGAAAGCTTTCAGCGAAAAATACTATCGCGATGTCTGCGGCGCCCGGCTGGCGCCCGTCAAGCAGACCCTGAAACAGATGAAAGCCGCCGGTATTTTCGTGGAAGTCACCACACTGATCGTGCCGGGCCTGAACGATGAGCCCGATGAACTGGAAAAGTTGGCCGAATTCCTGGTGACGGAACTGGGGCCGGAGACCCCCTGGCACATCAGCCGGTTTCACCCGACCTACAAGCTGACCGACCGGCCGCCGACGCCGGTGGCCACGCTGGTAAAGGCACGGGAAACCGGGCGGCAGGCGGGCTTGCGCTACGTCTATATCGGTAACGTCCCCGGCGGGGAGGGTGAAAATACCCTCTGCTACGGCTGCGGCAGGGTCCTCATTGAACGCCGGGGATTCCAGGTCCGGCGCACCGGCCTCGAAGATGGCCGCTGCCGATACTGCCAGGCGGTCATCGACGGCATCGGCCTTTGAAGCGCTCCTAAGGGTCGGCGCTGCTGTGACATTTTGTTCTCAATGTCGTCTCATTTGGACAACCCGAATGACCCAGGGGCCATATCACGCCGGCCGTTTAGCGGTGTTTGACCCCCGAAAGGTCAGGCGCGGTCCGCGCCGCCGCACCGGTTCAATTTATTGAACGCCGCACGGGGCCGCAACGCGGGGGTTTTTAGCCGACCTGGCCGGAGACAGGCGGTGCATTCAATAATTTAAACCATCACGCTTGTGCATAACTGACTGTAAATTATCAATTATTTCTTAAAGAAGGCGGACAGCGTTTATAAATTTGAACCGCTGGTGACATTCCGTCCCACCAGTCGAGACCCGCTTCGCTGAGGGGCATAAAAAATATATCATTAAATGTGAGACAGTTATGATGGCAAAGGGGTGTTTTTAACGGCGATTTCGGTTTTGGCATATACTTTGCTTTATGTATTGGCATCCTCAATAAATCATCATCTGTTTTCCTCCTTAGACAGCCAGCCGCCACAAACGGCTGGCTGTCTTTTTTGATTCTTCCGGCGTCGATAGATGGTTTCGGCCCTGAACACTCCTGGCCCTTGGGCCGCCACAACGCATGAAAACGATGCACCGGAGCCCAGGAGGAGCGGTTCGCAGAGCGGCTGTCTCGCAGGGGCGAAAAATTTTTCGCCCCTACCGGGATCTTAGACCGGACCCGAGGTCAGTGCCGCTATTTTTGTGCTCATGCCACGTAAATCGTCCTTGACACCTCCGATGCAATCTCTCATACTTCAAAATTTGAAAAAATCGGCCGTTGTCGCCGTAAAACCGAAAAGAGGAATCCGTTTAATGATCAAAGAGATCGGGGCCCGAAGATTTCTGCACGACATCCGCTATCGCCGGGACCGGTTCCGGCAGTTCATCGGCATCGCCTTTCTCGTGCTGGTGACGTTGGCGGGCGCACCGGTGGCCGGACTCTTCTGGCTCGGCGTGGCGGTGGCCGGCGTCGGCATCGCCGTGCGGCTGTGGGCCTCGGGCCACATCAAGAAAAACAAGGCCCTGGCCACCGACGGCCCCTACGCTTACGTGCGTCACCCGCTGTATGTCGGCAATATTCTTTTGGGGTGCGGGTTCTCGCTGGCTTCCGGGCTCTGGTGGAGCGGCCCCCTTTTTATCCTGATCCTGCTGGTTTTTTACCCGCAGGCGATACAGCGCGAGGACGATAAACTCCATCACCTGTTCACGGACGATTGGGAGCGCTGGCGGCAGCGGACGCGCGCGCTCCTGCCGCATTGGTCATTGGCCGCACGTCCGGGCGGCGCGTGGTCATTTTGGCAGAGCCTGCGCCAAAACGGCGAGCCGCTCATCGCCCTTTTTCTCCTGGCCGGCCTCTATTTTCTCTTTCTCAGGCTCTAGCGACGCCTCTGGTCGACCAGTCCACGTGTAAGAAACTTTCCCATGCACAGCCATGGATCCCCCTTTTTCAACGGGGGACTTTCAAGGGAATCCATTAAATTAATGACATTGCAGATGACGAAGAAAATCGCCGGCATTCCCGAGCAGACACTGCTGGCATGGGTCACCGCCAGCCTCCGCCACGGGCAGAATGTCCTCGGCCGGGGCTACCAGTGCCACACCCTGCTTTACCGGGATTGCGAGCGGTCGCTGGTGGTCAAGGCGCCTCTCGGCCGGGGCCTGGCGGCATCCGTGCGGCGGCGGATGCTCAAAAACGAATATGCGGTCTACGGACGGCTGGCCGGCCTGCCGGGCATCCCGCGCTGCCATGGTTTCCTTGAAAACCGGTACCTGGTCCTGGATTTTGTCGACGGCGTCCCCATCCAGGGCGCGCGGATCCATGACCGCGACCACTTCTTCGAGACCCTTCTGCACTATATCGAAAAGATGCACCGCGCCGGCGTGGCGCACGGCGACCTCAAAAAAAAGGACAACATCCTGGTGGTTGATGGGCGGCAGCCCATCCTGCTGGATTTCGGCGTGGCCGTCATCCGCAAGCCTGCGCGCCGATTGGTCAACCGCTCTCTCTTCCGCCTGTTCGCGGCCTTTGATTTCAATGCCTACGTCAAATTGAAGTATGGCAAGCGCACCGATCTCATCAGCGCGGCCGACCGGCGCTTTTACCGGCGCACCGTGGTCGAAAAATCGTCCGGCTGGATCAAGCGGCGCTATCTTCAGGCCAAAAAAATCCTCCCGACCCCCGCGAACCAGTGAGACCTGATTTTTTTAAAGTTATTGTTGAATAAAATTGTTGAAATCCATAAAAACAGGTTGATTTCGAGGATAATATCGGCTAATATGTCTTCCAACATGGGCGCAATCGGATAAGTGGCGGCACAGTGGCCTTTGTGCAAGCGGCCCCAGCGAGAGGACGGCAACCCTCGTGCGAAATCGATCCGGCGTTGCAGCCGATGGTCCGGCCTGTTGGTCATATAAATTAAGGTGCGGCGTGCGCTGATTTTAGGCTTGACATGCCCGTGACGGCTTGATAACACGGCTCGTAAGGCTGACGTGGCGGCCCCCTGTGACACGCCGCGTTATAAAACGTTTTGAGCGTCCGCCCTTACGGGCGTGCGCTTTCCCGCAGGCAGCGCGGCCAGCTGCCGGGTTCGCAACGGTTGAAGGGAGGTGGTCCGGGAACTGTTTGTACCATTTCGATGATGAGGATTGAGGAGTTCTCACGTAAGAATGGTTGTAAAGTGAGTACGGTGTTTCAACAAGAGGATGATGAATCAAGAAAAATGTTGACCAAACCCTAGTTCTAAGGAGGAACTACAGATGAAAAAACTTACCGTTATCGCGCTCGTCGTTGCGCTCGCGGCTTTTTTTGCCGTCACCGCATCGGCCAACGAGTGGAACCTTTACGGCAGCGCCCGCATGGCGACGTTTTACACCAGCCAGGATTTGAGTGATGGAAACGCTTTAGCCGGCCAGACCGTCGGTGTCGATCAATTCGGCCGCGACAGTGTGGACAATTTGAATTGGGAACTGCAGGGCAACTCGCGCGTCGGCGCGACCGTCAAGGGCGACATGATTGATGCCCGTTTCGAGTTTGCCGTCACGTCGGACGGCGGCGGCGGCAATGTCGGCACCCGCCGGCTCTACGGCGTGTGGAAGTTCGCGGACGACTGGGGGCTGAAGGTCGGCAAGGACTACACCCCGATAACTTTCTTTCTCTCCGGCCAGGTGTTCGACACCGACAACGGCCTGCTCCAGGTGGGCAACGCCTATGGCGCCCGCCGCGGACAGATCGCGCTGGAAGGCATGGGGTTCAAGGTGGCCCTTATCTCGCCGACCGCCGGCATCCTTACCAGAACACTGCCTGCCGGCTTCACGGTACAGCAGACCACTGAAACCTACATCCCCAAACTCGAAGCGTCCTACGAGTTTAAACTGTCGGATGCCATGAGCCTGCACGCCTTCGGTGGCTATCAGGCGTTTAAGTTATACCAGGCGACCACGGACACGGCCACCGGTGCGGTGCTGCAAGCCGATGACGACGTGAGTTCCTACATGGTCGGTGCGGGCGCGGACCTTGGTTTCGGCCCGTTCTTCGTCAAGCCGCAGGTGAGCTGGTACCGCAACGGCGCGGCGGCCGGCTGGCTGAATGCCAACCTCGGCCTGGGCGGACCGCAGTTGAATGGCAGAAGTTTATCGCAGTTGCCGGTTCTGGATATCACCGGCGGACTCGTCGATGTTGACAGCATCATGGCGATGCTGGCCATCGGCTTCAGCCCGACCGAAATGCTGCGGTTGGAGTTGGGCGGCGGCTACCTTTACAGCGACTATGACAACGGCTCCGAAAATACGTACATGGAGTACTACCTGCAGGCCGTGCTCACGCTGGCCAAGGGCGTTTACATCGTGCCGGAAGTTGGCTTCCGCGATTACGGTGATTTCAAGACAAACGCCCCGTTCGTGCCGAATATCAATCTGGGCGACCTGTGGTATGCCGGCGCCAAATGGCAGATCGACTTCTGATTTAAATTCGGCGTCGCCGAATTTAAATGTTTAAACCAAAAAAACCCGGAGCTTCGGCTCCGGGTTTTGTATTGGTGCGCCCGGTAGAGCGCACCAACTGGGATGTAAACTTACACGAAATTTACACATTTTATTTTTTCTTTGAGATTTTTGAACAGCGCGGCATGCCTGACCCCTCTTTCACCGGAAGCATCCAACACCTCAGCTTATCCGAGTTTTTGGTAGGGTTCAAGCATGGTCTGCATCCGTTCATAGTGCGCAAGGCTCATGACAACCAGGTCGCCTTTCCCGTTGCGGGTGATAAAGACGGGTTGGTCTTCACGGTGACAGATTTCCGAGATTTCGATGGCGCGATTGCGCAAGTCGGAAATAGGTCGAATCAGGGGCATATAATCCTCCATATCATGATTGTAGTAATTTTTTTTTACAATAAAGCATAATTTCACAGGTAATCCTGCGGGTGATTGGGGCAGCAGGTTAGGACTTGACAAGGTCATAACGGTTGATTAGCATCAAACATCAGATGCTGAAAATCATCGCCGACCAACAGAATCACTTTCCATGATCATCTTTTTTCAGGACGAAATGTATGCGCACGACAATTGACATTGAGGAAGATGTTCTTTTCGCCGCTAAAGAGCTGGCACGTCAACGAGGAAAGACTCTTGGCCAAGTGTTGTCGGAATTGGCCCGGCATTCTTTGACCCGCAAGGCGCGTGTCTCCAAAAAGCACGGTCTGCCGATGTTTCCAATCCAACCTGATGCCGGGATCGTCACAATGGAGCTTGTCAACCAACTGCGCGACGAATCGCTTTGAAGATTTTTCTGCTCGACATCAACCTGCTTCTTGCCTTGACCGATCCGATGCATGTTCATCATAAACCGTCCCACCAGTGGTTTGATGCAACGGGTCATCAGGGTTGGGCCACCTGTCCGATTACTGAAAACGGCTTTGTCCGTATTGCCAGCCATCCGAATTATCCCAACCGTCCGGGAGACGTATCTTCCGTGCTTTCGATTCTGCACAAGGTCTGTAAATCACCGGGTCACCATTTCTGGACGGAAGATCTGAGCATAGTCAACATCCTTGAATCCGATTCGGTCATCACTCATGCCCAGATCACTGATGTTTATCTGCTGGGTTTGGCTGTCCAAAAAAATGGTATGTTCGCCACGCTTGACCGTCATATTCCGGTCGACGTCGTTAGTGGCGGACGCCAAGCGCTTGAACTTATTTCGACCTGATCCTCAAGTTCAATTCGAAAAGGGAGGTATTCAGGACAAATTCAGCCCACCAACCGGCAGGCGTGTTATTGCCCGGAAGCGTCCGAGGCTTGTGGCGCCGTATCCAATTCGTAGGCGATCACCGTCGATTTGGCGGAGGTCAGAATGATATCGCCCGCTTTGATGATCAGGCTGACCACCAGCTCGTCGCGGCCATCGTTGTCGAAATCGGCGATCTGGATATCGCTGATGAAGCGCGACATCTTGCGCGTGCTCCAGGCGTTGCCCAGAGAAACCCCATCCCAAACGAGCGCCTCGATATTGGCTTCGGTGAAATCCCGCCGGCTCCACCGCATGTTGGCCACCTCATGGTTGTTGACGGCGATGACCTGATTTTTGAGGTCGGCTTCGGCTTGGTGACGGACCAGGAGTCGCATGGGCAGGTAAATCGGGTTTTCCTCCTGCCCCTTGTCGGATTTCGGGCCGGCATAATATTGGACGCTGCCGCAGTACTTGTCGTTGCTTTTCCAAAGGCTGTCCCCGCTCGGGGTGGCGATCACCAGGTTGTTGCCGCTGTTGCAGGCCACGAGAGTTTCCGCCTTATCGTTCAGCACATCGCCCAGGGCGACGCCCAGGACGCTGACCCCCGACGGGGTTCTGACCGCGCTTTGCTCCACGTAGGCACCGGCGCCCCACTGCATTTCGTAAATCGTCCCCTTGTAAGGGGTGTTCGACCGGTTCTGCTGTCCGAGCAAAACCTTGCCGCGCGCCGGCGTGTCGGTCACGCGAAAATACCAGGGTTGATCTTTGGCGATAACCGCATAATCGTTGCCATTGTATTCCGCGACATAGGAGGTGACGACATTCTTGTAGTTGTTCAGGGCCGTCACGAAGATTTCGGCCCGGCCGTTGCCGTTGATATCGGCGACATCGACGGCGATATTGTAGCGATCCGGGACCTTATCGAGGCGTCGAATCTGACTGAAGGTGTTGTTTTGAAAACGGTAGATGGTCACCTCATCGGGGCTGACGATGACGGTCTCCTGCCGGCCGTCCCCATCCACGTCGCCGACCGCCAGACCGCTGATGAAATAGGTGAAGTTGGGGCTTTTCCAGAAATTGGTCGTCTGCAGGATTTTTTCTTTGCGCGTGATGAAGGGTGACACCTGTGCGGTGCCGCCGGCCACGGCGCCGCCCTGCAGCAGTTTTTCCGGATGGGCGCGGGATTCTGGAACCGCCTCGGTGCGGGGCGCCGTCGCAACCGGACCGGCGGCCGGCGCCTGGCGGTTGAAGACCTTGCTGTTGATCTCCGCCGCAAACTGATCGATTTGGGGAATGACCGCCCCCATGTCCGCACTTTGAGCGGATGCGGTCACCGGTGGCCGCATCCCGGCCACGTCAAGCATTTCGGCGTCGATGCTCAGGCTGTTGCCGAACATCGTCAAGCTGCCGAAAAGAACGAAGTCGGCGCCGAGCTTTTGCCCGATTTTGCGGGCGGCGGCCTCGTCTATCGGACCGGTTGCTGCCGGTCCAGTCTCTTCCGCCAGCGCTTTGTCGACTTCAGTCCGGCTGACCACCTGCACCTTCTCGGGATCGGACAGGCGGCTGGAGAGCATATCGAAAATGCCGTTTCTTAAAAACGACAAATCCTTTTCGGCATTCATCTTGAACGGCAGCACGGCCACCCGCTGAGGTTCGGCGGCCAGCGCGGGCGACAGCCGGACGGCGCTGCAGAGCAGCAGCATTCCAATGACCAGGACGCAGTGCAACAGGAAAGATTTCTTCAACGCTTGCCTCCAAAAATTGGTTTAAACTTTATAAGATATTTTAATGCTATTGAATCGCAACACCTGGAGACCAACACCTGTCAGATACGCATCACGTCCACGGTCCTTTTCGGCGTTTTCAGTCGCCAAATGCTGAGATCCATCCACTTCGATCACTGTTTTGGCTTTTGGGATAAAAAAATCAACAATATACTTGCCAATGGGTTTCTGACGATAGACTTGTAACCCGAACAGTTGTTTGCCGCGCAGTCTTGACCAGAGTAAGCGCTCGCTGTCGGTCATGTTTTGACGCAAATGACGCGCCTTGTTCTTCAAATGTTTCTCATATCGTAGCATGAGACGCCTAAATCCTCCCCTCCCCCTTTTCCAAAGGGGGAGGGTCGGGGTAAGCCCCAACTTCAAAAGGGGAAGGCTCGGTGGTAAGCCCCCGCTTCAAATGGGGGAGGGTCGTTGGAAAGCCGCCTCTTTATGGCGAAAGTTCTGTGGTAAGCCCCCGCTTCAAAGGTGAAAGTTGCTGTGGTAATTCCCTTCTCAAAAGGGGAAGGGTTTGGGTAATCCTCTTCTCCAAACGGAGAGCTTTGTCAGTGACAATCAGCCTCCGTAGATCCAGACATACATGATGTCGGCCGTCAACACGCGGTCGCCGGAATGCCCCAGTGGCGCTCCTCTGTATGGTACCTTGAATGTCTGAACAGCTAAACAATGACTTTCCTCCCCCTTTGAAAAAGGGGGATCGAGGGGGATTTTTTTCAATCAAAATGGCCAATGCAGGGGCCAGCCGACGCCGCTCATTATCGATTCCCGCCTTCGATAAAATCTTCCATTCTCATGGCCTCTTCAGGAAAGGCCATGAGGATTTTCTTATCCATTGAGATCAATGGGATCCGCAACTCACGCGCCAGCGCGACGAATTCGCAGTCATAGGCGGAGCAGTCGCTCTGTGTGACCAACCGCAGCACACTGGCTGACGTCAATGAATACTCGTTTCCTTGCATCAGCAATTCGGCCTGCGCCATTATTTCCAATCCTTCATTTAATCGCAGCAAGCCTTTCCGCAAACAGGCTGTCAGGACGTTTCTGAATTCGCTCCGCCACAAGAAGGGCGCCACCCAATGGTGGTCCCGCTGAAAGGTTTTTTCCGAGAGTGCCGTAAATTTTCCATTGATAAAAAGGTAACTGATGACGTTGGTGTCGACCACGATCATGGTCGGCCCTGGTGTTTGGCGTTGTTGATCATACGATCCGTCAATTCCATTCGATGAGTCTTTTCCCTCATTTTCCGCACCGTGACGAGAAAATCCTCAGGATCGATATTCTTGGGGCGCAAGGCATTTTCGAAAATCGCTATGACCTCCTTGTTAATGCTGCGGCGGTGTTCGGCGGCATTTCGTTTGATCAACTCATACAAATCGTGCGGAATGTTTTTTATGGTTATCGTGGTCGGCATGATAATCCTCCAAATCGGTTCCAAATTGGTTTTAATTTGAAATGTTTTTCATGCCCTGTCAAGTTTTATTCAGCCGGTGAGCGCGCCAAATCGATCAGAGAATAGTGTTATGCCCCGAGCTTTGATTTCAGCACCTCGTTGACCACCTGGGGATTGGCCTTGCCCCTGGTTTCGCGCATCACCTGCCCCACGAAAAAACCGAGCAGTTTGGTTTTGCCGGCCCGGTAGGCCTGTACTTCGGCGGCGTTTTCGTTCATGACCTTGGCGACCGCGGACTCGATTTGGTTGGTGTCGCTGACCTGAACGAGCCCCCGCTTTTTGACGATATCATCGGGCGTGCCGCCGCTCACGGCCATTTCGTCGAAGACCGTCTTGGCGATTTTACCGCTGATCACACCCTCCTCGATCAACTGCAGCAAGCCTCCCAGGTTTTCAGGCAGGATCGGTGAGGCGTTAATCGGTGTGCCGGCCGTGTTCAACAGTCCCAGCAAGGGGCCCATGATCCAGTTGCTGACCGGCTTGGGGTGGTCGAAGGTCCTGAGACAGGCCTCGAAATAATCGGCCAGGTCACGGTCGGCGGTCAGAAGGTCGGCATCGTAGGCCGGCAGGCCAAAAACCTCGATGAAACGATCTCTTTTGGCCTCCGGCAACTCCGGCAGTTCCCGGCGCACGCGCTCGATCCACCCGGCGTCGATGGCCAGCGGCAGCAGATCCGGGTCCGGGAAATATCGGTAATCGTGGGCCTCTTCCTTGCCGCGCATGGAGGTGGAGCGGTTGCGGTCCGGGTCCCACAGCCGGGTCTCCTGGATCACCCGGCCGCCCTCGCGCAGGATGTCGGCTTGGCGATTGATTTCGTAGTGCAAGGCCTTTTCGACGTGCTTGAAGGAATTCAGGTTTTTCAACTCGGCGCGGATACCGAAAACCGGCTCTCCGGTCGCCCGGATCGACACGTTGGCATCGCAGCGGAAGCTGCCTTCCTCCAGGTTGCCGTCACAGATGCCGAGATACCGCACGATGGCCCGCAGCTGCCGCAGGTAGGCGCCGGCCTCTGCCGGAGAACGCAGGTCCGGTTCACTGACGATTTCGATCAAGGGGACGCCCGTGCGGTTGAAATCGACCCGGCTGACCGGCCGCAATGGATCGTGGATCAGCTTGCCGGCATCCTCCTCCATATGGATGCGGTTGATGCCGATCCGTTTGCGATCACTGCCGGGCTGGATTTCGATCCAGCCGCCGACGGCGATGGGCAACTCGTACTGCGAGATCTGATAGCCTTTGGGCAGATCGGGATAGAAATAATTCTTGCGGGCGAAGCGGCTTTCGGAATTGACGGCGCAGTGCGTGGCCAGGGCCATGCGCAGGGCGAAGTCGACCACCTTGCGGTTGAGAACGGGCAGCACGCCGGGCATGCCGAGGCAAACCGGGCACGTGTGTGTGTTGGGCGGCGCACCGAAGGCCGTGGAGCAGCCGCAGAATATTTTTGTCGCCGTAGTGAGTTGGGCGTGGACCTCAAGCCCGATGACCGGTTCGAATTCCATAGGGGTGTATTTCCTGTTCAATCCGCATGGCCCTGTTCGCCACCACGGGTCATGAAAATTGATTTTGCCGGGTTGGTCAGTTTGCTGAGTTTATAGAGGTTATCGAGTTCATTGAGTTGATTGGGTTCATTGAGCAAAAGAACATCATCGGTTTGAAGCCGTTTTGGATTCGTTTGGGTGGCGTAGCGAAGACGGTAGTGATTGGGCGCCACCGTCAGTGACTCGGGATATCATAGCCGCCATCGGCATCCGCATAAGGTTCTGGCGAAAACACCATGATCCGGTCGTCTTCGAATTTCGCGGTAAAGTTCCTCACCCACGAAAACCACACGCCCGCCCTTCGGCCGTCGGGGGCCAAAATGTAAGCGCCGTAAACGAATCCATACTCCGGTATGGACACCCGGCCGACAATGGCGTCGAACTGCGACGGTTCGAGTGCGGTCCAGAACCTGGAGCTGAACTCAAAGGCCGGATCGATGCCGATGATCGCCGAGGGCTTGTTCTCGCGGCCGCTGTAATAGTACCGATACCCCGCGATCATTTGACGGTTTTTAAACGCCTGCGTGACATCGCTGCTGGTGTTCAGCCGGCCGTAGTTGGCCAAACAGCCGCCCAGCAAAGCGAGGGCGACCGCCGCCAGCAGGAGGGGACCTATCCGCGAAAAATCGAGCTGGTGTCTCATTTGAGGTTTCCCTTGACTGTTCCTGTGGCCATTCCTGCATCCATTCTGGCATCTGGGGCATACAGGCTGAAAAATTGATGCATGATGAACTTTACGGTCTGCTTGTTGACATGAAAATTTTCCTTGCCGTCGCTGAACCAGGACCGGCCCATGAGGGGCTGGTAAATGGTGGCCATTTCAAAAGCCGGAAAATAATACACATTGTCGTGGCGCGCCACGAATTCGTCGGCCGCCGCCCGCAGGGTCGATTTCGAGTTGCAGCTGGCACCGATAACATCCAGGTCGGTGCGAAACGTGGCCCAGAGGTGAACCGGCGATACGGTGACAATGATCGCGCAACGTGGATTGCAGGCGGCCATGATGTCATGAATGCGCTCCAGGTTGGCCAGGTTTTCGGCGTAGCGGCTGACCCGAAAGCGGTAGCGGCGCATGTCGCCGCCCTCGTTGACGTAGGGGCCGGCCGGCAGACAGATGACCGATTTGTCGCGGGTGTCTTCCCAGATTTCCGTCAGCCCCAGGGTCAAAATCAGCACCTCGGCCCGTTCCAGGGCCCGGCGCGAGTGCCGGCGGTGACGGTCGAAATCCGCTTCGGCCGCGGCCGCGCTCTCATAAAGGATGATGCGTCGGTAAGGGTCCTGAATTTTGCCGGACACCGGCGCCGTCCACCAGCGGCAATCCGGCTGCCAGTCACCGAAGGTGTACTCGAAGATCTGGCGCATCGAAAAGGTATTGTAAGATCGCTCCCAGGCCGCGCTGGCATGGACCGCTGCCGGATGGTGGGCCTCTTCGGTGATATAGGCATAGCCTTGCTTGAGCAGGACGTTGCGGATTTCGCGCGCGAAGCAGGACCCCATGGAAGCGATCGGCGTCCGGGGCGTGATCGTCAGGCCCGGCCGGGGTGGAAAACGGTAGCGGCCGTCGGCCGCCGGATTGTCGTACGACCCCGGCCATACCTGCCAGTTCTCGAAGGTGTGGACCGGATGGACATCGGAATGCGCCATGACGTCTTTTCCAAAAAATAATACCATCAATTAAATGCGTTATCCCACAGCAGATCCAAAAATTCCTTGTAGGGGAGAATATCGATGTCGCCGACTTTTCTTTTGCGCGGTTCCATACTGACGCATATGTAGTGGTTTAGTTTTTTTTCCTCCGCCAACATGCGAAGCGGTTTTATATCCGTGGTAGTGACGTTCTTTTTGGCCTTTATTTCCAAGGCGGTGTGGTCACCAAGGATAAAATCGACCTCAAAACCCGAGGCAGAGCGCCAAAAGCCCAGCGTCTCACCGGATATGTAGTCGCTGAAACATTTCAGTTCATGCATCAGGTAAGTTTCAAATGCCCCGCCGAATTCAGGAGTGCCGGCACTAAATTTTCTTTCCTGCAAGACGGATACAACGCCAATGTCAAAAAAATAATATTTAGAAGACGCCAGTGGTTTTCGCTTCTTTGATTTTCGCCAAGCCGGCAATTCATAGAGAAGCAGGGTGTCTTTAAGGATTTCAAAATATTCATAGACAGTGGTTCTGGCAACCTGTGCATCATTGGCCACATTGGTAAAGTTGACGATAGTCCCGTTGCACAGGGCGGCGACATGCAGGAATCTGCTGAATGCCGGGATGTTTCGAGTCGTGCTTTCGGCCAGTATTTCCTGTTGGAGATAAGAACCCGCATAGGCTTGGAGGTCGGCGCGTGGGTCATCGGAAAAATAGATCGAAGGGATCAGACCACATTCCAGCGCCTGGTGCAGGTCAAAGCGACCCTTCAGTTCTTTGTAAGTCAGGGGGTGAAGATATTTGGTTCGCGCCCTTCCGCCCAGCAAATTGATTCCACCTCGCCTGAGTTTACGTGCACTTGATCCGGTAAGTAAAAAACGAATGCCGCGTTCTTCGATGAGCCGGTGAACCTCATTTAACAGGTCGGGGAGTCTTTGAATTTCATCAATAACGACAATTCGATCCTGGGATTGTATTTCTTCGGAAATGCGTTCAGGATGTCGACTCAATGTCAAATATATCTCCGGGTCGAGCAGATCGTATACCCGCACACCATCCAATTTATGACGAATCAAAAAGGTCTTGCCGGTTTGGCGCGGCCCAAGGAAAAAATGCGATTTTTTAGCCAATAAAGCCTTTAAATCGACCAAACGCTCAATTTTTGGGATATCGGCATTCATAATTCATATGACACAACAGTCGTCACATGATATGGCATATGACGATATAATTATCAAATTAATTTTAAGAAGAGGCCATGCGCCGCAAAAGCGTAAGGAAGATGTTGATAATTGAAGGGCTGTGACGGTTCAGAGGGTACACAGTCCGATGCGCTATACACCACCTAATATTAAGCGTATGCAAGGTGCCGCGGATGCAATGCGTCGGGCGCGCAGACGACCTTTTGGACGTAGAGTGACCGGCAACGACGCCGATGCGGTGCTGTGAATGCTTACGAAAATTCCATCATGTCAAGGCGTTATCCCGTAGCAGATCCAAAAATTCTTTGTGGGGGAGAATATCGATGTCGCCGGTTTTCCGGATCATATTGTCATTTTAACAAAATGTGTGATACGTGATTCACGGTCGCTTACCTATGACTCATATTTGCCGTCGAGCATGTCCCGAACGCCCACATACAATATCCTGATGTACTCGCATGACACCTACGGTCTGGGCCATATCCGCCGCACCATGGCCATCGCCTCGCAGTTGCGGGAGCCGAACGTCAACATCCTCATTCTGACCGGCTCGCCGATTGCCGGGCGGTTTTCGTTTCCGGATCAGATCGATTTCGTGCGCATACCGGGCATGATCAAAAAGACCAACGAGGAATATCTGCCGCTATCGATCAAAATTAACGCCCAGCACGCCCTGGACATCCGCAAAAACATCATCACCGCCACCGCCAAGACGTTCAAGCCGCATCTGTTCATTGTTGACAAGGAACCCCTGGGATTGAAGAAAGAAGTGCTGCCGACATTGCAGTGGCTGCGGCGGTGCCAGCCCAACACCCAGACGATTCTCGGCTTGCGCGACATCATGGACGACCGCCACACCGTCCGCAAAGACTGGAACAAAAAGGGCATCTACGACATCCTCGACACGCTCTACAGTGAGATCTGGGTTTACGGCAACCGCGAATTCTACGATCCGATCGTCGAGTATGCCATACCGGAACGCATCAGCCGCAAAATGGTTTTTACCGGTTATATTCCGCGCAAGGTGCCTTCGGAAAGCCAAGTTCAAAAAATCCGCAAGGATCAGGGCCTGCAATGCGGTGAAAAACTGATCGTTGTGACAACCGGCGGCGGCGGAGACGGCTACTGTGTCATGGATGCCTATTTGTCCATGCTGGAACGGGAAACCCGGCCTCCGGCCATCAGACACGTCCTGATCACAGGGCCGTTTATGCCGAAGCAGGACCGTAAAAAGGTTTTCAAGCGCGCCCGCAAACTCGGCGTGCGAACCTACCATTTTTACCGGAACATGGAAAGACTGCTGGCGGCGGCGGACCTGGTGGTCAGCATGGGGGGCTACAATACGATCTGCGAGCTCTTGTCCCTGGCAACCGTGCCGCTGATCGTTCCACGGGACACCCCGCGCAAGGAGCAGTTGATCCGGGCCAGGATATTTCACCGCAGCAACCTTGTCGAGTACATTCCCTGGAGCCAATGCGGGGCCGAGCAGATGCGCGAAAAGGTCTTTACCCTGCTCGAGAGCCCGGCGGTGATTGCCGGAGCGATGTCCCGTTTTCAGATGACGGGCATCAGCACCATGCGGGAGCGGCTGAAAGCCTTCAGGGGTCTGGAGCCGGTCAACATCTGCCAGCCGGCATCCCGGGCGGAAAACGGAAAACGGCTCAAAGGCGACCGGAGAGAGGCGGTTGTTCGCAAGGCGATTTATCCGGCCCAATGACCGCCGCCGCCGTCCGCTACATCCAGGGGAAGGGCCTCCGATCGTGACGGGCAGAGAAGGGCCGGTTCTGGGGATGGTGCTCAAGGGCTACCCGCGGATATCGGAAACCTTTATTTCAAACGAAATCGCGCTCCTGGAGCAGCTCGGTTTCACCATTCGCATTTTCTCGATGCGCCCGCCGCGGGAGAAATTCGCCCATCGGAGCATCCGACGAATACGGGCGCGGGTCGACTACCTGCCCGAAACGCTCCTGGTTCCCCTGCCGCGCTTCGTTTACCACAACCTCCGGCTGTTCTCGAAGACGCCGCGCCGGTACCATGAAACGCTGCAGACCGCCATTCGGCGGTTCCGGCGGACGCGGCGGCCGGCGACTTTCAAACATTTTTTGCAGGCCGGCTATCTGGTGCAGCGTTTTTTGCCCGGCAGCGGCGTCTGTCATCTGCATGCCCATTTTGCCCACTCCCCGGCCTCGGTGGCACTGTTTTCAGCCCAGCTCGGCGGACTCGACTTCAGCTTTACCGCGCACGCCAAGGACATTTACACCTCGGATCCGGCACAACTGCGGGAGAAACTCGCCTTGGCCAAATTCGTGGTGACCTGCACCGAATACAATCGCCGGCACCTCGAGGCGTTGGCCGACGGCGATGGCGCCCCCATCTACCGCGTCTACCACGGCATCGACACGGCTCTTTTTACCGGGAGCGCGGCAACGCGAACGCCCGCCGCCCCCTATCGTCTGTTGACCGTCGCCCGCTTGACGGCCAAAAAAGGGTTGGCGACCGTCTACCGCTGCCTGAAATGGCTTGGCCGCCATGGGTACGATATCCGCCACACCCTGATTGGCGACGGCGAGGAGCGCGCCGAAACCCTGGCGCTTATCGAGGACCTCGGGCTTGGCGATGTGGCCGACTGGTGTGGCAGCCAGCCCCACGAGGTGGTCCTCGACCACTACCGGCGCGCCGACGTCTTCGTATTGGGCTGCGAGGTGGCGGCCAACGGCGATCGCGACGGCATCCCCAACGTTCTGCTGGAGAGCATGGCCATGGGCGTGCCGGTGGTCGCCACTTCGGTATCGGCCATTCCCGAACTGGTGCAGGACGGTGTGACGGGTTTGTTGGTGCCGCCGCGAGATCCCGAAAAGCTGGCGCGCGCCGTGGCCCGGCTGCTGACCGAAAGCCGCCTGCGGGAAGAAATCATCCGCAACGCCCGAGAGCGGGTGTTAAATGAGTTTCACAATCAAGATCATATCCGCCGTTTGGCAGCGATCTACCGGCGAGAGGTGCCGGGGTTTAGTGTTTAGTGTTCAGGGTTTTGTGTTTGGTGTTTGTTGTTTAGTGTTTTGTGCTATTGACACCAGAGGTTCAGATCTCCAAACACTAAAAACCAAACACCAGATACTTAGCAGTAATATCTTCAATTGACGATCAGATTGACACCATGCGTTCAGCTCACCAAACACCAAACACTAAACACCAAATACCAAACATCACTGACCCACCACTGAACATTTATTTTTACGCGCCGTTCAAGCCTCTGGGACACGGACGGCCTTCCGGAGATCTTGTCATCGGCACCGGCCTTTATGACGATCTTGCCGGCCGGGGCCACCGCCTGCAAGTGGCCAGTGGCCTGCGGTCGCGCTGGATTTTCTGGAAACCCTGGATGGTGCCGTATGTGCTGGCCGAACGGCGCCGGCTGGCGCGGCGGATGGTCGCCGATGCGCCGGACCTGTGGCTGACCTATCATGCTTATTACAAGGGGCCGGATGTGATCGGCCCCCGTGTTGCCGCCCGCACGGGAGTTCCCTACGTGATTTTTCAGGGCGCCTATGCGACCAAGCGGCGGCGCGAACTCAAGACCTTGCCCGGCTTTTGGTTGAACCGGCACGCCCTGCAATCCGCCCGGCACGTCTTTGTCAACAAACAGGTGGACTTCGTCAATATGAAACGCCTTCTTCCGGCGCAGCGGGTCAGTTACGTGCGGCCGGGCATCTGCCCGCGTGACTTCAGCTTCTCGGAAGCGGCGCGCCGGGAATTACGGCGCCGCTGGCAAGCCGGCCAGACGCCAATTATTCTGACGGCGGCCATGTTCCGGCCCGGGGTCAAGACCCGCGGGCTGGTCGGGGTGATCGAGGCCTGCAGGCGCTTGCGGCAAAAAGGGCTCGAGTTTCGGTTGGTGATCGTCGGCGCCGGCCGCACGAGATCGCGCCTTGTTCAACTGGCACAAACAGCGCTGCCGGGCCGGGTTTTTTTCGCCGGCAAGGTGCCGCGCGCGGAATTGTACCGCTTTTACAGCGCCGGGGACCTGTTTGTTTTTCCGGGCGTTGGAGAATCGCTCGGAATGGTGTATCTCGAAGCCCAGTCCTGCGGGCTGCCGGTTGTGGCGGTGGCCAATGCCGGCGTACCGGAAGTGGTCGCAGACGGGAAAACCGGCCTGCTGACCCCTCTCGGCGATACGGACGCTTTCGATGGCGCGATCGGGGACCTTCTGGGCGACACCGACCGCCGTCAAACGATGGGCCGTGCCGCCCGGGCTCACGTCCGGCAGCACCACGACCTGTCCCAAAACTACCGCGAGGTCGAAACGGTGCTGTGCCGGATCGCCGGCGGCGGTCGGGCGGATCGCATGCGCGGCGGGCGATCGGGACCATGACGACCGGAAACCCCACCCGCTTCGGCCTTATCCGGCATGCCGAAACTCTCTGGAATCGTGAAAAACGAATTCAGGGGCACCTCGATTCGGGCCTGACGAGGGCGGGCCGGCGGCAGGCACAGGTCTGGGGTGATCGGCTGAAGACCGGCCACTGGGACAGGTGCATCTGCAGTGACCTGGCCCGGGCGCGGGCCACCGCCACCATCGTCAACCAGGCATTGGACCTGCCGATCACCTGCGAGGCCGGGTTGCGCGAGCAGAGTTGGGGCCATTGGTCGGGGCGCACGCTGGTGCAGATCGTGGCCGGGGTTGGGCAGCGGTCGAACCGCACCGCGGTGCAAGGGTGGCATTTTTGCCCGCCCGGCGGCGAGGACCGCATCGGCGTCTGGGAAAGGGGGCGGCGCGCCCTGACGGAGGCCGCTCGAAAATGGCCGGGGGCCACCATTCTGGTCGTCACGCATGAAGGCCTGATCAAATGTCTTG
Source organism: uncultured delta proteobacterium (assembly GCA_963779885.1). Lineage (GTDB taxonomy): Bacteria > Desulfobacterota > Desulfobacteria > Desulfobacterales > SG8-13 > JARFQH01. Next base: position 56,127 of record CAWAAN010000019.1, on the reverse strand, counting down.
TCTATCGCCTTTTGCAGCGCCGCTTCCTGCCGACCGAACCCCGCATCCTGAAGCCCGCCCATCTTCATTGGCTGGTCTGCCGCCGGGGACAGATAGAGATCGAACAAATTAACGCCGTGGCGCTCGATGGTTCCGATTCAGGCGGTTGAGGCATGCGATACAGGTTCAAAGGGTCACCGTTCCGCGTTCAGGGTCGAAGGATTGAAGCGATATAGGCTCAATGTTTACCGTTCAACGTTCCAAGTTGAAGAACTGAAGTCTTTCTTTGAACGCTGAACCTGAAGCCATAAAACATCCCAACACCATGAAAATTATCCTCTACTGCCAGCACATTTGGGGTGTCGGCCATTATTTCAGAAGCCTTGAGATCTGCCGGGCTCTGGTGGGCGACGACATCCTGATGGTCACCGGCGGCGCCGATGTGGACGCGCCCCTGCCGGATCATGTGCGCTCCTTCCGCCTGCCGGCGCTGATGACCGATCGTCATTACAGCGGACTTTTCCCGACCGAAAAGGGGCAGACGCTGACGGCCGTCAAAGCCGAACGCCGGCGGCTCCTCTTCGACCTGCTCGAACGCGAGGCACCGGATGCTTTCGTGGTGGAACTCTACCCCTTCGGCCGCCGGGCTTTTCGCTTCGAACTCGAGCCGGTGCTGGAGGCCATTCGCACCGGCAGGCTGCACTGCAGCCTGGTTGCCTGCAGCCTGAGGGATATTCTGGTAGAGAAAAAAGACCCGGCGGTGTACGAGAAACGGGTGGTTGCCAGCCTCAATAACTGGTTCGACGCCTTGCTGGTGCACGCCGACCCGGCCCTGATCACCCTCGATCGCACGTTTTCGCGCCTCTCTGACCTCACCCTGCCGGTCGTCTACACCGGATTTATCACCTCCCGGCCGGTGGCCGGCGCCCGCGGCCGACTTCGCGCCCGGCTCAATATCGGCGCGGATTCCGTTTTGATGGTCGCCAGTGCCGGCGGCGGCCAAGCCGGGATCGTGCTGTTGCAGCCGCTGCTGGAGAGCCTCGCCCACCTTGATTCCAAGCGGCCGTTTTTCTTGTACGTTTTCACCGGTCCCTACATGCCGTCGGATGAATTCGAGCTATTGCGGGGCTTCGCCGACAGCCGAATCGTCGTCGAGCGCTTCACCCCGGAGTTCATGTCGTTTCTATCCGCGGCCGATTTGTCGATCAGCATGGGCGGCTACAACACCTGCATGAACATTTTGGCCAGCCGGGTCCCGGCGCTCGTCTGGCCCTATCCGGCGGACCGTGAGCAGGGACTCAGGGCCAGGCGCCTGGAGGAGCTCGGGGCGATGACTATCCTGGCGGAAAAGGATCTGCTGCCGTTGCGCTTAGCCGCCGTTATTCGCCGGCAACTCGACGGCACCAGGGCGGTTGTCGCGCCGGTCGACCTGGAGGGTGCCGTTAGCACGGCCAAGTGGCTTCGAAAGAATGTCCGACGGTTTCGGTAAAGGTTCGGTTGATGGCCCTTCTTTTTTATGCTACCGTCCGAAAAATTGTCGTCCATTTGAACCTGAACTATCATAACGTCTATACGGCTCAAAGCCATCCCTTTTTGCGCTATTTCGGCGCACGACGCATCCATCGGTGAAAAGGCCTGTCGCCGGCCATTGTCCGCAATTATTCTCATGGCTTTTCAGGATGAAATTATGACCGAGATTCACGGTGAGAGGGTGTCCGCCGCCACTTCAGATCCTGCGCGCCGCCTGGTGGTTCTGCCGTTCAACAAGTCGGTCGAGATTTCATTCAAAAACATCCGGGTGCGGTTTTTTCGTTCCATGATCACGACCCTGAGCCTGGTTCTGGCGGTGTCGTTTTTATGTTTTACCAATGTCGGCATGAACGTGGCCGACGGCCTGCTGGCCGGTGGCGATCCGGACCAGCGCCAGGCGTTGATCAGTGCCGGATACGACATCGGCCCGCAGGACACCAGCGTGGCCGCCACCGCCAAGCAGCGCTGGATCGTCATTCTGTCGCTGGTCGTCTGCGTCGTGGGCATCATCAACGCCCAACTGATGGCGGTGACGGAGCGTTTCCGGGAGATCGGTACGATGAAATGCCTCGGGGCGCTGGACCGGTTTATCCTGCGGCTCTTTTTTCTCGAAGCCGGCATGCAAGGGCTGGCCGGCGGGGCCATCGGGGCGGTTGCCGGGGCCTTTTTTTCTCTGGTCAGCGCCACGGCCAGCTTCGGAACCGTCGCCCTGGCCCAGGCGTCGTGGACCGGGGTGGCCAGATCAGTGCTGTCGGCCACCCTGGTGGGCTTTTTCCTGAGCCTGGTCGGCGTTTTTTATCCGGCGATCGTGGCCGCGAAAATGCAGCCTGTGGAGGCGATGCGCACCGAGCACTAAAAAGGCCGTCATGGAAAACGAGAAATTGAATATCGTCCGGGTGTCCAAGGTCACCAAGTCCTTCAAACTGGGAAAGGTCGACGTCCAGGCCCTCAAGGGCATCGATCTCGAAATCCAGGCCGGCCACTACCTGTCGATCATGGGACCCTCCGGGTCCGGCAAGAGCACCCTTTTCAACATGATCGGCGGGCTGGACAAGCCGACATCCGGTAAGGTTTTCATCGACGAGGTGGACATCGCCCAACTGGATGCCTATGAACTGGCCTGGTTGCGGTGCCGCAAGATTGGATACATCTTTCAAACCTTCAATTTGATTCAGGTGATGACGGCCCTGGAAAACGTGACCCTGCCGATGACCTTTGCGGGAATGAACAGCGACGAGGCCACGGAAAAGGGCATCCGCCTGCTTGATCTCGTGGGGCTCGGCGACCGGTTCCGGCACAAGCCTTCGGAGCTTTCCGGCGGGCAGCAGCAGCGGGTGGCCGTGGCCCGGGCGCTGGCCAACGATCCGGCTATCATCCTGGCCGACGAGCCCACCGGCAACCTGGACCTGAGCACGGGCGAGGAGGTCATCGCCCTGCTCAAAAACCTCAGCAAGGAGCGGGTGGTAACGGTCATCTCCGCCACCCACGATTTCAAGATGCTGAACGTGTCGGACCAGGTGGTCTGGATCCGCGACGGCCGCGTCGATAAAATCGAGGACCGCGCGGAGCTGTCCATCTCCCTGGGCACCATCGGCACCAGGGAAGGATCATCATTTCATGAGTGACGGCACCCTTGGGGTTAACCTCAAGGCCGTCGCCCGGTATTGTCCGCGTATTCGTTGTGCGGCAAAAACCCGAAGCCGCTGAGCCTGTAGACCATGGCATCGTGCGCTGCAATCATACGTCAAGCGCCCCCTTTAACGGCGATACCCCGGCCGGCCGGCCGCAAACCACACGCGCAGACCCTGCTGGCCGGGTGGGCGGCCGGGCTCCTGTCATGGATCCTCTTGTCTTCCGCCGCCGCCTTTCAGGCGCCGCCGACGGACACCTTCATGAGCGACATCCGTGAATTGGCCGCCGTCGGCGACCGCAGCACCGGAACCAGCGGGTGCGCCGCCGCGGCCGCGTTTATCAGGGAGCGGTTTACGGAGTTGGGGTTGGAATCGGTCGGCTCGCACCTGTTCGAGGTGCCGGTCATCCTGCACCAGGAGAGCCGCCTTTTCTTGCCGGATCGGCAAGTGAGTGTCGCCGTGCAGCCGGTCCTGCTGAATGTCGTGACGCCCCAGAGCATCCCGGACACAGGTCTCGAGGGGCCGCTGGTTTACGTGGGCACCGGTGAACTGCACCATTTCAACGGGAAAATCGTTGAAGGCGCCATCGTCCTGATGGATATCGATTCGGGGACGAACTGGCTGCATGCCGCCTCTCTGGGGGCCGCGGCCCTGATCTATCTCGATGGGGACGCGACCCCGAAAATGCGCTACGAGGAGAAGCTCGAGCTGACGCCCGTTTCCTTCCCGCGCTTGCGCATGGACCGCGATACGGCCCGGCGAATTTTCGGCGGCTTCGAAACGGCCGCGGAAGGCCTGGTCGCACGCTCGGTGAGATTGACTTCGAAAATCGAATGGAGTGAGTCCACGGCCGAGAACATCTATGGGATAATTCCCGGCGCGGACCCGGCGCTCAAGGATCAACTGGTCGTCGTGGAGGCCTTTTACGATACGGGCGCCTGGGTGCCGGGGTTGGCTCCCGGAGCCGATGAGGCCGTCGGGATCGTCACGCTGCTCGATGTGGCCCGCAGGCTCCGGCAGACGCCGCCGGGCCGTTCGGTGCTGCTGCTGGCGACCGCCGGACACGCTCAGACTCTGGCCGGGATGCGCGAGATGATCTGGAGCGTCCGGTCGCGCAGCCGGGACCTGCGCGATATCCAGAAGCGGCTCAAAACCGTGGCCGATACGAGCCGGGATGCCGGGGCCATGCTGGCGGCGGCCCGCGAGCGCGGTGTCGCGGCGTACCTCCGTGAAAAATCCTCCGGCCGGAGGGCGGCGGCGCTGCTCGATGCGATCAACGATTCCCTCAAAACCGAAGTCGATGTGATTTCCAGAAAACTCATGCGGCTGCGCCTGGAAAGCACGGGCGACGACAATAAGGACCGCATCCATGAATTGGCCCAGGAGCGACGGCTTTTGCGGCGGATACTCTGGCGCGGCGACCTCGAGGCCCTTTTGCCGGAAGAGACGGCGGCCATCGAGGGGCTGATTCCCCGGGCCTTGGAAGAGTACCGGCGCGTCGCCGCGGATGCCGCACGACGGGAAAAATTGATCCGCAGCGCCAAGTCATTTCGGAATCTGGCCAAATCAAAAGAGATTACCGCCATAGTGTCGTTGCACCTTTCAAGCCACGGAGACGGCTTCGGCGCCTTCAACTACGGTTGGCTCTATCCGCTGCGGGCGCGGGTCAACCGCACGGCCGACTATCGCATCCTGGACGATGTCCTGCGTCAGGGGGCCGAGGCATTGTCGGCCGAGGGGCCCGGCGGGTCGCTGTATCGCGACACTTTGCGCCCCAGCCGTCTGAATTCCTGGCAGAGCTACTTTCTCGACCGCCCGCCGCTCGGGGGCGAGGTCAGCGCGCTGGCGGGCTACCTCGGCGTGACGCTCGTGACGGTGAATGACGCCAGACCCTTGTGGGGCACGCCGGGCGATCGGCCCGAAACTATCGACAGTCGCTATGCCGCTCGCCAGAGCCGCCAGCTCGGGACCCTGATCGATACCATCAGCCGGGCACCAAAGCTCCATGACGGTGGCCTGCCGCGGGACGGGTTCGCGACGATCACCGGCCGCGCGCGGTTCCTGCGGCTCGGAGAGCTGTTTCCCGATCAGCCGGCGCCGGGCGCGGTGATCATGGCCTTCCAGGGTCAGGGGCGCTACTACGCCATGGTGGATGCCAGTGGGATGTTCACCTTAAAAGGAGTGTCCACCAAAAAACTGGTGCAGGACAAAGTGGTTATCGAAGCCTACCGCTTCGATCCGGAAAACGGGCAGGTCGTTTGGGCCATCGATAAAAAGCAGACCGGAAAAACGGCTTATCGGATGAAGGTTCAACGCGCCAGCGCCGAAACCAACCTGGTGATGTTCGGCTGCCGGCAAAGCGTTATTTTCGATCTGCTCGAACCGCGCACATTCCAGTACATGAACAAATATCAGCTGATCGACGCCCGCCGGGAAGCCCGGCCGGTCCGTTACAGCTTCAGCCGGCTCGACACCTGGTCCTCCACCCTGGCCGCGCTGTTCTTGGAGCCCGGAACCCCATGGAAACTGACGCTTTCCCACACGGTCCTGGGCTGGAGACTGCTGCTTCTCAACGCCGACGACGCCCATCCCCAGGGACAGGGGTATCTCATCGACGAGTGGCCTTTTCTGTACCATACGAACTACAAGGTGGCCCGGGACATGTGGGCCCTGCTCGGGCCGCGGATAAGGGCCCTGGAAGACCATGGCATTTACAACGAACGGATCGCCGGCCTGCAGCAGGAAGGGCTGGCCGCTCTGGAACAGGCCCGTCAGGCCGCCGGGGATCGGGCCTACGATCGCTTCAGCCGGGCCGCTTCCCGTTCCTGGGCACTGGCCACCCGGGTGTACAGTGATGTCGAAGACACGCAAAAGGACGTGTTGTTCGGTGTGTTGTTTTACATCGCCCTTTTCGTTCCGTTTGCCTTCTGCATGGAACGGCTGCTGTTCTCGTTCACCGATATCAACCGGCGCATCGTCGCGTTCTGTGGCATCCTGCTGCTGCTGATCGCCGTGATCTATAACGTTCACCCCGCATTTCAACTGGCCTACAGCCCCACCGTCGTCATCCTCGCCTTTTTCATCATGGGCCTTTCGGGTATCGTCACCCTGATCATCTTCTTCCGGTTCGAAGAGGAAATGACCAAACTGCAGCAGCGGGCGCGGCATTTAAAGACCGTGGAAATGGGCCGCTGGAAGGCCTTCGTGGCGGCTTTTCTGCTGGGGGTCAGCAACCTGAGGCGGCGGCGGCTGCGCACCGCCCTGACCTGTGTCACGCTGATCATTCTGACCTTTACCGTTATGAGCTTCACCGCGGTGAAATCCCTGCGCCAACACACCCGGCTCCTGTTTCAAGAGCGCGCCCCTTACACCGGTTATCTTTTCAAAACCGTCAACTGGAACGACCTGCCGCCCGAAAGCCTGGGCACTGTGGCCAATTATTTCGGCAGTAAGGCGATCACGGCGCCGCGCGTATGGCTCGAGGATGAAGACCGAACCCGCTCGCTGGGGTTGACCGTGCAGCATCAGGACCGGCAGTACACCGCCTTCGGCGTGATCGGCCTGTCGGCCGACGAGGTGCGGGTGACCGGAATGGATAAAATACTGTTGGGCGGCCGATGGTTTAAACCGGCCGAAAAACACGCGGTCATGATTTCAGACCAGGCGGCACGGGAGCTGGGCATCGATCCGCAACTGGGGCAGGCGGCGGAGGTGCTGTTGTGGGGAATGCCGTTTAGGGTGGTGGGGGTGTTTTCGGGCCGCAGCTTGATGGACACCACCGATCTGGACGGCGAACCCCTGTCGACGGTCACTTTCCCCAGTGAAATTTCCGTGGAGATGACCGAAGTCGAAATGGACGCCATGGAATCCGGTGAAGACGTCCGCACCTATGAAAGCCGATATCAGCATGTCGATGCCGATCGGATGGTTATCGTGCCCGACGGGTTTCTGCTGTCCACCGGGGGCAAACTCAAAGGCATCGCCGTCAAACCGGCGGACGGCCGAACGACGCGCGCCGAGGCCGAACGCCTCGTGGACCGCTTCGCCCTCACCCTCTTTGCCGGAGAACCGGAAGGCACGTTTCTCTACCAGGCCAGCGACACGATGAGCTACAGCGGGGTTCCCAATGTGGTCATTCCCCTGGTGATTTCCATTTTCATCGTGCTCAACACGATGATCGGCAGCGTCTACGAGCGCAAACGTGAAATCGGGATCTACACGTCCGTGGGGTTGGCGCCCTCGCACGTGTCGTTTCTGTTTATCGCCGAAGCCCTGGCGTTCGCCGTGATCAGTGTTGTCCTGGGGTATCTTTTGGCCCAAACGACCGCGCGCCTGTTCGCCGGGACATCGCTGTGGGCCGGCATCACCGTCAACTATTCCTCCGTTTCCGGGGTGGCGGCCATGGTGCTGGTGATTCTGGTGGTGCTGGCCTCCGTGATCTATCCCGCGCGGGTGGCGGCCAATATCGCCATACCCGATGTCAACCGTTCCTGGAAACTGCCGCCGGCCGAGGGCAACCGGCTGAGGGTGACCCTGCCGTTTCTCATGAATTTTCACGAGCACCTGAGCATCGGCGGCTTTCTCCTCGATCACCTCGACGGTCATCGCGATGTTTCCCACGGTTTGTTTTCCGCCGGCCAGATCGATTTTTCGCTGGCCCGGTGCACGGTCGGCGGCAATAACATCGAACAAGACGGCAATGAGGGGGAATCCGTGGTCGCAGCGGTGGACGGGAATTTTTTACAACTGACCACCGATATTTGGTTGGCCCCGTTCGATTTCGGCATCATGCAGAAAGTGGCCGTCGCTTTCTGCCGGTCAAACGAGGACCCTGGCTATCTTGAAATCAGAATTCTGCTGGAGCGGCTCTCAGGCGAAGCCAACGCCTGGCGGCGAATCAACAAGGCCTTTCTGCACGAATTGCGCAAAACCCTGCTGGTATGGCGATCCCTGGATGCGGCGGCCAAGAATCATTACGCCGAGTTGATGATGGCCGACGCGGAGAAACGCGGCATCGGGCTTAAAATAGAGACTTGATATTTGAAATTTGAAACTTGAAACTGACAAAGTGGAAAACCAGCCATTTTACAGGAACCTGTTTATAGCAATTGCCAAAAGAAATCTCGTGCACGAGCACGAGTACGGGAAAGAGGGGACTTCGTGAAGCTGAATGACAATGGACCATTTTTTCACTCTCCAAAAAAAGCGAAGATTTCTCTTTGCTAACCGTGAACGTCCAGAATAGATTCTGACATGGAAAATAACGAAACCGGTGTCGAAAAAAGGACCACCGGGGCCGGTATCGGCCTCACGGCCCGACCCGTCACGGGAGCACTCAAGGTACCGGTCCGGCTGCGCGCGATCGGTATCGGCTTTTTCCTGGCGATGATCATCTGCGCCATCACGCCTTTCAACAATGTTTATCGTGCGGCCACCCCTCTCGGCGGCGGCCATTTTCCCCTGGCGCCTTTTTATATTCTCTTCTGGCTGATGGTGGTCACCTATGGCTTCAGGAAGGTCTTTTCTAAATGGAACGTTTTGACCGGCCGCGAACTCCTGCTCATCTGGATCCTGATGGTCATCGCTTCGGGTATTGCCTACACCGGCCTGGTCCGCGCCTTTTTCATCAACCTGACCCTTCCCCAGCACTTCGCCCGTCTCGGCAGCCGCTGGGCCGAGGAGCTTCTGCCGCTGCTTCCCGGCGGACTTTATCCCCAGAGCCCGGAAGCCGTGTCCCGGCTCTACGAAGGCCTGGCCGGCGGACGCTCCATGAGCTGGTGGCAAGTATTTCAGCAGGTTCCCTGGAGTGCCTGGGCCCGGCCGATAACCACCTGGGGCCTGTTTATACTCACCTGCTATTTCGTCATGCTCTGCATGATCAATATCCTCAGCCGCCAGGCCATCGAAAACGAACGCATGAACTTTCCCCTCCTGCAGGTTCCGCAACTGATGCAGGAGGCTTATGACGGGCATTCGTTGGGCGGTTTTTTGACCGATCGGTTCCTTCTGGCCGGCGTGATGATTCCGGTGACCCTGCACCTGATCAACGGCCTTAATTTTTACATCCCATCGGTGCCGCAGATTCCGACCCTGATCCTGGCCGGTCCTTATTTTCCGAAATACGGTCTGTTTTCCGGTTTTTACAAACTCAAGATCTACATCTACCCGGCCTTCATCGGGTTCGCCTTTCTGACGTCCAAGCAGATTTCACTCTCCTGCTGGCTGTTTTTCATCGCCGGCGGATTTTTCTTCGGCCTTTTGGCGGTCATGGGGTACGATATACCGGACGCCGCCTTGGGGGTCACTTTCGGCCCGACCCTCTCACGTCCCGAAGAGACCCAGACCATCGGAGCCTATGCGGTATTCTTCCTCTTTTTGTTCTGGCTGGCACGCCAGCACCTGCTGAATATCGTGCGCGATGCCGTGCGGCTGCGCCGTCCTGATCCTTCCCATGCGGAATGGATCTCCTCGCGGCTGGCTTTCTGGGGATTTTTCCTGGGATCCGCCGCCATCATCGGCTGGTGCGCCTATTTCGGGTTGCCCGTACTGCCGGCTTTTTTCGTGGTCTGTGCCTATTTCATGGTCATGCTGGTCGCCAGCCGGGTGATCTGTCAGGGCGGTCTCGCCTATTTCACGCTGACCAACGCGCCGCTCGACGGGCTGCTGTTTATTTTCGGCCCCCGGTTTTTCGGGAGTATCGGGCTGCTGATTAGTGTCGCGGTCCAGAAGATGCTGTTTCTGGACCTGCGGGAATCTTTGATGCCGTCTTTGCTGCACACCGGGCGGGTGACCTACCGGATGACTCCCAAGAAGATGATCATCGGCGGCATCATGGTCACGCTGCTGGCGGCCGTCGCGGTGTCGCTCGCGGCCATGTTGATCCTGTGCTACAAGTTCGGTATCCGCGAACTCGACCTGGACTGGGCCCTGCGCTCGACGGTTTCCGGATACGAGAATGTGCAGACCCTGATCGATTCGCCCGTGCGCAGCGGCAACTGGGTCCTGTATTTTTCCCTGGTGGGGGCGGTGGTCATGCTGGTCCTGGTGGTGTGTTATCATCAGTTCTACTGGTGGCCCATTCATCCCATCGGTTACCTGACCACCTACAGCTCCGCCATGCGCATCCTCTGGTTCAGTTTCTTCGTCGGCTGGCTTTTCAATGTGCTGTGCATGCGCTACGGCGGCGTTCATTTGTTTAAAAAAATGCAGTTGTTTTTCGTCGGATTGATCATTGGCGATTTTTTCATGGCCGGCACTTGGGCCATTATCGGCTTGTTCAGAAACTCCAGTTACCTGGTGTTTCCTAGTTGAAACTATGTACGAGGACAAAGAACTCCAAGAATACCGGGACCTGCTCAAGCCACCGGACCATTTTGAAGACGGCTTCGACTGGAAAACCGTCATCGGGGCCATTTTCATCGGCTTTCTAATGATGCCCGGCAGCATGTACCTGCAACTGGTGATCGGGACCGGCATCGGACCGGCGGCCCGCTGGGTCACCATCATCTTGTTTGCCGAAGTGGCCAAGCGGTCGTACACCGAATTGAAGCAGCAGGAAATCTTCCTGCTCTATTACATGGCCGGGGCCGCCATGGCCACGCCGTTCCAAGGGCTTTTGTGGAGTCAGTACCTGGTCCAGTCCGATGCCGCCCGCATGCTCGGCTTGACGGAGTTCATACCAAGCTGGGTCGCCCCGGCGCCGGAGTCGGCGGCTCTGGTGCAGCGAACCTTCTTTCACCGGGACTGGCTGATACCGATTCTGCTGCTCGTCGGGACCCAGTTGATTCAGCGCATCGACCATTTCGGGTTGGGTTACACCCTCTATCGGATCACATCGGATGTCGAAAAGCTGCCGTTTCCCATGGCACCCGTGGGGGCCCTGGGGACCATGGCCCTGGCCGAATCGACCGAAGACAAGCAGAAGAGCTGGAAATGGCGGGTTTTTTCCATCGGGGGGGTCATCGGCCTGGCCTTCGGCGCCGTTTACGTGCTCTTGCCCACGGTTTCCGGCCTGGTCCTCATGGAACCGATTCGGCTCATCCCGATCCCCTGGATCGAGTTGACTCACTACACGGACCGGGTTCTGCCGGCGGTGGCGACGGGAATTCAACTGGATCTGACGCTGTTGTTCGTCGGCATGGTGCTCCCGTTCTGGGCCGTGATCGGCGGCCTGATCGGCGTTATCATTACGATAGCGGCCAATCCGGTCCTCTTTCGTCACGGCATCCTGCACCGCTGGCACGAGGGCATGGGCACGGTCGATACGGTATTTGCCAATAATTTCGATTTTTACATGAGTTTCGGGATCGGTCTCGGCCTGGCCATCGCCGCGATCGGCATCTGGTCGGTTCTGCGGTCTTTCGGCGACAAGGGTCCCGGTCGGAGGGGCAGCCTGCGGGATTTACTGAAAAAGCACCCTGAGCGCGGGGATATCAACATTTGGGTTTCGATCGGGATATATGTGGCCTCGACCCTTTCCTACGTGGGTCTGTGCGTCTGGCTCGTTCCGAATTTTCCATGGATATTTTTCCTCGGCTACGGCTTCGTTTACACCCCGCTGGTTTCCTACATCACCGCCAGAATGGAGGGGATCGCCGGCCAGTTCGTCAGCCTGCCGCTCGTGCGGGAAGCCAGCTTCATCGCCGGCGCCCGGTTTTTCGGCTATCAGGGGATCGAAATCTGGTACGCGCCCATTCCGATTCACAACTACGGCGAAGCCACGGTGCATTTCCGCCAGATCGAATTGACCGGAACCGGCCTGCGCGGCATCATCAAAGCCGAAATCGTGGTGTTTCCGGTGGTGATGGTGGCCAGCCTGCTGTTTTCGCAGTTCATCTGGCGCCTGGCCCCGATCCCTTCCAGCAACTATCCCTATGCCCAGGAACTCTGGCACTTGCAGGCCTTGAACACCCTTTTGATGCAGACCGCCACCCTGGAGGGCAACTCGCTTTTTTTTCAGGCCTTGCGCGGCAGTTACGTCATGGGCGGCCTGCTGTTCGGGCTGGTGACCTACGGCCTGCTGGCGGTGCTCGGACTGCCCATTTTGTTGATCTACGGCGTGGTCCGCGGCCTAGGGCAGTCGACGCCGCACGGATTTATACTCGAGGTGATCGGGGCTCTTCTGGGGCGCTATTTCTTTTTAAAGCGCTATGGTTCCATGTGGCGGCAGTACGCGCCGGTCCTGCTGGCCGGATTTTCCTGCGGCATGGGGTTGACCGGCATGTTTGCCATGGGGTTCGCACTGATTTTGAAGAGCCTTGGCAGCCTGCAGTATTGAGGATCGCGTGAAAATTCCATGTGAAAGTAAAGTGGTTTTTCAGTTGAGTCAGTTAGGTCAGTTTTGTCCGTTAAAGGATTTCATCGATATTGCATCAAGGATCGAGAGCCATCGGCTGTGGTGACTCAATTCAAACCAGCCGATGCGTCTGATTGGCGTCAGATCGCCTGGAATGGCGTGCGTTTCGACACCCCTGCCGACTGGGAGATCGGTCATATCGGTTACCACCATCTGTTGCTGGAAACGACGGCGGGACCGGTCATGGAAGTCAAATGGGGACCGGTCAACGGAAAATTTTCATTCCGTAGCCAATTCAAACAGTTGGCGGCATCGCAGGGGCGGCGGCTGCGCGGGAGTTTGCGCGAAGTGCGGCTGCCGGCGCCCTGGGGCCAAGTCCTGGCGCATTACGAGAGCCTCGGGTTTGCGTGGCAGAGCGGCCCTGTGAACGGCCGCGGCGTGCTTCTGTACTGCCCCGGCTGCCGGCAGGCCACTTTGCTGCAGTTTTTCGAAAAGACCGGCCGGCCGCCATTGACCCACGCCGATCGGGTCCTGGCCTCCTTTGCCGATCATGACCGGCGGCCGGTGACCCTCTGGTCGGTTTTCGACATCCGGGCCCATTTGCCGGCCGCCTATCACCTTAAAAAATTTCGATTCGACGCCGGATGCTATACTCTGGATTTTGCGAACCGTCGGTCGCGGCTCAGCCTGCGGCGCTGGAGCCCGGCGGCCGTTCTGCTCGCCGACGGCGGCCTGGAAGGGTTTGAAAAAAGAAGCCTCGGGTGGTCCGCCAACCGGGAGGTCCGATTCAAGCAGCGGTCTCCACTGGCCATGGAGCTGGAAGAAGGTCCCCCTGGCCGGTTTTCTTCCCGCTGCTACCGGCGTCTGCAACGGTTGCCTCTGTATCGCAGCGCTCGCCTGTGGCACGAAGTGGAAAAAAACCGTCTTCTCGGCGTGCGGCTGGAAGACCGGAAACCGGTTGATGCGGGGATGCTGGAGAGGATATGCGAAACCTACGTGACGGTTTAAGTCAGCGTTCACAGCGCACCGCATCTGCCGCGTTGTCGGGCCCTTGACGTACAAAAGTACGCCGGCGCGCCCGACGCCTTGCATCTGCGGCACGCTGTGAACGATGTCGGGGCGTTTACCTGTTCAGCCCTGCCGCTGGCCGCAAGCGAACAGTTTGATCGAGAAAGAGACTGTGCCGTCTTGTCGTAGTTTCATACGAGGATTTACTTGTTTCACCAGTGGCCCGACGGGTCATGATTGGTGAGTCGCCCGCTCCGGTTCTGCCACATGGGCGCACGCAGGGGCGAAAAATTTTTCGCCCCTATCCAATTCATTTCGTAACGCGCGTCGGGGGGACATCCATGTTCGGTAGAAAGAAAAAGGGCGGCGGGCCGACCCGGGAAGAAGCCTTCGAGTGCATTCCGGTTAAAAACGAACAGGTCGAGTTCGTTCGATTGGACAGCGGCGACTTGCTGCTGTCCTATCCCCAGATCATCCGCCCGTGGTTGGGGGGGGGCTTGCGGCGGCGGCAACCAAAAAGCAAGCGGACCTACTTGAAAAAACTGCAACTGGACCGGCTCGGAACCGAAGTGTGGGAGCTTCTGGACGGTGAGACCCGCGTTCGTGAGATCATCGGTCAATTCGCGGCCAGGCATCGACTACGGCAACGGGAGGCGGAACTGGCCGTCACCCGGTTTTTGCGCGACCTCGGCCAACGGGGCCTGATTGGATTGCGGTGAAAGTTACAGCCGGAATAAGATGAACATCAACTCTTTTCCAGGGCGTCATCGAGGGTGGATACTATCGGCAAGAATGAATCGAATCCCGCTATTTCAAACACTTCCTTGACGTAATCCTGCATGGCGCACAGCACGATTCGGCCCTCCGCGCGTTTCAAATCCTTGGTGGTTTTTAAAATGATGCGCAAACCGGCACTGGAGATGTAATCGAGATTTTCGAAATCGAGGATCATTTTCCGGGTGCCGTTTTCAATGGAAGCCACCAGTTTTTGTTCCAATGCCGGAGACGTGTTTGAATCGAGGCGGCCGTTCAGCTTGAAGACGCTGATGTCGCCTTTCTGGCTTTCGATAATGTCCATGCTCAATTCCTTTACCATTCATGTGCCGCTGCACGCTACGCCGGGGACGGCGCGGGCGGCTTTTTAAGCAAACCGGTCCGTCACGGATTCGGAATGTGTTTGGTCATAACGATGACGTTTTTTCCATCGCAACGTTCGTAAACGATGTCATCCATGATCTGTTTCACCAGGTGCAGCCCCAGCCCGCCGATGGTGCACTTTTCGACCGGATCTTTCAACTTCGAGGTTTGCTTCGCCGCCGGATCGAAGGGAATGCCGTTGTCTTCGACGCGAATCGTGATTTTTCCGCCTCCCCAAGAAACCGCGACTGCGATGGTATGCAGCTTGTCATCTGCGTACCCGTATTTGACGATATTGGTAAACAGCTCATCCACCGCCAGGTTGATCTGGAAAGTAAACGCTTTGGACAGGCCGATACCCTCTCCGAACGTCTGCAGTTCTCGATCCAGTATTTCGAGTTCGGAAATCCGGTTTCGAAGTGTGAACGACAGGTTTTTTTGGGGTATCGAACGTTTCATTCAGACCCGCTTGGATGCGTCAACCGATCCGGGTTGGCCAATCAACGCATGTCGAGAGTGTACCGATATGCACGGCTATCATTTTCGCAGCGCTCACACAACGCTGACACCCACATGGTTGAAACACCGGTGGCAATCCGCCGTGTAATGGGCAATGAAATGCTTTTCCCAATTGACGATATTATCCACCATAACCTTGATCAGCTTCGGCATCAAGTCCGGAAACTGTTCCAGGGCCTTGATGAATTTTTCGCGCGTGATGGTCAGGCAGATCATATCGGTTCGGGCTTCGAGCGAAAACAGGCGCCGGATTTTACTCATGAGCGCCAGGCGTCCGAGGAATTCACCCTCTTCAACGTCCCGGATTTCCTGCATGCGGCCATCGACCTCGTGCAGCAGGCGCGCGCGACCCGCTATGACAAAATAGGCCTGATCTTCCTCATCGCGCTGCTGGAACAAAAAATCACCGGCCTTGTAGGTTACGCGCAGACACAGATAGGCCAGCACCTTGGCGGCTTCCAGCGGAAGCCCCGAAAAAAAATCGACCTGGCGCAGGATGGTCAGATTTTCCTGGTACTCGCTGTCGGTTCCGAGTTCATTTTTTTCCATATTCGAGTTCATACAAAAGACCCTTTCTGGCAATCAGTTCGTCATAGGTGCCGGATTCACTGATTTGGCCCGACTTCATCACGGCCACCCGGTCGAAGTTCTTGATGATGTCGAGCCGGTGGACCACCGAAATCAAGGTGCTCTTCCCCTTCCAGCGGTTTTCCAGCAGGCTCTGGATGCGCGTCTGCGAATTGTTGTCCAGTGCCGAGGTGGCTTCATCCAGAATCAGCACCGGCGGGTTCTTGAGCAGGGCCCGGGCGATGGAGAGCTTTTGCCGTTGACCGCCCGAGAGCCGATCGCCCTTGCTGCCGACCTCGAACTGCATTCCGGTGTCGATGATGGTTTCCAGAAAATCTTTCTCGATGGACAGGTGGACGATGCTCTGGTTGATTTTTTCCTGGGCATCCGGGTTGAAGATTTTCATTTTTCCGAAGAAAATGTTGTTCAGAATCGTTTGCGAGTAAATGTATTGTGACATCTGAAAAAAAGTGACGGCCTGCGGGTCTTCGGCGCGGATTTTTGCCCTGAAAAGATGTCGCCCCTCCAGCACCAGGACTTCCAGCACCTCCGGAAGCGCCACGATTTTATGGATGCCCGGCGTGAAGCGCAACGCCAGATCGAGCAGCCGGGTGCGGTCCGCTTCCGCGAACCGGTCGGGGTCACCTTTCCTGGCACGTTCGAGGATTTCTCGGAAGCCCGCCAGTTCCTCCGGAGCGATCGGACTCTGGTCGAAAAACAGCTTTTCCGGCGGCATGTTGCCCAGGATGTCGACCATCCGTTCGGCCAGCCGGGCGCCCAGGCGCAGCAGCGGCCGCAAGAGTTGAGCTTCTTCCAGGAAGGCGCGAAAGTAAGCGTTTTGCGGCAAGTTGGCGGAAGTGAACTCGTCGCGGTTGGCGGTACCGAAGGTCAGGTTTTCCAGGACACTGGAAAAATAAAGATACCGGTTTTCATCGAAGAATTCGACATACTGCGCCAGTTCGTTACCGAAATGGCGCTGAAAGCTTTGCCGTGAGCGCAGCACCCGGTCGACCAGTTCCTGGTCCTGACCGATTTTCAAGATGGAATTGAGGCCCAGGCGCAGGACATCGACGAAGATGCCGGTCTGCTGCAGCACCGCAATGATGTCGTCGAGGCTCGGCAAAGGATCGCCGCCGCCGTTTCGGCCGCCATCGGTGTTGGCCAGGCAGCCATACAGCAGATTTTCCCGGATGGTGCCGGAAAATATGAAGGGGCTCTGGGAAACCAGGCCGACATTGTGCGTGATATCCTTTTTGGTCAGCTCTCCCACCTCATTGCCGTCCAGCAGGACATGCCCGCCGGTATAGCGGTAAAGCTGGCCGATGCACTGGGCCAGCGTGCTTTTGCCGCTGCCCGAAAATCCGACCAAAGCCAGGTTGTGGCCCGGCGGGAGGGAAAATGAAATGTCATCGAGCAGGGGGATGCCGTCCTCGGTGACAAACGAGAGGTTTTGCACCTGGATGTCGCCCGTGAAGGTGTACGGCTGGCGGTCGGGCGGCTCGATGAGATAGTCCGGTTCGCGGTCGAAGTATTCCATGGTGCGCGTGTATTGCACCATGGCGTCCTGGTGCACCTGGTACATCTCGATCAATTCTTTCCAGGGGGTGTAGAGCTTCTCCTGTGCCGACAGAAATGCGACCAGGGCCCCCAGCTCCAGCCGGCCCTTCATCGCCAGATAACCGCCCAGCAAAAAAACGAGAAAAGGGCTCAGATTCGTGAAGAAATTGTTCAGGACCTTTATGGCCTGCGAATAGAGGGTCCAGACGACCCGGATCCGCTCCAGTTTGTCGGACAATAAATCGAATTTGGTGTTTTCAATTTCGTAGGCGCCGTTTCCGTGAATCTCGTGGATCCCGGAGACGGCCTCGGCAATTTTGTCCGCCATCCGGCGCGAGGTGTCCACCCGCCGTTTGTTCTGCCGGTTGGCGCGCTTTTGCAGCATGGGCAGGAGAATGACGACCATCGGGTAGATGCTGAGCGAGACGACCGCCAACAGTGGATTGAGCCACAAGAGGTATCCGGCGAAAGCCAGCAGGGTAAGGATATTGGTCACCGGAACCGCGATGGCCATGCCGACGAAATTGCCGGCCAGGGGCAGCTCGGTCGTCAGGGCCGACACCACCAGACCGGGCTGGGTTTTGCGAAAAAAGCTGAGCGGCAGGGTCAGGATGTGGTGGTAGAGGTCCTTGCGCATCCCGGTCAGGGCCCGCTGGGCGATCACGGTCTGGATGTAGTTGATCACAAATTTCAAGGCGCCCTGGGCGATCACGGCAACCAGGTAGATACCGCAATAAATCAGTAACAAATCGACTTTTCGCAGGTATATCGCGTGATTGATAATCCGTTTCTGCATTTCGAGCGGGACGACCCGCATGAAGACGGTGATCAGAATGATGAAAATGAGCAGAAACTGGAGCTTTGGGGTGGTGGTCAACACCCAGGACCATAGCGTTCTTTTGACGACCGGGGGTTGTGTGGTTTTCATAAGGCCATTTTTTCCGGCGGTAGTGCCATTCTGGTCAGTGAATGGTATCTGGCGGATAAAGAGGGGAAAATCGGCCATCGAAATGGCCTCAAAGGGCCGTTTCCATTTTGAAACTACATAGCTTGACACAGTTTGACAAGCATAAAACCGGTTGCAAGGCTGCAAACCGGATTCAGCCCACCAAAAAAACCCCCAGGAGAAATCAAACGGCCCGTAGCAAGTTCCAATGGACCGTCAGGGGGGTCCCCCTCGAGCTGCCTCGTCGCTCCGGCAGCAACCAGACGCCTGACGGTATTTCCCCGCTTTGACAAAGCGCGATCGAAAAGATAGGTTGGGCGCCATGATGGCACCACGCCCCCGCCAAACGATCGAGCCGGCCGCCGGTCAACCGCCCGAGAATGTCCAGATCCAAACCGTCACCGGATGCAACGGCGGATGCAGTTTCTGCCCGAATGGCAAAACTCGGCGACCGATAGCCCTCGGACGCCGCATGGAAGAAAAGCTTTTTCGTTCGGTGGCGGACCAGTGCCTCGAGCTTGGCGTGCGCCGCTACACCCTCTACCTGATGAACGAACCACTGCTGGATCGCTGCCTTCCCGAACGGATCGCTTACATCAGCCGGCGCATCCGCAAGCCCCAGGTCACCAAGATCACCACGCACGGCGGCCTGCTGACCGGCAAGATGGCGAAACGGCTGCTGGACGCGGGTCTCGACAAATTAAAAATATCGGTTCAGAGCATCGACCCCGAAACCTACCGGCGCATCATGAACCTGCCTCTGAAAAAAACGCTGGTCAACATCGACGGTTTCCTGGATCTCAAAGAGAAGGGCGGCTACAAGCGGCCCCGGTTGGAAATCATCACGGTCGATTCCCGGCAGACCCACGCGGAGTTGCCCGCAATTCGCCGCTACTGGCAAGAGCGCCACATCCGGCTGCACATCGAACCGGTGGAAAACCGGATCGACCACCCGCAGATCCGCGCAGCGGCGGTGGGTACCGGCCGACTGGTGCCATTTACGTGGTGCCGGCGTTTGATGGAGCAAATCTTCGTTCTGCAAGACGGGCGTATGCTCCTGTGCTGCTCGGACTGGGAACAGCAAAGCGTGGTGGGAGATCTGACGCGGCAGAAAATTGCCGACATATGGCACGGCGAGCGATATGCGGCGTATCGCCGCCGGTTTGCGGCCGGGGACACCCATGACATGATCTGCTTCGGTTGCCGCAAGCAGGCCCCGGACCGGGTTTCGTGAGAAACCCGTGTCATGGCGCGCCCGGTCGGAATGGTGGAACGCGGGAAGGCTGGGGTAACCTGGCAGAGCGATGCAATGATGAGATGGGGGAATGATGGAAAAATGGGTAATCTGATTGATTGGGCGAACTCATAACCCGTATTTCATTATTTCAGCGATTTAATTGTATCAACACCTATCGCTTCATGAAGACGGCAGTAAAACGTCGATATAATAAAAAAACATTAGATTCAGTAAAAAGCATTGATTTCGAGATGTCATCTCGTTTTAAAAGGTGTTCTGTCGATGGAGTATTTCCTTAGTGTTATCGGCATGGTCATGATTTTTGAAGGGGTGCCTTATTTCGCTTTTCCGGCCAGAATGAAGCGCTGGATCCTGACGATCGTCGGCATTCCGGATGACAACCTGCGCCGCCTCGGGTTGGTATTGATGGTGATTGGTTTAGGCCTGGTATATATGGGGAAACGATAGAAGGCGGTTGATATGCAAGCCGGGATATTTTCACTGTCGGACTACGACTATCGCCTGCCCCCCGAACGGATTGCCCAGACGCCGGCGGCTCGTCGAGAGGGCTCCCGGCTGATGGTGCTGGACCGCCACAGCGGTGCGATAGCGCATCGCACCTTCAATGACCTTTTCGCCTGTATCGAGCCGCCCGACGTTCTGGTCGTCAACAACACCGAGGTGATTCCCGCCCGTCTGTTCGGACGCAAAACCACCGGCGGCAAGGTCGAGGTTCTGATTCTCGACTATGCCGGCGGTCACACCGAAAATGGTCGGTTTGTGTGCCGCTGCCTGGTAAAGGCCCACAAAGCGCCGCGTCCCGGAAGCGGCCTTCTTTTCGACGGCGGACTGCGGGCGGCCGTGCTGGATGGTGCCGCCGGCGATTTCAGGCTGGCTTTCGATTGCGACGGCGCTTTCGAGGACCTTCTGTATCGGATCGGGCAGGTGCCGCTGCCACCCTATATTCATCGGGCGGCCGGATACCCTTTGCCGGAAGACCGGCAGGACTACCAGACGGTTTACGCCGAAGAAAAAGGGGCCGTGGCCGCGCCCACGGCCGGCCTTCATTTTTCGCGGGACCTGCTGGACGGCCTACGGGCCAAGGGTATCGATATCGTCACCATCACATTGCATGTCGGTTACGGGACCTTCATGCCGGTCAGGGAGGACGATATCCGGCGGCATCGCATCCACGCCGAAAGATTTAAGGTGACACCCGCCGCGGCCGATCGCATCAATCGCGCCAGAACGCAGGGCGGCCGCATTATCGCCGTGGGCACCACCTGCGTGCGGACGCTTGAGTTCAACGCCGATCACCGCGGCCACATTGCCGCCGGCAGTGGCATCTGCGACCTGTTCATTTATCCAGGATACCGGTTCAAGGCGATCGATGGCATGGTGACGAATTTCCACCTGCCGAAGTCGACCCTGCTGATGCTGGTGGCCGCCTTCGCCGGAAGAGACCGGATTTTAAAGGCCTACGAGGCCGCGATCGCGTCAAAATACCGGTTTTTTAGCTACGGGGATGCGATGATTATAATTTAAAGACGTTCTAAGTTTTAGGTTTTAAGTTTTAAGCCTAAAACCTAAAACTTAAAACCTAAAACGATTTCCATGTTCGATTTCAAAATCAATTCCCGCTGCCCGGAAACCCGGGCGCGAACCGGCATCATCCAAACCGCTCACGGTGCTGTTAAGACGCCGGTTTTCATGCCGGTCGGCACGCAGGGGACCGTCAAGGCGCTTTCCCCGGAGGAGCTGGTGCACTGCGGGGCCCAAATCATACTCGGCAACACCTACCACCTTTACTTGAGACCCGGATGTGACGTCATCGGGCGTTTTGGTGGACTCCACCGGTTCATGAACTGGAAAAAACCGATCCTGACCGACAGCGGCGGATTCCAGGTGTTTTCCCTGGCGCGGCTGTCGAAGGTCAGCGAGCAGGGGGTGGCTTTTCAGTCGCACATCGATGGCTCATCGCATCTGCTCAGTCCCGAAAAATCGGTCGCGATCCAGGTCTGTCTCGACTCGGACATCATCATGAGCCTCGATCAGTGCATCGCCTACCCGGCCGAACGTGACGCCGCAGAGCAGGCGCTCGCCCTGACGGCCCGTTGGGCCGCGCGCTGCAAGGACGCCTGGCGGTCCGATACCGACGGTCACCAGGCGTTGTTTGGAATCGTTCAGGGCGGTATGTTCAGGGATTTGCGCGCCCGCTCGGCCGACCTCACGGCCGAGATCGGCTTCGACGGCTACGCGGTGGGCGGGCTCAGTGTCGGCGAACCCAAGGAGCAGATGCTGGAAATGGCGGATCACACCTTGCCGCGGCTGCCGGAATCTCGTCCGAAATACATCATGGGGGTGGGCACGCCCGAAGATCTGGTGGAACTGGTGGCGCTTGGGGCCGACATGTTCGATTGCGTGCTGCCGACCCGCAATGCGCGCAACGGCCAGATGTTTACGGCCGCCGGGGTCCTGAACATCACCAACGCCCGCTACCGAACCGACACGGCGCCGCCCGATCCGGACTGCATCTGCTACACCTGCCGCCATTTTTCGCGCGCTTATCTGCGCCATCTGTATGTCGCCCGCGAGCTTCTGGCCTATCGCCTGAACACGATTCACAATGTGCATTATTTCGTCCACCTGGCCCACGACATGCGCACCGCCATTGCCGAAGGGCGCTTCACGTCTTTTCGCACGGAGTTTTATCGGCGGCGCTCCGAAAAGGCCGGTCGCGGTGAACCAGTAAGCTGATCCGGCCAACCGGGACCGCGAGGCTGACTCGAGGTCAAAAGCCCGGTCATTTGGCAAATACAATTTTCGTATTTATATTGTTAGGAATATCCGGTATGAGTCTTGAATTCATGCAAACCCCGCGGCCGGCCCGATGCGCAGTCAAGCGGCCTTGCGGGTGCGCACCCAGCCAATAAAGGAGGACTCGATGAAAGAAAAAGTCGAAGCGGCCCTGGAGAAAATCCGACCGATGCTCCAGCGGGACGGCGGCAACGTGGAGTTGGTCGAGGTCGTAGATGGGATCGTCAAGGTCCGCCTGCAGGGCGCCTGTAAGGGCTGCCCCATGTCGCAGATGACCATCAAGAACGGTATCGAGAGGTTGCTGAAGCAGGAAGTTCCCGAGGTCAAAGTGGTTGAATCCGTATGACAGGCGCCGCCAAGCGATAACCCAGCCAAAACCTTTATCGTACAGCTTCAAAGGCTTTAAGATAAAGGTTTTGGCAAGGCCAGAGGGAGGCCGGCTGTATAAGTCATACGCCGCCGACCGATAACCCAGCCAAAACCTTTATCGTACAGCTTCAAAGGCTTTAAGATAAAGGTTTTGGCAAGGCCAGAGGGAGGCCGGCTGTATAAGTCATACGCCGCCAACCGATAACACAGCCAAAACCTTTATCTTAAAGCCTGGGGATTGAAGATGACTATTGCAGCGGATATCAAGACCACGATGGCCGGATCTTCCTGGATCCGGAAAATGTTCGAGGAAGGCGCCAAACTGAAAGCCCTCCATGGGGCCGAAAACGTCTACGACTTCAGCCTCGGGAATCCAAACCTGGACCCGCCCGAAGTTTTCAAAAACGCCCTGGCGACCGTGATGTCGGAAACGGGACCCATGAGCCACGGCTACATGCCGAATGCCGGGTATCCCCACGTGCGCCGGGCCGTTGCCGACTACCTGTCGCGTGAGCACGGGGAGGCGTTTACCGAAGAAGACGTCCTGATGACCTGCGGGGCGGCCGGGGCGCTCAACATGATCCTGAAAGCGATCCTCGATGCGGGTGACGAGGTGATCACCCCCGCCCCGTTCTTCGTCGAATATAAGTTCTATGCCCCCAATCACGGTGGCACTCTGAAAACCGTCGCGACCCGACCGGACTTTACCCTCGACCTCGATTTGCTGGCGGCGGCGGTTACCCCAAAAACCAAGGCGGTCCTGATCAACTCGCCGAACAACCCTACCGGTCAAATCTATCCGGCGGAAAGCCTGCGGACTCTCGGCGACCTTCTGACCGAAAAAAGCCGCGATTTCGGCCGCACCATCTATCTGATTTCAGACGAACCCTATCGCAAGGTCGTTTATGACGGTGCCCGGGTGCCGAGCATATTTACCGCTTACCCCGAGAGCATCCTGGCCACTTCCTATTCCAAAGATCTCTCGATCCCGGGGGAGAGAATCGGGTATGCCGCCGTGAATCCGCGGGCGGCCTTCCGGCGGGATTTGACCGGCGCCATGGCGCTGACCAACCGCATCCTGGGTTTTGTCAATGCTCCGGCGCTGATGCAGCGGGCAGTGGCCCTCGTACAGGGCGCCAGCGTCGACATTTCGGCTTACGCCCGCAAACGCGCCCTGCTCTGTGATGGACTGGCGGACTGCGGGTACAGCTTCGTGCGGCCTCCAGGGGCGTTTTACCTATTTCCGCAAACGCCGATACCCGATGACGTGGCCTTCGTGAAGGCGCTGCAGGAAGAGCTGATCCTGGCGGTTCCGGGCAGTGGTTTCGGTGGTCCCGGGCACTTCCGGCTTTCCTACTGCGTCGATGACGACACCATCGTCAAGTCACTGCCAGGGTTCGGAATAGCGATGGGAAAGTACCGTTGATGAAACTAGAAACTTGTAACTTGATACTCGGGTAACAAAATGGAAACCCCCCATTTAAATAAAGGGGTTCAGCGAACACAATTCTATGGAGTACGAAATCCATTGTATTCGATGGGATTCATAAAAACTCATGGATAGGAACCTCGGTAACCATTAGCAATGGCCCAAAGAAAACTCGTTCACGAGCACGGGAAAGGGGAGCCTTCGTGAGGCTGAATGACGATGGACCATATTTTCACTCTCCAAAAAAAGCGATGACTTCTTTGATAACCGTGAACGTGCTCGTGAACGTGAACGTACTCGTGAACGAAAATCCCATGAGTAAGCGGCTAAACCGGTTAAACGGTCTATACCGGTTTACTCAACACCCACCGGAAAAGGAGCATTGAATGAAAATCCTGAAGATCGATCATCTGGGCATTGCTGTCGGCAGTATCGACGAAGGAAAGAACTTCTGGTCGGATATTCTCGGTTTGTCGTTTGATGGCACCGAAACCGTCGCCGAGCAAAAGGTCACCACCGCCTTTTTTCCGGTCGGAGAGAGCGAAGTCGAACTGCTCGAATCGACCGCGCCCGATGGGCCGATCGCCAAGTACATGGAGAAAAAGGGCGCGGGCATCCAGCACATCGCCTTTCGGGTGGCCGATATCGATGCGGCGCTGGCGGAATTAAAGGAAAAGGGCGTGCGGTTGATCGATGAAACGCCGCGCAAGGGGGCCGGCGGCGCCAAGATCGCTTTCCTGCACCCCAAGGCCACCGGCGGGGTGCTGGTGGAACTGTGCCAACGCTGAGCCGCGCCTGACGGGCTGAAGCGCGACGGCCGCGACGATTTAAACCTTGCAGCTATGCTGACAGTTCAAGATAGGCTATGCAGGCGGGTAAGTGAGGATTAACCGCCCGCTTCCCTCGAGACGCCAAGATCGCAGTGAAAACATTATTTTTCCTTCGCCTTTGAGAGGACGGCAAAGGAAAAGCTTTCAGCTTCGATAGACAAACAAGCCACTTATGACGACACCGCCGCGAGGTAAGTCATTATGACGGATGACCGCAATGCTACGACGTCCCCTGAAAACCTACTGAGCGCCTGGATTAAATCTGCCGCGGATTTCTGGGGTGCGATGCTGCAATCCTGGCCGCAGACGCACACGGACCTGGCGGGAGTCGCATCGCCGGCGGCCGATAACAAGGAGAAAGGTGGTCGGTCACGGGAATCTTTTGAAACGGTTTTAAAGACCTGGCAGAACCTCTCGTCGGTTGCCGGCGACTCGGGCGCGATGGAAGCCGTCTCCAACATGGGCCAAGTCATGCCGGATGTCCTGGTCAAAATGGCGCGGGCGGGCTGGCAGGGTTTTTTCAATCTGCAGCAGCAATTGATCGAAAAAGCGGGCCGCATCGGTCGCTCCACGCAGGCCTATTCGTTCGAGAACCTGGATGAGGATATTTTCAAAGCCTGGACGGAAGTCTACGAAAATGAGTTTCGCCAGTTTTTCCATCTTCCCCAACTGGGACTCACCCGCTTTTATCAGGAGAAATTCAACCAGGCGACCGACAAGTTAAACCGCTTCCAGACGGCTTTCGGCGAATTCATGACCGTTTTTTACATGCCGATGGAAAAGTCTTTTAAAGTGCTGCAGGACGAGGTCGCTAAAATGGCGGAGGTGGGCAAGCTGCCGGAAGACATCAACACCTATTACCGGTTGTGGATAAAGATTCTCGAAGGGCACTACATGACCCTGTACAAGTCGCCCGAATACCTGTCCGTCATGCACAAGACCCTCTCGGCGCTGGAAGAATTTTTCATTGCCCGCGACACCATCACTCACGACATGTTGAAGACCTTGGCCATCCCGACCCAGAAGGACCTGGATGAACTGTACCGGGAGATCTACCTTCTTAAAAAACGAATTCGAAATTTCGAAAAGCAGTAATGGAGCCGCCCCGCGCCGCATGCCGAATACCAGCGGGCCCTTGCCCGCCGGTGGAGAAAAAAGTGACGCCATGGAAAAATCCAGAATCCCTGTCGATCTGATTTTAGCCAAATTGGCCGAGGATGCCGAAAAAGCCCACGCACGCGCCCAAAAAGCCTCGGACGTCCTCTTGCAGGAACTCGACACCGAAATCGCTCCGACGCCGTACGAGGTCGTCTACGAGGAAGACCGGGTCAAGCTGAAACACTATCAGCCCGTCGTCCCGGTCCGCTACCGCCATCCGCTTCTGGTCGTCTACGCCCTGATCAATCGCGAGACGATGCTCGATCTGCAACCCGGCCGCAGCGTTGTGCAGAGTTTTTTGCAACAGGGGATCGACCTTTACATGGTCGACTGGGGGTATCCCACCCGCAAAGACCGCTACCTCACCATCGACGATCACGTCAACGGATACATGGACAATATCATCGATTTCATCCGTAACAAGCACGGGCTGCCGAAAATAAACCTGATGGGCATTTGCATGGGCGGCACCTTCAGCGTGATATACAGCGCTTTGAACCCCCACAAGATTAAAAATCTGGTGACCACCGTCACGCCCACCAACTTCGATACCGACCAGGGGCTGTTGCACATCTGGATGAAGACCGCTGACGTCGACCGCATGGTCGAGACGTTCGGCAACATACCGGGCGACTTTCTGAACTTCGGATTTCTGATGCTCAATCCGGCCCGTCTGATGATCGATAAATATGTCGGTTTCCTGGAGAACATGGACAACAAGAACTTCGTTGAAAATTTTATCCGCATGGAAAAATGGATTTTCGACAGTCCCGACATTCCCGGCGAAACGTTCCGTCAATTCGTCAAGGACGGCTACCAGCAGAACCTGCTCATACAAAGCAAGATGAGGGTTGGCGGGCGGCGGGTCGATTTAAAGCAGGTCTCCATGCCGCTGCTGAACATTTACGGCAAATACGACCACCTGGTGCCTCCCGCGGCGTGCGAGCGTTTGACCGGCAGCGTCGGCAGCACCGATGTCGAGGATGTCTGCCTGGAAACCGGGCACATCGGGATCTACGTCAGTTCGAAATACCAGAAGGAGTTTGTCCCGAAGATTGCCGGCTGGCTCAAAGACCGGGATTTATCGGAACAGGTATCCGTCACCGAAAAATCCGGTGCCGGGAAAACCGCGCTGAAGCGCGGGCGAAAAAAGACGGCCGCGGCTCAGGAGGAAATCTAAATGTCGAAAAAAATAAACTACTTCAAAGCAATCTGCAAGGTCAGCAAGGCGTTCGGCAGCACGCACAGCCGCAACAAGCTATTGGAGCTGATCGTCGCGAGCGCCATCGAAACCATGGATGCCAAGGCGGCCTGTCTGTTTCTATCCGATCCGGAAGAAGATGTGTTTATTCCGGTGGCCCAGAAGGGGCTCTCGGACAACTATCTTCACGCCGAACCGCTGCATGCCAAGAAGATCGTCGGCGCTATTTTAAAAGGCGGATATCTGGCTATCCGCGATGCGACCAAGGATCCGCGGGTCGAGAATCATGCCATGAAAAAAGCGGAGGGAATCGCCTCGATTCTGGATGTCCCGGTCCTGGTCAGAGACAAGACCATCGGGGTTTTGGCGCTCTATACCGCCAAAGTACGGGATTTTACCGGAGATGATATCGATTTTCTGACCGCGCTGGCTGAACATGGCGGCCGGGCCATCGAGCTGTCGCGCCTGCTGGAACGCATCCGCAAAAACACCATCCTATTTCTCGATCTGGCATCCAATATCAATTCGAGCCTGGACATCAAAAAAATCCTGCACAACATGACGGCCGAGATATGCGAAACGTTCGGAATGAAAGGGGTGGTCATTCGATTGCTGAACAAGCAGAACGGGAATCTCGAACTGGTGGCCAGCTACGGCCTGAGTGAAGAGTTCCTGAACAAAGGCCCAGTGGCATCGCAGGATATCTTATCCAAAGTCATGAAGGGCGGCGTCCTCGTCATCCAGGATATCGAGACCGAACCCTCGCTCCAGTACCGGGAAGCGGTGCGACAAGAGGGCATAGAGTCCATGCTGGTGGTCCCGATAATGGCGCGAGACGAGGTCATCGGCATCATGCGCTTGTGTAGCGGCATCAGGAGAGATTATCCCGACGATTTGATCATGCTCGTCAATGCCCTGGCCCAGACCGGCGGCTTGGCCATCCAGAACGCGGCCATGCATCTGGCCCTGCAAAACGACATGCGCGATTTGAAGGAGGACATCTGGAGCCACCGGTCCTGGTTTTAAAACCGGAGTCATTAACCTAAGGGATGCCTTGAAAGTCCCCCTTGGAAAAAGGGGGCTTTAGGGGGATTTTCAAACGATACATGAAATTCCCCCTGACCCTCCATAGAAAAATGGGATCAAGAGGGATTGAGTTAATCACGGTGGGTTTTTTACCCGGCGAGAGTCGAAATTCAATTGGCATCCGCCGGCCGGCTCACTGGTCCGGCTCGGAGAATTTTTTCATCAGCTTCTGAAATTCGGCGGCCTGCTTGTTGATCAGGTCTTGCAGGACGTCGTGGGTCTGGTTCAGGTCCATTGCGGGATGTTTGAGCAGGTCGCGCAGGCGCAAAATGGTCTGATCCAGCACGGCTATTTTTTGTTTGAGAGCCTTGTTTTCTTCCTCCAGAATCCGGTACTCGTCTTTGGAGACCCAGCCCATGATGCCAAAGTAATCCCGGAATGACTGCTTGAAATCCGCTGCTGCCTTGGCCCATTCCGCGCTGGTCTCGGGCCGGTCCCGGCCCTTGTCCTCCAGGCCGTAGTATTTTTTGAACAGGGCCGTCAACTCGTCGCCGCCGCTGAATCCCTGGTGGATCCAGCGGGTCACGTCTTCGAGCTGTTTCTGGCCTCCGGCAACCGCCAGAAGATAGTTGCCCCAGAATTCCAGGAATTGTCGGTCCATTGTTTGATGAACGCTTACGCTTTTTTTTGCAGGTCCAGTTGAAAACGCACCGGTCCGCGTGACCCGTCTTCGAAGCGTTTCTGCAGGGCGAAGGCGGATTGGGGGTTGGACCACGACGTGGCGATGGCGCCATGGCCCTTGGGAAAACCGGTAACCTCGGCCGTGATGAAATCCAGCGGCGCCAGGGCCGCTTCGCTGTCGACCAGGTCATCTTCCTTGCCGTAGCAGATCAAATACGGCAGGGGTTTCTCCCGCAGCCGCTGAAACGTCACTTCACGCCCGAAGAGCTTGAAGGGCAGCGTTCCGTTCTTGGTTACCGGAATGGTGTAGGAGTCGAAGCTTATTTTGGTGATGGCCTCGGGCAGGTCGTTACGATCGTAGATCAACCAGTGGTTTATGGCGGCGGCGGTCCGGCTGATCTTCACTTCCCCGTTGCCGTTGCGGCCGAACATTATCAGGTCGCGGTAAAAGGTGTGCACGGGCGCTTCCTTTTCCATGCTCTTGAGCTTGTAGACCCAACTCATGACCTTGCCGTCAACGACCCGGTTACCGTTGGGCAGATCCTTGACGGCATACCCCAAGTCCCGGAAGCGGGACGGCAGGTGCTGCATGTACTCGATTAGGGCTTTGCTGCGGGTGCCGTCCATCGGCGCCACACACGTGATCAGGGCATCGACGACGCCGTCCAGCTCGCCGGTCAGTACGCCCACCACGGCAATGAACCCGCCTTGGCAAAATCCGTTGAGGGTAACCGGATTGCCGTGGATCGCCTTGATGCGCTCACAGAAGAAACGGGTATCGATGATATCATCTTCACCGGTCATGGTTTGAACCGCCGGGATCGTGTCGATGTCCTTGATCACGCGGACATAAGTCGGAATTCCCTGGTTGGCGTAGGCGTGGACATAACTCTTGTTTTCACCCGGTAAAAACGCCAGGATATTGGCGCCCAGGACATAGGGCGGAATGATCAGGATCGGTTTGCCGTCCGAGCGCACCGCAGCGCCGTTGCGCGGCAGGACCTGGTAGACGGTGAAGCGGTCGGTTTCGGCAATCTTGCGGTAGCCGTCGTTTTCGAAATGAAACCCGTACTCGGACCCGATGGCGCGAATCGCGCGGGGAAAGGAGTAAACGACCTTCTCCAGCAGCGCGGCCTCGTTGGCCACAAATTTGGCGAAATCCTCGCCCTTGCCCATCCCGGCGCTGTTGAACAGCGCCGTGGCCGCGCGCGTGGCCGTTGTCGTGTGATAGTCGGTCATACCCGTCAGGCTGCTGACCAGGCCCTTTTCAGCCACCTGGAGGTTGAACTGGAGCAACTCCAGGTAGTCTTTGAAAGATTCGACGGGCGAGTGTTGGACGAGTTTGTCTTTTTCGGTCGTTTGGAAAGCGTATAAGGCGGTCCAGAAGGGCAGCATGAATTCGTTGGTGTAGCGGTACACGCCGGTCCAGTAAGATTGACAGGCCGTGAGAAGGTCGCCCGCCAGCTTAAAAAAAGCGGGATCGATGTCATCGGATGGATGGTCGTTTTGTCGCTGGCCCTCGGGAGTCATAAGCTGTCTTTCTCGCCCTGCGCCGGTACGGGACTTGCCGGCGGATTAAGTTCCTGATGTCAGGATACCCCGGCCGGGGCGGCCGGGGCGGCCGGAGTCAACCGGGTGCAATTCACATCGTGCACCCTGTTCACCATAATAATCCACCCCATCCCTTCTGACAAGGCGCCCGCCCCGTTTTGGCTCGTGACGCGGTGTTCGCGCCGATCGTTACCGCATGACGCTCATGGCCAACCCGGCCCTATTTGGACTTTGACTTCTGGCTTGATTCGAAATAGTCCGCCACCTTCTTGTAATTCTCGTCGGCGGTCTTTTTGAAATCCTGGCACCCTTTTTTGTACGCATCGACCCATTCCTGAATCAGCTTACGGCCTTCTTCGGGAAGCC
This sequence comes from uncultured delta proteobacterium, assembly GCA_963779885.1. Lineage (GTDB taxonomy): Bacteria > Desulfobacterota > Desulfobacteria > Desulfobacterales > SG8-13 > JARFQH01. The sequence goes on along the minus strand of CAWAAN010000019.1, from coordinate 25,293 downwards.
AATTGGCCTGAGCCAGAAAGGTATCCATCATCTTTTCATTCTGATCGGCGATGGTCGACATGGCTTTGAAACTATTGTCAAAAGCCGTTTTGTTGAAATCAAGCATTTGTTTCATCATTTGATTAGGTTCAAACATGGTGGCCTCCTTTTTATCGTGGCGTTTAGTCGGTTGGTTACTTCATTTTCGGCATTGGGGTTACCTGGGGTTTCCTGGGCGCGGGCTCCGCTTCGAATATATCGGCCAGTTTCGCGAAATTCTCGTCAATCGTCCCCTTGAAATCGTCCCGGCCTTTTTTAAAGGCCCCCATCCATTCGTCGATCGCCCGTCGCCCCTCATCGGGCAGCCAGGTCGTCTGCTCGAGCATGGTGTGGAACATCCGCTCGGCCTGGTCCTGCATCATGATCGCCGCCGTAAAGGTGTTGTCAAACGTCGCTTTTTGAAAATCGAGCACTTGTTTTGCAAATTTTTCCGTCTCCATGATACCCATTCCTCCTGTAGTTATATTAAGTACGCGCTCATCCTCTGGCAGTCAACATGGTTTCTATTATATGACGTCGCGCGGGGGTGTCAACACATTTTTTTGCATTGCACAATAAATATTTTTTGTTGAAAACGGTTACGCGAACCGCCAATATTTGTCCAACAATATGAAATAAATAAATATTATTTGTACTGGGGTTTATTTTTTCAACTGCCTTTGATTTTAACTTGTTATTTTTGCTGCATTATGACAATCTGATAAACGTTTTAAGGAGTTCTGGTGGACGGATCACACAAACAGGACAAGGGGATGACGAATGCCGGATAGGATCATACTGAAGAAATACGCCAACAGGCGCCTATACGACACGACCCGCAGCGCGTATGTCACCCTCGAACAGGTGGCGGAAATGATCAAGACCGGTCATTTCGTGACGGCGGTCGATGCCAAAACCGGCGCGGATGTCACCGCCTTTGTTCTGACCCAGATCGTGCTCGAGGAGGCCAAGACGAAAAACGCCCTGCTGCCGCCCCCACTGCTGCACATGATCATCCGCTATGGGGATAACCTGCTCGGTGAATTTTTCGAAAAATATCTGGAGCAGATCTTCCAAAACTATCTGGCCTATAAAAGCCGGGTGGACGATCAATTCAAGCAGTGGCTGGATTTCGGGGCGGATATGTCGGCCCTGGCCCAGAGGTCCCTGACCGGGATCGGGTCCTTCACCGAAGGCCTCAAAAAAGGGCCCGCGGCGAAAGACGAGCCGGAAAAATAGCCGCCATATCCCGTGCGCACCGATTCAGGTGTTGTTCCCGGTCGGCCAGGCCCTTTCCAATAGTTCCAGCGAGCTTTTTAAGTCGGCAAGGGCAAAAACTTCCAGCGACAGAGGATTTTTGAGGTGTGTCGGTTTAGTCGGTTGAGTCAGTTACTCATGAAATTTTCGTTCACGAGCACGTTCACGGGTATCGAAGAAGTCATCACTTCATTGGAGAGCGGGTAGGTTGGGGTGAGTGTAACGAACCCCAACAAGAGATGATTGATTATTAGCCGATGCTGGGCTTTGCTTCGCGCAACCCAAGCAAATGACGAACATCGAGTTTTGAATCGTTTTAATAGCCAAAAAATGACGTGAATATTTTCGGAAGCAAGCGAGCGAATCCATTTATATGAACGACTCCCCAGATTGCCTCTGCCAAAAATGGCAATTCGGCGACCCTGGATGTCTGTTCCTGAAGGCTCCGGCGGCCGCACCGACTGCGGGTGGTCAGTTGGTAACTGGTTTTAGTAATTTTGCCATAGCTTTCATCATCGCATCCACACGAAGGTCACGGCTTACCGTTGTCGTCCCATCCGTGCAGACGGTAGTAGTCAATCAACATGGTTTCCATTTCCGCTTCGGTGATCACCTTGCCCGTATCCGTCAGCGGCTGGTGGAGAAACTTCGGCAGGCGGTCGTCGGCGGGGGTCATGCCCTCTTGCAGGTTGAATTTGCGAATCAGAGTGGCCAGGGACAAGGCGGTTTTCTTCAGCGCCGCCTGTGAGGCGTCCAAACCGGTCACCCGCTCGATGACTTCTGTCAGTGTGTCCCAGTCATAAAAGTCACGGTAGAAGCGGCACAGGATCAAGGTGTCGAAAATGGTCAGGCGGCTTTCAAAATCGAGAAAAAGGTCCGCCTTACCGGCGATCTGATCTGCCGGAATCATCCCGGACAACTCGGGCTTGTAGAACGTGGCCCGCAGGTGGCAGGCACCGCGATCCGATGTGCCATAGGCCAAACCCATGCCCTTCAGCGGTCGCGGGTCATAACCGGCGGGTTCAAGGCCTTTGACATGCACGGCGATGTCGGCAAGGTCCCAAATCCTGGCGGCATGGCGGATGCCTTCGGCCAGCACCGCGCCGATACCGTCACGCTTGGCGATCCGGTGCAAAAGAGCGGCAATGGCATCCACATCCCCGTAATCGATGGGGTAGTCCACCCGGCCGCGCCGGACGGCTTCGATGGTAAAGGCGCACAGGTTGCCGGAGGTGATGGTGTCCATTCCCAAACGGTCGCAAATATCGTTCAGATAGGCGATCTCCTCGATCCGGTCGATGCAGCACAGGCCACCGAAGGCATAAATCGTTTCATATTCAGGCCCCTCGATGGTCAACCCGGCGTGGCGGCCCTCCTTGACGGTGCTCAGTTGACCGCAGGCCATGAAGCATTTGCCGCAGGCATTGGGCTTGACGCTGCATTGCGCCAAGAGCGCTTCGGCGCTGATCTTTTCCCAGTGCTCATACGTTCCCTGCTGCCAGTAGCGGGTGGGAAAGGCGCCGGCGGCATTGGTGACTTTGACCAGCATCGGCGTGCCCAAATTCTTGTAGGCCTGGGCGGCCGGGTGATCCTTGAAATCGTTGAAAAAGTTTTTGGAAAAGGCCTTGACGCCGTCGGCATCGGCCTGGGGGCGCTTGCAGTTGCCGGTAAAAAGAATGCCCTTGAGTTTTTTCGCGCCCATGACGGTGCCGGCGCCCGTCCGGCCGGCCGAGCGCCAGCGGTCGTTTTCCACCACAGAGAATTTTACCAGGTTTTCGGCGGCCGGACCGATGACCACCGCACCCTTGCGGCGAAACTCCGGCTTGCCGAAACGGTCACGAATCGCCTCTTCGGCGCCATAGGTATCCATGCCCCAGATACCGTCGGACGCCTGAAAATCAACGCCGTCGGGATGCACCACCAGAATGACGGGCTGCTGGGCACGGCCCTGGATCACCACGGCGTCGAAACCGGCAGCATCGATGGCGGCCGGCGTCTTGCCGCCGGCATACGATTCGCAAAAAAGCCCGGTTTGCGGGGATTTGGTAAAGACCCCGTAGCGGCACGAACCCCAGATCATGCTGTTGCCCAGCGGGCCGGTGGCAAAGATGAGCGTGTTTTCCGGCGCCAGCGGGTCGACGCCCGGCGGGTTGAGTTCCGTGAGCAGCCAGGCGGCCAGCCCTTTGCCGCCCAGGTAGGATTTAAAGACCTGCGTGTCGATCGGCTCGATGCAGAAGCTCTGGCGGGTCAGGTCGATGCGTAAATATCGACGGTAGAAGCCGTCCATGGTCTCACCTCAGGTTATGGATTCCGGTCACCGGGTTAAACCGGTCACCGGGTTAAAAAGGAATTGCCCGTTGCTGGCGGATTACCGCAGCCGTTCGCCTTATTTGGAAATTTCAGCCAATCCTTGTTCCATGATTGAGAGTCCCTTTTCCAGCTGGTCGGTCTCTACTACGAAGGGTACCAGCACGCGCACCACATTGCTGTAGGTGCCGCACACCAGTATGATAAGGCCACGTTCGAGGCAGAAGGCGGCCAGCCTTTTGGCTTCGTCCGCGGCGGGCTGGCGCGCTGCTCCCTTGACCAATGCCAGCCCTCGCATGGCCCCCAGGCCGCGGATCTCGCCCACGATCGGGTATCGGTCGCGAAAGGTCTGAAAGCGCTGGAGCAGCTTTTCGCCCAGAGCGTTGGCCTTTCCCAGCATGTCTTCTTCCTCGAAGACCTCCAGGACCGCCAAAGCCGCCGCAGACGCCACCGGGTTGCCGGAGTAGGTACCTCCCAAACCAAAGGGGTGGACGGCGTCCATAATTTCCTTGCGACCCACGACGGCTGAGATGGGCATGCCGGCCCCCAGGCTTTTGGCCACCGTGATCAGGTCCGGCTCAACCCCCCAGTGCTCGATGGCGAACATCTTGCCGGTGCGGCCCATGCCGCTTTGAATTTCATCGACAACGAAGAGGATGCCGTTTTCCCGGCAGATACCGGCCAGTTCCTGAAAATAACCCTCAGGTGCGGCAATAAAGCCGCCTTCGCCCTGCACCGGTTCGGCCACCACACAGGCCACCGCCTCCGGGTTGACATGCTTGAGAAAAAAGTCTCTCAGCTTTTCCGGCCCGACCACGTCGCCAAAGGGCATCCGATAGATCTCCGGGGCAAAGGGGCCGAAACCGAATTTGTAGGGTTTGACCTTGCTCGTCATCGTCATGGTCAGCAAGGTCCGGCCGTGGTAGGCGTTTTCGAAAACGATGACCGCCGGCCGCTTGGTGTAATAGCGGGCGATCTTGACGGCGTTTTCCACCGCTTCGGCACCGCTGTTCAAAAAAAGCGCTTTCTTGGGAAAGCTTCCCGGTGTCACCCGACAGAGCTTTTCGGCCAGCCTGATGCCCACCTCGTATGGGTTGACCATAAAGCAGGTGTGATGAAATTTTTCCGCCTGATCCCGGATGGCGGCCACGACCTTGGGGTGGCAGTGGCCGATGTTCATGACCCCGATGCCGCCGCCAAAGTCGATAAACTCCCGGCCGTCCACATCGCGCACGATGGCGCCGCGGGCGGATGCCACGTGCACGGCGGTGGCGCTTGCCAGCCCAGCGGAAAGAACGTCGGTCCTTAGTTTCTGCAGTTCCTCGTTACGGTTTTGGGAGGCACTCATTTGATTCTCTCCTTGAGTTGAAGTTTGGAGTGGTGTCGTTACGGATTGCGTTTAAATGATGGTGGCGTCTGTTACACCCTATAGTAGACAGCAATTATCGTACCCGGCTGGGTATCATGCCATGCTGCAGGGCCGTGTGGCCTACCTTGCAGATAAGGGATTAGAGTCGTCCGTGGCCGACCGGATTAATTTGGAATGCCCGGTTCGCCTCAGATCCGCCAATGTTTTTATTCCCGCTTGCATATTCAATGCATTCATGCATAAATCTTTGGATCCAAGACCCTTCCCGTAAACCAAGAGGTTTTCACATGATGCCACCGCTCTTGGAGGTGCCCCAACAGCCGGTCTATCTGCCGCCGGTCCTCGACTGGCAAATCTTCAGTCATACGCCGTTCAAAGCCACTTACGTCATCATCTTCGTTGTCGATCGATTCGGCTCCGTCATTACTTCCAACCAGCTGGCCGAGAAAAAGTTCGGGGTGCATCCCGGAAAGCGGCTTGAAGATCCAATGCCGGAATTCTGGCCGATGGTCGCCGCCACCCTGAAAGACCGCGAGTACCGCACCGGTATCCCTCTGGCCCGCGCCGGAACCAGTTTTTTGGCCGGGATCGGCCCCATATGGTGGCGGGCCGAGACGATCGGGCCCTGTGCATCCTGGACGATGTGACCGAACTGGAGCAGGTTACCTCATAGCTTAAGACATATCAAGAATGCAGAGCCTTGATTAATGCTCAACAACTAAAAAATCGCCAACCCCAAAGGAGGAAGTGTTATGCGAAAATTTTACCCCATCATGGTTTTGATCCTCGGATTGCTCCTGGTACTGCCCCAGGCGGCACTGGCGGAACGGGACTATTTCAAGGTCGGTGTCATTACCTCCTTGTCGGGCGACTTGGCCACGGGAGGCAACGTCACCAAGCGCGGGTATGACCTGTGGGCACAAACGGTCAATGCGGCCGGCGGCATCGAGATTGACGGTAAAAAGTTCAAGGTGGAACTGGTTTACGGCGATGCCCAGTCCAAGCCGGATCAGGGGGCCTCGGCCGCCGAGCGGTTGGCGGCCCAGGAGCAGGTGGATTTCGTTCTCGGCCCTTACTCTTCCGGGGTTACCCTGGCCGCGGCACCGGTTCTCGAAAAGTACAAGATTCCCATGATCACCGGTTCGGCAGAATCCCCCATGATCTGGCTGCAAAAATTCTACTATACCTTCGGGACCATCCCGCCGGTAAACTACACCGGTGCCAGCCCCATCGAAACCTTGACGGCCCTTGACCCGCCGCCGAAAAGCGCCATGATTCTCGGCTCCAACGACACGTTTTCCAAGGCCACGGCCGAGGCTTTCAAGGAAGCGGCCGAAAAGGCGGGGATCGAGATCAAAAAATTCAATATCGTTCCGGCCGGCCAGGACCTGATGTCCTTCATGTCCGTGGCCAAGGCGCTGAAGCCCGACCTGGTAGCCTTCGGCGGACACGACGAAGAGCTCATCAACCTGGTCAAGGCCCTGTTGCAGATCAACTACACCCCCAAGGCGTTGCTGATGCACTACGGGGTCACCGAACCGGCCTTCGTTGAAGCTCTCGGCAAGAATGCGGAGCAGGTTTTCGGCGCTTCGGTCTGGACCGAGACCGTGCATGCCAAGGGGGATTACCTCTGGGCGGATGCCGCCGCCTATGCCAAGGATGCTGAAGCGGCCTTCAAGGTGCCGGCCGATTATACTCAGGCCGGTTCAACGGCCGCGGGCATCGCCTTCCAGGCGGCCCTTGGCCAGATCAAGGCTGCGCCCCCCCTGGATGAGGCAAAGCGCGAAGCCCTGGTCAAGGCTCTTGAAAAACTGGATATTCAAACCTTTTACGGTCGTGTGAAATTCGCCGAGAAAGGCGCTTACTACCATGCCAATATCGGTCTTTCGCCGCTTACCGTTCAGATTCAAGGGGGAAAGCCGGTGATCGTCGGCCCCCCGGCCGAAGCCCAGAGTGCCCCTCAATACCCCATGACGCCCTGGGACAAGCGCTGAAGCGGGTATGCAGCGAGGCTGAAGATGGAAGGGGATACCTCGGGTTTCGTATCCCCTCGCTTTCCCTCTGATCAAAATTTTCTCACGGAGCACGCAACCCCATGCTACTGCTGCCGCAGGCACTGGTGGACGGACTTCTCATCGGTGGCATCTACATTACCATCGCCATAGGCTTTTCCTTGGCTTATGGGGTGATGCACATCATCGATTTCGCCGTCGGCGAATGGATCATGTTGGGGGCTTTTCTCGGGCTTTACCTCAGCCAGTGGACCCAGGTGGAGCCCTTGCTGCTTCTGCCGGTGGTTTTTGTCGTCTTCGGCGTGCTGGGATATCTGTTTCAGCCCATCATCTACCGCGTATTGAGCGGTAAAAAAGGCAATCCCCTGTTGATGGCGCTGGTTTTTACCTTCGGCCTGGCGATTGCCTTCAAAGGCCTCGGACTTACGGTGTTCGGCTTTTTCAGCCGGTCGATTCCGTCTGCGATGGCTGCCGACTCCTTCACCTTTGTCAGGGGGGATTTTTTTGTCACCGTGCCGGTGATTCGACTCATTGGCCTGGTCTACGCCATCGTGGTGACCCTGACCTTGTCCTGGATTCTGAAGCGGACGGATTTCGGCCTGGCGATCCAGGCCCTGGCGCAAAACAAGGAGGCCGCGGGTCTGATGGGGATCGATGCCAAGAAGACCAACTCCTGGGTCTATGGTATTTACGTTGGTATCAGTGCCATGAGCGGAGTGCTGATCGGCTGCATGTTCTCGATCAGCGCGCAGATGGGCAGCAAATATACGGTGCTGTCCTTTTTTGTGGTCGTTTTGGCGGGAATGGGCTTTCTGGCCGGAGTGCCCTGGGCGGCCTTTCTGCTGGGTATGGTGCAATCCATTTTCCTGATTTATTTCGATCCGGGCTACACGCTGCTGGCCGTGTTCATCATCCTGTATACCGTGTTGCTGATTTCCCCCAAGGGACTGTTCGGGAAAGGAGTCTGATCCATGCGCCGCGGCATCTATTTGTTTGGGCTGTTCATCGGCGTCATGGCCCTAATCCCGGCTTTTGTCCAAAACGCCTTCGTCCTGAGAATCGTGACAGAATTGTTCATGTGGGTTGGACTGGCGATCACCTGGGATGTGATGGCCGGCTATGCCGGATATCTCAACTTCGGCCACGGAGCCTTCTTCGGCGCCGGTGCCTATGTCACGGCCATCTTGATGATGCGCTGCGGCTGGCCTTTTGTCGCCACGCTGCCGGTGGCCGGGCTGTTCGCGGGGGCGGCGGCCCTTCTGGCCGGTATCCCGACCCTGCGGCTGAAAGGGGCCTATTTTGCCATTGCCACCTGGGCCCTGGCGCTGGCCGTTCAGCAACTGGCCTTGGTGTTGGATATCACCGGCGGGCCCGACGGTATGCGCTTGCCACCGTTTCTGCACCCCGTTTTCTTCTTCTACATCATGCTGGCCATGGCGGCCGTCACTTTTTTAGTGCTCTGGCTCTTGCTTGAGCAGGCCCCCTTCGGGCTGAAACTCAAATCGATCCGCGAAGATGAATCCGGTGCCATGGCGCTGGGTTTGAATCCCGCCCGGATCAAGCTCCAGGCCTTCGTTTTGGCGGCGGTTCCCGCCGGCGTGCTGGGTGGCATCTATGCCTTTTGGATTACCTTTATCGACCCGACCTCGGTATTGGCCGATATCATTACCGACCAGGCCATGGTAATGGCCGTGTTCGGCGGGTTGGGGACGCTGCTCGGTCCGGTCATCGGAGCGATCGTCGTCTTTTCCTTCAAAACGATTTTCTGGGCTTATCTGTCCGACTACCAGGTGTTGTACCTGATCATTCTCGGTGGGGGCATCGCCCTGACCGTCGTTTTCTTGCCCAACGGTATTTGGGGCACCATTACCGGTCATATTCAAGGCCGAAACGCGCTGCGCAAAGGTATGGCCCTCGACACGCCCGCGGGCCGAAGCCCGGCGCAAGGAGCCGATCCCAATGACTGAACCGATCCTGAGAGTCGAGGGCATCGTCAAGGCCTTCGGTGGCCTGCATGCGGTCAACGATATCTCCTTTGATGTCGGAAAAGGGATGAATGTGGGGCTGATCGGCCCCAACGGCGCCGGGAAAACGACCCTTTTCAACGTGATCAGCGGTTATTACGCACCCACGCGGGGCAAGGTCATTTTCAAAGGGCACGATATCAGCGGCCTGCCTCCCTATCAGCTGGCGAAAATGGGCATCGGGCGAACTTTTCAGGTGGTCAAACCGTTTCCCGGGTTGAGCGTGCTGGAGAACGTGATGGTGGCGTCGCTTTGTCGTCACCCTCGAAAGAATGATGCCCAACGGCATGCCTGGGAAATTCTCGAGTTTACCGGCCTTGGCCCGCGCGCCCATGATCCGGCGGCAAGCCTGACCCTGCCCGGGCGGAAACGGCTTGAAATCAGCAAGGCCCTGGCGCTGGAGCCGGAATTACTGCTCCTCGATGAGGTGGTGGCGGGATTGAACCCCACCGAAGCCGACCGAACCATCGAATTGATTCTGAAGCTGCGGGACCAGGGAATCAGCATTCTAATCGTCGAACACATCATGCGAGTGATCATGAACATCAGCGATCAGGTGGTGGTGCTCAACTTCGGTCAGCAGATCGCGCTGGGAAAGCCCGTCGAGGTGGCTCGGGATCCGGTGGTCATCGAGGCCTACCTGGGAGAGGAGGCGGCATGACGGTCTTGAAACTGGCTTCCGTCTCCGCCGGCTATGGCGATAGCCAGGTGCTGTGGGACGTCGATCTGGACGTGGATAAGGGGCGTATCGTGGCATTGCTGGGCGCCAACGGCGCCGGCAAGACGACGACGCTCAAAACCGTCTGCGGCCTCTTGCCGGCGACTCAGGGGCGGCTCTACTACAACGACAACGAGATCACGGGGTTGCCCGTTCACGAGATGGTCAATCTCGGTATTACCCTGGTTCCGGAGGGGCGGCAGCTCTTCGGCAAAATGAGCGTTGAGGAAAACCTCATCATCGGTTCTTTTTTGAAAAGGGCGAAGGAAAAGCGGGCAAAGAACTTGGCCTGGGTCTACGAACTTTTCCCGATACTTGGCGACAGGAAAAATCAGAGCGCCGAAACCCTGTCGGGAGGTGAACAGCAGATGGTGGCCATCGGGCGGGGGTTGATGCAAAACCCCGATTTGATCATGTTCGACGAACCGAGTCTGGGCCTTGCCCCCCTGTTGGTCCAGGAAATGTTCCGGGTCATCGAGGAGCTGCACCGTCGAGGGCTGACAATTTTCATAGTGGAGCAAAATGTCCATCAGACATTGAGAATAGCTGATTTTTGTTACGTGATTGAAAATGGGCGTCTAGTCCAAAAAGGCACAGGAAAAGAGTTGGCCGCCAATGCTGCCATAAGGGAGGCCTATCTGGGTATTTAAATTAGAGTTTCGCTACCAAAATAGCGCAACTTTTTTGGCTGGGGGTACTGAGAATGACGACGTCGATTAATAATATCGCCGAATAAAAGCTTTGAGAGAAACGTGTGTTGCGATGGCGCCATTCCACGTCCCTCAAGCTTAAAGTTAGCGCGCCAAGCGAAGCTTGGTGCATCTTATAGAGTGCAAGTCCCTGTTGGGTAAATTCACGCTGCCTGTTCAAGCGCGGCGATACAGGGGCATGTCAGATGTTTTCAAGTCCGCGCGCAAGTTTTCCGCATCAGGAAAATCCTGGTTCAGGCCATTCAACTTCATTGTCAGCATCTATTTCAAGCTCGCTCAGTCGTATGGCCATTTTGTTGGCCGCTTTCACGGCCCGCCACAATTTATCATCAGCGGTGATCAGAATGGCGTTTTCGATTTCAGCGGTCGCCGCATAGGCGGCATCATAGGCCGTAAGATTATGAGTGTGACACCAGTACGGCAGACGCTTGTAAGTTTGCCCGGCATCCACCAATCTCACCTGCAAAGCCCAGAACCCTTTCAGCCCATCCAGAACCACGTCTTGCGCAATTCTTCCGCGACGGGCAGCGAGCACGAGTCCATTGGCCAGTTCGTAGGCAAGAAGTTCCGGAGCAAGCAAGGCAATACGTCCCATGTGGTGGTTTTCCAGCAGCGATAGGGCCTTTTCACCGAGAATTTCATCAATGAGGTACCATTTTAAGACGACGCTCGCGTCTACGACCACATGTTTCACGGTCGCTCCTCGAGCAGGCGCCGGGATTCCTTGTACACCTCATCGGCGCGAATTCCTTCCGAGGTGAAACGTTCCCTGGCTTGTAAGATGCGGCGGTATCCTTCAACCCGTTTCAGCCGCTGGTAATGGTCGTATGAAATGAGCACCGCCACCGGGGCACCCCTGCGGGTAACGATAATCTCACTATCTGTTTCATTGCTCATTTGAATTAACCGGCTAAAATCCCTTTTTCCTTGAACGATATTGACGTTGGTCATATCAATGGTATCCCTTTATGGTCATAATTAATAACTACATCTTATGATCTTCAAATAGTTCTGTCAATCGCTTAATTGGGGCAGGAATAATCGGGCATTAAGCTTGGCTGGACACCGCAGAGGTATCGTCGGCACCATCGATGTTTGACACATTGACGATCAGATCGTAGATTAGCAAAATGAAACCCAGATTGCTCACACCCTATCTGCTTCGCGATGCCGCCTACTATCCGATCATCACCCTCACCGGTCCGCGGCAATCCGGCAAAACGACGCTGGCCCGCGCCGCCTTTCCCTCCCATCAGTATCTCTCGCTGGAACTGATCGACCAGCGGCGTTTTGCCGAGGAGGACCCGCGGGGATTTCTATCCGGGTTGAAGGGGCCAGCTATTCTCGATGAAATTCAGCATGTTCCCGATCTCATGTCCTATATTCAGGCCGCGGTGGATGAAGACCGACCCCTGGTCGGTTCGTGTTGACCGGTTCCCAGAATTTTCTACTGATGAGCAAGGTCGCTCAGACGCTGGCCGGCCGCTGCGGCATCCTGAACCTGTTGCCCTTTTCCAGGGCTGAACTCGAAGAGCAGCCGCAGCCCGAACCGAAGATCCCGACAGCCCTGTTCGGCAATCCGCAGACGCGGCTGGACCTGTGGACCACCCTGCACACCGGATTCTACCCGCGTATCCACGACCGGCGCATTCCACCCGAGGTGTGGCTGCCGGATTACGTCCAGGCTTATGTCGAGCGGGATGTGCGCAGCCTGTCCAATATCGGAGACCTGAACCTGTTCGGCCGCTTCCTGGCTCTTTGCGCCGGCCACGCGGCCCAACTGCTCAACTACTCCAATCTGGCATCTGATTGCGGTATTGCGGTGGACACGGCCCGACGCTGGATATCGGTGCTCAACACCAGTTTCATCGTTTTTCTGCTGCCGCCCCACCACTGCAATTTCAACAAGCGGGTGATCAAAAGCCCCAAGCTCTACTTCTACGATAACGGCCTGTTGTGCCATTTTCTGGGCATCCGGCAGGCCACGCAGATCCCGAACCATCCGCGGCGCGGCGCCATTTTCGAAAACCACGTGGTTGCGGAAACGGCCAAGGCCTATCTGCATCATCGCCGCACTCCGCCCGTGTACTTTTGGCGGGACAGAACCGGGCACGAGATCGATCTGGTCATTGAGGAGGCCGGCGAACTCTACCCCGTAGAAATCAAATCGGGCGCCACCCTGTCCGCGGACATGCTCGGCAGCTTGCTCTGGTGGACAACTCTCGCCGGTCGGCCGCCGGAAAGCGCCACACTGGCGTATGGCGGCACCGACCACCTCACCCGCCAAAAGGTGGCGGTGCGGCCGTGGTTCGGGGTGTGAGCCGTCGATGACCCTGTCTTGCACCATCGGGGTTAAGGCGGCAGGTATAATGAAGGTCGAGAATGAGGTAGTTTCGGCAGCCCTGAAAATAACGGCAATACTAATCGAGGAGGAGACCCGGTCGATGAACTGGTTCGAAAAAGGAGAGACTGCGGCCATCGTTCTGGCGCCGATGCAGAAAGCGTCATTTGAGCCGGATACACTCGTTATCTACGGCAATCCGGCCCAGATCATGCGCCTGACGCAGGCCTGGTCATATATCACTGGCGAGCGCGTGCCCGGGCATTTCGGCGGCAAGGTGGAATGTGACGCCTACCTGATCGCCCCCTTCAGAACACAGGCGCCCTGCGTGGTCATCCCCGGCCACGGCGAGCGGATCTTCGCCGCCACACAAGACGACGAGATGGTGTTCGCCCTGCCCGGCCAATCTGTTTCCACGTTGGTCCAGGGATTGAAGGAAGTCGGGAAAGCCATGGGGGTGCGCTACCCGGTGACACCCTACCAGAATTACCAACCCGAGTTTCCGAAAGCGCATAGAGAACTTGGAAAAGAAGTCGGAATTAATACGAAAATAGGATGAAGGTTCAGGGTTCCAGGTTCAGAGGCTATGAATCGAAAGTCGGGTTGACCAAAGCGAAACGTAACATCGGCAAGGATTTCTCAAAACCCGATAGATTGTTTAAACTCCGGGAAGGGAGGACAAACATGCTGGAAGTGCGCGAGACACCCGACTCGAACATCATGGAAATCACCGTGGACGGGCGCATCACGCGGGCGGATTTCGATAAGGCCGCCGTCGTCCTGAACAAAAAAATAAAGGAGCACGGCAGCTTGCGCCTCCTGGAAGAAGTTAAAAGCTTCGGTGCGGTGGAGCCGTCGATGATCCTGGAAGACCTGAAGTGGGTTTACGCCCACTTCAAGGATATCACCAGAGCGGCGGTTGTTACCGACCGCAAGTGGATCGAGCTGTACACGCGAATCGTTAAGCCGTTTGTCAAGATCGAGATCCGCCACTTCGACGTCAGCGAGATCGAAGAGGCCCGCCTCTGGCTTTCGCAGGCCTGATCCACGTGGGAATGCGATAACCCTTGGAGTCTGTTAAAGAAGAAAATAGATAAAAACGATAAACATCCTTCAACCCAGAACCCGGAACGCCGATCCCGTAACCCGCAAAGGAGGAGAGCAGATGATAGGATTAACCATTGACCAACTGAGCGTGGGGCAAAGTGCCCGGTTTTCGAAGACGGTCACCGAAACCGACATTTACCTTTATGCCGGGATTACAGGGGATTTCAACCCGGCGCACGTTAACGAGCAATATGCCGCCGGGACGTTTTTCAAAACCCGCATCGCCCACGGGATGCTGACGGCCGGTTTTATCTCGACCCTGGTGGGGACGATTCTGCCCGGGCCGGGGTCGATTTACATGCGCCAGGAACTCAACTTTCTGGCACCGGTCAAAATCGGGGACACGGTGACCGCCATGGCGGAGGTGGTGGAGATCATCGCCGACAAAAAGCGGGTGCGGCTCAAAACCTGGTGCGTCAATCAGGACGGAACGACGGTTCTCGATGGTGAGGCGCTCGTGAGCCCGCCGCGGGCGAGCCGATAGAATCCGGCCGTAAAAGGCACTTCGCCCCGGGCCGTCGTTCGCGAGCTTTGCAATCCTCGACAACGCCATGTTACGCCTGTGGTTGCAAATCGCTGCATATCAATGAAAGGAAGAAAGAATGTTTGACCGCATAACTCGTAATCCTGCCCAGATGAACGGACAACCATGTATTAGAGGTATGAGGCTTACTGTTCGTCGAGTATTAGAGGCTATGGCCATGTATCCGGATCGCAATGTACTTTTCAAAGAATATCCGGAACTAGAAGACGAGGATTTTCGGCACGCCCTTGAATTTGCTGCAGCAACTATGGACGATAAAGTAGCTGAATTAAGGATCGCATGATGAATTTCATTTTGGATCAAGGCCTTCCAAGGTCAACGGTAACGCATTTAAAAAACTTCGGACTCAACGCACAACATGTGGGTCAATTAGGAATGGCGAGTTCACATTCCGCCCTATTTATCCACGGCATCATAATGACACCGTAGGGGCAGACCTGCGTGTCTGCCCTTGATAAGGCCTGTGTGTCTGCCTTTTATCAAAATGAACACCTCGGGCGCACCACAGAAGGGCACACACACAGGTGTGCCCCTACGAAAAATTCTCATTCCCGCTGCGGTATCCGATCGATAAAATGCGTCTATCCCTTCGACCCCAACCGCAGACCGCCATGGATATAAAAAACGTCTCCGGCCAGGGCCTCGTTGCGATAGACTTCCCCGATCAGGGACGCGACCTCCTCGGGTTCGATCAGGCGGCCGATCGGCACGTTTTCGAGGATGCCGTCGAGCGCTTTCTGGTTCATGCCCTTCACCAGGGGCGTGCCCACATAGCCGGGGGCGATCGCCACGCAGCGGATCTTGTCGGCCAGGCCGCGCCGGAAGAATTCGGCCGTGATGACCTTGGGCATGACCGACATCGCCGCCTTGGTCGAGGAGTAGTTCAGTTGCCCGGCCGTTCCCAGGGAACCGGTCGAGGAGACCAGGCAGATCAACCCGCGGCAATCGTGATTGATCATGCGCTCGGCACATTCACGCACCGTCAGAAAGACGCCGGTCAGGTTGATGTCGATCACTTTCTGCCAGTTATCGAGCGGCATCTTCTTGGCGACCTTGCCGGTGTCCCGGCTGGTGGCCAGAAAAAGGCCGTCTTTGATGATGCCGGCAAAAGGGGCGATCAGATTGATGGCCCCAAAGGCGTCGATGGCCGTGTCGGCCAGGCGGGCGCAGTCCGCCTCTTTGGTGACATCGCCGACAACCGTTTTCACATCCCCGCCGATCTCCGCGGCCGCCTTTGCGAGTGCTTCCTCGGCCACGTCGCCGATAACGACCTTGCCGCCGTTTTGATGCCAGTACTTCGCCACCGCCAGGCCGATGCCGCTGGCCCCGCCGGTAATCACCGCCACTGAATCCCTGATTTCGAGCATCTGCTTTTCTCCTCCCTGATGGTTTATCATCACTGACTACTGCCCATCCGCGATCTTTGTAGGGCACCTCTGAGTGTCCGATCCATAAATGTGGAGTTTTTCACTGGGCAAGATCGAATCCGCTCAAGCGGGATTTGCGGCGAGGCATACCGTACGTACACCGCCGCCGGACACCCCTTGCGACCGGCAGTCCAGCGAGAAAAAGACCACTTATGGGGGGACATTCACTATTGCCATTCTATGATGCCGACGGTCAAGATAAAAGAGTTTCAGCAAAAGATCGCGGGTTGGCCAATCTTTGTGGAGCATTTTCAAAATTGCGTTTGTAAGGATTTCAAACTTGACACGATTCTTTACTAATGATAGGGATATTCAAAACGAGCAATTTCTTTCCGGGAGATCAATTTGCACGTCAGCAAACTTTCAGCCAAGGGCCAGGTGACAATTCCCCTGGCGATTAGAAGGACGCTGGGGATAGAGCCGGGTGATCTTGTGGCCTATGAAATTCAAGGTCAATCCGTTAAGATAAAGCGCCTCATGCCTTTTGATGCCGATTTCCATTCAGCCGTTTCCGAAACGCTTGAAGAGTGGAACAGCCCTGACGATGAAGAGGCTTTTGGTGATTTATAGTCAATGGGATGTCGTCACCGTCCCGTTTCCGTTTACGGACAAGCCGGCGGCGAAAAGGCGTCCGGCCCTTGTGCTCAGCAATGCGGCATTTAACGGGAGCGGACACACCGTTCTTGCCATGATAACGACCAGAGGTCATCGTCGTTGGCCCGGTGATTCCGAAATCAAGGAGCATTCTGCAGCGGGGTTGAGGTTGAGTTGTTTAGTCCGCCTCAAGGTTTTTACCATCGACAACCGGTTGCTGCTGAAAAAAATCGGACGCCTCTCCGAGAATGATGCCGCGACCGTGAAAAGACATCTTCATCAGTTTTTTTCATAAAGCCCTCCGAATTCACCACGACGCGAATTGATGCGTGTGCCATCCGCGATCTTGCAATGGGCGTCCTCTTCTATCGAATTAGTTCTTGACACAGACCTTTCTCCTGTCGTAGTGACCCCATCAGAGGTGCCCTCCGGGGCTTAAAAGGGAATCCCGTTAAAATCGGGAGCGGTCCCGCCGCTGTAGCCGGGGACGAAATCTGCTGTTACCACTGTTATGTGATGTACCGTAGCGGGAAGGCGCAGAAAGTAGGGTGATCCGGGAGCCAGAAGACCTGCCTTGACGATAAGCTGTGCAGCTTCGGAGAGCGGGTCTGGCACGGCCAAATAGTTGGGTCAAGTGAGCTGGGTGCAGCCCTTCAAATCTAATAATGGTTTGAAGGGCTTTTTTTATGTCTTCTGATACCGGCAGGAGATTATCCCGCAGGGATCCGGTCTTGACGAGTAGAGGATGAAAATTCGATCGGTAAAAACAGCACCTTTATGGCTGGTGGTGGTTGCCGCCGCGTTTTTTCTCTCGTTGCCGGCCGCAGCGAGAACGGTTGTCGACCAGGCGGGACGGAAATTGACGGTGCCCGACAATCCCCAAAGAATCGTTGCGCTGGCGCCCAGCATCACCGAAATCATCTTCGCGCTGGGGCAGGAGGATCGCTTGAAAGGCGTGACCCTCTACAGCAATTATCCGCCCGCCGCGATGGCGCTCCCGAAGGTGGGAACCTATATCCGCCTGGACCTGGAGCGCATCGTGGCGCTCGATCCGGACTTGTGCATCGCCATCAAGGACGGCAACCCCAAGGCGGCCGCCGACCGGCTGGCCGAGCTGAACATTCCGGTTTACGCAGTGAATCCCCGCGATATCGAAACCGTCACACAAACGGTGATCGAGATCGGCGGGCTGTTGAATGTCGATGAGAAAGCCCGCCGGCTGGCCGAAGAGATGCACACCCGGGTCCGGCAAGTCACCGCCCAGGTGGCCAAGACGACTCATCGGCCGCGTGTTTTTTTTCAGATCGGGGTGGCCCCGATCGTCTCCATCGGGACCGATACCTTTATCAACGAACTCATCGTCCTGGCCGGAGGGCAAAATCTGGCCGCCGGCAGCGCCGCCTACCCGCGCTTCAACCGCGAACAGGTTCTGGCGCTGGCGCCCGAGGTGATCATCATCACATCGATGACCAGAGGGGCCTCGTTCGATCAGATCAAAGCCGAATGGCAACGATGGCCTGACATCCCGGCAGTCCGCGATCGGCGTATCGACATCGTCGAATCCGATTTGTTCGACCGGCCCTCTCCGCGCCTGGTGGATGCCCTGGAAATGCTCGTGAAACTCATTCATCCGGAAATCTTTGGAAACCGATGATGACGACCGCCCCAAAATCGGTGGTCAGCCGCCTCGTGTTGGTGATCTTCCTGCTGGCGGTCATTCTCGCCGCGGCCCTGCTGCTGGCCATTTCCAGCGGGTCCTCCCGTGAGGGTGTCGGGGCGTCGCTCGCGGTCATTTTCGGCAAGGGTGAACCGAACCCCACCCTGGAAATGATCATCTGGCACCTCCGATTTCCGCGGGTCATGCTGGCGGTCCTGGTGGGTGCGACGCTCTCGCTGGGCGGTTTGGTCTTTCAGGCACTGCTCAGAAACCCGCTGGCCGAGCCTTATATCCTGGGAATCTCGGGCGGATCCGCGATCGGCGCCATCATCGGCATCACGTTGGGACTCGCCCGGTTTCCCGGCGTCAGTTTTTGTGCCTTTATCGGCAGCCTGGCAACCCTGGCTCTGATCCTGGTCATGTCGTCCGGTAAAACGATATTGAAGAAAGATGCCCTGCTGCTCTCCGGGGTCATGGTGAACGCGTTTTGCTCGGCGGTGATCATGTTTTTGGTGTCGCTGACCCAGGACGCACGGCTGCACAACATCATTTTCTGGCTGATGGGGGACCTGTCTTCGGCCGACAGTCTGACGGCCGGCATACTGGCCCTGATCCTGGGCCCCTGCTTCCTGGTGATCTTTTTCTTTTCCCACGCCATGAACCTTCTGCTGGTCGGCAAGGAAACGGCGCAGACCATGGGGCTGCCGGTCCAGACCGTGACGATTATTTTACTGGTCCTCACATCGTTGATGGTGAGCGTGACCGTCAGCTACAGCGGCCTGCTGGGGTTTGTCGGGCTGGTGATGCCGCACCTGCTGCGGATGATCTGGGGCCCCGACCATCGCGTGCTGGTGCCGGCCTGCATCCTGGGCGGCGGCGCCTATCTGGTCGTTTGCGATCTTCTGGCCCGCACGCTGCCGCAGCAGGGGGAAATGCCGACCGGCGTGATTACGGCCCTGATCGGAGCGCCCGTTTTTATTTTTCTGCTGAAAAAGTCACAAAGATGAAAACGGCGGTGGCAATCGACACCCTGAGCTACACCTTCGGAACCCACGCCGTATTGAAACGCCTTTCTTTTTCCATTACCGCCGGTGATTTTTTTATCATCATCGGCCCGAACGGGACGGGAAAGACGACGCTGATGAAACTCATGGCCGGCGTGCTGAAAACCAAAGCCGGCCGAATCCGCATTTTCGACCGCGACATCCGCAGCTTTTCTTACAAGTCGCTGGCCAGGCGGATCGCCTACGTACCCCAGCGGCTCGAGGTCGGCTTTCCGTTTACCGTCGCAGAAGCCGTTCTGATGGGCCGGGCCCCGCACCAGAATGTTTTGGGCATACCGCAGGACCAGGACATCGAAAACGCGCGTCAGGCGATGGCGATTACCGAGGTGAGCCAACTGGCCGGGCGCAAGCTGGACCAGCTCAGCGGCGGGGAGCAGCAGCGGGTTTTCATTGCGCGGGCCCTGTGCCAGGAACCGGAAATCATTCTGCTGGACGAGCCCACCGCGTCCCTCGATCTTTCGCACCAGGTACGGGTCATGGACCTGATGGAGAAATTGAAAAAAGAAAAGCAGGTGACGGTGGTCATGGTCTCGCATGACGTCAATCTGGCGGCGATGTACGGCGACAGGCTCCTGCTCCTGAAGGACGGCGAGATTGCCTGCCTGGGGTTGCCCATTGAGGTTCTGACGTTTCAAAACCTGGAAGCGACCTACGGATGCCAGTTGCTGGTGGATGAGAGTCCGCTGGGCGGGGTGCCGCGGGTCACGCCCGTGCCGCGCAAGTTTTTGGTTTAATAAAAAATTGGTGGTTTCATCATCTGTTGTTGAGTTTCGCTTCACTCAACCCAACCTGCCCGCTTATAAGAAGGAGATTGCAAATGAGGAATCGGTTAGCACGGGTGCTGTTGATCACGCTGTTTTTATTTCCTTTCGTTGTCGATGCGCAACAGGCCCCGCAAGCCGGCGCACCTCCGGCAACGCTGCCGGAGGTGGTGGTGACGGGAACCCGGATCGAACAGCAGATAAGGATGGTGCCGGCCAACGTCAGTGTCATAACGCCCGCGGACATCCAAAACACGAATGCGAAGACCGCGGCCGATCTGCTGCGCGGTGAAGAGGGAATCGTCGTGCGGGATCCTCTCGGTAACGGCAACACCGCCGCCGTGGATCTGCGGGGGTTCGGTGAAACCGCCACTCAGAACACGCTGGTTCTCGTCGATGGCCGGCGCGTCAACGAGGTCGATCTGAGCGCCGTCGATTGGGCCCAGATACCGATCGAGCAGATCGAACGCATCGAGGTCGTCCGCGGCTCCGGAACGGTTTTATACGGCGACAATGCCGCCGCGGGAGTCATCAACATCATCACGAAGTCCCCTTCCCAAAAGTTCAGTGCCAACGGGGGAGTGACCTTTGGGAGCTACAACCGGGCCAAAGTCGACGCCTATGCCAGCGGCGGCGATAAAAAAACAGCCGCTTCCCTGTACGGCAGCCTGGAAGAAACCGACGGCTACAGGGAAAACAACAACTACAATTCCGGCGATATCGGCGGCCAAGTGCTCTTTGACGCCACCGACCGCTTGGCCCTGAACCTCTCGGGTTCTTATCACAAGGATAGATTCGGCCTTCCCGGGACCCTGACCCAGGCGGAGGTGGATGAAGACCGCCGGCAGAGTGTGGACCCGCAGGACAGTGCCAAAACCCGCGATGCTTATATAACAGGCGGACTTGATTGGGATTTTGGCGGATACGGACAGGTGCTGGCCGATTTGTCCTACCGCGAAAGGGTCAGCGAATCCAAGTTTCCGGATGAATCCTTTCCCTTTGAAAATAACGTCACCACCGACACCATCGGGTTCACGCCGCGGTACATCTGGGAGGCCGACATCTTCAGTCTGGGCAACAGGCTGGTGGCCGGGGTGGATCTTTACGGTTCCAGTCAGGACAGCAAATCGTACTCGGGTTTCTTTTCGCCATTGCCGTCTTCGCCCTCGGGCCTCGCCAACGTCGATCGGAATTCCTATGGCTTCTATTTAAATGACGAGCTTTACGTGTTCAAAAATCTCTTGTTCACCTTCGGCGCGCGGTATGAAACCGTCAAATACGATTTCGACGTCAAAGATCTGAGTGCCTTTCCCCTGGCGCCCCTGGATGACTCCACGTCCGACAGCGAAAATGCCTACACGGCCGGGTTGACCTTTTTGTACGGGCAGGATTCCTCGGTATTTGCCCGTGTCAATCGGAGTTTTCGTTTTCCGCTGATCGATGAGCTGGTGGTTTACGATTTCGATACCGGACAAATTATTGTCAACCCGGAGCTTAAACCGCAGACCGGCATGCACTATGAAATGGGCATCCGGCATTACTTCACGCCCAAGATTAGAGCCAATTTTACTCTTTTCCGGGCCGATATCGATGATGAAATTTTTTTCAACCGCCCGACCTTTACCAACGAAAATTATCCCGAAACGCTTCACCAGGGCGTGGAAATGGGTGCCCGCGCCGACCTTATGAACCACCTCATACTGCAAGGCAATTACACCTATCAGAAGGCGACCTTCGAAAAGGGGCCGTATGACGGCCAGGACATCCCTGCCGTGCCGAACAACAGGGGCAGCTTGGGGTTAAGGATTTACGACTTCCCCAAAGGGCTCGAATTCGCGGCGGATTACATTTACGTCGGCACAAGTTATGCCATCAGCGACTTTGAAAACGAATACACAAAGCTGGATTCCTATTTCAGCATCGATTTGAGACTGACGTATCGGTGGAAGATGCTCCGGGCGTTTGCCGGCGTGAACAATCTGACCGACGAAAAGTATTCGGAATATGCGGTCATCGGCGGCTTTCCGACCCAGACCAATTATTATCCGGCGCCCGAGCGCAACTACGTTGTCGGTTTAAGCGCCGGGTTTTGATCAAATCAGCTGATTGCTTGGTAATGTTCAAGGCCTATCAACAGGGCGTATGCGGCGGGTTTAAGCCGCCGTTTAAAACCTTTGTATAGAGGGAAGTCGCCACCGCTATACTATGGGTTGCTATCTCCGATTTTCAAATTTCGAGTTTCAAGTATCTGATTGAGATTGCTTCAAGCAAGTCAACCGACGGCATGCGCGTGCTTGCACCCGCTGGCCGACAAGGTGATATATATGCTGGATGTTTTTCTGAGCGGCGGACCGGTGATGTACCCCCTATTGCTGTGTTCGCTCATTTCGCTGACGGTGATTATCGAGCGGGTCATTTTCTGGCTGACTATCAGAAAGCAGGCCAGCCCGGACCTGCTGAACGATGTTATGACCCTTTGTGAATCAGGGGATTGGGAAGCCATCCGGCAGAAAACAGCCGGGACGAATGACTTTATCATCAAGGTCATCATCACCGGTATTCTTCACCGCCGTTATTCGATGATCAAGGCCATGGAGGCTTCCGCGGCTGACGAACTCAAGCGGATGGGGCGTTACATGGGCGTGCTGGACACGATGATCACCGTCGCACCGCTTCTGGGCATTCTAGGGACGGTCATCGGCATCATCCAATCCTTCGATGTGCTCGGAACAGCGGGCATAGAACACCCGGAAATCGTCACCGCCGGCATCGCCCAGGCATTGATCACCACGGCCGCCGGACTTGCCATCGCCATTCTTTCGGTTCTGCCCTTCAACTATTTCAATTCCCTGGTTGAAGGTGCCGCCATCCAGATCGAGAAATATGCCACCAGCCTCGAGATTGTCTACCAGAATTTGATCCGCAAGGACCCGTTTCTCGAGGAAAGCCGGCCATGAAAATATACCGGCGCCGGGTCCATAAGGCCCGCATCGAAATGCTGCCCATGATCGATGTCGTTTTCCTGCTGCTGGTCTTTTTTGTTTATGCCATGCTCTCAATGGCCGTGCACCGGGGAATGCGGGTCGATTTGCCCGTATCGAAAACGGTCGAGATCGATAAAACGTTGATTCTGGCCGTTACCGTCAAGGCCGACGGCTCGATTTTCATCGACAAGACGCCGGTCGAGCCGAACCGGGTGACGAGCGTCCTGCAGGAGAAAACGCGGGGGCAGAAGGATTCGGGGGTCCTGCTTTTTGCCGATCGCGACCTGCCCTACCAAAACCTGTTCGCGGTCCTGGACCGCATCCGGCAAGCCGGGCTGAACCGTATTTCCCTGCAGGCCGAGCTGGGCGAGTCGCCGTGAAACGGCTGGTATCGGCAGCCGTTTTGGCTGCAGGATGTCATGCTCTTCTCTTTAGCCTGAACCACAGCGGTCTGACCGTTTTCACGCCAGGACACCTGTCAACGACATCGGTCACGGTGACCCTCAACCCGTTGCGTCCGCCGGCCGCGGCGCCGCCAGCAGATCTGCCGCCGGCCGACGCGTTGCCCCGACCGGTGGCAACCGAAAAACAAGCCGCGAAAACGCTGCGGCAGCCAGAAAAACCGCCGACCGAGCCGGAACCGCAACCCGCCGAAACAAAAAAGGCGATTCAACAGCCGAAGAAGGTCAAACCGGTTGCCGCAAAAGAGCCGCAACCGGTTGACGAAGCAACATCAGAAAGGTCTTTGACGGCAACAGCACCCGCCCCGCCGCCGCCTGAAGCCTCGGCGGCCCCCGTTTCCTCAAGCAGCGCGCCCGGGCCCGGGTCCGGAGAAATGACATCCGCGCCCCCTTCCACGACCGCGCCGGCCGGCTCTTCTTCGATGGCGGCTGACCCCGGCCTGCGGGAAGCCCAACCCGAATACAGTAAAAACCCGCCGCTGGAATATCCCCGGCGGGCGCGCACCAGGGGCTATCAGGGGACCGTCGTGCTCGAAGTGTTGGTCGACCGACACGGGAAAGTCAACGATATAAGAATCCTGTCATCGAGCGGCCATACAATTCTGGACAGCTCGGCTATGAATTCCGTCAGAAGTTGGTCCTTCGAGCCGGGTCGCAAGGGGCCGGAGCGCGTCGAGATGTGGGTGCGCGTGCCGGTACGTTTTAAACTTGAGTAGAACGGCAGAAAATGTTGCAATGATGCGAAGTTATGTTTCTATATCACTTAAGCGGATTTTCAACGCGAACACCACGGATGACTTGGCCGTCGTTCAGATCTTCGGTCCAGAGAATGTCACATTCAGCGCTTTCGGCACTCACAACGATGAGGGAATCCCAAAAGGACACCCGGTTAATTATCGCACAATCGATTGCTTCCCTGATGAGTTCCGGCGTTATCACCACCGTCTCAAATCGTTCAAGCGATCTGAGGATATCCTTTACAATAAGCGGGTCTGCTCCCAGTTTTACTGTCGATGCGACGAAAAACTCCTGCATGACCTGCGTTGAGATAACCCCGCTGATTTCCTCGCCAAGGGTTTTGATACATAGACGACACTTTTCCTGTTTTTTGGAATCCGACCCGTCCAAACTGTAAACAAGGATGTTGGTATCAAGGAACACCTTAGACATCGTAAAGCTCCTCGCGTTTCCATGGATTTCCGTGCGAGTGAGCATTGGCTCGATCCATTAGGGCGAAACACTCATCGATCCACTGATTGGTATCGTTTTTAACCGTTTGCTCCAAGAGTCTTCGTATGAGCGCATTTACCGATGTCTGGTGTTTTTCAGCGTATTTTCGGCCTGATTTCAATAATTTTTCATCTATCGAAATTGTTATGTTTGGCATAAGCTCCCTCCTTTTTGCCCTATGATATGTGCCCACTGATTATGTGTCAAGTGCTGATTGGTTCACCCTGAGAATGACAGAAAGCAACAAACGTTCGTGATTCAAACGATTGGATGATAATTTCGAATTCTGATCCGGTGTAAAGTTAAAGAGTCCCGAATGTTCTTGCTCCGAGTCCTTGAAGCGGGTATGAGCTAGTGCCCATCCGCGATCTTTTTTAGGCACTGATTAGTTTCCGATCCAGAAATGAGCATTTTTTGCAAGTTCAAGGAAATCAAGGGATTGCGGGGAGGCAGACGGTTCTGTATGCCGCACAAGCAATTCCGCCGATTGACGCCGAAATTGCGAAAAAGGGCCATTTGTGGACGGAAACGAGCTATGCAGTTTTAATACAATAATGGGGGCTTGATACTCGAAGACTCGAAATTTGAAACTTGCAAAGCGGAAATACGCATTTTTAATAAGGGTTCAACCGGGATTAATGACGAAGGGTTGATCCCGAGGGGATAGGACCGTTTAACATTGGCAAAGCAAAAACCGACGGTACCGGA
>CAWAAN010000018.1:0-34900 GCA_963779885.1 uncultured delta proteobacterium | reverse complement strand
GCGTTTTACCGCACCCCGTGGGGCCTTTGAGCATGACCGGCAATTTAAGCCGGCAGGCGGATTCAAAAACCTGGATTTCATCACCGGATGCAAGGTAATAGGGCTCCGATGAAATCCGATAGCTCTCGATCGCAATTCCGTTCATCTTGGCAGGATATCTGCTGGTCGATTCCTGATCTTGCATGCGCAGCACCGTCTGGTTAGGTTAAAGGGGAAACATCGAAAGCAAGTACGCGACCTTCAAATGTGAGGTCAATCTTTTGGAACTCACAGCAGGTATATGTGAATCATCCGATGATTGCGGCGGAAAATAAAGAGACAGGAGTGCCCGGGCCGGCCGCGAACTCGATCGAGACCCGGGAGCCCGACAGCTCCCGGGTCTTGATACCATCAATACTTACCGTACAATTCAACCGCCTCCATCATCGCCATGGCGTTCAGCAAGGATCCGTTGGGCGGAAATTCACAGCCGGTGGCCAGGATAAACCCACCGTCTTTTCCCAACTCCTCGATCTGCTTCTTACACTCCTGTTTCATCTCTTCTGGACTTCCCAGAAATGCGTACTGGGCCGGGCTGACATATCCGCACAGGCAGGTCTTTTTGCCGTACTTGGCTTTGAGTTCATGCATGTCCGCACAATCGTCCGACGTGTAGGCGAACGAGATGGCGACCGGCTGCATGGTCTCGATTTGAGCATCGAAGTAGATGCCGTTGCCGCAATTGTGCACCATAACCATCATGCCGCTCTCGCGGATCGCGTCGGCCAGCTGGGTGGTAAACGGCCCCTCGATTTCCTGCCACATTTTCTTGCGCATGATGGTCTGGGAGGCAAAGAGCGTGTCCAGGACAATTGCATGCGCGCCGGTCTTGCCGATCGCCTTGATGTAGTCGATCAGCGTTCCGGTGATCGTCTCTTCGGCTTTTATGACGGCTTCCTTGTGCTTGTAGCAGTCCCGGAAAAGGTTTTCAGCGCCGCGCATCATGGACAAAATGCCCAGGGGACCGTAGACGAATCCCATGATCGGCACGGTGGCGGCACGCTCGTGGGCGATGATGTCGTAATATTTGAGGACCTCCTTCATGCGGGGCGTCTTGGTGGGATCCACCGCTTCGATTTTGGCATAGTCGTCCGGGGTCTTGACAAACGGATTGTCGTAATCGGGGTGAGCGGTGTCCTCTACCGGATAAATCATCTTCTGGCCGAAATCGGCCGCTTCAACCGAAAGATCCACCAGTCCCAGAATGCCGTCAAAGCCGATGAGATCCAGAGCCTGAAGCATCGACTTGGCCATGATCTCGCCGTCTTGCGACCACTCTTCATAGGTTACGCCATAAACCCGCCGGGCGGCGCCGCACACCAACGGCGCCGCCGGGACGCGGTCCGGGATCCCGCCTTGAAGCACTGTGCCGACTCTCTCAAGTGGTGTCATTTACTTTCCTCCTTGCTTATCTGGATGGTTGTTGTTTTAAGCACCGGAAGCAGAGATTCCGGAAAAGTCCGCATCGCACACTTTCTTAAACACTTCCGCCAAACCCTCGCCCCTGCGAACGCTCAAGGCAATCAGGTTCAAACAATACGGGTCGAGCGCCTGCCGGACTGCGGCCACTTCGGCGGCCGTAATCGCATCGGCCCGGCTCACCGCCACCAGATCGGCATCCGTCACCTGGCTCAGAAGCAGGGCGCGCCGTTCGGACCACAGAAATTCGAACAGAGGCCCATCCACTAAAGTGATAAAGGGGCCGATTGTATACCGGATATCCCTGAGCCCCATGCCGGTCACATGGCGCAGTTCCTGCGTCGTCACCATTTCCGAGGGTTCGATGAAAAGAAAATCCGGATCGTAGCGTCGTTTGAGTTCTTTTTTCAGGTCGACCAGACTGGAAGCCAGCGAACACCCGACTCAGCCACCGCGGACCGTGCGCACCTGAAGAGCATGCGCTTTGCTAAATGCCTGGTCGTAGGCGACTTCGCCCTGTTCGTTGACGATAACGGCCGAATGCTTGCCCAGCTTGTCGATTCCGACAATGAGGTCGCGGATCAGGGACGTTTTTCCGCCCCCCCGGGCCCCGGACACACACACCACTTTCATCTACTCTCCCTCGTCGGCATCGGCCATCGTGCCGCCGGTCAGCTGTTCTTCGAGTTGCTTGATGTAGTCCTTTTTCGAGGCGACAAAATCGAATTCGTCGAAATAGGTATGTTCTCTTTCCTTGACGACCGACAGCCCCCGTTGGTCGGCCACCTCGTGCATGCCTTCCAATGTCGCCGCCTTGACGGCATCTTCGGGAATCCCCTGAATGATGCTGTTGATGGCGATGTAGAGCGTGTTGACGGGCCGGGTCAGGGTTCCGGTGGAAAACGACCCGTGCGCGACGCCGATGGTATCGGCTTTGATGGTGCCGGCCTCGGTTTTCAGGTGGGATTTGATGTGGCCGATGCAGCGCGCGCCGAGTTCAATGCACTTCTCGGCGATGGAGAGCATCATGTTTTCGGCCATGTTTTTGACGAAAGCTTCATTCATCGCCTCCTTGCGACTCAATTTGGCCGCGACGCCATAGCCGCTGACTCCATGCTCGGTATAACAACCGTGGCCGTCTTTGAGGGGATCCGTCATGGCGCTACTCCTTCCAGTCGAGGATGTGGTCGACAAGCCGGCCGATCCCCAAATCGGTGAATGACGACAAGTTGAGGATTTCCGCCTCTGCATTATAGGCCCGCACCCGCTGGGCGGCGTCGGTGACGGCCGCATCGTCCACGGCATCGACCTTGCTGATGGCGATGATATCGGCATCTTTTACCTGCGTGGTCACCAGTTGTCCCAGCATATCCATGTCCAGAAGTTCGGCCGGGCGGGTGGCGTCGAAAAGCACGATGGCCGGGCCCATGGAAATCTTGGCATCGCGCCCGCCCATGCGGGCCGCTAATTTGACCTGGTGCGGCACGGCCACGCCGGTCGGCTCCACCAGCACATGATCGGGACTGAAATCCTTGTAAATGCGGTAGATGGTCTTGGCGAAAGTCGCGGCCACCTCGCAGCAGATGCAGCCGCCGCCGATATCCTTGACCAGCATCCCGCTTTCCTCGATCACCTTGCCATCCACGGGTATCTCGCCGATTTCATTGACCACCAACGCCACCTTGCGCTCATTGTCTCCGGCCAGCTGCCGCGAGAGCTTCAAGACGAGAGTCGTTTTGCCGCATCCCAGGAAACCCGCGATTTGTGTGATTTTCATACCCGTCTCCCGCACGTGTGACGTTTATCGATCAGGGATGATCCGTTCTGTGGTTATCTCATATCGACCCCCGGGTCTGTAAAGGACATAATTCGGGTATTTTCCGGGTATTTTTAGATACCCGTAAATAGGCTGCAAAGCAAACCCCAACGTTGAAACAGTGGGGCAAAGAGGCGACCGGAACCAAACGGGACGATGATAAGCTTCAAATGAGCAGGTCGGATCTGAGGGGTTCGAAGGCCGCCACCATCTGTATTGAAAAATTGTCTTGACGGTGGGAGAGGAAGGCCGCGGCCACCTTTTGCATGATCTGTTGGTCTTGAACCGGACCCGATGTCGAAGCGGCGAGGAAGGCGCACGCGGCAGGGGCACGGCGCGCCGTGCCCCTACTTCTATTTTCCTGCTTTACGGCGCATTCTTCGAAAAAAACGATTTGGTGGCCAGCAATCCGTACAGACTGATTTTACGGCCCCTGATGCCCAGTTTTTTGCGGATGTTCTTTCGATGCGTCTGGATGGTGTCATAGGATAATTTCAACTCCATGGCAATATCCTTGCTGGCCTGCCCGGCCTGGATCAGCCGGCAGACGGCCATTTCGGTCCGGGTCAGGCGCAGAAAACGGCCGTCGATTTCCGTGGCGAACCCGCGGGTCAGGCCGATCAACTGTTCCCGCAGCAGGTCTAAAAACGTGTTTCTGAAGTCCGGCGACTTTTCTTTCCGAATCTTCTCGACCGTCGGCAGCAACAGGGTGTCGATTTTATGGGATATGCCCCTTTCGACGCCCGATTTTTCCTTTTCATAGGCCTTCATCAGATTGCGCATGGTAATGTACATTTCTCTTCGATTGGCTTTTTCCTGACGCAGCCGCTCCTTCAACATCTGGACCTCGCTCAAATCCCGGCTGACAATGCCAAAGAGCACCCGCCCGTCGAACGAAAAGCGCTTGACGGTCGCGTCCACCGGAAAGTGGTCCCCGGATGTGTGAACGCCGCGCAGCTCCCCGGCCCAACTCTCCAAATCCCCGAGTTCTCCCACGGCCCGGTCCAGGTGGTGACGATCGCCCGAAAAAATAAACTCCCTGAAATCCCGTTCGATGAGGTCTTCGCGCGCGATCCCGTAGAGATCGGCGGTCTGCTGGTTGGCGGCCATGATGTTCAGCCTGCTGGTAACCAGTATAAAGCTGTCGCCCGTTTCCAGATGGAGAAAACCAAAGAGTCTCTCGCAGGAGTCGAAAAAAACGGTCACCGGCTGTGTCATCTGTAGTCACACCGTTTCAACACTATCGCGATCGCAGCAACGTGACGGCCTCGGTCACCGTCAGCGGAATCTCGAAGCCTGAAATGGAATCGCTGAAAACCTGCTGAAACAACTGGGTCAGCATCGGCGGCTCCAGACGTGCGCTGTCCAACAGCTGTTTATTTGAAAGAACCTCCCGCGGGAGGCCATCGGCCATTATCTCCCCTTCATTTAAAACCACGACCCGGCTGGCGATCATGGCGGCCAGGTCGATGTCATGCGTAACGACGACAAGGGTATAGCCATGATGGCTGTTCAGGTGCCGGATCAAGCTTACCAGGTGGTTGGCGGATGCCGGATCGAGGCTGGCCGTCGGTTCATCCAGCAGAATCAGCGGCGGGCGCATGGCAATCAGGCCGGCCAGCCCCACCCGCTTCATTTCCCCGTGGCTCAGCCGGTGTATCGGGCGATCGGCCAGGTGCGCCACTTCCATCAGTTCCATGGCGGTGTTTACCAGCCGGTCGATCTCCTCGGCTTCTAGGCCTAGATTAAGGGGACCAAAGGCGATGTCTTCTCTGACATGCGTACAGAAAAGCTGATCGTTCGGGTCCTGGAGCAAAAGGGCCACGCGCCGATAGGCCGCTTTGCGCGTGTTGCCGTCCAGTTTTTTGCCGTATAAGAAGATGTCTCCCTTTTCGGGAACCAGAATCCCGGCAAACAGTTTCAGCAGGGTCGTCTTGCCGGACCCATTGGGCCCGCACAGCACGACCACGTCGCCTTTTTCGACCGTCAGGGAGACATTTTTAATCGATCGATCTCCCTTGTATGAGTGCCACATGCCGCTGCAGGACAGAACCGGCACCCCGTCCTCCATAAAAACGGGTGTAATATCGCACCGGTTGGGACAAACGGGTGTCTCTGCGGAATAATTCATAGGATCTTTCTCCCGGGGAGCGGTGGCGCCCCTGGCCGTCATGGCCTCCTCGATGCGCAGTGACCGGTCATAGGCCCTGAGAATAACCTGGGCCAGAATCATGGCCGTGGACCGGCAGGCCTTGAGGTAGGTATCGAAGCCGCCCTTGATGCGGGCGATATCCCTCATCTTGAAAAATTCTTCGACCAGCAGGAAAGCGTACCGATAGGCGGTTGCGATGACATCGATCAATACCTCGGGCACCCGAAACCATTTCAAGGCCTTTAAAATTCTGACAAAAGGGGTCGTCAGAAAAAAGACGGCCAGCCAGGTCATGTCGCATGCGACGCGGGCCGCCGCGGAAAGGCCCTGAAAGATTCCCTCGCGGTACACCTGCACGGCACCGATCGAAAACAGCGGCGAGGTGCCAAAGCCAATGGAAAAACCGATGAAAACCAGCAACGTCGCCCAGGCCGGCGCCAAAAAGAAAAGCAGGAACCGGCGCGGGGGCAGGCGGGACCAGAAGGCCAGCCCCAGGCCCGTGAGAAACAACACCACCGAAAGCCACGGCCGCGCGATGGTGACATTCAAGGACACCGCCGCTGCCAGCAGGGCCAGTTTGAGGCGCGGGTCCCAGCGGGCCAGTCCATATCCATGGCTGCCGGCAGGGTCGGGATATCCGCTGGCCGCAGTGACCGACTGAAAGGCGTTCGTGTTGAACAATCCGGTGATTCTCATGGGTTGATCCGGGGTCTATCTATTGTCCATCCATAAATGGTCTTTTTTCCGCTGGGCGGTCGGTCGGAGCGGGTTTCCGGCTGCGGTCGGACTTAAAGTACGCCTCGCCGCAAACCCTTGTGCGGCCTTGCCCAGCGAACAACTCCTCATTTCTTAATTGGACACGTAACAGGGCCTAAAAAAGAACGCGGATGGGCACTATCTATTCTCTGCGACCCCACAATAGGTGCCAATACCGGCCGAGAATGAACCCGCACACCCCGCCGGCTGAAAGGAGCAGCAGGTTCCATAAATCGCCCATGTTTTCCGTGTCGATATAGGGTTTTCGGGCCACGCGGCCGGCGTTTTCAGCCAATTTTTCGTTGACGGATTCGTCCATACCGGAAAATCGACCCGCCTCGGAAGATCGCCCGTCATTGGATGAGCCCACCACCGCGGGCAAGGACCTCGACTCATTTTCGAGCCCGAAGACCGGGCCGGGTCCCGCAGAAAACAACACGACCAAAAACGGCAGGCACAGACACAAGAGAAGAAAGGTCTTTCCGGTGGCCGTGTTCATCAGCTTGCGGTGAACCACACCGAGTTCTTCAAGCACTTCCGGCCTTTGTCGGTATGCATACCGAAGGGCCATGCCGGTCACGATCATTTCACCAACGGCGATGGGCAGCTGCGTCGGCAGGTAGGCGGCGTAAATCGCGGCCAGATACCCTCCCAGGGAATACTGCGGATCCGGAGCGCTCAGCAGGGAAGTTCCCAGAATAAAACCCGATGATGCATAAACCATCACGTCGCCAATCAAGCCCCCGGCAAAACCGGCGGCCCAGAGTGGCAAGCCGATTTTCATGGAAATTTTAAAGGCCCCCCAACCGCAGAAACAACCGAATACGCCCAGGGCGATCACGTTCGCGCCCCAGGTACTGAAACCACCGTGGGCGAAAAAAGCGGCCTGCAGAAACAGGCTGACGCCGGTCAGGGCAACGCCGATCAGCGGCCCGAGCAAAATAGCGATCAGCGGCGCACCGCACGGATGGGAACAGGTGCCCGTGAAGGCGGGAATGGGAATCAGCGAAATGAAAAAGATGATGGCGCCGCCCATGCCCAACAGCGGTTTTTTAGCGGGAAAAGCAGCAATGAACTTTTTGATTCGTGCAGCCCCCAAGCCGACGAAAAAGAGTCCCGCGCCGGTGTAAGCCACAGCCGCCGTGCCGGTGATGATGCCTTCGGTGATGTGCACCGTTCGTCTCCGAGG
The DNA here is from genome assembly GCA_963779885.1 of uncultured delta proteobacterium. Lineage (GTDB taxonomy): Bacteria > Desulfobacterota > Desulfobacteria > Desulfobacterales > SG8-13 > JARFQH01. Next base: position 27,529 of record CAWAAN010000018.1, on the reverse strand, counting down.
TTTCTTGAAAAATGGATGGGCACGAGCAAAAAATCAGAAGCGCAGTATGGGATGGTAATCGATAGCAGGGCTCGTGTAAATCGTCCATTAGACGATTGACTGGCTAAATTTAGCGGTATTATATGAAAATTGAGTTGAATCCAACAGGCTGAGGGGGAGAAGGCACTGTGGCAGGCAACAACCAGCAGATACCGCGTCAGCTACCGGTCATCGATACGACCGAGCTTGTCAGCCGCCGCTGGTTGTCGGAAAGCGCATTTGAGATTACATTGCGGCGACCGCCCGATTTTTTTTTCAAACCCGGCCAAACCATTCGGCTGGTCTTGAATGATCAAAAGAGACACTACTCGCTGGTTTCGGCTCCCGACGATCCGACATTGCTGCTGTGTATCAACTTCATCGAGAAGGGCTATGTCTCTTCTTTTCTCGCAGCGGCTGACATCGGATACACGTTCGCGTTCAGCGGCCCATATGGGTATTTTACTTTTTCACCGTCGCTGCGGCCGCCGGTCTTTGTCGCGACAGACACCGGCATCGCCCCCTTTGCGTCGATGGCCCGCTCGGGTGTAAGGAATTTCACTCTCGTGCATGGCGCCCGCCGCCCGGCCGAACTCTATTATCAGGACCTTTTAAGAGAAACCGCCCGTGACTACCTGCAGGTGGTATGGGATACTTCAGGTGCGGACCCTCATTCCAGCACCCTGTTTCACGGCCAGATGGTTGACATGCTCGCACGGCACCTGCCACCGGGAAGCTATGATTTCTATCTTTGCGGATGGCAAAAAATGATCAAGGATGTGACCCACCTGATTGATGAGCGCTATGCCGGCTCACATCTCTACGCCGAGGCCTTTTTCTGAGTCTCGGACCATACGGTCTGTTGCCAAAAGGTCGTATGCCTGCCGGTGGAATTATATTTTCGAACTTAAAATCAGGCAGATAAACAAACGGGCGCGATTCGATCATCATGCAAAAAAAACTCCCCACAGGCGCCTGCAGGGAGCGGGTAAGCGATTGTCGGTCATCAGTTGTCATTAATGTGTTGCCTACGAGTGGCCTTCATAGGCCACCAAACGGACGCACAGCTTTTTTTCGAGAGCTTCGAGTTTTTGTTTTTTCGTTTTGTCCAAACTGGCCGGAGCGGGCGGTGTGGGATAGGCCATGATGACCGTACCGGTCTCTTTTTCCAACTCCTGGATGGCCTTTATTCCCTCTTCATTCAGGTAAGTGGCGTAATCGCGATTCCAATCCATTTTTTCCTCCCATCGTGGTGTTAACTGAAGCGTATATGACGCATGAAAGTACCCTAAGCATTTTGTAGTCGATTTCAAGTGTCAGGCCGGTCTTGCATCATAACAGGACCGGCACAAACGACCCGTCCCCTATGAGGCGTTCCTTCCAAAAACCGCCTTCATTCGCTTGAAAAATCAACTATTGGACTATTTTTCTTTGGGGGCACTTTTAGTAGAAGTAAAAAAAGTTTCGATCTGTCGAACGCAACAGCGGAATGGGCCGTTTTGTGTTTGCTGATGTCATTTTTTCCTACGGGTTCTGGTTGGTTCGAATGGCCGATAACCATAAAGTTCAGCGTTACGTTTATAAAACCCAAGGGGTCTGCCCGCCGGAAATACATTTTCAGATCGATCGGGACGTGCTTTCCGATATTCGATTTGTCGGCGGCGGCTGTCCCGGCAACGCCCAACTGGTGAGCCGGCTCCTCAAGGGCCAACCGCTGGATGACGTCCTGCGGCTTGTAAAAGGCATAGACTGCCGCAACGGTACGTCGTGCCCCGAACAGCTGGCGTCCGCGATCCGGGCGGTCGCAGGCGGCCGGTTGTCTCCGGCTAGCCCGTTTCTACCGGCGGAAGATCCCATTCCGAAGGCTCGAATCGGTCTCATCGGTGATGTCAACGGCGACCTCCAGGCGTTGAACAAACTGGTTGCCACCCTGACCGCCGCCGGCGTCGAGGCTGTCGTCTGCTTGGGCAATCTGACCGGCATGTCGGCCCAAAACCGGCAGACGATCAAATCAATGTCAAAATCAAAAATCCAGGCGGTCCAGGGGCAAAATGACTGGAACTACGCCAATGGCACGGAACTCCCGCCATACCCGCCCCTTGACCGGAAGGATCGGGACCGGCTTGTCCAGTTGCCCCAGGTCCTGAGCTTTCTGGTTGGCAATAAAGAGTGCCTGGCCTTTTATGGGTCGTTTATTCAAGAACTTCCCGGATATTCGGACTACGAACCCTATGCCCTTGAAATGAACATGGTCTGCGGACTGACGGATTTTATGCGGGACGAAACCGTTTTCCCGGCGCTGGAAGCCATGACGCCCCAGTTTCGCGCCGATGTCGTTTTGTTCGGCCAGCGGCACTCGTGGGAGCACTGGCATATCGGTGGCAAGGATTTCATCAGCATCGGCCCGTCAACCGGTCCGGAGGCCGCCGGGGGGCTTCTGCAATCCGCCGACGGCCGAATTGTTTTCACCAAACTGCCATTGGAGGGATGAAATGGCCCAGTCTGTTGTCGTGGACGTGCTGTTGACGGATTTCAATCAATGAGTGGCTTGCGTCTATATGGCGGAATCGGTAAAGGTTTTACCGGAAGACATCAAGCAGTTGATAGAGGTCAATGAGTGGGATATGCGCACCCGTGAGGGCGTGCGGCGTTTCAAGGAACTCAAGGCCAAGTCGCTGCCGAGCGTCGCCCTGGACGGGGACCTGGTTTACGAGTCCTTGATCCCGATGCAGGAGGAATTAATTGCGGAAATCCGCCGGCGCCATAAACACAAAAATCAGGATAGCTGACATGTACCTCGAAGACGTGACCATAGAAGGATTCAAATCCTTCTCGGAAAAAACCAACATGAGCTTTCAACCCGGCATCAGCGTTATCATCGGCAACAACGGCGTCGGCAAGTCGAACATCCTGGATGCCATCGTATGGGCCTGGGGGAAAACGATCTCGAGCGAATCCGCTGCTACCGTCCTGAAGAGCTGTTTTTTGCCGGAAGCAAGGATTATCCGCCGGCCAGCCGCGCATCCGTGGAGTTGACCTTCAAGCACGACAACGACAACAGCGCCCCGGCCATCAAACTACGCCGCGAGATCGAAAAAAACGGCGTCGATGGGTTTTTCATCGACGACCGGCCGCAGGCGGCGACGGTTTACCTCGAAAAATTAGCCAACCTCAAGTTGAACCATGCGTTGAAAACAATTATTCGGCAAGAGCAAATCAATGACATTCTTCTCCGCAATCCGCAAGTTAGGCTCGAAACACTCCGCGCATTGCTCGAACTCGAATCCACCGACGGTTTTTCCGGGCCCCTGAAGGACCGCATCGCCGACAGCTTATGCCGGTACATGGCCTATCTCATCCCCCAGGCTGAGGTCCACTTGGAGCTGCTGTCCCGCAATGGCGACAAGGGCATCGAAATCGTCGTCACCCTGCCGGGCAATCGGGTGCGACGCGCCCATCAGCTCTCCGGTGGTGAAAAGGCCATTACCAGCCTGGCCCTGAAGCTGGCGGTGTTCGATCAATTGCGCAATCCGTTTTACCTGCTGGATGAGGTCGAGCCGTCGCTGGATTACACGCACCACAAATCGATGCAGGCCTTTCTCAAGGACGTGTCCGCCCAGACGCAGCTGGTCATGATTACCCATCTGCGCAGCACGATAGAGCTGGCCGATACGCTGCACGGCGTCAGAACGCGGTGGGACGGATCTTCGTTCATGAAATTTTATTTCGACATGGACGAAAGGCTGCTGCGGCTGTATAAGTGCTGCTAAAGGACGCAGCGGGCCACTTGCGCCAGAATTTCAGCGGGCTTCACGTTCCATCCGATAAAGGCCAGCCGTGTCGCCGATTCGCCGTCCCATTCGGACCACTCGCCCTTGCCACCGACAAAATTGACGATTTCGGTGCGATCCGAGAACCTTACCGGTCCTTTCATCCGAAATACCTCCCACGGCAGCCGCGCGATAAATTTCAAAAAACGCTCCTTGTCCATGATGCGGGAATCTTCGAATGCAAACGTCACGAAGTTGCTGGCCGGCACCGGTCGGCCGCGGTCCTGGAAGTCGTCGGGACCATGATCGTGGTGGTCGCCAGGGGTGTTCACGGCGATCTGATTGAACAGATGCATCGGTTTGAGCGTCACCGCCCTGGGGACCGCCGGCGACCAGAGTGTTGCCGGATCGATATTGCAGTGAATGGTGGAACGACCTGGCAACCGGGAACCACCGCATGGATCTCCTTCAAATATGCGGGAATCAAGCTCTCGTTGACCTCGTCGACCTTGTTTAGCAGAATCAGGTGGCGGTTTTGAGTTGGTGTAGTATCGCCGCCCGAAATTTTCACGGGCTTCCCAGAAATCGGCATCCAGCACCGTGACGATTTTTTCCAGTTTCATCACCCCGGCAAGTACCGAATCGCTTAAAACAGGCAAAATGGCCGTCGGGTCGGCCACCCCGGAGGCCTCGATGAAGATGCGCCGGGGCCGGTACTGTTCCCAGATCCGTGTCAGAGTCTGCTTAAATCGGCACTCAAGGAACAGCAGATACACCCGCTGGTGAGTTGACCACGTCCGAACCGGAACTTTTGAGCAGATCGCCGTCAATGCCGACATCACCGAATTCGTTAACCAAAACCACCGTATCGGAAAGATCGGATTCCCAGGCGAGGATGCGCTTGACAAAGTGGTCTTACCGGCGCCGAGAAAACCGACAACAGAAAAACGGCGCTTTTTTGTCCCGAGGGATGAGTTAACGGCTGAGTCATCGTAGCAGGATCCTTCAAGTCTAATAATTGAAGAGATATCGTCTGTGACAAAGCTGATGGAGGATAAGGTTCCTCATTTATTTTTGTGGAAAATAGTAAAGCCGGCCGCGGGAGTTGTCAAACCTTCTGGCTGGTAACCGCTTTAAAAATAGGGCCGGATAAATGGTCTGTAATTCCAGCGGCCCTCTCGTAAGGGACCTTCGGTAACAGGATGCTCCGCCGGTTAACAATTCTTTGAATCTGTGGTATAGGCGATTGACATGGCTCCTATCTGAAATGTTGGCTTTAAATTAAGGATCTTGGCTGTGTTATCGGTCGTCGGCGTATCACAATACAGCCTCCTTCCTCCGGCCTTGACAGAACCTTTATCTTAAAGCCATTAGATCAAGACGAATAAACCGGCGGTGCTTGACAGCGTCAACCGGGAAAAGTCTTACAATCGGGATCGAGGCCCGCAACCCATGGTCGCTTTTGACTGGAAACGTGAACTGGACCGGCGAGACAATCAGGTGGTTCTCTCGGGCCAACCCATCGCCATCCATTGTCACCACTACAATATTAATTTACAGAAAACGCTCGAGGACACCCTGGGGCAGGAAGGCTATCCGCCTGATCTATCAATCCGGAAGAGGCCGTGTACCACAGCATGAACCCCTTGCTGGCCCAATACCGCGAGATGAAAACCGTTAAATCCAAGTTGGAGATGTGCGCCATAATGTTCCAGAACTGCGGCCTGGGCATCATCCACCCGCAGAGTCTCGATAACGGGGGCGGTTTTGTCATCAGCTCTTCCAGTCACCACGTCACCGGGTGGCTGGCCAAACACGGCCGGCGCGATACCCCCGGCTGCCATTTCACCCGCGGCTGGCTGGCCGGCGCCCTGCAGGCCATCTGCGGCAAGCCGCTCGGATCCTTTTCGGTAAAAGAGATCAAGTGCAAGATGATGCGCGACCCGGAATGTATTTTCAACGTCGAGGAGTACTGAGTGGCTATCGATGGCACCAAAATAATTCATGCGGTCATGGAGGGCAGCCGGATCAGGGAATCAAAGGGCATCATCCCACTTTTCGGCGTCTACCTCTCGCTCTTCTCGGTGCGGTATTATAACCGGATCAACTTTAATTTTGAAGAAAAAATCGGTCCCACCCGCCGGGCCGAGGCGAAAAGCCTTCTGATAAAAGCCGCTCAGGAGTGCGGCTACGCCACATTTCAGGGAATCCGCAACAGTTGGGAGTGGGATGAAATCGTCAAACCCATGATAGACCGCAAGGAAGATCAGATCATGGGATTCGCAGCGGTCGCGGTGGCGTTCGGATGGGGTGACCTGAAAGTGCAGAAACTGATTCCGCATGAAGAACTGGTCATCCGGGTCGGCAATTCTTATGAAGCCAAGGGGTATATGGAAGACTACGGCCGGGCCGATGCGGGAAAGTGTTTCATGCTGCGGGGCGTGACCGGCGCATTCATGGATTTAATCTACGGCGAGAGCTACCCGGAGGGCTGCTTTACATTTCTGGCCTCCGAGCCGCTCTGCCGTGCCAAGGGAGATCCACACTGTGAGTTCATTGCTCGAAAGTCACCTGGTTGACATCTCCCCTGAGCAGCGCGATGCCGCCAGAACACAGCCGTGCTGGCAACTGCTGCAGTGTGCCAATGTTCTCTGCGCGGCTCATGGAAAAAACCATTCGGGGTGCTGGCTGATCCCGAAGACCCATTGCGTCAACTTTATCGGCAACGATTTTTATCAAAAGCTCGCCGGCTGCCTGACCTGTTCGTATTTCAAGGCCAAGAGCGACACCTCCGGCACGGGATGGAACAACTTTGTCGCCGAACAGCTCAAGCTCTATCATGACAAGACTCTGGAAAGAATCTATCAGAAAGAGGAGAGCTACGTCGAAATCCTTAATCGCCTGCCCGACGGACTGTTTACGACCGATCACGAGTGGCGGATTACCTATTTCAATCCGGCCGCCGAAAAAATCACCGGTTTTTCGGCCCAGGACGCCGTGGGGATGTACTGCAAGGATGTCTTCAAGAACTCGATCTGCGAGAATGATTGCGCGCTGAAGCGGGCCGTGGCGGAGAATCAGGACATCCACAATCGCGAGTACGAAATCACCAACATCGAGGGCCGAAAAATCCCGATCATCTGCTCCACCTCGGCCTTTCGCGACACCCTGGGGCAAGTCACCGGCGGTTTGGAAATCTTCAAGGACATCACCGAGATCAAAAAACTGCAGGAAGAGATAGCCCGGCGCGAGCGAAAATATCACCGGGTGTTCGAAGGCAGTCACGACATGATCTATACCACCAACCTGAAGGGCGACATCCTCGACGTGAACCAGGCCGGCGTGGAACTGATGGGATACAAGACCAAGAAAGACCTCCGTGATCGGCTCAAGGCCGCAGATCTCTACCGCCGCCCCGCCGACCGCGACACCTTTTTGTCCCACATCACCGAAAAAGGTTTCGTCAAGGATTACGAAGCCGAATTCAAAACCCGTGACGGGTCCCTGCTGCATGTGCTCATATCGAGCCGCATGTATGAAAATGCCCAAAGCGGCGGCGTCGAGTTCGAAGGCATCATCAAGGATATCACCCGCCGCAAGCAGAGCGAAGAAGTCATCCATCAGCGTAACCGCGAACTCTCGCTGATCAACAGCATCGCCGTGGCGCTGAATCACACCATGGATTTCAAGCAGATCTTGAAGGCGACCCTCGAAAAAGTCATTCAGGTGCTGCGGCTCGAACGCGGCGGGCTCTTTCTGATCGATCATGAGGTCCGGCGCATCAAGCTCCAGGCACGCTTCAACATCCCGGAGGCCGTCGTCGAGGAAACCGACGAAATCGTCTTCAACGACACGATGCTGATGAAGCACATCCTCGAAGAGACCACCGGTTTACCGCCGGAAGCCTCATTTCCCGTGTTTCATATCCGCTACCGGTCGACCGGCAGCCAGACGAATCTTTGGCTGACCTGTTTTCTGATCACCTTCAAGGGCAAAGCCATCGGGTTTTTCGGACTGAGCATTCCCAAAGAACGGGTGTTGAGTCATCATGAAATTCACTTGATGGGCTCGCTCGGTAATTTTATCGGGGGTGCCATCGAAAACACCCAGATGATGGCCACGATCCGTCGTCACCGCCAGGAGCTGCGGCGCTTGACCGAAAAACTTTTCCAGAGCCAGGAGGAAGAACGGCGCCGTATCGCCCGCGAATTGCACGATGAAGCCGGACAATCGCTGACGGCGGTGAAACTGGGCCTGGACCGTCTGGAGGAAAAACACGCCGCCACGCACTGTCTCGCCGGAGAGATCGGAGAAATCCGCCAGATGATCCAGCGCACCGCGTCCGAGATCCGGCGCATGTCCTATCATCTGCACCCCACGCTGCTCAGCGACCTTGGCCTGGAGCCGGCATTGAACCTGTACCTCAATGAAATTCAAAAACATTCGGGCCTCGACATCGATTTTCAGATCATCGGGTTCGATCGCCGCATCAATGCCGACATGGAAACGGTGTTATATCGCTTCAGCCAGGAAGCATTGACCAACACCTTGAAGCACTCGGGAGCCGAGAGTTTCACCCTGGCCATTATTAAAAGCTTCCCCCGCATCATTTTCCTGGCCGAAGACGACGGCACCGGTTTCGATGCGGAAATCATCGGCAAGGACAAACGCAGCCTCGGGCTTCTCGGAATGCGGGAACGGGCCTCGCTGCTCAACGGCACCTTCGCGCTGCGCAGCTCACCGGGGGGCGGCACCCGGATCCGGATCGAAATACCCTTAGACGAGGAGTCGCGGCATGAGTGAGTCCGTACGAATTCTGCTGGCCGACGATCACACGATCGTCCGCCAGGGATTGGCGCGCCTGCTGGAGGAGCAATCGGACCTCAAGGTCGTCGGCGAGGCCACCAACGGTCAGGCGGCCGTCGACCAGGCGTTGTCCCTCAAGCCCGACATCGTCATTTTGGACATCGCCATGCCGCGTATGAACGGCATCGAGGCCGCCAAAAGAATCCGCAAGCAGCTGCCCAAAACGAAGATACTGATCCTTTCGATGTATTCGCACGAGCACTATATTCACGAACTTCTGGAAACCGGCGTTTCCGGTTACCTGCTGAAGGATTCCAGCGGTCGGGATATCATCAAGGCCATTCGTTCCGCCATGAAAAATGAAACCTTCCTGAGCCCGACGATCTCCAAGGTTCTGGTGGATACTTACCGGTCGCCCAAACGCAAATGCTCGTCCATCGCCGAGCGCTACAATCTTCTTTCCAACCGCGAACGCGAGGTTTTTCAACTTATCGGCGAGGGGCACACCACCCGGGAAATCGCCGACATGCTGTGCGTCAGCATCAGCACCATCAAGTCCCACCGGGCGAACATCATGGAAAAACTCAATATCGACTCACCCGTCAAACTGATCCATTTTGCCATCCAGCTGGGGCTGGTCGATCCGGCACTGTAAATCCGAGCCGGTCATTGAATTCTGCTGCGCCGGCTGACTGCATCCAACATTGTTTTCGGGTCTCAGCCGATCCCTCTGGAGAACCTATAATTCAACCGCGGCCCGCAGACTTGAAAACGGCAGTATTCTTTCAGCGCATGTCAACCTCTCGGTAATGCGAAGCCTTATTTTCGGAATCTTCAGGTCGCCACTGCAGGTGTAATTTTCGTTGATTCACCGCGCAACCGATAACACAGCCAAAAACTTGATCTTGAAGCCTATATCGGTATTTGATCAGCATCGATGATGCAGGGAAGTCCGCAACTCTCGTCCAAAGATCCAAAGCCATTCCCAAAATCATCTGCATTGTCCTGAAAAATCAACTTTTGGACGATAGGCATGCGGTACGTAATCGATATAGAAGGTCACACTCATACAGTCAGCGGCAGACATTCATCCATGGTCACTTGCTTTAAAAAATTTAACAAAGGAGGTTGTGATGTTTCAAATCAACACCGAGCAAAAGGTGTGCGAGGTCGGAGGGGTAAAATTCGGCGGACAACCCGGCCAATATCCCTGCGTGTGCGTCAGCTCCATTTTCCAGAAGGGCGACAAGGTATTCAAGGGTAAGCGCAAGGAAGGCTTCGATGAAAAAAAGGCCGAGGAATTGCTGAAGACCCAAGAACGGCTGACCGCAGAGACGGGTGTGCCCGGCATGGCCGACGTCGTCGCCAACACGGGCGAGGAATTCAAGTTATTCATCGATTTCGTCAGCTCGGCCAGCAGCATGCCCTTTTGCGTGGACGCCTGGGTGATGAAACCCAAACTCGAAGGCGCGGCCTACTGTGCCGAAAAAGGCCTGTTGGACCGGATGTTTTACAACAGCCTGACCGTGTGGGAAAAAGATTTGGAAACCGAGATTCGTGAAATTGCCCAGATCGGTGTCAAGCACGTTCTTTTAGTGGCCTTCGACCAGGAGGATCAGATGCCCAGCGGGCGCATCACCGGGACCCAGAAACTGCTGGATGTCATCGACAAGGTGGGCGCCAAATTCGAGAGCATCTTTGTGGACACCTCGGTGATGAACGGACCGGCGACGGCCTTGTGCGGCGTCGCCAACCGGATGATCAAGGAAAAATGGGGATTTCCCACCGCCAGCGCACCGAGCAATGGCTCCTACATGGATTTGAAACGCTTTAGAGACATGTGGCAGTTCAAGGGCTGGTCTTCGACGGACGCCGCCCTGGAAGGATTGTCGGCCTTCTTTTATCACGACATGATTTTTTCCGGTCCCATGGCCGGCGCCACCCGCATCTTGCCGGCTGTGGCGGAAGCGTCAGCCTTTCTGGCCACGGCCGCCTTCACCGAAACCAAACAGCTGCCGAAGGACCCGAATCATCCGCTTTACAAGTTGTTTCCGGATTTCGTCGAGCAGCTCAAATCCTTAGCCTGATCAGCGGCATGTCGCCTTATGATCATCAACTGAACCTTTAGAAAGGAGCTTCAATTATGGCGGAACTGACACCCAAGGAACGCGTATTGCGACTGATACGCAAGGAACCGATCGACACCATGCCCTTTTTCAGCGGAATGGGGATGGTGGTGATGCCCGGCATCGAAAAAGCCAACTTGAAATTCGCCACGATTCACACCGACGCCGAGCGCATGGCCCAGTCGGCGATCTGGTCGGCCAAAATGATGAACTTCGACTGCGTGGTTATTCCTTACGACATGACCATGGAGTCCGAAGCCGTCGGCAACAAGATCAGCCTGTATGCCGATTCCGAAGACATTCTCTACCCGACGATTCCCAACAAGCAGTGGTCGACTCTCGATGAATTGAAAATTCCCGACAACATCACCGAGCTGGGACGGCTACCGATGCTGCCCAAGGTGATCGAGATCATCAAGAAGGAAGCCCCCGAGCTGCCGATCGGCTGCTGGCAGCTGGGACCCTTTACCCAGGCCGGTCAAATGCTGGAGCTGGACCTGATGCTCAAGGGCGTTTTCAAGCAGAAGGAAAAAGTCGGTCAGGTACTGGACGAACTGACCGACATGATCATCAAGATCGGACTTTTTCTGCAGGATGCCGGCTGTGACTACATCACCCTGCGTGAGCCCGGTGTGGCGGCCGACCTTTTGAGCCCGCGCACCTTCAAGGAGTTCATCCAGCCGCGGCTGACCAAGATCCTGGCGGCGTGGAAGTCGCCCAAACTGCTCCACATCTGCGGACAGACCGAGCCGCTGCTGGCCATGATGAACCAGTGCGGTGCCGATGGCCTGACGGTCGACATCAAGTGCGATGTGCGCAAGGGCCGCGAAATACTGGGCCCGGATGTTCTTTTCATGGGCAATCTCGACACCTATAAAATGACCTGCGATGAAAAAACGCCCAAGCAGGCCGTCATCGATCACGTCAAGGACATGATCGACGGGGGCATGGACGCGATTATGCCCGGCTGCGACCTGTGGCCGGCCATTATTAATGAAAACATGAAGGCCGTGGTCGACACCACCCATGAATACGGCAAAAAGCCGAGCCCGGCGGTCGGGCGTTTGTAAATACTTCGAGATCGAAACAATTAATGATTGGCATGGTTTCTAACTAAAAGAACATTCAAAAAGAAAGGCAAAGAATATGGCAACCAAAGAGGAATTATTGGAAAAATTGAAAACGGGCGTGGTCGAATACCAGGAAGATGTGGTCAAGGAAGCCGCGCAGCAATCATTGGATGACGGCTACGTTCCACTCGAAATGATCATGGACGGCCTGGCGGCCGGAATGGAGATCGTCGGCGATCTTTACGACCGCAACGAGTACTTCGTACCGGAAGTGCTGATGTGCGCCGACGCGCTGTATGCCGGGCTCGACATCCTGCGACCGCACGTTCCCAAAGACGGGGGCGGCCTCAACGCCCAGGTGGTTATCGGCAGCATCCAGGGTGACGTGCATGACATCGGCAAGAACCTGGTGAAAATGATGTTCGATGTCGCCGGATGGGATGTTCATGACCTGGGCCGCGACGTGCCCCTGGAAAAGTTCGTCGAAGAGCAGATGCGCACGGATTCCGAGGTCGTGGCCATGTCGGCCATGATGACCACCACCATGCTGGGCATGAAAAAGGTCATCAAGATGATCAAGGAAAAGAATCCCAACGTGGCCATCATGCTGGGCGGCGCCCCGGTGACCAAGGATGTGGCCAACCTGTTCGGTGCCGATGGGTATGCCGAGTCCGCTGGAAACGCCGTGTCCGAGGGCATCAAAATGATCGGCCGGCTGCGGGAAATGCAGAAGAAGAGTTCGTAGCGGCCGTTTGAGCGCGCGCCACCGGGCTGGAAAAGTATCTCACTTCTTCCAGCCCGAACGGTTTCTTCAAATCGAGTCGGCAGCATGTGGATCCCATAAATATTCTACTAAACGCAGAAAATACGGGAGCAATCCCCTGCGGACTATACTTCGGATAAGGAGCAGTGCGAATGGATTCTGATAAGGCGATGGTCATATTTCAGCCTTCCGGGCGCAGGGGTGAAGTGCCCAAAGGCATTAACCTCATAGAGGCTTCGCGGCTATTGGGTGTCGACATCGAGGCCCTGTGCGGCGAGAAAAAGGTATGTGGCAAGTGTGTCGTAAGAATCGAGGAAGGCAATTTTGAAAAGTTCGGTGTCGTTTCGGGCATGAACAACGTCAGCGCCTGGCAGGAAGAAGAAGCGAAGTTCATCAACGACCAGCGACGCGAAAAAGGGTTTCGTCTCGGCTGCGTCGCCCAGGTGAAAGGGGATCTGCTGGTGTTCGTGCCCGAGGAATCGCGCGCCGGCAAGCAGGTGGTTTCCAAAGCCGCCCGCGATATTCACATCACCCATGATCCAGCGGTCAGGCTCTACTATGTGGAAGTCGATCCCCCCACCTTCGATGAGCCCCTGGGGGATTTCGAACGCATCTGCCGAGCCCTGGAACGGGATTACGGCCTGAGCAGCCTGACCATCGATATTTTTGCGCTGCGCACGCTGCCCAACGCCCTGCGCGATGGCAACTGGAAGGTGACGGTCAGCGTCTGGAACGAAAAGGAAGTGATCCGCGTGCGACCGGGCAAAGCCGAACATGCCTATGGCCTGGCCATCGACGTCGGCACCACGACCGTCGCGGCGTATTTCTGCGACCTGACCACCATGGAGGTCGTCGATACGGTTTCCATGATGAACCCGCAGTGTAAATACGGCGAGGATGTCATGGCCCGCATTACCTTTCACATGACCTCCGAGGACGGCCTCAAGCGCATGAGCGATGACATCATCGAAGGGCTGAATGAACTCGTCGATCAGGCGATCGCCAACACCTATCCCCCAAAGAAGAAGAAGAAAAAAAAGAAGGGTGAGGAAGGACCCGACGAATTCGTGGAAACCCCCGAGGAGGGTAAAACCTATCTGCGTCTATCCCGCGAAGATGTCGAGGACATCACCATCGGGTTCAACACGGCCATGCACCACATATTACTGGGGCTCAATCCCGAGTATGTGGGTATGGCACCTTTTCCGCCGGTCATCCATCACAGCATGGACATCAAGGCCCGTGACCTGTGCGTCAACATCAATTCCTCGGCCTACATGTTCGTTCTGCCCATTGAAGCCGGGTTCGTGGGCGCCGACAACGTGGGCGTCTTGATTGCCGAAGAGCCCTACAAGCACGAAGAAAACCAGTTGATCATCGATATCGGCACCAACGGCGAACTGGTCCTTGGCAACCGTCACAAGCTGATCTCCTCGTCCTGCGCCACGGGTCCGGCGCTCGAAGGCGCCCAGTTGTCATACGGCATGCGCGCCGCACCGGGGGCCATCGAACGCATCGAGATCGATCCCGAAACCAAGGAAGTCAACTACAAGGTGATCGGCCGCGATGCCTGGCGCAAATACTCCAAGCCCAAGGAGATGAAAGCCAAGGGTATCTGCGGCTCGGGTATTCTGGATGTGCTGGCCGAGCTTTACAGCAGCGGCGTGATCACCAAGAGCGGGGTCTTCAACAAAAAAGAGCTCGAAAACTGTAAACGCTTCAGAATTAACCCCGACAACCGTCAGCCCGAGTTCGTTCTGGCCTGGGCCGAAGAGTCGAGCATCGACAAGGATATCGTTATCAGCCAGAAGGATATCCGCCAGATCCAACTGGCCAAGGGCGCCCTGTACGCCGGCTGCAAGCTGATGGTCAAGCGCATGGGTCTGGAAAAAGTGGACAAGGTCAAGATTGCCGGGGCTTTCGGTACCCATGTGGACCGCACGAAGGCTCTGGTTATGGGGCTGTTCCCTGATTGCGAGATCGATATGATCCAGGGGGTGGGCAACGCCGCCGGTGACGGCTGCCGGGCGGCCTTGCTGAACCGGAAGAAGCGCGTCGAGGCCAACTGGTGTTCGCGCAACGTGGAATACATCGAGTTGACGGTTGAACCGACTTTCCAGAAAGATTTCATGGAAGCCATGCAACTGCCGCACATGACCGATGAGTTCCCGCATCTGCGGGGCATCGTAGCGGACAAAATTCTCGACCAGTAAGATCACGGGGATCCCGGCGCTTTCACCGCGGTCGGGATCCCGACTTCCATTTTACGGCTGCCAGTTGATACGAATGGGGGTTTTGTATTTCACCAAATCTTGGCGGCCCGAACCGGGAAAAATGCAATTCGCTTTTAGCCCCACCGGTTCAGAATCGATTGACGTTTCGATAGGCTTTGAGATAAAGATTTTGGCAAAGCCAAAGGGAGGCGGCTGTAATAGTCATACGCCAACGACCGATAACACAGCCAAAAACTTTATCTTGAAGCAAGTAAATGCGTTGCCCGGAGAGCCTGTCGATATGAGCACCGACCCTTCAAAATCCCATCCCATCATATCACACGTGGCGGTGTGGAGCCCGGCGTGTGCGGGTTCCCTTTCAGGATCAAGGCCCAAAAGTAAGACAACCACCCAGTAGCGGTGGATTTTGCCGACTCCGAGTGCCGACCGAACGTCATTGGTCCTAGGCCATTTCATTCGAAATGTTCCTCCCGGGGCTTTTTCATGCACTCCTCCGCAACCCTGCGTTCCCTGCCCGCCCGAAAAATCAGGCTGCTGTTCCATCCTTCATGCGGCATACCCGCCGCCGTTGCTCAAAGCGGTGGAGGTGGCTGTGGGGATGACAATGTACACGATGGAAGTTGGCATCCGACGAATTTGAGAGCGAGCGAATAAAAAAAGAAAAAATAAGGTCCAACAAAGTGACGTCATGGATCACTCATCCCCCAATGTGGTGCCCTAGAAGGGCAATTGGTCGGCATCTCGCATGATTTGCTGAAGCGCCTGCTCTAGAAACGGCATGAAATCAGTCATTGCCGCCGTTTTTGCCTGCAAGGATTCGGCGTCCAGCAGGTCATCGTTATAGATCGGTGCGATTGGAAATGTAGCTAAGGCTTCAACAAGTACAACACGAACTGGTGCTGTCCGCCCGCCACGCCCAATTCGGAAAGACTATTAAAAATCATCAGCGAATAGCCGCACAAGCATCTGCTGCTGGTCAAAACCGAAAGCTACTAGGTTTTTACCGCAACAACAGGCGCGAGCACAACGGCGACGTCTAAAGGCTGAAAGGGCACGATCAGCCTCGAGCGGATGTTTGGGCTGGAAGGCTACCTCAAGGCCTTCAGGCCTGATGGTGGAAGTGCTCCCCACTTTGCAAGGAATGCATTATATGTACCAGCACACGCCGATTGCCGTTTGTCCCAGGAAAAGCGCCCCTCGGTTGAATCCTTTTCAATGAATGTCATCGGAACACTGAAGTCTCTAATTACCCAGTTGAAGGTCGCTATTTTTATGACGTTCGACCCTATCATTGCTACGAGGATGATTTTGCTGGAGTAATGACACGCGGTTTGCTGGTGTTAACTCAACGGCAACCCAATTCATGGAGAAGGAGGTGGAGGCAAGAATCACTAATTCGCCACGTTCGAGAACCCACATGGCAACAACTATTAGAAAGGAGATTCTTCATGTCGAAACAGATGCTGGGTGGAGAATGCCTCCTGGGGCAAAAAAAACCATGGAAGACACCGCCATGGGTGCCCCCTAAGCCAGCATGCATAGCGCGTTTCTGATCGATGAACGAGCGGAGTAGGGATTCCTCGAGGATCCTGCCCTGCTCGCCCAAGGCACGGAGTTGTCTAATTAAGCCAAACGGTACAAGGTTGAGCAGCAGCATCCATTGGCTTTCGACTTGTCGAGGTCGAGGCCGGCTCGATGAGCTGCGACCTGGAGTGGTGGGCCGATGACAGGGGCCTCGGTCACCAACCACCCCTTCTTTTATTCAAGCAGCGCCGGCGCAAGCCGAGCTCGGAAGTCCCCACTGGAGGCGCCGGGCGTTGCTCGCGTATTGTTCGAAGCCGCTAAAATCACCTCCACTCAGCTTGAGCAAGTCGACTGCGTTGAGTGGTGGGGCTTTTCTGTGGCCCCCTGACGCTGACGTCCCCGTTGTCGGGCCGGCGTGCATCCTTTCACCGATGCCTAGGAGAAAAAAGAATTCACACACCAAGTCCTGAAGTTAGCGGGTGAAGTAGGGGCCGTTGAAGCCAAGTTTTATGCCGACATCATCGACGTCATCAAGTTTTGGTGGTCAGACCCGGTGGCGTCCCAAATCAAATCGAGGAGTTATTTAAAGAATACATCTGGCGCCAAATTGTCCAGCCGCCATCAAGGCCATCCGTGGATGCCGATAAAACGTCGTCTCCCCTCGTCTGCTGTGACTGCGCCAACCTGCTGATGGAAGACGTCTGCTGCAATGAGTAAGCCAGGTTTTGCCGTCGATGAGCAGCTGGATCTCTACCCTTTTCTATCACGACTTTCGCCGCAAGCGCGGGGTCGGGTTTCAGCGGAGCAATATCAATTGACGCTGGCGCTGAACCTGGCGCCCTTCTATCTCACGCGAGGATGCCGATCATCAGTATGGCTGCGGGAGGTCAGCACAAATTGTCGCCCTTGGCGCCCAGGTCACATATGCCCTCAATATTTTCCATTGTGAACATCTGGACGAAGCGGTCAAGCTCCAGGGATTGGTATGACCAATATTCACCAAGTATCCGGAATCCTGGTAAACCATAAAATGAAGGGAAGGTTAGGATCATGGCAGAAGAAAAAATACATATCAACGTCCTGACCCTGGACATGTGCAGTGCACTGTTGCGGATTCATGATGGAATCCAGTTGGGGCCCTGCCCGGCGATGTTCAGGAAATGATCGTCTTCAAGGAATGGTCGATCAAGAACAAAGCAGCGTTGGTAAATTTATCGAGCTCAAAGGCAAGGTCCTACGACCATCTGCATCGAAAGCGACCTGGTGTTTGAGAGCATATTCCTGGATACGAAGAGCTGATCGATGAAATCGCCAAGCGGCTAAATCCAAAGCGATGAAAGAGCCCCTCGTGGCTGAGGAAACACGGTGAGAGTTCGACAAGATCCAGGAGAACCTGGAAAAAGGCGGGTTCTGGTTTTCGACCCGAACGGACTGGAAAGAAAGTGATCGACATTTAATATTTCAGAACCTTTTTAAGGTTACAGAAATATATGGATGGGAGATTCTGACGTCGTGGAAACCCATCAGATCGTCGAAGAGCTGAAAGCGCTGATCATCGAAAAAAGCCTGCCGCGCACCGAGGTCGCAATTTACGGCGTCAAGTGTCCGTATTGCGGCAAATCTGACCGCATCCACCGTTTGGAACCCCCGGCAGAGTTGCCCGCAGATTTTGGCTTGCAAGCAAAAGACCGCTATGCGTCTTCTGGCATCGGCTAAACCCATCGGCGTCACGACTCGGATTCTGCAAGTTCTGCCTCAATCCCCTGGAACTCGTGGCGAATGAAAAACATGCCCGGGGTCTCGACAATCAATAACAGTTAACTGTCAAAGACCGACATCCGATGACCCTTTCAAGGAGAAACACGAGTGAAAATCGAGATATTAGGCCCCGGCTGCAAAAGGTGCGACCAACTCTATGACAATGCCGTCGCGGCGGTCGGTCAGTTCGCCGCCGACACCGGTATTGAACTCGTGAAAATACAAGACATAAAGTACTTCGCCCAAAAGGGCGTTTTCGTCACACCCGGGCTCATCATCGACGGCGAGGTCATTTCGGTTGGAAAAGTGCTTTCCGAGGCGGATATTAAAAATAAGATACAGGAGAGGTTGTAGCCCATGCCGGATATCACCAAGGTCTACCTGATCACCGGGTTTCTCGGGGCCGGTAAAACGACCTTTCTCAACCGAATCATCGACCGCTTTCCTCGCGACAAGAAATTGACCCTGCTGGTCAACGAGTTCGGCGAGGTCGGGGTTGACGGAACGCTGGTAGAGGGCGAAGACATCGACATGATGGAAATCAGCAAGGGCTCGATATTTTGCGTCTGCGTCAAGACTGATTTCATCAAGGGCCTCTACGAATTGGCCACCACCGTCAAACCCGACGTGCTGCTGATCGAGTCGACCGGCGTCGCCAACCCCTCGGATCTCAAGAAGGACCTCAAGCTGCCCATTTTCAATGACCGCTTCTGCTTCATGGAGCAGTTTTGCATCATCGACGCCCCTCATTTTCTCGGTGCCTACGAGGTGTATGCCTCTCTAGAAAAACAAATCGCCTCCTCCAGCGTCTTTATCATCAACAAGACCGACACGGCCGCACCCGAGACGATTGCCGCCACCAAGGACGTAATCCGGCAGTTTCATCCGGATCCGCTGTTTTTCGAGACGACTTTTGCCGACATTCCCCTGGAGCGCTTCTTCGAGTTCGCCGCGGAGGCCGAAGGCCGCCCGGCCGGTCCAGCGGCCAACAGCCCCCGGCCGTCATGTCGGCCGAAGAACTGGACAAGTACCTGGATGACCTGCTGGACAGCCCGGATCTGGAAATCACACCGCCGGACCTGCTCATGTCGGTCGCCTATCGCTGGACCGGTGAAAACCTCGAGCAGGTAAAGGCCATGGCCGGCGCACTTCCCGCCGGTGTGGTGCGGGCCAAGGGTTTTATTGAAGAAAACGGCAGAATGCTGATTTTCAATTTCGTCCTTGGCGACTGGACCATCGAAGATTCTCACGTTCCCGAGAAGCGCGTACAGCATAAAAATGTCATCGTCCTTATCGGACCGCCGGAATCCATGGACGGCATCGAGACCGCTACGAAATCCGGCAGCTGGGTCAACCTGGGGGTTTACCAACCCTATTCGCAGTAAACGCCCTCGTTGCATAAACGTTGGGCTAAACGACCTTTTTTCGGACGATGCAATCGGACGATTCGATGGGGGAGGAAGCCATGACCGATACGACCTGTGACCTTTTGATTGCCGGGACCGGCCCGGCCGGTATGACGGCCGCCCTCTATGGCCAGCGGCTGGGTCTCAAAACGGTCGTCTATGGCGATATTCCGGGCGGAAACCTGTATATGGTCGAGAAACTCTCCAACTACCCGGGGTTTACCGACGGTATCGCCGGGATGGAACTCGGCGTCAAGATGTTCCAGCAGGCCCAAGCCGAAGGCGCCCAGTTCACCATGGCGCGCCTCAAAAAGCTTCAACATGGCGATGGCCTGTTTCAGGCCATGGATGTCAACGACCAAGTGACCGGTGCCGGGACGGCCATCATCGCCACCGGCCGCGTTCCCGTCAGGTTGCCCTCGGAAAAACCCAACCTGAAGGGCATCAATTTCTGCTCGGTCTGCGACGGTCCCCTGTATCGTAACCAGCATGCCGCCCTGGCGGTCGTCGGCAGTGACAACACCGCCGCCCAGCACGCGCTGACCCTGGCACGGATTGCCGACCGGGTCGCATTGATTTATCGCAGTGCCACAAACAAAATGGATGCCGCCCATGCGGCTCTAGTGGTCGGTCAGAAAAATATCGAAATTCTGGACCAAACCGAAGTCGTCGGCTATAAGGGGCTCGATATCATAGAGGCCCTGGAAGTGAAAACCAGCTCGGGCGAAACGCGCGACCTGCCGGTAGACGGCGTGTTTCTGGCCATCGGCTGGCGGCCGAATACCGGCATTCTGGACTTTCCGCTCGAAAAGACCCCGGAGGGCTACCTCAAAACCGATTCCCGGCTGATGACCTCGCTGGCCGGGCTTTTCGCCGCCGGCGACGTCCGCGACACGGACCTGTGGCAGGTGCTCACCGCTTGCGCCGACGGCGCCCGCGCCGCAA
This sequence comes from uncultured delta proteobacterium, assembly GCA_963779885.1. GTDB lineage: Bacteria > Desulfobacterota > Desulfobacteria > Desulfobacterales > SG8-13 > JARFQH01. The sequence continues at coordinate 7,109 of CAWAAN010000018.1, read as the reverse complement.
AGGCTGCGGCCGAATATCTGGCACAGACCACGGCCACATAAGACGATATCCCTCCAGCAGCCGGTGTCATGGGTTTGCGGTCACACGCGCGATAAACCAAAACATCTGGCAGCTTTCCCGCTTTCCGGTATTCGATTTTTCATCTTTTGGACGATTGACACTCGCCCGACCCTCTTAATATACATTGTATAATACCAGTTAGTGTCCATCCAGAAATGGACACGGAACAGTGCCTAAAAAAGATCGCGGATGGGCACCAGTTAAAAGGCGGCGATGGCTATGGATTTAAACGATATCGAGTGCCCCTGCAACGGCAAGGGCATGAGCATTCTGGCAGGGCCCTGGATACTCCTGACCCTTCACCGCCAGGGTGGCTCGCACGGCTATGAAATAAAAACCAAAATCGCGCAGCACCTTGCGCGACACGGGATCGGCATGAATATCACCGGCATCTACCGTCATTTAAAACAGCTGGAACAGCGCGGCATGGTCTCCTCGAAATGGGTGACATCCGGCAAGGGCGCGGCCAGATGTCAATATCAGCTGACCGCCAACGGACGGCAATGCCTGAAACATTGGCTGCAGACCCTGACGGTCCAGATGCTGTTGATCGGAAGCTTCTTCGAACAGGCGCGCCAGGTATTTCCGGATGTACCGCTGCCGATCGTGAAAGAACAGTCCACCGTCTAAACAGATCGCCCGTGTCGGCGGTTTTGTGGAGGTCCTACCATGAATAAACCGCGAAAGTTGACGGTCCATAAGCCGGTGAAGTTGATTTTTACAGGCGGTTTCCTTGGTTCCGGCAAAACGACCGCGCTGGGTGCCCTGGCGAAAGGCATCATGGCCAAAGGCTTGCGGCTGGGGATCATCACCAACGATCAGAGCGGTAATCTGGCCGACACGCTCATAGTGCGCCAAATGCTGGAGGAATTGAACGTGCCGGTCGAAGAAGTCGTGGCGGGCTGTTTTTGCTGCAAGTTTGACGAACTCGTGGATCAAATGGACAAAATCCTGGCCCATGATCCCGACATCCTCATGGGCGAGCCGGTCGGCAGCTGCACGGATTTTGTGGCGGCGGTGGCGCATCCCATAAAGATTCACTACCGCGACAACTTCATTTTTGCGCCGTTGTCCACGATGGTGGATCCCGTCCGCATGCGGGAGCTGTTGTTGCGTGAAACCGAAACCACCTTCCCGGACGAAGTCGCTTATCTGTTTCGCAAGCAGCTCGAAGAAGCCGATCTGATTGTTTTGAACAAAATCGACCTGGTCGAGAAAGATGAATTATATCGGCTAACGGCGGAACTGACCAAAGAGTTTCCCGGAAAGCAGATCATCGCCGTTTCGGCCCGGTACGAAGCAAATATTGATGAGTGGATCGACATCCTGCTTTCCGACCGGCCCGGTGCCCAGAGCGTCCTTCGCCAAATCGACTATGATCGCTATGCCAATGCGGAAGCGATTCTGGGCTGGCTCAACGCCGCCATAAAAATTACCTCTTCAAAGCCAATTGAACCCGAAAAGCTGCTCACCAGCCTGGTCACACTTTTGCGGGATAAATTCAGGGAAAAGAACGCCGGCATCGGCCATTTAAAATGTGCCCTGACCGGGGCCGGCAAGTCGATGTGGGTCAATCTCACTGATTTAATGGCGGAACCGATTCTCAGCGCGGAAAGAATCGGCCGGCCGACAAGCGCGACGCTGCTCGTCAACGCGCGGGTGAAAATGGACCCCGAAGACCTGGAAACCCTGGTCAGATGGTCGCTGCGCCGTTTGTCGGAAGACTTAAAGATCTCTATCGGCATACTGGAGCTTCAGTGTTTTAGTCCGGCCTACCCGATGCCTCCCTATTTGACACGCGATCCGGCGGCTTCACAGACGGATCAAGGAGATAATTAATCATGGTCGTCATAGAAGTAATCGGGTTGGACCCGCCGTGCGACAAGTGCACCGAACTGCTGAACAACGCTGAACAGGCCGTAAAACTGGCCGGCATCGAGGCCCGGGTGGAAAAGAAGTGGACGCTGGATCCGGAAATCAGAAAGCGCTACGGCCTTCTGCTCAGCCCGGCGCTGGCCTTGGAGGGTATCGTCATCGCCCAGGGCAAGGTGTATAAAGCCGAGCGGATTGCCGGCTTGCTTCAGGGTTGAAGCGCTGGGATGGTGGAAAGCAAATTTTGACTACAGTCGCATATACGAATTTTAGCACTCCTGCCCCTGAAGGGAGGGCATCATGCCAAACGACGAAATCATCATTATTGGAACCGATCCGCCTTGTCCGCGGTGTGACTACCTGACCCGTCAGGCGCAGGATATCGTGAACACAATGGGATTGCCAATCGATGTGCGCCACATCGACTATACGACAGATGAAGCCCGCCACCTCGCCGCCTCGCTGGGTCTTGTGCCGGGTACGGCAAAGGATGTTGCCAAACAGGCCGGCATAGACATCAATTGGGATCGGGTGCAGACACTGATCGATGAGCCGGATCGTAAGTCAGTGGAAAATACGGCCACGGCCTGTTGTCCGACAGCGGCGACAAAGTGGTCACCGGAACTGGACGAGGCACTGCGGCCCTGCGAACGAATCGCACGGGATACCGGCATTATGATGACTCCCGCCCTGATCCTTAATGGCCGTCTGCTTCATCAGGGCAGCGTTCCGGAGCGTCGTGAGCTAAGCGCGTGGATCCAGGAATTCTGTGGAAGAAATGTGGAACAGAGCACGCGACGGTACGCCGTGGAGGTATTAGGACCCGGCTGTGCAAAATGCGAGGGGTTATATGACAATGTCCTCGAAGCGATCGCCCACTTAGGTCTCAACGATTTGGTCTCGATTCGTAAAAGAACCGACCCGGTTTATTTTCGAGAAATGGGAGTAGCCGTCACTCCCGCACTGGTCGTAAACGGAATTGTCGTTTGCAGGGGTAAGGGGCTGACCGTCGCTCAGGTGAAGGATCTGCTGAACATTCACGCGTCAATTTAATGCGAGTGTCTAACATGAAGCAGTCCTTATCCGTTTACTTCGGCGAGTTTCTGGGGACCTTTATTCTGGTGTTTTTCGGTACGGCCGTCGTCGCCGTGTCGGTCCTTTTCAACGCACCGGCCGGTCTCGTCCAGGTGGCGGTGGTGTGGGGCATCGGGGTCACGCTGGCCATTTACGCCACCCGGCACCTTTCCTGCGCGCACCTGAATCCGGCCGTATCCCTGGGCATGGTGTTGGCCGGCCGGATGCAGCCGCGCCTGCTGCTGCCCTACTGGTGTTCGCAGCTGTTCGGGGCCGTGGCCGCCGGGGGCTGCGTTCTGCTGCTTTTTCACTCGCCTATTGCCAATTTTGAAACGGCCCAGGGCATTTTCCGCGGCAGCGCCGGCTCGGTCAAAACGGCCATGATATTCGGGGAATACTTCCCGAACCCGGGTTTTGCAAATTCATGGTTTGACATTTCCCTCGCAACGGCTATGCTGGTCGAAGGATTCGGAACCTTCATGCTGGTCACCATGATTTTTCTGCTGACCGAGGGCTGCAACGTCGGGCGACCCAATGAGGTGCTGGCCCCCGTTTTTATCGGTGCCACCGTTGCCGCGCTGATCGCCGTCACCGCCCCATTGACCCAGACCGGCATCAATCCGGCCAGGGATTTCGGCCCGCGGCTCATCGCCTACGTGGCCGGATGGGGCCCCATCGCCATTCCGGGACCCAAAGACGGCTTTTTCTGGGTTTACATTGCGGCGCCTCTGATCGGCGGGGCCGGTGCCGCCGGCTTTTTTCGTTTTGTCATCGCGCCCTTGATGGCGGCCAAAATCAGTATCCCGTCATGCAGTTGCGCATCGTGCGGTGAAGAAAACCGCATCAGTCGTCATATCTAAGGTCTATTACAAATGAAAACGGACGATGCCGAGCCGGCGGGAGAAGCCCGATCATGGTATGAGAAAGGTTGTGCATTTTACGGGGCGGGAAAGTACCCGGAAGCTGTCACCGCTTTTACCGCAGCCATAGACACCGAGCAGGGCTGGGACGAAGCTTATTTCAGAAGAGCGGTCTGCCATTATCTGCTGGGCCATTGCCGCCACGCGGAGCAAGACCTGCAAGCCGCCGGCCTGCTGGGCTGCCAGGCGGCGCTGCTGTGGAGCCGATATGACCTCGGGCGCGGCGATAATCCTTGAAAAAGGGTGAAATGACTCTCAAGTATATTTCTTGCTCATGACGCAGTTGAATCTGGACGGGAGGTGTGGAGCATGGCCAAGACAATCGACAATCTGACGAAGATGTTTTCAAGTGGAGCTGAGTCCACCATCCGCTACCTGGCGTTTGCCGAAGCCGCCGACAGGGAGGGACATCTCGGCGTTGCGAAAATCTTCAGGACTGTCGCCAAAGCGAAAATGTTCCACGCGCTGTCTCATTTCCGGGCCGCCAAAAAAGTGGACACCACGCTGGAAAACTTGAAGCAGGCGCGCGAAGAAGAAAGTTACGACTATCAGAGCGCCTGTCCGGTCATGGTGAAGGACGCGACGGCCGAGGGCGCTTTGGAGGCCAGGCACAGCCTCGAGTATGCCATGTCCATCGGACCGATCATAACGCGGTTGATCGGCAAGGCGATCGGCAATCCCGATCTCCACGAAGACAGCGCCTACTTCGTTTGTCCGGTATGCGGCTATATCGAATTCGGCTCAGCGCCCGATAAATGCCCGTATTGCGGCGTGGACAGCAGTCGTTTCGTGGGGGTTCAATAAACCGCGATAAGGATAGTCAGATATGAGAGATGTAAATGCGAAGACCTTCGATACCGACATCTTGAAAAGCAACCTTCCCGTCGTCGTCGCCATCTGGGGAGTCGGTTGAGGGTTTTGCCGGCGTCTCAAGCCTCAGGTCGAGGCTTTGGCGGAAGAATCCGAAAACAGCATCCGATTTTTCGACATGAAACCGGGTCCCAATCTCAAATTTATCGCTGACCTGGGCGTCAGCGGACTGCCGACGTTTTTATTTTACAAGGACGGCGAGGTGAAGAATTCGCTGGCCGGCACGAATATATTGATGGATGAGATTACCGCCGCAGCCGAAAAACTGTTGGAGGGTTGATCAGGCATGATCGACATCAATGCGAAACTCAAGGAAGGCATCGTCGGCCGCGAAGAAGAAATGGCATCCATAATCGTCGCCATGAATGCCGGCAAGCATATTCTGCTGGAGGGACCGCCCGGAACCTCCAAGTCGACCCTGTTGCGAAAAATCGGACGCGCAGCCGATATTCCCTTGTTTATCATCGAGGGGAACATCGATCTCACACCGGCCAAACTGGTCGGTTATTTCAATCCGGCCAAGGTGATGGCCGACAGCTACCGGCCCGATTACTTCGAAAAAGGGCCGTTGACCATGGCCATGGAAGGCGGCGGCATCTTTTACATCGAAGAATTCAATCGCATGCCCGCCGATGTTTCCAACGTGCTCATATCTCCCATGGAAGAAGGAGAGATGGTCATCCCCCGGTTCGGCACCGTGAAGGCCGTGCGGCCATTCACCGTAATTGCCGCCCAGAACCCTTACGATGACGTGGGAACGGTCAGGGTCAGCCGAGCCTTTATGGATCGGATCTGCCTTATAAAAATGGGGTACCAGAACGAAGAAGAGGAAGAGGCGATCGTTCGGATACGCACCGGCAGCAAAGACCGGGAAACTGTTTCCTTGGCCGTCCGGATGGTGCGGGCCACCAGGGAGCATGAGGATGTCAAGCTAGGCGCCTCCATTCGCGCCGCAATCGATATGATCGATTTATTTGCCGGCATGCAGAAGCTCGTTGATCGGCCTCGCCGGAATATTTTGAAAGCCGGCCGAATGGCGCTGGCCAATAAAATATGGCTGAACGAAATGACGCGCAGATCCGCAGATGACATCATCGAAGAGATTTGGGACGACTTGAAAAACCGGCCTTCTGCCATCGAGGGCAGTCATCCGCCGGGTGCCGGCTCACCTTCTCTGCCTGCCGACCATCAAGCGCCGGTTGAACCGGAACAAGGCCTAAAAAAAAACCGCGTGCTCGATAGCAGAGCAGTTTATGGATTTCGCCAGCGGTGATTTCCATTTTGATTTCAACACCAACGATCCCCGCCACTATTGGCAAATGGCGTATCACTATAATGCGCACCCGGAAGAACTGGAAACGTTTTTCGAACAGCCGGGATGCCTGCAGGCTTTCTCCCGTATGATCGGCAGATTGCAGGACGATGTCGCGCTGCGGGCCATTAAAATCGCCAGCCGCATGATTATCGCCATCGCCCGCCAAATCGCCGACACCGGATATCGCCCCGCCGAGCTCATACTGACCGCCGGCCACACGCCGGGCGCCGATATCGAGTTGGACCGCAGTCTCGAAAAATATACGCAGGCGCCTGACACCGGAATTATGAATAATCTGGTATCCTATGTGCGGCGTATAGAGAAAAAAGCGTTCGTAATGATGCTCGACTACAGTTATTCCATGCAAGGCAAAGTCATTCTGGCCGCCATCACCGCGGCCGCCATCGCGCAGCACTTTAAAAAAAACTATGCCATTCTGGCTTTCAGCAGCGCGGTCGGTGTATTAAAAGCCGTCGATGAACCCGCTGGCCCTGAAAAGGTGTTGCACAGGCTGTTTGCGTTAAATCCATGGGGACACCAATATTGTATGGTGCTGGAAGCGGGGTTGGCGCACATCGCCAAGGCCGAGCGGAAAGTGGGGCTCCTTCTGACGGACGGCGACTGGAATAGCGGCGGAAGTCCTTTTGTGGCGGCCTCCGGGTTCATAAATTATGCGTGATCGGTTTTCCACTGGCCAATGTCGCTAAAATCCATCAACTGTCTCTGCACGGCAAGGGAACGTTTTCGATCGTCGCGGACGAGACTCAGATTGTGGAAGCCATACTGCGTTGTTTAAGCTAGTGTCATCTGTGAAGTGTCGCGTCGGCATCGAACAAGGCAAGTGCGGGAACAGAAGCGGTTCAGGGTTCACGGTTCGGGGTTGGCGGACGAAAACGATTCGAGATTTCAGGTGGCGGCCATTAAGCTATTCTATGGGTGACAAGCACTAGTTTTTGCCCAAAATTTTCGGCCATCCAATCCTATTGACCGGTATCGCG
>CAWAAN010000017.1:0-132721 GCA_963779885.1 uncultured delta proteobacterium | reverse complement strand
CCGGAGCCATGCCGCCTCCCCGCAGTGACCGGCGCAGGAGAAAATCCTGTACCGTGGAATGACCCGGTACCGCCACCGTCTTTCCCTGTAAATCGGCCAGACGGCTGATATCCGGATTTGTCTTGCCTACCACCAGGGCTGAGCCCTCGGTATTGACCTGCGCGACCACAACGACCCTGGCGGCCTTGTTGGCGACGGCAGTTGTCGCCGGTGCCTCACCCACGTAGGCCATGTCCAACTCCCCGGCGGCGAAAGCCGTCATGATTTCCGGCCCGGCCTTGAACACGCCTTTCACGTCGACCTGCGTTCCATTCTGTTTGAATAAATCCTTCTCGAGCGCCACCCACAAGGCCAGATGATGAATATCGCTTTGCAGGTAGGCCATGCGGATGGGAGGGCGCAAGGGTTGCGTGCCCCAGGCGCTACCGGCTATCAGCGCCAGCGTGAGAAGTGTTGCGGCGGCAATGAGTCGCTTCATCGATCCTCCTGATAAAACGTTTCGACGGCGATGTATTTGTTTACCGGCAAACCGGCGAAAATGGCCGCTCCGGGACAGGGGACCACCAATTTCTTTTTGTATTGCCGGCCGATGATGTTAAAAAACTCCAGGCAGGCCGAGCAGACCTCCCGGGTTTTGGCTATGGAATAAGGAACGATCGCTTTGTCTTCCCGCACATAATATTCGGGTTCGATAAAGTTAGCATGGTTGGCGCAGTGGGTCAAAAAAAGTTCCCGATAGGTCTTGCCTCTGATGCCCATCACCTTGAGCCACCGCTCCTGGTGGGCCGTGTCTTCTGCGTCAAGATCGTCCCATTTTGCCGGCTTGGCGTTGAGATAGCCGGGCCGGGAAGCCAGGCGGACCTGATCCGCCAAGCCCGGCAGACGGGAAGGCTTGAATGCCACACTTGACAGAATAATCGGTCTTTCAAAGCCGAATCGCTCCAGGGAAGATGCGCTGATGATCAGATAATAACCGGCAAGGGGCGAGTTCCAATACCAGGAGAGCGGTCTTTTACACAAGTCGGCGTTCTTCCAGGTGTCCGGCGGGACGATTCCAATGTCAGTTTGCCGCGCCAGCGGGATGCACACCGCCTCGCGGGGTTCGACGACAGCCTTCCCCTGGGACGATAATTCGTTTTTCAACCCCAGAGCGGCTCTTTGATCAACCCAGTAGGCATATTTTCGGTACGTCGTCATATGACACCTCTCCGCTGGTCAGTCTATCCCAAAGTTGCATAAACAACATAGCAGTCCGCGCGATGCGCGTCTGAGGGCCTTCTCCTTCTCGCGGGCGGCTCGTTTTTCGGCACGTTTTCTCTCCCTATCCGCATTTTTGTCCGCGCTGATATTTCCCGTCTTCTCAGGGGATTCGGTAATCCGGATTTCTGATGTTTCGAGCGGATTTTCTGCAGCAGTGGTAATCCCTGTTTTTGCTTCCGGGGCTGTTGTAGCGGTTGCCGTCGATGGTGACGTGTCCTCATTTTCAGGGGCAGTTCTTCTCTCGGCCCGTCGGCGTTCCCGCGCGGCTTTCTTAGCGGCCCTGAAATCCATCCCCGCGGCGCTTCCGTCGGTTCCAGCCCCGGCTTCCGCAAAAGCTTCGGTTTTCCCGGTGGGATCCAATCCCGTTTCGGATTCCTCCGGCACCGACTCTTCGCGCGCAGCTCTTCTATTGGCGCGTTTGAGTTCGCGCGCGGCTTTCCGGGCCGACCGTTCGTCTTCGGATTCACCGGTTGCGGCTGCCTGCGGAGCGACGGTTCGGTTATCTTGCGGGAGAAACGATCCGCCTTTTTCATCCCGGTCTTTTGCCGCCGCAGCTTCCGCCGCTTTTGCAAATACGTCATATCCCAGAAGGGATTCCGCCACCAGGCTGCTCATGTCCTTCATAACCAGCTGCGATGCGACGGCGTTGATCCCGACATTCAGCCCCTGGAAGCAGAACGGACAGCAGGAGACGAGATCTTCGGCCCCGGTCTCCTCGGCTTCCCTGACACGCCGCTGGGCCATTTTGTTTTGAATATCGGGGAAACCGGCCTTCAGCCCGCCGCCGGCGCCGCAGCAGCGAGAGTATTCCCGGTTGCGGGGCATCTCGACGAGCTTGAGGCCGGGAATGGCTTCCATGATCATCCGCGGGGCATCGAAGCCACCCGTTGCCCGCCCTAAATGGCAGGGATCGTGAAAGGTGACCGTCCGGTTGACCGGATGCGGGAATTTCAGTTTATCCTGTTTCAGCAGGCGGGTCAGAAACTCGACCGTGTGCAGCACTTCAAAATTGAGCGGCGCCACCCGCGGATAATCCTGCATAATCGTCTTGAAACAGCCCGAACAGGAACTGATCAGGGTCTCGATCCCCAGACTGTTGAACAGATCGATGTTTTCCTTGAAGACCCTTTCGTGTTCGGGATCGCCCATCCGCAGCAAGACACTGGCGCAGCATTTTTCTTCGCTGCCCAGAATGCCGTAATCGATACCGAGGGCTTCCAGGATGTTGATGGTATTGATCGCCACCTGTTTGACATTGACATCGTAGGCGGCCGTACAGCCAAAAAATAAAAGTACTTTGGCGTTGGTTTTTCTAATCTCGCGCGGAAGCTCTTGAATCAGACCGTCTTTTTTAGCTCTGCGGGCCCACTTGGTTCTCGCCGCGCGGGGCTGTTGCCAGGGGTTGTCAAAGGCCTTGACGCTTTTGACCAATGCCTTCTGGGTTTCGAGGGGCCCATAGCCGGCCTGTACGATGATCCGCCGCAGTTCTTCCCACAGTGTCACGGTCTCGATGTGAGCCGGGCAGACGACTTCGCACTGACCGCAGGTGGAACACTCATAGAGATTTTGCACGAAATCATCTATTTCCGCCCTGCTGAGCCGGTGGTACCTGAAAATTCGACCGAGCAAGGCCTTCAGCGGTTCGCTGATCTTTTCATGGCGCATGATTTTGGCCAGAAACCCCTGCTGCGCTTTGGCGATCTTCAAAAAGTCGATGACTTTTCGCCTCGGAATGATGGCTTCCTTGGCATCCTGATCGTATACCGGGCACCAGCTGAGGCATTCACCGCAGCGCATACAGGCATCCAGTTCAATCAGCTGCGTCATTTTAAGGCTGTCAAGCGGTATTTCTTTGAGATCTTCCCTTTTTGCAGCGTCACTGCTCTCGGTTTCGGCTTTTCGGTCATCGGGCATGGTCTTAACCTGTTTACGTTAGACGTTCATTTATCCGCTTTATATCCGCTGCGCTTTTTTGTCTCCGGAAATCTCCTCCAGCACGTGTGTCAGCGGCACGTTGAATATGTGTTTGAGCTTGCCGAAGGGAAGATACGCAATCAATAGCGCGCCCAGTGCGGCATGGGTATACCAAAGGTAAGGATAGGTCGAGCGCCAGTCGGTCGGCCAAACCGCCAGGACCTTTGACAGCAGATACCCGATAAAAGCAAATCCGGCAATTTCCGCCGGCAGCTGCGTCAGCAGGATTCTGGCCGCCTCGGCGACAAATCCCGAAACGACGAGCGCGCCGAGGATACCCAGGGTGATATTGTCCTCGATTTCAGTTTTCACGTGGGCCGGCTTGACGATAAGGCGTTGAACGAAAGCCCACAGCACCCCCAGTAAAATGCACAAGCCTAGTAAATCATAGGTAAAGGCCGTGAAGGGGGTGTTCTTATCGATCAATACCAGGGCCAGCCGGCCGCCGGGATCGAGGCTGAACACAAGACCGGTGAACAGGCTCAGGACGAACCGCAGCAGGATGGCCAAAAAAATCAGAGAATGCAGCGACCAGCGTTGAACGCTGTTTTTCAGGATGCGGCGCTGCAGAATGATATCCAGAAGAATGACCCGGAGGATCGTTAAAATCTTCTTCGAAAAAATCGTCCGCCACACCGCATCGGAGGAAAGACTTATTTTGCGGTGCAGCGATTCGTCTTCGCCCTGGATGCGGCCGACAAACCAGAAACGAACCATGAGAAGGCTGCCGCCGAGAAACACGATCAGCGCGATCCAGAAGACCGGGTGTCCGATGCCCAGCGATGCGGGATGGCAGACCACGCACAACAGGCTCTTGGCGGGTAAAACGGTGGCCGGAGCCCCCACGGTGTTTTTGGGGTGATGGCATCGCTGGCAGGAGTCATTTTTTCCGGCATCGATAAGGCCGTGGTCGACCAGGCCGATGGGTTGCAAGGCGTCATCCACGTGCGCCAGCTTAACCCGGTTGTCCGCTTCATCCAGTTTCATAAACGGGTGTTTGAAATGGCAGGCCTGGCAGTCGACTCGCAGATGCGGAGCGTGCGCGGTTCCTTCCCCGTGAACCGTGTGGCACCCGCGGCACTCGGCCCCTGCGGCCGTGCGGTGCGGAGACCGCGACACATCGGCATGGCATTGAATGCAGGCGACATATTGATGCGCAGTGTCATTAAACGTCTGGGTGGACACTTGCAGCGGCACGGCTTTTCCGTCAATGACGCGGCGGCAATCCGAGCGGTCGTGGCAATCGGTGCAAAATGCCCGGGACGACTGCACGCCCGCATTGGTATTGACATTGGATTGCCGATGGCAATCCAGACAAACCGGCGTCTCGGTTGCGCCGGGCGTGTCCAATCCGGCCACTGGGCCGGCCACCGGCGAACCCGTGGAAGCAACCAGAAGAACGGCGATAGCGGCGACCATCACTAAACCTGTCCAGACATTTCTGCTCATCCGATCCGTTTTTCCTCTCCTTTGATTAGACTGCACCGGTTGCCTTCATTCGCGACGCTATATCGACCGGGCGGATATGCTCGTTGCGTGTTCATCGGATTTACCATCGGATTCATTCATGGCCGACCATTGGCCCGGATGCTCGGCCATAATTTTCTCCCGTGACGTTCTACCGGTAAAAATGCTCGTGTCGGCCGGGTAGACGGCAGGTCTGAAGTGAGCCAGCCCGATATGAACAAAAAATTTTATCGCTACCGCCAGTATGGCTTCGAAAAAATGCAGCACTTGGGAGATATTGACAAAATATCCCGGTAAAAAGCGGGTAAAGAACTCCGGAAACCACAATACCAGGCCGGTGATCCCCATGGTGTTCATCCCGAAAAAAAGGGCCCAATAATCCAGTTTTTCCATGTAGGTGAACTTGTCGAAACGGGGAGGCGTTGGCCTGCGACCCAAAAAATAGCCCAGATTCTGTCTGAAATCCTTGAAATCCTTCCATGAGGGGGCAATGGACAGCGGGCCGGTAAATTTCCCCGACAGGACCGTTTTATAGTAAAGAAACCACAAGGCCTGCACGATGACACAGGCATAGGTGATGACGGCGAAAAAACGGTGCAGCCAGCCGGCATGGCTGGATCCTCCCAACAGCCGGATGACCGCCTGGGCCGGTGCCGTGGAACTAAACCCCAATGACAGGCCGGTCAGGGCCAGGCCGGTAAAACCGATCATCACCACAATGTGCACCAGCCGGTGCAGAACGGAGAAACGAATTTCGGTGCCATGACGATACGCGCGCTCGGCCATTCTAATGTTTCCTCAGTTTTTCGTGCAATTCTCGCAGGAGCCACAGAATCGCGTGTCCGAAAAAGAAAATCAGCGACAGCGCCACAACGGCAATGGCGGCAAGCTTGATGCGCTGAATCCACAGAATCGATTGGCGCTTGGGGGCTTCGGCGTCGGGCGGAGCGGACATCGCGGCATGAATGACAACGTTGGTGAATTCCGCTTCGGCCTGCGGGTGGCATCGCCGGCAGACCGGCAGTGCCGCCGCCGGCTGTTTGAGCGAGACCACGCTATGGGCCCGATGACAATCCGTGCAAAAAGCCGCGGCGGGGTTTTCCAGATGGACGCCCAACCGCCCATGGATATTTTCAAGGTAACTGGCGGATTGTTTTTTGTGGCAGCGGCCGCATGCGGCGACCATGCGCTGTCCGACCTCGACCCGCGACAGGCCGGAGCGGTCGTAGTGCGCGGAATGGCACTCTCCGCAGGTGGGTGCCGCAGTGCTGCTTTTGGACTCGGCGTCGACCGTTGCAGCACCCGCGATCTCTTTTGACAGGGCCTTGGCGTGTTCGCCTTCCAGATAGTTCTGGTATGAGAGTTTGTGGCATTTCTGGCAGCGGCTGTAGTCAAAGGAGCGGGTGGCCGCTTTTTTCAAAAAGTCCGGGTTTGCTTTGTCCGGATGAGGTCGACCGTTTTCCATCATCGTCCCATGGCAGTCTTCGCATTTGAAGCCGTGGTGGGCCGATAAGGCGAAACGGTTCATATCGACAAACCAAGGGGACCCGGATTCGGGCTCGAAACTGACTGTCGCAGCTGCTTTGCCCGACATCCCGTGGAGGAACAGCGGGATAACCCCGATTGTCAGCCACAGGGCCGCCAAAGCCCTGAACCTGAATCGGGGACAAGCGGTCTTGATCTCCAATGTCGACTCCTCGAATATCAATTGGTTTCAGATACGGACATAAAGTAAAGACGCAGAAACGCCGCCGTGAAGGTGCGCAGCAGCACGAATAACCTGCGGGCAATCCACAGGGTCTCCCGCTTTTCGTCCAGTTCGTTTTTCATCAAGCGCAGCAAACCGGTGGTTTCCGTGGCATAGGCCAAAAGCTCGGCGGGCGTGCCGGCGTTCGTGCAGCGGCAGCCGCGGGCTTCAAGGGGTTTGATGCGCCGCCACATCGCTTCCAGAAAAACGCGTATTTTTTCCGGTTCGTAAAATTTGGCACCGATCCGCCATCCATCAGGCAGCATTTCGAGTCCGGCCGCCACGATCCGCGAATTACTCAGTTCGCGTTTCAGGTTCCGGATCAGCTCTCGGCTGCAGGCCGCAGAATATTTTTCCATTGTTATCGGCGGCGAGGGCGTGCTCGGCCTCGCGCCATCCATGTTACAGAAAACGGTATCCGCCAGCAGCCTGTTTGCCCGGGGATAGTGTGGATGTTCGAGGTGCGGCCCGAAAAGATTCAGGCATCCGCGGCCGAAAGGCACCCGGACGGCTGCGGCCCTGCCAATCAGCGTCGCGGATGCCAGCGCTTCATCTACCAGAAATGCCGTATTGTCGGTAAACGTATCGTAATACGCCAGTACTTGGGCCGGGTCCGCAACGATCATGCCCGGTCCGCCGTAAAGCGGCGCGGTCAAAGAGCCGGCACCGGGGAACGGGTGCGCGCCGTTGATGCGCAAGCCGACCGATTCCCGCACCGGGTGAAAGACATGGCAGCACCCGTAGGCGGTCGCAAACTTGTCGGTCATCCGGTGGCATTCCGGCAGCCGCTGGCTGAGGTTGGTGATTTTAACGGCGGCAAAATTAAAAAGGCTCAAGGGCGGCAGGGAGGAATTCATGACCAGATAGGCGCCGGCACAGCTCCCGATATACAGGCCGCCATTTTCGATGAATTCGTGGATTTTTATAGCGCCGGTCGCCCCCAGTGCCGCGGCGATGGAGAAGGTGTCGCCCCCGGACACGGCCAGAACATCGAGTTCTTCCAGCCCGCCTTCCTGAACGGCGGCTTCATCCAGAAACAAGAGGTTGAAAAAGCCCATGCGATCGAAAAGATCGACCAACCACAACCAGGAGTGGGATGTGCCTTCGCCGGCAAAGACACCGATTTTAGGATATCGCAACCGTCGGCTGCCGGGGGTTGCCTGCCCGGTTATGCGCTGTGCGCCTTCCTGTCCGGTGAAAAACAGGTGCTCGCCCCTGGCCAGTCTTCTGTTGGCGGCGGCATACTGATCATATACAGTTGCAAGGGCCATGTTCGTGCTGTCTGCTCTGAAATCAGGCTGCTGTCCGGATGATGAATCGACAGCCGTGACCGGCCACCCGGCAGCGATGGGGCGCCGCATCGTCGGCTATTGTGAGCGATGCGGCGGCAGACCGACAACCGGTAGAGTTTTTAGGAATAATATTTACGCCAACAGGTAATTGACGGCCGTATCCAGTGTATTCCGACTGAACTCGACCTCGGTTCCCACCGTTGCGATTTCCAGCAGATCTTCTTCCGTAATCTCGGGCGACATGATGGCAAAAATGGGATGGATGCCGAAAATAGAGGCGACGGCCATGCGGCGTTCCCACCATGCCGCCGGATCATCGCCGAGGTCGTCGAAGGTGCCGAACAACGGTTGGCTGGGGCACCACGGACTGAAAATTCCGCGGCCGGGTCGGGTGACGGTGCCGGCAAGGGTCGCCAACGACGCCTGAATATCGGTTGGCGTCTTTTTTCCCGTCGCCAGGCTCAATTCGGCAACGGCGGCGGCATCGATGCCGTATTTGGCGCAGGCCTTGAGAAGGCGGCCCGCTTCTACAGCGGAAAGGTCTAGTTTCTTGAATCCGATCAACCCGAAAATATCGGTGATCAGAAAGCCGGGCTCCGGGTGCTCCGGTTCCGTCATTTTCTGCGCGTCTTCGTCAAGAAAAATGAAGGTATTGGTGGCAAAGGGTGTGTTGTAGCAGGCGCTGTGGCGGTGAACGACGGGCGCCAGCCAGGCGTTGATATCGACCTCTCCCATGGCGGCGCAAAGATCGCCGATTCCTTTTTTGCCCACAAACTGGCCTTCCTTGACCTCTTCCAGTACATCCAGGGCCAGCTCCACAAACTCTTCGGCATCCGCCATCTCCAGCAGCCCCATTCCCCGAAAAGCGAGTCCCTTGAGGTTCTTGGCCCCGAAATTCTTTCCGAAGCCCCATCGGTCGCCGCTCGCCCAATAGTTGTAGCAGACCTGGGCCAAATCGGATCGGTCTTCCCCGGCTTTGCCGATGACGATGGTCTGGATCAGATCGTCACCCATGGCCTTGCGCCAGGCGTCGGTTGTTTCCCAGACGTCTTTTCCCCAGACATCGGCGGCCTCGGAAATATCGGCGACACCGTCATGGATCCAAAGAAAGGCCGGCTGGGGTGATGTTCCCTTGATGACGATATAATCGAATCCGGAATATTGAATTTCCAGGCCGACTTTCAGGGTTATCGGACAGTGACAAACCTTACCGGTCACCGGGCTTTTGGCCGTGATGACGCCGGCCGCCGCCGCCGGGAACAGCGTGCCGGTCAGCAGACCGGTCCCGATGACGATCGGATCGCCATCCGCATGCTGCTCGTAAAGATGTTTGGCAATGGCCGCGCCGCCGATTTTTTCAGCGACTAGATCGCCGTCCAGTTCCGCGTCGGTAATTTCCGACGTGCCGAGATCGACAACCAGAATCTTGTTGGCGGATAAGTATTCCATATCAATTCCTCCTGAATCACTGCGATCGAAAAGTTCATCCTTCGCTGATAGCGTCGAATGGACAGAATTTGACGCACATGGGACCGAGATCCATCTCTTCGCACAAATCGCAAGCTTCCCGCAGCAGCATTGGTTTGGCCGAGGCGTCCTGCTGCTTGGCGCCCGAGGCGGCCGCCTCGGTTTCGCCGATACGTTTGATTTCGGTTCCTTCGGGACGGGCAATCAACAGGTCCTCCTCTCTTTTGAGAAGAACCCCGAAATAATCTTTCTTTTCCTTGGTCCGATACGTCACAATACAGGACGACAGGAGGGCGAAGGCGTCATCCCGGTGGTACCCGCAAGCCATTTCACAGGCCATGCAGCCCGTGCATTTCAACGCGTCGATTTTAATTGCCATGTTAAATCCCTTCGTTTTTATGCGGTTTGATTCCGTTATTGAGGATATAAATATAATAATTTCAATATTATAAATTTCTGGCCCCAATGAATGGGTCATAAAAATCGGCGTAGCGGTCAGGCAGCGACGCTTCGGGTCGCCTATAGCCAAGGCACCCGTAATTGTCAATATAAAATATTGTAAAGATCAGATGTTTTAAAACTTATAATTTTTTCTTGACACGCTGGCAGCGGTGTGACATTTGGAAATCGTTTTTCGTGAATTCTTAATCAATAATGTCTTTGTCATCCCATTCGGCAGAGGAAACATGTTTAAAACCGCTCGTGTCAACAGGATTTCGCATAACATCGTCGAGCAGATCCGGGAAAACATCCTGGCGGGAAAGCTCAAACCCGGTGACCGCCTGCCGTCCGAAAAGGATCTTTCGAATGAATTCGGCGTCAGCAAGGCGTCGTTGCGCGAAGCCCTGCGAGCGCTTGAATCCCTCGGAATGCTCGAGGTCAAGCAGGGCATGAGCGGCGGTGCGTTTGTCAAGGAAGTCGATCTTGAAACCGCCCGCAACAACATGTTCAACTACATTTTTTTCCAAAATCCCTCCATCGGAGAATTCACCCAACTGCGAACCCTCATTGAACCACAAGTGGCCGAGATCGCCGCGAATAAAATTACGGACGCGGACTTTGAATATCTCGAAGACAACCTGAATCGGACGCGGGAAAATATGGATTCCGGTCCTTTTTACTACGACCTGGATACCAAGTTTCATCACCGGATTGCCCAGATTTCGGGGAATCGGTTGATATGCTTCGTTATCGACTCGCTTAAAAACGCCATCGTGCAAATTAAGCTGCAACTCGAACTCGACCGGGACTTTTCCATTCAGGTTTACAAGGCCCACATGCGGATCTTCGATGCGTTGCGAAAACGGGACCCGCAAAATGCACGCGCGGAAATGCATCGGCACATCGTCGAGGTGGATGAACGCATGACGGCTTTCTGTGATGGGGAATCACTTTTTTAGCCGATTCAAAATAACGCTGGATGAGGAGGTAAACTGTGACTGAAATGCCCGAAATACCCAAAGAGACGTTGAGGGTGATCAAGGAACTGCAGGCGATCGTGGGCGAAAAAAATGCCACGGCGGCCAAACACGTCCGCTATGCGTATTCCTACGACATGTCGTTCGTTAAACCCAAACTGCCCGATTACGTCGTCATGGCCGAAAACGTTGAGCAGATTCAGCAGATCCTGCGGTTCGCCAATGCGGAAAAGATTCCGGTGATACCATTTACGGCGGGGACCAACATCGGCGGGCTGTGCATCCCGGAGCGCGGTGGGATTTTGCTTGATTTGAAGCGGATGAACAAGATTCTGAAGATCGATCCGGTGTCTCATTATGCGGTCATCGAGCCGGGTGTGTCGCACGGCCAGCTGGCGGAAGCGCTCTTCGAGCACAAGCTGCGTTTCGGCTGGCCGGTGGGGCCCCCGTCGGCGTCGGTGTCTTCCTGTGCCATTAACCACGGCATCGGCGGACTGAACGCGCGCTACGGACTCAACAGCCAGGAAATCACCAGCATGGAGGTCGTTCTGCCCACGGGAGAACTGGTGCGGGTGGGATCCTGCGCCATCGTTGAGGACGCGTGGCATAGCACCCTGCCCCTTCCCAAGCTGGACGGCCTGTTCAAGGGCTGGTTGGGGACCACAGGTGTCGTGACCAAGCTGGGCATTGCCGTTCACCCGATCCCGCCGGTGTTGAAGGTGTTCACGGTTTCCTGTCAAAATGTCGAAGACATGGTCTCCTACATGCTCAATTTGAGTAATTACGAGATTTGCGACGATTTAACAGCCGTTTCATGGTGGCTCGCGCAGGTGCCGATTCCCTATCCCTACCGCCCCAAACCGGACGATCAACCCGAATGGTTCAATTTTGCCAATACCAATTCTTTTACCGAGAAGGAAAAAGAGGCTCGGGAAGAGATCTGGCAGATGGTGGTCGATGAGGAGACGAAAAAAGGAACCTCTCTTAAAGTGACGCAGTACCCGGAGGAGGCCCTGCGGGCGCGGACGCAGCTGCCGAGCCAGATTGTCGGTTCGACCAAGAATTACTGCAAAATGGCCGGGGCCGGGATCTCCTGGCCGGGAACGTTCACGCCGGCCAACAAATGGGCGCCGGTTTATACGGCCTGGAAAAACATTCTGATCGATCGCAATTTGTCGCCGTCGGTGCGGATGAGCATGTACCGGGGCGTGCACTACGGAATGCTGCGGGCGATGATTCCCTTCAACAAACAGAATCCCGAGGAGACCGAAAATGCCCGTCAGGCGATAGTGGACTGTTTGAAAGTAGATTTAGAAAACGGAGGGATTCCCTACAAACCGCCGGTGGATTTCGGCCGGGAGATAAACAAAATGGCCCATCCCGGGTACCTGGCTCTATTGAAGCGGGTTAAACAGATGCTCGACCCCAACGATATCATGAACCCGGGCAAACTGGCCTTGTGAGCCGGGATAACAATTTCCGGGAGGGCCTTATACGCCGAGCCTGCCCGGTACCCGGTCCTAATGGTGAATTCCAGACACTGTCGAAAACACGATTGGAGGAATATATGGATTGGAAAATCCCTTCGCTTAAAGATCTTGAACACTATTACTGGCGGTGTACCGCTTGCGGCACTTGCCGATCGGCATACGATTTCGGTCCTCCCCCGTCTGCCCGGCCGATTTGCCCCTCCGGAACGGAGTTCGGATTCGAAGGTTACTACTCGTCCAAAGGCAAGGCCGCGTTTGCCCGCGGTATATCCGACGGCAGTCTTACCTTCGACGATCCCGAATTTCTGGAAGCCATCTACAAGTGCACGGTATGCGGCGGCTGCCAGAACCAGTGCCAGGTGGACTACAAACCCCACATCCCGGAAGTCATCGAGGCCATGCGCCGCGAGGCGGTGAAGAGCGGTGCCGGACCGATGCCGCTGCAGAAGAACCTGGTTCAGTCCATGAAAAACTACAACAACCCCTACCAGGGACCGCGGCGGGTGCGCCTGGACTGGACCCGGCCATTCAAGAAGGCCAAGACGCCCATAAAAGATATCAACAAGGAACCGGCCGAGGTTCTGTTCTATGTAGGCTGCACCGGCGCCTTCAACAAGACCGCCATGTCCGTTCCCCAGGCCACGGCCCGGATCTTTCAAAAGCTGGGCGTCGATTTCGGAATCCTGGGGGAAAGCGAGGTCTGTTGCGGCTCCACGGCCATGCGGGTGGGAGACGCGGAAGAGTTCAAGCGTGTCGCGACCGCCAATCTCGAAGCCTTTAGGAAATTGCACGATGAAAAGGGTGTCAACACCATCGTTACCTCCTGTGCGGGGTGTTTCCGGGCCATCAAGAAAGATTACATCCTCGCCTCGGATTATGACCGGCTGATGGATGGGATCGAGGTTGTTCACACGGTGCAGTATCTGCATAAAATGCTGAAAGACGGCAAGTTGAAGTTCCGCAAGGAGGTGCCCTGGAAGGTGACCTACCACGATCCATGCCATACGGGTCGCCATTTGAACAAGTTCCAGGTGGACGAGCAGGGCAGTGAACTGTGGGAAGGCGCCTATATCGGCGTCGATGAAAGCCAGTGCCTCTATGACATTCCCCGCGAGATCATCAAGGCCATCCCGGGGGTTCAGTTTTCGGAAATGGATCGCATCCGGGGCAATTCCTTTTGCTGCGGCGGCGGCGGCGGCGTCATGACCGGCTTTACGGATTGGGCCGGTAAGAACGCCTCACTGCGGATTCAGGAAGGCATGGAGACCGGCGCCGAAAAAATG
Source organism: uncultured delta proteobacterium (assembly GCA_963779885.1). Taxonomy (GTDB): domain Bacteria; phylum Desulfobacterota; class Desulfobacteria; order Desulfobacterales; family SG8-13; genus JARFQH01. Next base: position 119,323 of record CAWAAN010000017.1, on the reverse strand, counting down.
ATCTCTACCTGCCCGTTTTGCTACTTCAATCTGACCGAGGGTTCCAAGCGGATTAACAGCACCATGACGCTGCACGATCTAACCGAACTTATCGACATGGCCATGGAAGATTGAGTAACGTCCGTTCGCATCATGTCCTCACGGCCTATCGTGGCGGGGCCGTTATGGGGACGTGTCATTTTTACTGGACGAAAATCATTTTATGGGCAAAAAGAATTTTCATTAATTCGGGTAACCGTTCATAGGGTTGCACAAAGTCCGATGCGTTTAAAACCATCTAATTGTAAGCGTTTACAATTCTGGAGATAGACGTTCAAGCGCTATGATCATTGTCGACAACCGGCGCGCCTGTGAGGGATGCACGCATAACCACTATAGGAAAGGAGGGGCCGATCATCTGAGGTATTCAGGGTATTGAATGGAAGAATATGGGGAATTCGATCGTTTAATACCGGGGCTGGACTGTGCCGGTGAAAAAAAAACCGACGACTTTGCGAAACACAATCTGACGCTGACTTGATCCGCATTACAGAAAAGAGGAGGAGGTAGGGGTATGGCAATTCAAAGAGAACACGGCGCCGAGCAGCCGTATGCCGCGGGAGCACTTAAACTCCGCATTCCTTTCGTTCATTACCGTATCGAATACCAGGACTTCATCCAGGGCGCCATCTTGAGTTGTGTACCGCTGGGCATTACGGCGGCCATGACCAAGGTTCTTGGGATTCCGATTGAAATCGCCGTTCTGATGGTCGTGATCAACAATTTCCTTTACCTGCTGCACACGTCATTCGGTGATCCGTCCGTCGTTGGATGGATTACGGCCGGCATTCCGCTGTACATTTCATTTCTCACCGGTTTTGAAGCTGGACCCGAACGAATTAAAGCACTTGTCGCGCTTCAGGTCCTAGTCGGTCTCATCTTTCTTGTCATGGGCATAACCGGCATCACTAAAACGGTCATCAAAAAATTCCCGGTGTCGATGCGGGCCGGCATTCTGCTGGGTGCCGGGTTCGCCTCGCTGATGCGCGTCTTCGATCCCGCAGAGCCCTTCATCGGTAAAATGCCGGTTGCTTTTTTAGTGGCTGCTTTTTTCAGCTTTTTCATGCTGTTCTCACTGCGGGCATTGGCCTACCGGGCGCGGTACGGGTGGTTTGCATGGATCGCCGGTTTCGGAATCGCCCCGGGATTTATAATTGGTTACATCGTCGGCCTGCTGACCGGAGAAATAGCGCCCCCCGCCGGTGTTTTCGATCGATTTATCATCGCTTTGCCATTCGGCGAGATGTTTACCGGGTTCAGCACACTGGGCATCGGTATGCCGTCGGCGACCCAATGGGGCGCCGCCATTTCCTTGGCCATCGTCGCCTACGTGCTGGCATTTGGTGATATTCTGGTTCTGGAGGCTCTCATAGCAGATGCCGATGCGGCACGTTCGGACGAAAAAATTGTTTTTCAGGTGCCCCGCAATCATATTCTCACCTCCATCCGCAATTTGTTTGAAGGCTTTTTCATGCCGTACCTGCCCTTGGCCGGGCCGCAGTGGACGGGCGGCCAGGCGCTGGTGGTCAATCGTTACAAATACTCGACCCCCGAGCAGGAACCCTCTTACTGGGGCGGGGCGACGTCAATTTTCTGGGGTATGAGCATTGCGATGGTATTTCATCCGCTGGTGCAGATCATACTGCCGGCCAAGCTCATCGGCTTCGGTTTGACGCTGCTGATTCAGGGGTATCTTTGCGTTTACATCGCCTTTGCCATGTGCACCAATAACCTTCAGCGCGGCATCGCCGGAGTCATGGGCGCCGTGCTCGTGACGGCCAACTATGTCAAGCTGTGGGGCAGCCCATTTTGGTCCGGTCCGACGCTGGCCCTCATCATTGGTGCGCTGCTGTACTTTTCGTTGGAATGGTACACCCCGGAGGAGAAAGAGAAAGAACGGGCGCCTGAAGCAACGGTGGAAAAGCTCAGGTCCGGCAAACGGCTGCCGCCGAAACAATAGTCTAGTGATTCCGGTGGGCAGCAATATTTAAAAAACTCACCGGATCATATCTGTCTTTTGAAAGGCAAACGATGAAAAAAAACGACGCGAGAAGCAGATTGACCGTGTTTGTCAAAGCCGGTCTGCCCTTCACGATTGTCGGAATGGCCGTGGTATTCGGCGGATTATGGGCCATCAAGACCCTTTTCAAGGGCAGCGACTATTTGACGGTGTTTCTTTTTGTCTGGTTGGGACTGTTCTGGTTCGTTTATCAACCGATGTTTCGGAAGCGGATCGAGAAGGTCAAGAAGCAGATGAGTCACATCTGATCGGCCGGAGAAGGAACGACAGGCATACAATCAGTTTCAGAGAAAGGAAGAGTCAATGACACTCAAAGAACGATTCATGAACCGTCTGGAAGGCAAAGATGGGGATATTACACCGGTCGGGTGCACGACCACCTACGGTGTTGTCGATATTATGAAAAAGGTGGGGGCCGAAAGGCCTCTGGCGGATACCGACCCCCAAGCCATGGCAACCTTGTCTTTGGGATATGTCGAGGCCGGTTTCGAGTGGTGCAAGGCCATGGGCTGGGACATCACCGCCGTCAGCGAGGTCATGGGGTGCACCCTCGGGGAACCCAAAATCGATCTGCAGAAATATATCAAGGTCCATCCCTTCGCCGAGAGTCTGGAGGGTCTGGCCTATCCCGACGATCTTTTCCAGAAGGGACGGTTTCCAGCCTATAAAGAGCAGTTCAAGATCCTCAAGGACAAACTCGGTGGAGAGGTCGCCATTTTCGGGGAAACCGAAGGGGCCTGGACGGCGGCCTGCAACCTCGTGGGCACGGAACAATTTATGAAGTGGACATTCAAGGAGCCCGCCAAGGTCCAACAAGTGCTGGATGTCACCACGGCGGTTGTCATCGACGTGATCAACTGGGCCTTCGATCAGGGTGCGGACTATTACGTGCTGGCCGAACCCTCTTCGGGACCGGCGCTCATGAGCCCGAAGACCTGGGAGAAATTCGTCCTGCCATTGATGAAAACGGTTTGCGCAAAGGCCAAGGGACCGATCGTGCTTCATATCTGCGCCAATACGGACAAGATCATTCCCTTCATGTGCGATACCGGCGTGGCCGGCATTAGCATCGAGGAAAAAGCCGATTTGAAAAAGGCGGTGGAAACAGCGCGGGCCAAAGGCGTGCGGGTTTTCGGCAACGTGGCCACGGCCACCACCTTGTTCATGGGCACGGCCGATGAGTGTTACAAGGAAGCCGTGGCCTGCCTTGAAAACGGGACCGACTTCCTGACACCCGGATGCGGCATCGCGCCGCTCTCCCCGCTTGTCAACGTGCTGCAGTTGCGCAAGGCGCGCGACGATTTCTTCAAAAACGGTTGATGCGGATCGGTTGAGCGACCTCGCCTGCACGGGATCACTTTTTTGTCAAAGGATCCCGTGCGGGTCACTCAGCAGGCGAACTGCGGGCAGCTCTTAGCGTATCGTCCGGACCTGCGGTTGTTATCCGGTATCACAACCGGCCTGATTCAGGCTTTCGGTGGCTCCCTCCACGGATTCAATGAAATCAGAGGTCGAAGGGTGAGCCGACACAATGTCAGTAGTCCATCCATAAATGGTCTTTTCTCGGCTGAGCGGTCGGTCGTAGCGGGTTTCCGACTACGGCATATATAAAGTACGCCCCACCGCAAACACTTGTGCGGCCTTGGCTATCGAAAAAATCCGCATTAATGAACGTGACACGAAACAGTGTCAACCAAGATCGCGGGTGAGCACTATATAGTTTATAAACATCAGATGTTTTAATATTTATAAACATTATTGACATTATTGTTTTCATGTGTCAGTTTTCGCCTCACCAAAAGAGGTTCCTCTCGTCCCGCAGGTGACCCGAGGGGAAGATTCCTTCGACACCTTTTTTTTGACCCGGTCGAGGGTTCATATTCGTCAATGTAATTTTTTTCGTTAGGCTACGAAACGATCCTTAAAGATAAAATACGAAACGTGCAGCGAGCCTCAGATCAAAAAGTCGTCTTATTCGGTTGTCCGCTTGACTGTGATGAGAAAAACGACGCTATTCAAGAGAAGTTGACCGGGTACTATCCAGGTCCACAGCCGGATGACCCTGCCATGGCGGTCGCCGCCGCTCTGGCGGCGGAAGTACCACAAAGCGAATGGAACCAGCGCGAATCCATTGATGTTCCCGGCTGGCTGCGGCCGATACCGGCGACCGCGGAAAGATCAAAGATCGTCGTTGATGCCTTCGTTGCTTTCATCGATCAAAATGGATGCCGCGAATATGCCGACAGGATTGCGAAAGAGGTGCGCACGGAAATTCTGCCGGATTTTCCCTGCATGATTGCCGTCGACCATTCGCTTACCGGCGGGGTTTTTGCCGCCCTGTCCGAATACTATGGTCGGAACAGCGTTTCACTGCTGGTCGTGGACAGTCACACCGATGCGGTTCCCATGTCCCGGCTGGCCAGGGCCATTTCCTACGATATGGAGACGAATCCGGCTTCCGTGTACGAGCCGGCCGACCCTTTCCTTTACAACCGCTCGGAGAGCTACAACGCGAGTTCTTTTCTCCAGCACCTATTGGCCGAGGATCTGGTTGATCCGCGAGACCTCTACATTCTCGGCGTCAGCGACTATCCGGAAAAAAAAGCGTTCCGGATCGAAGACCAGCGGATCATCGATTATGTTTCGACTTACGCCGATCTGAGAAAAAAAGGCGTTACGATCATCACCAAGAAGGAGTGCCAGTTAAAGCCGACGAAGGTGAAGGCCCTTTTGAAAAAGATTCGAACGCCCCATGCCTACGTCTCCATCGACATGGATATCGGGGCGCGCAACGCACTCGAAGGGGTGCGGTTCCGCAACTGGCAGGGGCTTTCCGAAAACCAAATTTTCCGTTTGGTGGAAATGATAGGCCAGGCCGGCGAATCGGCGGTCCAGCTGGTGGGCATGGACATCACTGAAATAAACCCGCGAATGGCGGGGCGGGAACAGGACGGATCGATGGATCGCACGTATCTCATCGCCGCTGCTCTGGTCAAACGGCTTGCGTTTGGCCGGATTGCCGGATAACCGCCAAGGCGCATCGACGGGCGACCATAAATCAAAAATTGACTATACACCACCAAGAGAAATCGAAACAGCAAGAAAGGAGTACGGACGGATGCTAGAGAAACTTCAGGAGCGTTATTACGTTGAAACCGCCTCGAAATCGTCGGGAACGACACTCAAAAAACTAAAGTATCATGTCGGCGGCGAATGGCGGGAGTCAACCACCGATAAATACATGGATTGCTACAATCCTTCCACGGGCGAGGTCATCGCCCAGGCGCCCTGCTGCACGCAGGCGGAAGTCGAAGCGGCTATCGCCGCGGCGAGTGCGGCTTTTCCGGCATGGGCGGACACGCCGGCCAGCAAGCGGGTGCAGGTTCTCTACCGGATGAAAGCCCTGGTGGACGAACACTTGGAAGAACTGACGCATTTGTTGTGTATGGAGGAGGGCAAGAACTGGCGCGAGTCCATGGGCGATGTCCTCAAGGTGAATGAGGTCGTGGAATTTGCCTGCGGCATTCCCCATTTGCTCAAGGGCGTGTCGGGCATGAATGTCAGTGACGGTTACGATACCGTTTTGTACAACGAGCCGCTGGGCGTTTTTGCCGGAATCGCGCCCTGGAATTTTCCGGCCATGATTCCGCATGGCTGGATGACGCCCCTGTGCATTGCCACCGGCAACACCATCGTGCTGAAAGCCGCCAGCTTCGTTCCGCAGTCTTCCATGCGGCTGCTCGAACTCTGGCGTGAAGCCGGTTTGCCCGACGGGGTGATCAACCTGGTCACCACCAGCCGCAACGAGGCGGAAATTCTCCTGAAGCATCCGGATGTCAAAGGAGTTTCTTTCGTTGGCTCCACCAAGGTGGGCAAGCACATTTACGCCACCGCCGCCGCCCACGGTAAAAGGGTCCAGGCCCTGACCGAGGCCAAAAACCATGCCCTTGTCCTGCGTGACTGCAAGATCGAACGCACTGCCAGAGGCATCATCAATGCCTACTGCGGGTGTGCCGGGGCCCGGTGCATGGCCTGCCCGGTGATCGTGGTGGAGAACTGCATCGCCGATGAATTGATCGCCTGTCTGAAGAAATACGTGGCGGAAATGACATTGGGCCCGGCCTACGATCCGGAAACCGGTATGGGTCCCATTATGAACGCCGGACATCTTAAATTCGTCACCGACTGGATCCAGAAAGGGATCGACGAGGGCGCCGAACTCATTGTGGATGGCCGCAATCCGGTAGTTCCCGGATACGAGAAAGGATTCTTTCTCGCTCCATCTATTTTCGATCATGTGACCGAAGACATGGCCATCGGGCGGGAGGAAATTTTCGGGCCGGTTCTGTGCGTGAAACGGGTGAACAACTTCAAAGAGGGGCTGGCCATTATGAACGCCAGCCGATTTGCCAACGGTTCGGTGATATACACCCAGAACGGGTATTACGCGCGTCAGTTTTCCAAACAGACCCATGCCGGCATGGTCGGCATCAACGTGGGCATACCGGTGCCGCTCGGCATCTTCGGGTTCACCGGCCACAAGGATTCATTCTTTGGCGATTTGCATGTCATGGGTATGGACGGCATACGTTTCTTTACGGAGCAGAAGAACGTGACCGCTACCTGGTTTGCCGAAGACATGGTGGATTGCGGCAAGGTGGATACATGGGACGGCACGATTTCATCCATGCCGGTCGAGAAAAAATAGGAAAAACAACGGCATCGACCAACAGGTTCCACCATCGAAGGCTGAATGCCATGATGACAGGCTCCAACCCGGAAGTCGGCGCGGAGCCTGATTTTTTGCAGCCATTCACGGCGCCTATGATACTGCGAGACCTCATTACGGAAATTCAAAGCCGGGGAATCCGTGTGCCGGAGATCATCCTTGGGCGGTCAGGGGGCGCGGGGCCCGCCGAGGGCCGGTCTTTTCTGGTCGGCGGAGTCCCCGTGAACGTGCCCATCTCTGCCGCCTACACGGCAGACTCGCCGTTTAGCTTGTCCGATGAGGGAGCGGGCCGCTACAGGCTCCTTAAAAACGAACGGCCGCTGGCGTCCATCTCCGTGGTGCCGACTCCCCGGTTTTACGATCGGGCCGATTCAGAGAAGGTGCCCTATAAAAAAATCGCCCTGTTGCACGGCAGCGACTGTCTGGCCACCACCGTTCTGCAAACATGCGTCAACTGGAAAAACAATCGGCGCTGTGACTTCTGTGCCACCCAAGTTTCCCTTGAAAAGAATGCCACCATCGCGCGCAAGACCCCCGGCCAGCTGGCTGAAGTCGCCCGTGCGGCCGCGGCCATCGACGGTGTCGCGCACGTGGTGCTGACTTCCGGCACGGCGGACCCGCCCGGTTCAGAAATTTTATATCTGGCCGAATGCGCGGCCGCCATCAAGGCGGCCGCGGCCCTGCCGGTTCATGTTCAGTTCTTGCCGCCGGATGATCTCGGCCTGATGGACCACCTGAAAGCCGCTGGGGTGGATACGGTTGGCATTCATATCGAATCATTTCACTTGCCGACCTTGGCGCGCGTGGCTCCGGCCAAAGCCGCCATCGGGCTGACCGGCTATGAGAGGGCCTGGCGGCGGGCGGTGGCTGTCTTCGGCCCGAACCAGGTGAGCAGTTTCTTGATCGCGGGTCTCGGAGAGCCGTCGCACACCCTTGTCTCCGGCAGTGAATGGCTGGCCGATATGGGGGTTTACCCTTTCGTGGTTCCCCTCCGGCCGATTCCCGGATCCTGGCTGCAAGACCATCGCCCGCCGGATGCGGTCCTGATGACTCGAATTTATTCGGCCGTGGCGAAAGTGCTGTGCCGCAAAGGGCTTTCGGCGAAACTCAGCCGCGCCGGATGTGTGCGGTGCGGGGCCTGTTCGGCCCTTGGACTCTACGAGAGACCGTTCGGTGAAATATTTTATCACCGCGCGCGCACCGCAGACGAACGATCTCAGGCACTCGCCATTCGTCATGCGGTGTTTGTCGAAGAGCAGGGACTTTTCGACCGATCCGACCAAGATGAACACGATCGGTCCGGCATTCTGCTGGTGGCCAGAAAACAAGATCGTGTCATCGGCACCGTCCGTATATTTCCAGACGCTTTTCAAGGCCGCCGGCAGTGGGTCGGCGGCCGGTTGGCGGTTCACCCGGATTTTCGTGACGTTCGGGTGGGGGCGGGACTGGTGCGAGAAGCCATGCGGCAGGTGAAAAAAAGAGGGTGCCGGGTCTTTTCAGCCCATATCCAGGAAAAGAACGTTTCCTTTTTCCGGAAACTCGGGTGGGTGGCCCGGGGTCCCATGACTACCTACTGCGGATGCCCGCATCAAACGATGCTGGCCGATCTGAGCCGGGTTCCCGAGGATTTCGACACTGATGGGGCGGCCATCGGGTCACCGGCGGGCAATATCCGTCTATCGGAGGATGAGACGACCAAAGAGGCGCAGGCATGCACGCTCAATTGACAGACATCGTCAAAAAAATTCGCACCTATCCCGGCCTTCTGCGCAAACAGCCGATCCGGCCGGTTGTCGACCTGCTCAGCCAAACGCTGGGTTACGGCGAACAACTGCCGAATTACGGCGACGATGCCGCCATCATTCCCTGGGGGGACGAATACCTGCTGGTGGCGGCTGACGGCATGATGACCGGCCTCCTGGTCAACGAACCGTATGCCGCCGGTAAAGCCTCGGTCATGGTCACCGTCAATGACATCTATGCCATGGGTGGCCGACCGGTCGGCATGGTCAATGTCCTGGCTAGCGGCGACGACTCGCAACGCCGCCTGATCGTCGAGGGCATCGAAAAGGGCTGCCGCAAGCTTCAAGTCCCCATGTTGGGGGGGCATTTGCATCCGGATGCCCCGATCGACTGTCCGGCGTTGAGCGTGACCATCATCGGCCGCGCCAGGAAACTGCTCCGCAGCCATTTAGCGGCCGCCGGCGACCGGCTAGTGTTGGCGGTTGATCTCGATGGCCGGGCCGGCTGCCGATCCGTTGTCAGCTGGGACGCCAACTCGGGTAAAAGCCCGGAAGCGTTGCGCCACCGACTGGAGGCCCTGCCGCTGGTCGCCGAGTCCGAATCGGCCTTTGCGGCCAAAGATGTCAGCAATGCGGGGATTCTCGGAACCGCCGCCATTATGCTCGAAAATTCGGGAAAAGGAGCAGATATCGATCTCGATGCGATACCATGCCCGAAATCCCTGACCCTCGAGCAGTGGCTGCTGTGTTTTCAAAGCTTCGGATTTATCCTCTCGGTTCCGCCGGAAAATATCGACCGGGTTTTCTCCCTGTTCTCCGAACGTGGTATTACTGCGGCCGCCATTGGAAGCGTGAAAGAGAATTTCGTGGTTGACATTCATTCAGGCCAATCTTCGGCGACGCTCTTTGATTTCAGCCAGGATATCATCACCGGTATCAGTTGTCCCCGCCGCCCGGCTCCAGATTATTCCGACTTGGGCCGGGTCAACCACACCTGAGGCGATAGGCTCCAAGATAAAGATTTTGGCTGTGTTATCGGTCGTCGGTGTTTGACTATACAACCTCCTTCTCTGGCCTTGCCCAGCGAAAAAAATCCAAATTTATGAATTGGACACGTAACAGTGCCTAAAAAAGATCGCGGATGGGCACAATCTATAACACGAATCATTATACACAGCGTCGTAGTTAATTGTGCATTCCTACGACATATCATTTATGCAACAGCAATCATAAGGTGTCCAACACGCTAAACGCTGTGAATGCGTGCGCAATGATTTATGTCGTTTTTATAACAGCGGCAAAAGAAGAACTTGTCATTGGCGCAAGATCGAGGCACTTGCGCGCCATTCACGTTGGTTGCAGCGAAATTCCGTGTTTTTTCATTTTCTTGTAAAGCAAGGTGCGGTGGATGCCAAGCATATCCGCCGCCCAGGGTCTTTTTATAACCGGCTTCCGCGAGCGCCCGCTGGATGGCTGTTTTTTCGACCCGTGCCTGAACCTCCTTGATTGACGCATGTTCCGTTTGTTTCGAACCCTTCGTGCCGCGTGTCATGTAAAAGGGCAAATGATCCGGCACGATGGTTTGCCCTTCCAGGGCCGAAAGGGCCCGCTCCAGCACATTCGATAATTCGCGGACATTCCCCGGCCAGTCATAGCCTTTCAACAGAAGCTCGGTTTCCCTGGCCAGGGTGATGTCGGGCAGAGTCGCTTCTTCCGCCATGTTTTTCAGGAGATGGCGGGCAATGAGGATGATGTCGCGCCGGCGTTCCCGCAAGGGCGGAATATGAAGTGAAACGACATTGAGACGGTAAAACAGGTCCTTGCGGAACATGCCCGCGGCAACCATCTTGTCCAGATCCTGATTGGTTGCGGCAACCAACCGAAAATCAGATCGTATCATCGTGTTGCCGCCGATCCTTTCGAACTCCTTGTCTTCCAGCACCCGCAGCAGCTTGGGCTGCATTTCGAGCGGCATGTCGCCGATCTCATCCAGGAAAACGGTCCCGTTGTGGGCGAGTTCGAACTTTCCCGGTTTGCCGCCGGCCCGGGCTCCGGTAAAGGCCCCCGATTCGTATCCGAACAGTTCAGATTCGAGGAGATCTCTGGGTATGGCGGCGCAGTTGATCCTGACAAACGCATGGGGTTTGCGCGATCCGGCATGATGGATGCCCTGAGCGAACAGCTCTTTGCCGGTGCCGCTTTCCCCGGTAAGGAGCACCGGGAATTGGTTGTTCGCCGCCCTGAGAGCTTCCTCTTTCAGGGAGCTTATCGCTTGGCTGCGGCCGATGATGCTGTCGATGGTGTAGCGTGTCGAGCGCAGCGTCATCAATTCTTCCTCGTAGAGCTTGACCTTGGATTCCAGCAGCAACAGTTTCCGGGCTAATTTCCCGACATCTTTGACGTCCTTGAACATGACCTGGCCGAAGACAGCGATGACCTTGCCATCCTTCAGGATGGGAATACGCTGCACGACCATGTTCTGCCCTTTGATCCGGTGGGCCTGATTGATTTCGGGCTTGCCGGTTTTGGCCACGATATGCATGCGGGTGTTTTCGATTACTTCGGTGCAGTGTCTACCGATTTGAGCCTCCGGGTCGAGGCCGAGAAAACGGCCGTATGGTTTGTTGAAATGGGTGATAAAGCCTTCGGCATCCGTTACCATGATCCCGTTGTGAATGCTCTCGAAGATCAGTTCAAAAATGGCCAGTCTCTTTTCCAACGATTCTGCTTCAGGCGCCGGGCGGGTGTTGTTTTTCATTCTTGAATATTTTTCTCGTTGCGAACGGATGCCAGTTAGTGCCCATCCGCGATTTTTTTTAGGCACTGTTGCGTGTCCAATTCAGAAATGAGGATTTTTTTCGCTGGGCAAGGCCGCACAAGGGTTTGCGGCGAGGCGTACTTTATGTACGCCGCAGCCGAAAACCCGCTACGACCGAAAGTCCAGCGGAAAAAAGACCATTTATGGATGGACACCGGTTGGGATGTGTATCAAATCGACGATATGTCGCCGAATAGATACTTACCTTCGTATACACCGGGATGAGGTTGGGTGTCGAGCAAATTGCCGGGCACCGGCGAAAAATTCAACGCGCACGTAAATACCGTCGATCCGTCGTCCCAACCCCCGCCCGATATCAGTGTGTTGGCCTGCAATTTGCATCCTGAGCCCATGGAATTAAACTATAGATTTTAAGATAAAGATTTTGACAAGGTCAGAGGGAGGCGGCTGTATAGTCATACGCCAACGACCGATAACGCAGTCAAAAACTTTATCTTGAAGCCTATATCGTTCGGTTTGATGGATGCAACCACGGATGGAGGGTCAGATGGAAATCAAAGAGCCGGCTATCAAGAAAGAAGATATTTTGATTTTGAATGACGATAATTTTGCTGCCGATCACGTGTGCATCGTCACAGGGGCCGGTTCGGGAATCGGCCGGGCGACCGCGATAGCCGCCGCCGCCAATAAATTGATGACTGTCGGTCTGGATATAAACGAGGAGGAAGGCAAAAAAACCCAGATGATGGCCCGGGACATGGGGGGCCAGATGATCTTCATCAAAACTGATTTGACAAAAGATGGCGACATCGAACATGGCGTCGCCGAGGCCGCCAAACTGGGGACGATCAAATATCTGGCCAACATCGCCGGCATCCAGCACATCGATTCGATCGAAAACTTCCCCATGGAAAAATACGATTTGATGCAGCGGATCATGTTGCGGGCCCCGTTTCTACCTAGTCGAAACTGACTATTCCATTCATGAAGAAAGAGTGCGGACGGCAGCGGGGCAGTCGGCAACATGGCATCTATGCATGCGCACATGTGCACGGTAAACAAACCAGTATACAATATCACTAAGTTTGGCCTGCGGGCCTTGAGCCAATCGATTTCAGCCGAGGGCGCCGGAAAGGTTCGCTCCTTTACCGTCAGCACCGGCTTTGTGAAAACGCCGCTGGCGCTCAACCAGATTCCCGCCCAGGCCGAACAGCGAGGCATCACGCCAGGAGACGTCGTCACGGAAGTCATGATGGGAAGTCCCGCGTAAAGGAGATTGATGTCGCCGATCGAAGTCGGCAACCTGTTTGTTTTCGGCTTTTCGCGCTTTTGCGCGTTATCTCGTCGGCGGCGATCTTCTCTTCGATGGGGGCATGGTGCTGACATATTAATAAATTTTTACCCCGGAACGAACCGTTCCGGGGTAAAAATTTATGAAGGGAGAGTGATCAATCTATGCCGGAGGCTTCCCTGATGCTGCGGGCGATGACGGAAATGTCTTCGTCGCCGTGGCCGCGGGCGATCAGGCCGGTTTCGGCCTGCTCGACCCAGGCCGTCACCGGCAGGGTCACGCCCAGTTCGCGGGCCACTTCCAGGGCGATGTCGAGGTCCTTGCGGTGCAGCCGCAGCTTGAAACCCAGCGGATAGGAATTTTCGATCATATTGCCGGAGCGGTTGACCATCGCCCAGGAACCGGCCGCGCCGCCGCCCACGGCCTGAACGACTTTGTGCATGTCCAGGCCGGCCTTCAGGCCAAGGGCGATGCCCTCGGCGACACCCCAGTAGGTCCCGGCCACCACGATCTGGTTGATGGCCTTGGCCATCTGACCGGCGCCGATCGGCCCCACATGGGTGATGGTTTGGCCCATGGCCTCCAGCACCGGCCGCACTTTATCCAGGTCGGCCGTCTCACCCCCCACCATGATTGACAACGTACCCTTCTGGGCGCCTTCGGAACCCCCGGACACCGGGGCATCCAGCATGCGGACACCTTTTTCACTCAGGCGGGCGGCGATGCGGCGGGTGGCGCTCGGGCTGACGGTGGACATGTCCACGACGATGGTTCCCGCTGCCGCGCCGCGGATGATGCCGGCTTCGCCCAAAATGATCTCTTCCACATCGGGTGTGTCGCTGACGCAGGTGAAAACCACCTCGGCGCCGGCGGCCGCTTCCGCCGGTGATGCCGCCGGCCTGGCGCCGGCTTCCACAACAGGCAGCTCTTTTTCGCGGCTGCGGTTGTGAACGGTGACAGCATGGCCGGCCTTTATAATGTTGAGCGCCATTGGCGCACCCATGGTTCCCATACCGATAAATGCGACTCTCATATTATTCCTCCCGGATGTAGTAATTGCATAAGCAGTCATTGAGACAGTCATAAAAAAGCCCGCGCCCATATGCTTGTCCTCAATCAAGGTCAATCGAAAATCTTATCCGGCTTCATAAGGCCCTTGCGATGTCTTACCGTATGTTTTCCGCCAGCGCCTCGGCCAGGTGCTTGACGCACAGCCGGCTGCCCCGTTTTTTGGCGCCGCCGCGCAGCTGCATGATGCAGCCCGGGCACTCGGTGACCAGGACCTCGGCGCCGGTCTTTTCGGCATCATCGAGTTTGCGTGCCAGGATCTCGGCCGATATCTGGGGAAATTTGCCCGAGTAAGTTCCTCCGAAGCCGCAGCAGGTCTCTTCTTCTTCGGCCGGTAGGAACCGCATTCCACCTATATCGATTAGGGCGTGGGGAGCTTCCCGTACGCCGAGTCCCCGGCAGAGGTGGCAGGGGGCATGGTAGGTCGCGGCGGTTCCGCGCGGTTCGAATGAATCCGCACTCATATTGAGCACATCGTTTATAAAAACGCTGAAGGGAGACACTTTTTCCGCGAACCGGCGCGCTTTTTCGGCCATGGGGGGGTCGTCGGCGAAGAGTTTCAGATACCCGGCCTTGAGGTGCGAGGCGCAGGAGGCGCACAGGGTGACGATGGCATCATAGTCGCCGTTCGCAAACGCATGAATATTCAGTCGGGCGACATCCCGCGCGGCCTGCTTCTCCCCCATCATGACCACCGGCAGGCCACAACAGGACTGATCCATCGGAAAGTCGACAGCCACATCGGTGTTCGCGAGCAGTTTCAGGGCGGCTTCCAGCTGTTCGGGGTAGACGAAATCCTGCAGGCAGCCCGCAAAGAGCGCCACGCGAAGGCGGGGGGACGCAACCCTCGGCTGCAACTGCTCCCATCGATCCCGGAAAGGTTTTTCGACAATCGCCGGCAGGGCCCTGAAGTTGTGCTCCCGGGCGAAGATGAACGGCAGATGGCGCAGGTACTGGCTTTCGTCTGTCACCGGCCGCTGGGCTACCTGGGCCGAGCGCAGCAGAGAGTGAAAGAGTTTGCGGCTGCGCAGCAGTTTGGCCAGCAGCAGGCTGGTCAGCGGGTGACCTTCTTCATCCTGAATAACCGCGTGGATTTCCTTGATGAGGTGCGGCAGATCGATGCCGGCGGCGCAGACGGCTTTGCAGGCACCGCAGTTGATGCAGTTTTGAACCAGATTGCGGGCCTTGTCCCGCCCGTGAAAGAAATAGGTCACGATCAGCCCGATCGCACCGATGTAGATGTGGCCGTAGCGGTGGCCGCCCACCATGCGGTACACCGGGCAGACGTTGGCGCAGGCGCCGCAGCGCACGCAGCGCAGCACCTGGGAAAACACCGGGTCTTTGGCCAGCGCCCGCCGGCCATTGTCGAGAAACACGATGTGCATCACTTTTTTATTGTCCGGTGCGGCGCCGCAGGCGTTGGGTCCGGTGATCCAGGTGACATAGGAAGTGATGCCCTGGCCGGTGGCGTTGCGCGGCAGCACGCGATTGATGAGCAGGGCGTCGCGCAGGGTCGGCAGCAGCTTGTCCAGTCCGACCAGCGCCACGTGCACGCGCGGCAGGGTGGTCACCAGGCGCGCGTTGCCCTCGTTGGTGGTCAGGCCGATGGTGCCGGTGTCCGCCAGTGCGAAATTGGCGCCCGATATGCCCATGTCCGCCGCGACATATTTCCGGCGCAGTTCCCGGCGTGCCACCTTCACCAGGCGTTCGATTTCGGAATCCTGCTTGTGGCCGGTGACTTCCGTGAACAGGTCCGCCACCTGGTGGCGCGACAGGTGGATGGCCGGCATCACCATGTGGGACGGCCCCTCGCCGCGCAATTGGATGATCCATTCGCCCAGGTCGGTTTCGGTGACCTCGAATCCCTCGGCTTCGAGATCGTGGTTCAAGAGGGTTTCCTCGGCGGTCATCGATTTGGACTTGACGATCTTTTTCACATCGTTGTCGCGGGCGATGCCGGCGATGATTGAATTGGCTTCGCTGGCGGTTTTGGCCAGATGAACGTGAACGCCCGCCTTTGAAGCGTTCTTTTTGAACTCCTCGAAAAGCGCATCCATCCGCGCCAATGCGGCATCCTTAGCGGCAGCAATCTCAGTTACCAGTCCTTCCACGTCCATGCCGGCAAAAGCATTGGTCCGGCCGGAACGGTAGGCGACCGCGAACTTGTCCATGGCACTGCGCAGGAAAGAGTTCTGCAGAGCGTCATCGACTTCTTTTTTGTATTCTTTGAGGTTACGGGCTTCCTGCATCAGTTGTCCTCCAGGAGTAGAATGTGAAGTTCAAGCGGTCCGTGAACCCCTAACGCAAGTACCCGTTCGATGTCGGCCGTGCGACTGGCCCCGGTGATAAAGGCCAGGTAACTGGGAGCCGTTTGCATGGTTTTCCGTAGTTCTATTTCCAGATCGTAGGCGCTCGGCCGAATTTTCGACTTGGGTAGAATTCCGATGTGAATCTCGCTGACCATTGTCGACAGGCGGACATCCTCATTGCTCGAGTCGAGCACCAGGGTGCCGGTTTCGGCGATACCGTAGTCGATGACAGTCAGCCCGATGTCGATGCCCGCCAAATGCCGGCGCAGATCGCTGGTTACGAGCCGGATGCCCCTGTCGGCGCACATCTCTGAGAGAATTTCGGCCTCTTCCGGAGGCAAGGCGGGGGCGGCGATTATTTTGTCCTGCTTGAGATCGCAAAGCGCTTCGGCATCCGGTGAGAGGAAATCGTCGCACCCGGAAATCAGCAATTGGCAGGCCTGTTTGCGCGCGCAGAGATCCACGCTGTATTCGAGTGCATCACGGGTGGTCTTTACCTCCGTCACGATCGCGGAGACCGACTCCGCCTTTTGTTTGAAGCGTGCAGAAAACGCTGCCGCCGAAAGTGGGGCTGCTGGCATAGGGCTCACCCTCCTGAAAAGTGGTCCTGTCGAAAATTATCCCTACTACATTTTGAATTTTATATCAATTGACGTAAGCGTTCACATGGCACCGCATGTGCTGTGTTGTCGGGCACTTGACCTACAACAGTACGCCTGCGCGCCCGACGCCTTGCACCTGCGGCACCCTGTAAGCGCTTACCTTCAGGTGGTTTGGAACACATCGGAGATGCAACCCGTTGAAAGTTAACCGATTGCCAGTTGAGGGCCCCCTTAAACCAATGGGGGCGGGATCTTCGCTCCCCGGCCATCTGTATCATAAAAACTACATGTGTAATTTCTGAGACATCAGCCGCAGCGAAGCCAAGCCTGTGCAAATAGCGCTATATTTCACCGGCGACGCTGCTTTTTCTGTGATTTCGATTAGCTGGGCACTACCAGTGGCCGGCAGCCCTGCCGTGTTGTGCGATACCACCAGGTGGTCCGATTATTGCTGTGTCAAGTGTTGGGTGCGTTACGTAATTTTTTTGGCGTGGTCTTGCATCAACGAAAATCAACGCCATCAACGAGATCCGACCACCTGTCGCTTGAAACGTTTGGGGATTGCGGGTGAAGAAAATAAACGCTGAAGTGGGATAAAAGGGCTTGCTGACACGCTGCTTGGGTTTTGGCTGCAATATGCTGCAGAAACCAAGTGCGTCCGCGAGCCGGGAGAAAACAAGATGACAAAACGCAGAAAACTCGGCCGGGACGTGGCCATCGTCGGTGCCGGGATGTCGAAATTCGGAATGTTTAAAGACAGGGATTCCAAGGACCTGTTTGCCGAAGCCTTTCTGGAAATGCGGGACTCGGTGGACAAGGGCATCGATCCCAATGACATCGATGCGCTCTACCTGGGAAATTTTTCCAACGACTTCTTCATGCACCAGTCGCACTGGGGACCGATCATTTCGGACCTGATCGGCATGACGCCCAAACCGGCCACCAGAACCGAAGGGGCATGCGCCTCCAGCGCGCTGGCATTCCGCGAAGGCATCTTTGCGGTTGCCTCCGGATTCTATGACATCGTTCTGGTCGGCGGGGTGGAGGAGATGTCGAAGCGAACCACCACAGAGGTAGCCGAGGGGCTGGCGCTGGCGACCGTGCCGTATGAAGGCCAGGCCGGATTCACTTTTCCGGGCGTCTTCGGGGCGGTTGCGACGGCCTATTTCGCCAAATACGGCGCTACCCGCGAGCACTTGATGAACGTGACGATCAAGAGCCACGACAATGCGCCCCTGAACCCCAAAGCGCAGTTTCCATTGACGATACGGGATATCATGCAGGCCAAGAGCCGGAGTGCCGCGCAGCGAGGCCTTACGGTGCCGTCCTGGAAGGACGAGAAGGAATTTCTGCGCGATCCGCGGTCGAATCCGGTCGTCGCCTGGCCGATGCACCTGTTCGACTGCTGCCCGATCAGCGACGGCGCCAGCTGCATGCTGCTGGTGGCCGAAGAGATGGCCGGTGATTTTACCGACGATCCGGTTCGGGTTCTCGGCATCGGTCAGGGAAGCGGGCGCGGGCTGCATGCCTGTGACGACTTGACCTATTTTGAAGCCACCCGCTACGCCGCCCGGGAAGCCTACGGCATGTCCGGTTTGGAGCCCGATGACATTCAGTTCGCCGAGGTGCACGACTGCTTTTCGATTGCAGAGCTTCTTCACATCGAAGACCTTGGTTTTTTCAAACCCGGCGAAGGGTACAAAGCCGTCGCCGAAGGCGCGACCCGCCTCAACGGCCCCAAACCGATCAACACTTCCGGCGGCCTGAAATGCAAGGGTCATCCGGTCGGCGCAACCGGCATATCCCAGCTCTATGAGGTCTGGACTCAGCTCAGGGGTAAGGCCGGAAAGCGCCAGATACCGATTCCGGATCTACGCATCGGCGGCGCCCACAACTTGGGCGGCACCGGGGGGACCTGCACCTTTACAATCCTGGGAAGGAGTTAGCCGGTGGAGAACAGGCCGTTCAGCGACATTTCGTTTAGGGCTTTTTTGTCGGAAAACCGCTTGATGGGCTCGCAATGCGGCCACTGCGACGCGCTGTACGTGCCGCCGCGGCCGATCTGCCCCAGCTGCCACGCATCGAAGATGGACTGGGTCGAGATGTCGGGCAAGGGCAAGTTAGCGGCCTTCACCTGCATCGCCATCGGTCCGGCCGCCATGATCGCGGAAGGATACAACCGGGATAACCCCTACTGCTCAGCGGTCATGGAACTCGATGAAGGCGCCCGCGTAGATGGGCGACTGGAGGGGATCGATCCGAGGAAACCCGAAGAGATTATCGTGGGGATGCCGCTCAAGGTCCACTATCGGCATCGCAAAGACAAAGAAACTTACCTGGCTTTTGAACCGGTAATACCAAAATAGAGTGGCTTTATTCACGCCCAGAACGGCGATAATTTTGCCGTCCTCCCGGATGGGGATGCGGTGAACCAGAAAACCGATGTCCTTGAATTCGTGCGGATAGTTGACCTCGGCGATGCCGGTCCTGGCGACGATGCGCAGGCGCGTGTTCGCCACCACCGCGGTGGCATGCTTGCCGATCTGGGCCGCCGGATCGATGTTCAGAAAACGCGCGTAGGTGCCATTTTCAAAGACAAGGATTATCCAGGGTATTTCGGCGATTTTGTCGTGGAAGCGCCCTACTGATGGTGTGAGCGGCTGGCTTAAATCAACGGCAGGGCCGGAAGCGGCCCTGCCGTTAAGTCCATGTTTCGTCATCACGCTTATCACTTTCCGCAAATGATAAAAGTTTGTGTATCAATTTTGGTATAGTCAGTGTTTCGCCGTCACAAGTTCAATTAACTTCAAACCAGGTGATCGTTCATGAATATTGAATTGTACATGGAGGTTACGTGAAAATGTGAATTATTAATTTCATTCGGCACGTTTCTTGCCAGTTGTAGTTTAAAACTTCAGTTACAGCCAGGTCCATCCTGAAATCGCATTCACCAAAAAGGAGCTTTGAATGAATTTGGGAATGTTGTTTACGCGTCATGCCCGCTATCGACCAGACCATACCGCCGTGGTGTTCGGCGATCAGCGCTTGACCCATCTGCAGCTTAATCAAAATATCAACAAATTGGCCAATGCCATGGTTCGTTTAGGGATTGAAAAGGGATCCAAGGTCGCCACAATCCTGCCGAATTGCCTGGAACTTTACGAAACATACTGGGCCGTCGCCAAAATCGGTGCGGTGGTGGTTCCCATGAGCACCCTGTTGCTGGAAGGTGCGCTCAGATCCCTGATGAAAGATGCCGATGTGGAGATGGTGATCACCAACGCATCATTTGCACCCATTGTGCGAATGATAATGTCCGATCTGCCGGAACTTCGTCCTGGATGTTGTCTGCTGGTCGACGAGACGCCCATGGAAGGATTTAAAAGTTACCATTCCCTCAAAAAAGCTGAAAAAGACAGCGAGCCTGATGTTCCGGTGATTTTGGGTGATGATCAATTCGACATCCTCTACAGCAGCGGAACCACGGGGTTGCCTAAAGGGATCGTTCATACCCATGATATCCGGATTGCCTACGGCACTTCCTTTGCCGCCGCCTTTCGCGTGGCCCCGGAAAGCGTGACGCTGCATGCCGGCGCCATCGTGTTCAACGGCGCCTTTGTGGATTTAATGCCCACCGTCTTTCAGGGGGCCACTTATGTCATTTTGCCGCAGTTCGATGCGATTGACTATATCGAGAACATTCACAAGGAAAAAGTGACCCATGTCATGATGGTCCCGGCCCAGATTATTGCCATGTTGAATGCCCCCAACTTCGACCCCGAGAAATTGGCGTCTTTGGAAATGATCCTCGCCTTGGGGGCGCCGTTGTATCGCGAACACAAAGAGATGTTGACTCGGCTACTTCCCGGGCGCTTTTACGAACTCTACGGCTTGACCGAGGGCTTCGTGACCGTACTGGACAAGCTGGATTACCAATCCAAGCCCGCCTCGGTGGGCGTTCCACTGCCGTTGTTCGATATGAAAATCGTTGACGACACCGGTGCCGAGCTACCGCCCAACCAGGTGGGTGAAATTTGCGGCAAGGGGCCCATTTTGATGCCTGGATACTTCAAGCGCGATGATCTGACCAAGGAAGCCATCGTGGACGGATGGCTGCACTCGGGCGATCTGGGCTTCGTCGATGAAGATGGTTTTCTGTACCTGGTGGACCGGAAAAAGGACATGATCATCTCCGGCGGCGTGAATGTATATCCCAAGGACATCGAGGAGGTCATCGTTCAGCATCCGGAGGTCAACGAAGTGGCGGTGTTCGGGATACCGGACGAAAAGTGGGGCGAGGTGCCGTTGGCCACGGTCACGCTGGTTTCCAGCGGAACCGCCTCCGAGCCGGACCTCAAAGATTGGATCAATTCGCGCGTCGGGGCCAAGTTTCAACGGGTTGCGGCCGTCAAGATCATCCAGGATTTTCCACGGAATGTGGCCGGGAAAACGCTTAAAAGAGAACTTCGTGAAAAATTCGCTGAAAAAATCTGATTGCAAACGGTTCAAGGCTTTCTTAAGTATCAATCATACTGCACGTTGTCCGATGTTTGCGTGCTGGACAGGAAAGGGAGGTGGTGCGGTCGAATTTATTGTAAGATCACGAATCAACAGTGCTGAATAACAGGGCGGTGCGCCTCGCACATTGCCAACCAGGAGGAGGAGAATCATGAAAAAATCGTTTAGGACAGCAGCCATTTTCGCGGTCGCGTTTTTGTTCTTGGCAGGTATGGCGTTGGCCCAGGACAAGAAGACAAAATCAGAGCGGCAGAAATTCGGCGCCGACCCAAGAATTGAAGAAGTGAAGAATCTGAAAGTCACCACCAGCGATAAAAAACACCGGTGGAAAATGGTTCTGCCCTGGACCAAAGGCTTGCTGTTCTATGACATGGCGGTTCATTTCTGTGACACCGTCCGCCTGGCTTCCGGCGGGCGCCTGGACATCAAGGCCTATTCGGCCGGCGAACTCGTCCCGGCCATGGAAATCTTTGATGCCGTCAGCAAGGGCTCTTTCGATGCCGGCCATGACTGGCCCGGCTATTGGAAGGGTAAAAACGAGGCTTTTATCGCCTTCGGTTCCGTTCCCTACGGGCTGGACGCCGAACTCTACAATATCTGGCTCTACGAAAGAGGGGGCGTGAAAGAAATGCAGGACCTTTACGGCCAGTACAATCTTTTTGCCCTGCCCGGCGGCCAGGCGGGACAGGAGTTGGGATTGAACTCCAACAAAAAAGCATCCAAGATGGAGGATTTCAAGGGGATGAAAGTCAGAACCTGGGGCTGGTACCTCGATATTCTGAATGAGCTCGGTGCCTCGGGTGTCGCCACGCCGGGCGGTGAAGTCTATCTGTCGCTGCAAACGGGGGTTTTAGATGCGGCCGAGTTCTCTGCGCCGGCGATTAACTGGCCGATGGGTTTTGACGAAGTCACCAAATACATCATCGAGCCCGGCGTGCATCAACCCGCCTGCCAAAACGTCTTCTTTTTCAACAAGCAGTCTTACGACGCCCTGGCGGATGATCTGAAATGGATCCTCGACACGGCCGCCAAAGAAACCCAACTCTGGAGCTACAGCTGGCTGAACAACCTCAACGCCGAGGCCATCCGCCGCTTTGAGGAAAAATCCGAAATCGTGAGGATGGATAAAGAGGCCATCGTCGATTTCGCCAAGACGACGCAAGGCTATCTGGAAAAGGTGAAAGAAAGATGTCCCGACTGCAAACGGATTCTAAACAGCCAGGAAGAGCTCAAAAAAGATTTTGCCGACTGGCGTTCCGCCAGGGCCGGTGTGACGCCATGGCCGATGGACGAGGTGGTGAAAGGAAAACTGCACGAATAGAGTACCTCTCCGGCCTCGAATAGGCACGTAAAATTGGAGACCGGCTGGGTTCGCCTGCACGGACGTAATCCAGCCGGAAATCCATCAACAACATTAAAATGCCCAGATGCAGTCAATTGGCATTTCTTTTTTTATTTTACGCCGCGTAGCTACTGTTGGATGAAGTCGAAGTAAAAACAGGAGAAAGTGATGAAACGGCTCGCGAAAATACTCGACAAGATAGTGGAGACACAAGGAGAAATATCGTCTCTGCTGATGGTGATCCTGGTGGTGTTGATCTGTTACGGAGTCGTGATGCGTTATTTTTTCAATGCGCCGACGATCTGGGGCTTGGAGCTGACCACCTTTATCTTCGGCGTTCATTTTGTCATGGGGTATGGATATACCGAACTGTTCAACGGTCACGTGCGCGTCGATATCTTCAGCAGCAAACTCCCCCAAAAAATACAAGACATCCTATACATCGTTCTGACGATCGTCATTACACTTCCCCTCGTTGCCTTGCTGGGAATCTGGGCCTGGGACAATGCGATCATTTCCACCAAAATTATGGAGGATTTCTCATCGGCCTGGGCGCCGCCGATCTGGCCGGTAAAGCTGTTGATGGCCCTGGGGTTTACCTTTCTTTTTCTTCAGGTCCTTTCCAATCTGATCAAACGCCTTCTCATCGTCGGCCAAAAAGAAGCCATTCGCTAAGAGGATGCCATGAGCCCGGAAGTTCTCACCATCGGAATGTTCGCCACCCTTATCATACTCATTGTCCTCGGGCTTCCCCTGGCCTATTCACTCGCCGGGACCGCCGTGATCTTCGGTCTGATCGAAAACGGCGGCAACGTAGACGGGCTCCTGGGTTTCTTTATCAATAATGCCTGGGGCACCATGAACAATTTCGTGCTCGTGGCGGTGCCCCTGTTCATCATGATGGCCCAGTTGCTCGATCGCACCAAGATTTCCGATGCTCTGTTCGAAGCGCTTTATGTCGTCATGGGCGGTATAAAGGGCGGGCTCGGCCTGGCCGTTCTTTTCGTCTGCGTGATCCTGGCCGCCACGACGGGCATCGTCGGCGCGTCGGTTGTCGGAATGACGCTCCTCGCCGGCCCGAAACTTCTTGAAAAGGGATACAACAAGCAGATGTCCGCCGGCCTGATTTGTTCCGGCGGCACACTCGGCATTCTCATCCCTCCAAGCATTATGCTCGTGGTTTTCGGGGGATTGACGGGGCTCAAGGAAACATCGGTGGGAGCGCTTTTCGCCGGGGCCATCCTGCCGGGATTCCTGCTGGCCTTTCTCTATATGACCTACGTGTTTGTCATGTGCCAGGTCAAGCCGTCCTATGGTCCCCCGATCAGCAAGGCGGAGGCCTCCGGGTATTCCGCCCGGCGAAAGCTGTGGATGGTGATAAAGTCCATGATACCGCCGCTCGTGCTGATATTTGCCGTCATGGGCACGATCCTGGCCGGTATTGCCACACCGTCCGAGGCGGCGGGAGTGGGTGTTTTAGGTGCGGCCATCCTGGCCATCGTGCGTGGTAACCTCAGCTGGAAGATCATCTTCGAGTCCTGCAAAGCGACGCTCAGGACCACCTCCATGGTGATGATCCTGGTCTTGTTCGGCAATCTGTTCAGCGCCACGTTTCTTTTCGTGGGCGGGGGCGACGTCATCTCGGATCTGCTCATCGGCGGGAATCTCCAGCCGGCAATGGTTCTGTTCATCATGCTCTTCGCCATTTTTATTCTGGGCATGTTTGTTGACTGGGTGGCCATCCTGCTCGTCTGCCTGCCGGTTTTCATGCCGATTTGCCTGGAGCTCAATTTCAATCCTCTCTGGTTTTCGATGCTGATCTGTATCATTCTGCAGACATCATTTTTGACGCCGCCCTTCGGTTATGCGCTTTTCTATTTTGCGGGGGCCGCGCCGGCCGGAAAATACCAGATGATGGACATTTACAAGGGGGTGCTGCCGTTCATCGCCCTCCAGATCATCGGCGTTTTGCTTTGCATCTACTTTCCATCGATCATTACCTATATTCCAAGTTTCTTTTTCGAGTGATGTGGAATGACGGCTGTTGTGAGGTCCTCGAAGACGCCGTGTTACTCAGATAGTTAGAATGGGTTCGTCGCCGGTATAGGGCAAAAACTCGATTATTGCCGAGCCTTCACGAGAAAAGATTGCCTTTTCTGACCATTATGATTAGCATAGTCATACCTATTAACATGGAGAAGGAGGTCTCATGGATCGAACGGTTTCAGCCGTTAAAGCACGACAAAATTTAGGCGAGTTGTTGAACCGAGTCGCTTTGCGAGGCGAAGAAATCATTATCGAGCGCGCAGGCAAAAAAATCGCCCGCCTATCTCCTGTCGACAATGAAAAATCACGGCCGCAGGGCAAGCTTGATTTTCGCCATGCCGCCGGTTTGGGAAAAGAAATATGGGGCGGTATTGATGTCGACGACTATGTGCACCGAGAGCGCGATTCATGGGTTTAGAAATCAAGGCTGGCGATATAATATTCCTTGATACCGCCCCCTTCATCTATTTTTTTGAGCGACACCCGGACTATTTTCCGGCTTTGGAGTCACTTTTCAACCAAGTGTACACTCAAAAAGTACAGGTCATAACCTCGATCATAACCTACATCGAACTGACGACTCATCCCGCACGTTCCGGTCAGACAAAACTGGTTAGAAAATATCGTGACTATCTTTCCCATTCCGAAAACATCAGCCTTTTTCCGCTGGACATGAACATCGCCGATCAAGCCGTCAGGCTACGGGCGCATTACCAGTTTAAGACTCCGGACGCCATTCAGCTTGGCACAGCGGTAGCCTGCGGCGCCGACTATGTCGTCACCAATGACATCGCCTGGCAAAAGTTTACAGAGGTGGTGGTGCTCTTGGTTACTGATTTATAGGAATATCTATCTTTCATCGCCCTTCGGGCCTGGCATTTGCCCGCGCCGCATTCGAAATCCGCACGCCGTCGGTCACCTCGTCGTGAAAAATACATCATCCAAAAAATAAAGTAAAAATTGACATCTTGTCACTGGTCTTATATGAAAAATCCTTTTAATCGGTTTTGGTGATAATTTATCCTGTCCGATTGCAGTGCGAGATCTCAAAAAATCCGGATATTAGAGAGTCTTTGCGTCTTGATGGTCAGGCGTTCCAACAGCACAATTCGCGGGACTGTTCTCCCGCGCCCATATTTTTTTCGAAAATCGTCACCTTGAATTCAACGCAACTAAGGAGTGTACCATGGGCGAACATCCGAACTTGAAAAAATGGCAGGAACTTGCCTCCAAACAAATGAAGGGCAAACCCGTCGAGAGCCTGAACTGGAAGACCCCGGAAGGCATCACCGTCGAACCGCTGTATACGGCCGAGGATATCGCCGATCTGCCGCAGGCCAACACCCTGCCGGGTTTTCCGCCCTATGTGCGCGGCCCGATGGCGACCATGTACGCCGGCCGGCCCTGGACCATCCGGCAGTATGCCGGGTTTTCCACGGCCAAGGAATCCAACGCCTTTTACCGCCGCAACCTGGCGGCCGGGCAAAAGGGCCTGTCGGTGGCCTTCGATCTGCCGACCCACCGTGGCTACGACTCGGACCACCCGCGCGTGGTCGGCGACGTCGGCAAGGCCGGCGTGGCGATCGACTCGGTCGAGGACATGAAAATTCTGTTCGATCAGATCCCGCTCGATCAGATGAGCGTCTCGATGACCATGAACGGCGCGGTTTTACCGATCCTGGCCGGTTACATCGTGGCCGCCGAAGAGCAGGGCGTCAAGCCGGAGCAGCTGACGGGAACGATTCAAAACGACATCCTCAAGGAATATTTGACCCGCAACACCTACATCTATCCGCCCGAGCCCTCCATGCGGATCGTCTCGGACATCATCGCCTACTGCTCGCAGCACATGCCCAAGTTCAACACCGTGAGCATCAGCGGCTATCACATGATGGAAGCCGGGGCCGACTCGGTCCTGCAGTGCGCCTTCACCCTGGCTGACGGGCTGGAATACGTGCGTGCGGCGCTCAAGGCCGGCCTGGACATCGATACCTTCGCCCCGCGTCTGTCCTTCTTTTTCGGGGTTGGAATGAATTTTTTCATGGAGATCGCCATGCTCCGGGCGGCGCGCTTCCTGTGGTACGAGCGCATCAACCGGTTCAATCCCAAGAATCCGCGCTCCGCCATTTTGCGCACCCACGTGCAGACCTCCGGCTGGAGCCTGACCGAACAGGATCCCTACAACAACATCATCCGCACCACCCTCGAAGCCCTGGCGGCGGCCCTGGGCGGGACGCAGTCCCTGCACACCAACTCGTTCGACGAGGCGGTCGGCCTGCCGACCGACTTTTCGGCCCGCATCGCGCGCAACACCCAGTTGATCATTCAGGAGGAGTCCCAGGTCTGCCACGTGATCGATCCGCTGGGCGGCTCTTACTACATCGAGGCGCTGACCGCCGAAATCGTCAAGGAGGCCGGCAAGATCATCGACGAGGTCGAAGAACTGGGCGGCATGGCCAAGGCGATCGAGACCGGTATGCCGAAAATGCGGGTCGAGGAAGCGGCCGCCCGCCGGCAGGCCCGGATCGATCAGGGCCTGGATGTGATCGTCGGGGTCAACAAATACAAAATCAAGGACGAGCCGTTGATGGACATCCTGGAGGTGCCGGCCAGCGTGCGCGACGAACAGGTGGCCCGAGTGAAGGAGACCCGCGCCAAGCGCGACGATGCCGCCGCGAAAAAGGCCCTGGCGGCCGTCACCAAGGCGGCCGAAACCGACCGCAATCTTTTGGAGGCCTGCATCGAGGCCGTGCGGGCGCGGGCCACGGTCGGCGAGGTGTCCGATGCCATGGAAAATGTGTTCGGCCGCTTCGTGGCCACCACCCGCTGCATTTCCGGCGTGTTTGCAGCCGAATACGGGGATAGCGAGGTTTTCGCGGCACTCAAGAAGCGTACCGACCAGTTCAAGGAACGCGAAGGCCGCCGGCCCAGGATCCTTGTCACCAAGATGGGCCAGGACGGCCACGACCGCGGCATCAAGGTCATCGCCACCGCCTATGCCGACATGGGCTTCGACGTGGACATCAGCCCCATGTTCCAGACGCCGGAAGAAGCGGCCATGATGGCGGTCGAAAACGACGTCCACGTGGTGGGCGTCTCGAGCCTGGCGGCGGGGCACAAGACCCTGGTGCCGCGGCTGATCGAAGAACTGAAGAAAGCGGACGGCGAAAATATCAAGGTTGTCGTCGGGGGCGTGATTCCGCCCAAGGACTATCCCTTCCTCTTCGAGGCCGGTGCGGCGGCCGTGTTCGGTCCCGGAACGGTGGTGACCGAATCGGCCGACAGGGTCCTGAGCGTGCTCGAAAAGCAGGGATGAAGAACAGCCCGGAAAAAGGGCAGCCGATGACCGGCGGCCGTGCACCGGAGAGTTTTTCTTCCGGCATTGCCGCCGGCGGCCCCGGTGTTTTTTCTCTTGACAACCGGTGCCGGTTATAGAAGTGTGAAAAATTGCATTTTCGTAAGCTTCAATGGGACGTGACATCGTCCTGTTCCGCCTTTTTTCGGCAATCAGATCTTCAGTTACCGTCCTGGATAGGGGCCTTTCCTGCATGTTCGATCACGCCGGCGGCGTGACCTGCGACGTGGCCTCAGGTGTGACTTCACCTTGGCCGCATTTGGCGGAGCCGTTTTCCGTTTTGATTGATGTTGTCGTAATGCCATTCTTCGGTATCGCGGAAATTGGCCTGTTTTCTGTCCGGAAACTGGTCGGCGGAACTTCAAGTGGGCACTAATCAGGTGAGATGAAAGGAATTCAAGCATGGGTGTCGTTGAAGATAAATTAAAAGATCTCAAGGAGCGTGAAAAAAAGGTCCGACAGATGGGCGGCGAGAAGGCGGTGGCCAAGCACAAGGAAAAAGGCAAACTGACCGCCCGCGAGCGGCTCGACCACTTGTTCGATGCGGGGACTTTCCGCGAAATCGATATGTTCGTGGAGCACCGCTGTGTGAATTTCGGCATGGAAAAAGTCGAAATCCCCTCCGACGGCGTCATCACCGGGCACGGACTGGTGGCTGGCCGGCCGGTGTTCGCCTTTTCGCAGGATTTTACCTCCCGCGCCGGCAGCCTCGGCGAAATGCACTCCCGCAAGATCTGCAAGGTGATGGATCTGGCGGCCAAGGCCGGCGTGCCTTTTGTCGGTTTCAACGATTCGGGCGGTGCACGCATCCAGGAAGGGGTCGATGCCCTGTCCGGTTACGGCCAGATTTTTTACCGCAATTCGGTTGCCTCCGGCGTCATCCCGCAGATCTCGGCCATCATGGGCCCCACGGCCGGCGGTGCTGTCTATTCCCCGGCCATGACCGATTTTATTTTCATGGTCAAGAACACCAGTTACATGTTCATTACGGGACCGGAGGTGATCAAGGCCGTCACCGGCGAAGAGATCACCTTCGAGGCCCTCGGCGGTGCCATGTCCCACAACGAAAAAAGCGGGGTCGCCCATTTTGCCTGTGAAAACGATGCGGACGCGATCGAGCAGATCAAGCGCCTGCTCTCCTTTCTGCCGTCCAACAACATGGAAGACCCCCCGGTCACCAACACCGGCGACAATCCCAGGCGGACCGACCCGGCCCTGAACACCCTCATTCCGGACAATCCCAACCAGTCCTACGACATGAAGGAAGTGATCCGCAGCATCGTCGACAACGGCGATTTTTTCGAGCCGCACCAGTATTTTGCCAAGAACATGATCGTGTGCTTCGCACGCCTGAACGGACGGCCGATCGGCATCATCGCCAACCAGCCCAATTTTCTGGCCGGCTGCCTGGATGTCGATGCCTCGGACAAGGCCACGCGCTTCATCCGTTTCTGCGACGCCTTCAACATCCCCTTTCTGACCATTGCCGATGTTCCCGGCTATTTGCCCGGCAGCCAGCAGGAATGGGGCGGCATCATCCGCCACGGCGCCAAGCTGCTGTGGTGCTACTCAGAGGCCACCGTGCCCAAGCTGCTGCTGATCACGCGCAAGGACTACGGCGGCTCATACCTGGCGATGTGCTCCCGGGACCTCGGGGCCGACATGGCCTTTGCGTGGCCGACGGCCGAGATTGCGGTCATGGGCGCCGCCGGGGCGGCCAACATCATCCATCGCAAGGAAATCAAGGAAGCCGCGGACCCGCAGGCCAAGCGCAAGGAGAAGATCAAGGAATACGAAACCCTTTTTTCCAATCCCTACCGGGCGGCCAACCGCGGGTTCGTGGATGCCATCATCGAGCCGAGCCAGACCCGGCCGCGCCTGATCGAGGCGCTCGAGATCATGTGCGGCAAGCGCGAACTGCGCCCGCCGAAAAAACACGGCAATATTCCGATGTAGTTTTAAGTTGGCGATTTTAAGTGTTAAGAAAAAAATGAACCGATTCCGATTGCTTAAAACCTAAAACTTAAAACCTAAAACTAAATTAATCGGAGCGACTATGGGACTGGAAAAAAAGAAGGCGGCGGCGATTGCCGCGGTCATGAGTTACATCAAAAGCGAGGAAGAAATGGTCGCCGCGCAGGCCATGGCCGGACGCGGTGCCGGGCAACCGGTTTCCGGACCGGTGGCGATCAACTTGTGGGGATTGAACGGCCGGCAGACCATGATGCAACTGCGCAGCCTGATGCAGCTGAGAAGTTTCCACGGCGGGCGGTTTCGTTAAGCCAGCACCCAATTTCAAGCAAATTCCACATAAGAGGAGAAGCATAAGATGCACGACCAAGATCAAGTCAAAGGCACGAAAATGGCGTACGGCAAGGACCGGCCCAAGGCGGAGAACCCGGTTAAAATCGAAGATTTGAGCCTGCGTGACGGGCATCAGTCGCTGTTTGCCACCCGCGGCCGCACCGAGGACATGATCCCGGTGGCCGAGATGATGGATGAGGTCGGCTTCTGGGCGGTAGAAACCTGGGGCGGCGCCACCTTCGACACCATGCACCGCTTTCTGAACGAGGACCCCTGGGAACGGATCCGCACGCTCAAGCGCTATATCAAGAAAACCCCCTTTTCGATGCTGCTGCGGGCTCAGAACCTGGTGGGCTACCGCAACTATGCCGATGATGTGGCCCGGGCCTTTGTCGACCGCGCCTGTGCCAACGGGATGGACATTTTCAGGACCTTCGACGCCCTGAACGATTATCGCAATTTCGAAACCGTGGTCCCGGTGATCAAGGAAAACGGCAAGCACTTCCAGGGCTGCATCTGCTATACCATGACCGAGCCGCGCCTGGGCGGCGACGTTTACAACCTGGACTATTACATCCAGAAGGCCAAGGCGCTGGAGGCGATGGGTGCGGATACGGTCTGTGTCAAGGACATGGCCGGGCTGATCGCGCCCTATGATGCCTACGAAGTCATCAAGGCGCTCAAGGCGGCAGTCAAGGTGCCGGTCCACCTGCACAGCCACTTTACTTCCGGCATGTCGCCGATGAGCATGCTCAAGGCCATCGAGGCCGGGGTCGACATCATCGACACCTGCATGACGCCGTACGCTTACCGCACGTCGCATGCCGCCATCGAGCCGCTGGTGATGACCCTGTTGGGCACCAACCGCGACACGGGCTTCGACATCCAGCTTCTGGCGCGGATCAACGAGGTCCTGGAAAAAGAGGTGCTGCCGAAGTACAAGCACTTGCTGGACGACTCGAAAATGTCGATCATCGATATTAACGTGCTGCTGCATCAGACGCCGGGCGGCATGCTGTCCAACCTGGTCAATCAATTGCGGGAAATGGATGCGTTGGACAAGATCGGTGAGGTCTACAAGGAACTGCCCCGGGTGCGCAAGGAACTGGGACAGGTCCCTTTGGTGACTCCCACCAGTCAGATCGTCGGCATCCAGACCGTCAACAACGTGCTTTTCGACGATGAAAAAGAGCGCTACAAAATGATTACCGGCCAGGTCAAGGACCTGTGTTATGGGCTCTACGGCAAAACCGCCATACCGATCGATCCGGAGGTCCAGAAAAAAGCGCTGAAGGACTATCCGCGCGGCGAGAAGCCGATTACCGTCCGTCCGGCGGAAGTGCTCGAACCGGAACTGGAAAAGGCCAAGGCCGAAACAGAAGGGCTGGCCGTGGATCTCGACGACCAGCTGATCTACGCTCTTTATCCGGTGACGGGTAAAAAATTTCTGAAGTGGAAATACGGCAAGGAAGAACCGCCGGCGGAGGTTCGGCCCCGAACGCTGGAGCAGGCGCAAAAGGAGCAGGAGCTGATCAAGAAAGCCAAGGCCGGCCTACTGGTCGAAAAAGACGCCAAAAAAGAGGCCCCGGCCAAGGGCGATGCGCTGCGCACCTTCAACGTCTTTGTGGATGACGACTATTTCGAGGTCGGCGTGGATGAAGTCGGCGGCTCGCCGGTCTTGAGCTACATTCAGCAGATGCCGGCCATGCCGTCGGCTCCCATGGCGATGCCTGCGGCGGCTCCCAAACCGGCCGCCAAACCAGCGCCCGCCGCGGCGGCAGCCGCTCCGGCGGCACCGTCTCCCGCTCCCGCTGCGGCAGCGGTTGCCGGCACGCCACTGAAAGCCCCGATGCCGGGCATGATCGTCAAATACCAGAAGAACGTCGGCGATGCGGTCAGTGAAGGTGAAACCGTGGTGGTGCTCGAGGCCATGAAAATGGAAAACGCCCTTCCGGCGCCGGTCGGCGGTACCCTCAAGGCCATCAACTACGCCAGCGGCGATTCGGTGCAGAAGAACGATGTGCTGGCGGTCATCGGCTGAAGGAGTTCCTGACAACCGCTATCGGTGGCCAGAGGCAACGCCGATCCATTCGGGAGTTGCGCCTTCCGTGCGGTTGTGGGGAACCGGGTGAATGATCAAACGGAGAAAATATAATGAAAATTCACGAATACCAGGCCAAGGAACTTTTCCGGAAATTCGGCGTTCCGGTGCCCGAGGGCGCGGTGGCGTTTTCGACCACGGAAGCCAAGGAAAGGGCCGAAAAACTGGGCGCATTTCCGGCGGTCGTGAAAGCCCAGATCCATGCCGGTGGCCGCGGCAAGGGCGGCGGGGTCAAACTGGCCCGGTCGCTGGAAGATGTCGGGGTCGTCGCCGATCAGATCCTCGGGATGACCCTGGTGACTCATCAGACGGGCCCGGAAGGCCGGGTGGTCAAAAAAGTTCTGGTTGAACAAGGCCTCGATATCGCCAAAGAGCTTTATCTGAGCATCATCCCGGACCGGTCCACGGCCCAGATCGTCGTCATGGCCAGCGAAGCCGGCGGGATGGACATCGAGGAGGTGGCCGAAAAGACGCCCGAGAAGATAATCAAGGTCTACATCAATCCCCTGCAGGGCATCCAGGCCTATCATGGCCGTGAGGCCGCCTTCGGCCTGAATCTGCCCACAGCGGCGGTGAAGCCCTTCACCGCCATGCTCAACAGCCTCTACCGGCTGTTCGTGGCCTACGACTGCTCGCTGCTGGAAATCAACCCGCTGGTGCTGACGGCCGCAGATGCCGTAATTGCCCTGGACGCCAAGGTCAACTTCGATGACAACGCCTTGTTTCGCCACAAGGACATTCTGGAATACCGGGACCTGGATGAAGAGGATCCCCTGGAAGTCGAGGCGTCCCGGTTCAATTTGAATTACATCAACCTGGACGGCAATGTCGGCAACATGGTCAACGGCGCGGGGCTGGCCATGGCGACCATGGACATCATCAAGCGCGCCGGGGCCGAACCGGCGAATTTTCTGGATGTCGGCGGCGGCGCCAGCGCGGAGATGGTCGAAAACGGGTTCCGGATCATCCTCAGCGACAAAAATGTCAAAGGGGTCTTGATCAACATCTTCGGCGGCATCCTGCGCTGCGACGTGCTGGCGCAAGGCGTGGTCGAGGCGGCCAAGAAAACCGGCATCCGCGTACCGGTGGTGGTGCGGATGGAAGGAACCAACGTCGAAGCGGGCCGGCGGATTCTGGCCGAATCCGGTTTGAATCTGACCACGGCGGTCGATCTGAAAGACGCGGCTCAGAAAGTTGCGGGCATCGTGACGTAGCCGCTCGTAACCCGAAAACGCGAAGTTAAATTAGCCGCCGCCTAAAATAAAGGTCTTGGAGAATAAGGTCATGAGCATTTTTGTGAACAAGGAGACGCGCGTTCTGGTCCAGGGGATCACGGGTCGTGAAGGCATGTTTCACACCCGACAGTGCATCGAATACGGCACCAAAGTGGTGGCCGGGGTGACACCGGGCAAGGGCGGCCAGAAGATGGATGACGTACCGGTTTTCAACACGGTCAAAACAGCGGTGGCCGATACCGGTGCCGACTGTGCCATGATTTTCGTTCCGCCGCCCTTTGCGGCCGACGCCATCATGGAAGCCGTGGACGCGGGTTTGAAGCTGATCGTGGCCATTACCGAGGGCATTCCGGTGCTGGACATGCTGCGGGTCAAGAACTACATGCAGGGCAAGCCCGTGCGTCTGATCGGGCCGAACTGCCCCGGCATCATCACTCCCGGCGAGTGCAAGGTCGGCATCATGCCGGGTCCGATCCACACGCCGGGCGGGCCCATCGGCGTGGTGTCGCGTTCCGGAACCCTCACCTACGAAGTGGTCCATCAGCTCACGCGCGAAGGCATCGGACAGACCACCTGCCTCGGTATCGGCGGCGATCCGGTCAACGGTACCGATTTCATCGACTGCCTGAAGGCTTTCGAAGCAGATTCGGCCACGACCGGCATCGTCATGGTGGGTGAAATCGGCGGCAGTGCCGAGGAGGATGCGGCCGCCTTCGTCACCGAACATGTGACCAAACCGGTGGTGGGGTTCATCGCCGGGCTGACGGCGCCTCCGGGCCGCCGCATGGGACACGCCGGCGCCATCATCAGCGGCAAGAGCGGCACCGCTCAGAGTAAAATTGACGTCATGAAGCAAAGCGGCATCCACGTCTGCGAGGACCTGGGAACGTTCGGGAAGTTGTGTGTTGATGTATTCAAGAAATAGGGAATGGTGTTTGGTAGATGGTGTTTAGTGTTCGTGGATCGTGTTTGGTATATAGCGTTTGGTGTTTAGTGTTCGGTGTTTGGTAGCGGAAGCTGGCAGCGGTGTGGGCACCCGTAGGGGCGAAAAATTTTTCGCCCACAAGATGATGCCCCTTCAACGCACTGACCCAAATCCGCTGCAGCGAAACGCAATCATTTCAAACCACAAAATACAAACCACCAAACACAAAATACAAAACACCAACATTTCGGAGAAATGTTCCAATGCACGAAATGGGGGTTGCGATGCAGATCATCGAAATTGCAACCGCCTCGATTCCGGCCGACCTGACCGGCACCCGTGTGGAACGGGTCAATTTAAAGGTCGGCAAGCTGTCGGCCATCGTGCCGGACAGCCTGCGGTTCTGCTTCGAGATTGCCGCCAAGGACACGCCCCTGGAAAAGGCCGAGCTTGTCATCGATGAAATACCGGTGGTCGCCCGCTGCAACGACTGCCGGTTGCAGTGGACGATCGCCACCCCGGTATTTACCTGCCCCCACTGTTTCGGCGGCACTATCGAACTGCTGTCGGGCCGCGAGCTGGATATCGAATCGATCGAAATTGCCGAAGAGGATAAGTGACCGCTCGGACGCGGTCACTGAAGGCCCGCTGTCTTCTGTTCACGTTCACATCAGGAAAATTTCCTCATGATCTTCTCATTGCTGCCTGGAGTCAGGACATCAAGGGCGCGCCACCACGACGATTCCGTCTCTCACCGGCCGGGTCACGGCGACAAAAGGGCGGACGGGGCTGAAATCCGCCAGAGCGGGACGCGCGAGATCAAAGTCGTTCGCCGGGTCCTGGCGGCCAACGACAGCATGGCGCGGCAGAATCGCAAGCTGTTCGCAGAAAAGAACGTCTTCGTCCTGAACATGATGAGCAGCCCCGGCTCCGGAAAGACAACCATCCTCGAAAAAACCCTGGCGCGCATCATGCCGCAAGTCCGCACCGCCGTCATCGTGGGGGATATCTGCACCACCAATGACGCCGACCGCCTGGCGGTCAGCGGCGCGCCGGTGGTGCAGATCAATACCGACGAGTTCGGCGGCGATTGTCACCTGGCCGCGCATGTGATCGGCAAGGCGCTCGAGGGCATCGATCTTGATGCCGTGGATCTGCTGATCGTGGAAAACATCGGCAACCTGGTGTGCCCGGCCGAATTCGATATCGGCGAAGACGCGCGGGTGGTGGTGCTGAGCGTGACCGAGGGCGAGGACAAGCCGGCCAAATATCCGCTGATGTTCCGCGAATGCGATGCCGCGCTGTTAAACAAGATCGATCTGCTGCCCTACCTCGACTACGATAAAAAGGCCGCGATAGGTTTTATCCGCCAGGTCCATCCGGGGATGTCGATTTTCGAAATTTCCGCCAGGACCGAGGCCGGTTTCGAGTCCTGGACGGAGTGGCTTAAGCGCAAAGTGACCGAAAAAACCGACCCGCATTAACCGATTCAGCCGGAAGCGGTTAATGCGCATAAAAAAACCCGGCCGCTAAAACGGGCCGGGTGAAGAAAAAAAGAACGCGGGCTATTTTGCGGCCACTTTGGCCATGAATTGATCCAGCAGGTTATGCTGATCTTCTTCGGTCACGAAACGGGGCAGGTTTTCAAGGGCCATGTCGGCCGCGGCGTCGACGATTTCCGATCTGAGCCGTTTGCGGGCTTGGATGACGCGACCTTCCATTTTCTGCTTTGCGCCCTCCATGATCATCTGCCCCTGCCGCCGGGCTTCGTCGATGATTTCCTGCTTGCGGCGTTCGCCCATCTGCACGATGCGCGATTTGACCTCCTCCAGGCGAACCGCGCTTTCTTCCAGCTCCGTCTGGGCCTCGCGAATCCGCTGCTGCAATTGATTCTTTTCCTCGGTTATGGTTTTGATTTGCAGCGCGATCTCTTCTCTCTTGTCGGAAAGAAAATTCTTGAGCGGGCGGTAGGCAAATTTGATGAAGACGGCTACCAGGATGATAAAATTCACCCATTTCATGATGATGTCGTACGTCGGACGCCAGCCAGCGCCCTCTTCGGCCGCCATGACCTGGACCGTGGCGGCCAATAGGAATCCGCACGCCATCAGGGCGACAAAAACCAAGCGATACATCTTTTTGTTGCCGCGCTTCATTTTATAATAGCCTCCGATCCAGCAGTTTCTCCATCATGTCGTGGGCAATCGTCTCGGCTTCCTTTTGGACCGATTCCTTCGCCTCGGCCACCAGCGCGGTCAGTTCGCGATGGTTTGCCT
Source organism: uncultured delta proteobacterium (assembly GCA_963779885.1). GTDB lineage: Bacteria > Desulfobacterota > Desulfobacteria > Desulfobacterales > SG8-13 > JARFQH01. The sequence goes on along the minus strand of CAWAAN010000017.1, from coordinate 82,642 downwards.
GTGACAGCTTCTCGACTTCGCGGTGAGCTTCTTGCACGATTTCGTCCGCCTCGTGTTTGCCGGACCCCTCGATTTTTTCCCGGATGTCATTGGCCGTATTTATGACTTTCGTTTCCTGCTTCGCGATCTGTTTCAGCAACTGGTCCACTTTCTGTCCGGCTGCCGTTGAATCCAGTTGGATTTTCTGGATGTGGGCTTCGCGTTCATGCGTGACATCGCGCAACGGCTGGATCATGATCCGGTTGATGATAAAGAGAAAGATCAAGAAAGTAATCAACTGGATGAACAGGGTTTCATTGATCGCTGATTAAGGCAATATTGCTGATGATCTCCATGGTTTCCGTCCGAATGCTGTTGACGTGATCACTGCGCGTGAAATGACCGCGACGAAGTGAAAAACAATCTCACCCGCTCCGGTAAATTGCCGGGCAGCGGAGGTCTCCCACTGCGGCACGATGTAACGCAACACCTGCCACGGCGGAACCGCAGTCGCGATTGGTTTTAGGTTGCGATCGGGTCTTTTTTACTTAAAACTTAAAACCGGCAACTTAAAACGATTACCTAAACCACAAAGAGAAGCAACAACGCGATAACCAGAGAGTAAATGCCGGTCGACTCGGCCACGGCCTGTCCGACGAGCATGGTCCGGGTCAGCAGGCCGGCCTCTTTCGGATTGTGGCCGATCGCCTCACAGGCTTTTGCCGCTGTGATGCCTTCGCCGACACCGGGGCCGATCGCACCGAGCCCCATTGCAATTCCTGCACCTAAAAACGCCGCTGCCTTGACGAGATCTGCACCTTCGATGGCCATGTTATCCTCCTGATTGAATCGATTTGTACTTCGGGTTAGAGAAAAGTCCCGGATATCATCCGTCTGCCTGGAACACTGAATTATAGGTGGTTTTTATGAACGCCGTCCTGGCTTTGCGCATTAGACGACGAATATCAGAACCAGGCAATCACCATGGAATAAATCGCAGTGGATTCGGCGACCGCCTGCCGACCAGCATCGTGCGGGTGAGATCGGTCCGGCATACGAGACGTTTCCTGCGCGACCCATTTCACGCCACCGCTGGCGGCGATGCCCTCGCCTATTCCTGGGCCGATGCCGCCAAGGCCCGTGCAGATACCGGATGCCAGCAGGGCGATTGCAGCGGCGCCAGGGCCTGGGATGGGATCGAACTTCTTGAAGATCAGGATAAAACTGACGAGAAGCCCGAAAATGGCCGGTGTCTGGGTGACGGCCTGGCCGAGCAGCATGACGTTGGTGACCGGTGCGACCGTCGCGGCTGCCGGGCGATACCCTCACAGCTTGCCCGGGCGACGACGCCGCCCCCGATGCCCGAGCCGATCGCCGAAAGCCCGGCGGCCAGGCCCGCGCCCATGTACGGCCGCCCAGGTCGGGTTCACCGGTTCGGGCCGAAAAATCCAAAACAAAAGCATAAACGAGACCACCAGGGCAAAGATCGCGGGCGTCTGGCACACCGCCGATCCGATCAGCATGTTGGTGGTCAGGCGGCCCTGCATGGCGGGTTGGCGGGCCATACCGATGCAGGCCGCGCCGCCGGGCATCCCGGACCCGACGCCTGCACCGATAGCGCCGAAACCCATCGACAGTCCAGCGGCAAGCAATGCCGCGACCGTCACATAAGCTCGCGCATGGAAGTATTCGAGAACAGCAAGATCATGGCGACGACCAGCGCGAAATATGGATGCCGATTCCGCCATCGCCTGGCCCACCAGCATGGTCTTGAAAATATCGCCGGAAATTTGGGGATTGCGGGATATCGCGGCCAATGGCCTGCCGGCCGTGTAGCCCTCCCCGATGGCCGCCCCGATGGCGCCGAAGCCGATGGCGATGCCGCCGCCCGAAACGCCGCCACTTAACCCAGATATCTGGAAATCTTCCATAGGTATTTCACCTGTACGGAAATATAGACGACGTCAGCATCGTGAAGACGAACGCCTGGACAGTACCGACAAAAAGGCCGAAAAACGCGTTGAGAAAAGGCGGTAAAATCATGTTGTATGACAGGTATGACACCACCAGTATGATGATGGAACCTCCCATGATATTGCCGAAGAGACGGAAAGAAATGGAAACTATCTTTGCCAGTTCACCGATGACGTTTAACGGCATCATGAAGAACATGGGCTGAAAATACTCCTTGAGTAAGCCTTGAACCCCTTTGACTTGATTGCGGCATAGTGGGCGAGAACAAATCCCATGAGGCCGAGGCTCAATGGCGTATTCAGGTCCTTGGTCGGCTCTTCCAGGTGCGGGATGATCCCAATCCAGTTCTCAACAGCAGGAACATAAAGGGCGCAAGATGAGGGGGCGTAAATCCTGGCTTTTTCCTTGTCGAATGCATCTTCGGTCAGTATGTAGAATTGTTCGATCGAACAATTCCCCTATGACCTGAACGGCCGGGAACGATACGACTTTTTCCTGCCGGCCGCTAGACCGAAAATGCGAGAAGCACGTGACCACGATCCATGTCATGACGATCACTTCGAGATTCAAGGTGATTGGGTAGCCGAAGACCGTTATGATCAGCTGGTGGACTTGACCGAGTTCTTCCATTTGTTGTTTACTCTCAGGATGTTTTTTTTCGGTGTCATCCGGAATTTGTTTGCCAACGTGATCTGCGACGATAACGACCTGTACCATGAAGATACCGATGATTGCCGATATCAATGTGGAATTGTTCATATCTTGACGGCCATAACCAAGGGTACGGCCAACAAAAGATACCGCAGGATGTGATGGAAAACAAGGAGATCGAGAAAGTTCATTTGCCGGACCGCCCCAGTTTGAAAGGCAGTGTTTCACCCATGAGGACGAAATTGACCACACTGAAAAATGTCCCCAATATCAGACCTTTCCCAAGCGAGTTCTGACCGATAAGCACAGCACCGAAACCCACGATGACGGCCATGGCCAAGGCCCTGGAACCGTACTTTTTCTGGGTACTCCTAATCGATTCCATTTTGCCGCCCTGTTTGTCTCGATCTCCTTGTCACGGATGATCTCCATGACCTGGCGGTAGACGACGTTAGCACCGCCGATAACGCCTAATATAATGAATATGGTGATGAAGACACCCTTGGTACCCAACCACTGTCGAGCTTAAGGCCGATAAAAAAACAAAACGCGATGCAACCCGCCATTGTCAACCCAATTGCATTACAATGGTCAGATTTTCGGCCCATGAGCGATTTTTCTTATAATTGAGTCCCATTGATATGCTCCTCTTGCGGAGCGGGGTATTGCCGATCACTTGCATTGAGAGTCATCAGCTGATACCACAAAAGAAAAAAAAAGCAACCGTTATTTGTGTCTAAAGTGCTTATTAAATAAAGAATTCAGTTCATTTTCTGCCATCTGTTCAACCCATGAACGTGCTGAAAATTTATTACTTCGCCTGTCGTGTATTAGTGCAGGACTTCTTTCCGGCAGTGAAAATTATTGATATTTAATAAGCAATACGGTTAGGATGGTTCTTCAGGCAGTTTCTGCGGAAATTGGATCAATCACACAACGGTTCGGAGGGAGGTCACCATGGCCGTGCTGACGATCTCCAGGCAATTCGGGGCAGGCGGCATTACCTTGGGGAAAAGAGTTGCCAAGAGACTGGGGTATGACTTTCTACGATGATGAAATCATCCGGATGGTCGCCAAAAAGGCCAATGTTTCCGCCCAGTGGGTTGAGTCGATGGAAAAGGAAGCCGGGGGAAAAATCGAGCGGCTGATTTCGGGCCTGGTATCAAAAAGTTTTTTCGATCGCCTCTTAGACGATCGGCACGGCTACATCGATGAAGAAATATATGTCGATCTGCTGCACAAGATCATCACGAAAATAGCCGAGGAGGGCAATGCCGTCATTCTCGGGCGCGGCAGCCAGTTTATCCTCAAAGAGGCGCCGGATGCCTTTCATATCCTGCTGGTGGCGGACAGGGAATACCGCATCAAGTTCATCGAAGAAAAATACGAGCTGTTTACCAAACATGCCGTTCAGACGATCAACAGCGAAGATAAAAGAAGGACCAGCTTATATCGCAAATTCGGAAAAGAGGATTACGACAACTGGGTCCATTATCACCTGGTTCTCAACATGAGCCGCGTCGGTCTGGATGCGGCCGAAAAGCTGGTCTGCAAACTGGTTCAACCCTCATAAACAACATCGCGCCGACCAGGGGTGCGCCAGTCGGCGCCATGGCGCATTTTCCGCCCTCCGGTGACGGTTTTCTTACGACGTTCGTCACCAGGTCCACAATGAGCTTGACCGCAGTCGGTACGGGGACCCTGGCCATGTTCAACACCAGGTTGTAGAGGGCCGGATCGTCATAATCGGTCTTGCCGATTTTTCGATAGAGATTGAGCCGGCGCTTGTCTTCACGGGTGACGATTTGGGCGGCGCGGCTTTCGGAAAAATCGTAGTGTTCCATCATGAACCGGGTGCGGTTTTCGAAGCTGTTGAGCAAGAGAATGTGGTAGGCGTCGGGGTGGTCGTTTAAAATGTACTGGCTGCCGCGGCCCAAAATGACGACGTTGCCTTCCTCCGCGATCTGGGCGATGATGACCACCAGGTAGTCCAGATAGAGCCTTTCGTCCAGATACCCGCGCTCTTCTTTGAGAATGCGGTCCACCAGGCGTTTGGAAACCATGCTGGAAACGACCCGCGACAGCTTGCCGCCGGCCTCCTTTTCAATCGACTCCACCCAGTGCGGCGACACGTTGGCTGCTTCGGCCACCATCTGAATGATGTCGTCATCGGCGAACGTGTAGCCCAATTTGTCGGCGATCATTTTTCCGACGGTCTTGCCGCCCGCGCCGAATTGCCTCGAAATGGTAATAACCGCCATTAATTCCTCCTGTGGTGTTATAATTTTTCCGGCGGAATGAGCAGCGTCGGAAAGGCCGACTTTTCGGCGATGTTGCGCGGTATGCTGCCGAGCCATCGTTCCACCAAACTGGCTTTTCCGGACGATCCCATGACGATCAGGCTCGCCTGGCATTCCCGCGCCGCCTTCTCGATCTCCTGTTCCGGGTTGCCGACATAGACGTGCGAACGCGCGGATATGCCCTTGGCTTCGAATGTTTCGCAGATCTCATCGAGCCGGGCGCGCATTTTCTTGCGCGTCTTCTGAATCGCCATCGCCGTACCGCTGAGATCTTTGGGATCGGCGACATGCACGACATGAATTTCCCTGATGACTTCTTTGAGTTCCCTCAGGACCTCGACGGCCTTCAGGCTGGCGGGGGACCAGTCGGTTGCCAGCACGGGCCGCTCGAAAGGCATTTCCAGGGCGAAGGAGGTTTCCGACAGATACTTGTAGACCAGCACGGGCCGGGCCGTCCGGTGCAGAAGTTCGGTGACGTCCGAGCCGGCATACAACTGTTCAATCACTCCTTTTTGGGACCGCCCGATGACGATCAGGTCGGCCTCCTCCTTCTGGGCGGCCTTGATGACCTCGCCCACCAGGCTGCCGACCACGATGTAGACCCCGACCTCCATGCCCTGCTCGAACAGGTTCTCGGCCCAGTCGATAAAGCGGATATTGGCGGTTTCGCGCAGCCGGACCTCCGCCGCCTTGTTGTATCCGGTGCCGCGGCGCATGGCCACCCGCTCTCTTTCGATGACGTTGACAAAAACCACATGCTCGAGATCGGCTTTGCGCAGACTCAGCAGCGATTGGAGCGCGTCAAGGCCCAGCTCTTCGAATTTGGTGACAAACAGCAGCTTTTTTATTTTCATGGCATGGGTGTCGTTGCTCGTTTTATCCGCGCCCACGGCATCAACCGAGAATTTTTTTGATGGTCGCAGCCAGATCTTCGGCTTCCACCGGTTTTTCGAGGTAGGCTTCGGGCTCGGGGACCGTGGCGTCACCGAACTCAGCCAGTACCTTTTGAGAGCGCAGAAAGGATTTTTCGGCGATGCCGGACAATATGATGATGGGGATGTGTTTCAGATTCTTGTCCGTTTTAAGCTCACGGTACAGCCGGATGCCGCTTTCGCGGGGCATGAGCACATCGAGTAGGACCAGGTCCGGTTTTTCCTGCCGGGCCAGATTCTTGCCCTCCTCGCCGTTGGTGGCCACCAGCGGCGCATACCCGTGTTCTTCGAGCACCGTCACGTTAAACAGGCGGACATCCGGGTCATCATCGACGACCAGAACTTTTTTACCCATGGTGATCCTCCTTGTCTATAAAATTTTATTTTCCGTCCTTGAACGGCCCTTTTCGAACGTGAAAAAATGACCCATTGCCGCACCGCCAACCGATCGGTGCCCATTGTGAAAAAGCGGATGGACACTCCCGGTAAAACGGCGTCGGCACGCGGCTGGCTTAACGCCCGGCGTTCGCCTGGGTTTCCCCGGCGGCCTCGAAGGGCAGATGGACGGTAAAGGACGTGCCCTCGCCCAGCGTGGATGCCACCTCGATCCAGCCGCCGTGCTCCTCGACAAGCTTGCGGGTCACCATCAGGCCCAGGCCCGTGCCGCGATGGCCCTTCGTGCTGAAAAAAGAGGTAAACAGCCGATCCTGGACCTCTTGGCTCATGCCGGCGCCGTTGTCCGAGACCTCGAACCCGATCGTGTTGCCGCCTTCGAGACGCGAGGCGATGGCGACCTGCCACTTTTTATGGGTGTCTTCATCGAACAGGCAGGCATCGATGGCGTTTGTCATGAGGTTGAGCAGCGCGCTGTGAATGATGCGCGGATCCATCGACACGCGCGAGATCGAGGGATCGAACAAGCGCTTGATGGCGACCCGCCCTTCCCGCGCCTTTTCAGACAGAAGATCGGCCACCTCCCCGGCCACGTCGTTCGGGTAGCAGTCCTGGAATTCGGGCTCCCTTTCCTTGGAGTAAGTCAATAGGTCGAGCACCAGTTCCGATGTGCGCCCGATGTTGCGCTTGATCATGTCCCAGCCGCTCTTGAGCTTCGCAGTATCGTCTTTTTTGATTCCCAAGTCAACCAGGTAGCTGCCACCCTTGAGCCCGTGCAAAATGTTTTTCAGACCATGGGCCAGGCCCGCCACGGTCTGGCCGACGGCCGCCAGCCGCTCGGCTTTAAGAAGTTCGCGTTCGAGGCGCTTGATCTCGCGCAGGTCCTGGAAGAAGGCGACACTGCCCATCTCACGGTCCTTTTCATGCAGGATCGATCCCGAAAACCGCACGGGAATGGTGTCGCCGGTGGCGGACAGGATCGAGGTTTCCTGCCAGGAAAAGTCACGCGCCGCATTTTCTTTCGTCACACCGCTCACGAACAGATCGGCGATTTCCGGCGTGTAGAGTTCCTGAATCTGCATCCGGTCGAGAACGTGCTGATGGGGATAGCCGAAGATCTTCTCCGCGCCGGGATTGTAAATGACGATTTTCAATTTTTCGTCGGTGGCTACGATGCCGTCATTGGAGCTGCGGATCAACTTGGCCTGGAAGTTCGAACGCCGCCGTATCTCGCGCGTTGCCGCCTCGATCTTGTGTTCGAGGGTGGTGGTGTACTCACGCAGCTGCCGTTTGATGCGGATTTTTTCACGGGCGCGCTTGAGGGCGATCGCGAGCTGCTTGTCCCTTACCGGTTTGTTGATGAAGTCCGATGCGCCGTAGTGCAGGGCTTCAACGGCCGAATCGATGTCGCCGTGACCGGTGATGATGATGACCTCGGTTTCGTCACTGAGTTTCTTGACTTCCCGCAAGACCTCGATCCCGTTCATGCCCGGCATTTTGATATCCGTCAGGACGAGTTCGGGCGTTTCGCGGGTGAAAATGGCCAGGGCTTCTTCGCCGCTCGACGCAGTCTGCACGTCGTAGCCGTCGGCCCTCAGTGAAATGCCGAGCACCCGCAGTATATCGGGCTCGTCATCGACGAGCAGTATCCGGTTCATTTCTCTTCAGCCTGTCTCGCTGCTGGAAAAGTCAGTTTGAACGTGGTGCCCTCTCCAATTTTGCTGTCGATCTCGATGTCGCCGTCGTAGTCCCTGACAATGCCGTAGCTGATGCTCACGCCCAGGCCGGTTCCCTTGCCGACATCCTTGGTCGTGAAAAAGGGTTCGAACAATTTGGCCATGACCTCCTGGCTCATGCCGATGCCGGTATCCGCCACGGTAACCGACACCAGGCCGTTTTCGGCAAAGGACTTTATCGTGAGCCGCTTCGGCGAATCGGCGTGCTCCGGCCGGCCCTGTTTTTCGTCCAAGGCATCAACGGCGTTGGTCACCAGGTTGATGAAAACCTGTTCCAACCGGTTGTGATCGGCCATGATGGGTGGAATGTGCGCATCGAGGTCGAGGACGAGTTCGACCTGATGAACGCGCAGTTGGTGACCGAGAACCTTGAACACGTCGCGGATCGGATCGTTGATATCGACCTTGTTGCGGGTCGCACCCGACTGCCGCGCAAAATCGCGCATATGCTGGATGATGGACGCCGCGCGCTGGACGTTTTTACCGATGTCGGCCGCCATCGAGTGCAGGTCGCCCTCGCCGATGGGCTGGCCCCGATCGATCATCTTGAGGAAAAAATCGGCGCACACCTGAATGACATTTAGCGGCTGGTTGATTTCATGGGCGATACCGGCCGCCATCTGCCCCAGGGTGGTCATTTTGCTGGCCTGGATCAGCTGGGTTTCCTTTTCGACGCTCTCGGTGATATCGGTCGTGGAGGCGATGACCACCTCGCTCTCACCATAGCGGGCGCGGCTGATATTGACATTGACATAAAACGGGCGATGACCCCTGCGGTAGTGCTTGCGCTTGGCGAAGAGCAGGGACTTGTCGAGCGCGAGATTCTGCAGCGCCTGGGCCAGCTCCTCATCGCTGTCTCCGAGTTCAAGGAAGTGACGTCCGCGCATCTCTGCGCGTGAGTAGCCGTAGCTGTCCAGGGCCCTTTGGTTGACATCGCGGATCCGGTGGGTCCGGGCGTCCAGGATAAAAATCGGGTGGGGGTCGCTGTTGAACAGGGTGCGGTATTTCTCTTCGGATTTGATGTACTGCTCCTGCAGCATCGCGTTTTCGATGGCCACGCCGATCCGGTTTCCGATCAGTTCCAGAACGTCCTGCTGGGCGTAGGTGAAGTGGCCCGGTTTGTGACTGCCGATCCGGATTACGCCAAAGGATTTTCTCTCCTCCGCGCGAATGGGGATGTAGGCCAGCGAGGCGAGCTTGTTCTCCTCCAGGAAGCAGATCTCGTCCGAACAGCCCTCGGGCAGGTTTTCGAACACCGTAAACCGGTCGCTCTGGGCCACCTGGTGGATGAGGCTGCTGTCGTCGAGCACGCGGATTTTGAAGCAGGCCTTCTCGGAAAATCCGTATCCGTAGCGCAGGTGGAACTTGCCGTCGTTTTCCAGCATGTAGATGCAGATGCCGTCGGCGCCCAGGAAATCCATGACGATCTGAATCGCCTTGTAGATGCCCTCGTCGAATCTTTCGGCGGTGTTCAGGGACGTGTAGATCGAGCACAGCGTGCTCAGCTCCCGCGTGCGCTGCTCCCTTTCCTCCTCGGCCTTCTTGTCTTCGGTTTTATCCCATAGGGTTTCGATGGCCCCGGCGACCTTGCCGTTGGGGCCCTTGATCGGCGATGCGGTGAACCAGATCCATTTGCCGCTCTGTCCGAAATGCGGAAAGAAAACCTCGGCCTCGTAGGCCCCTTCGATCAGGCTCGATTGGCGCCACTTGTTCCCGTAGAGCTTTTTGATCTGGGTCTCGTCGACCTGGTCCAGGATGGCATCGGCCATGGTCGAGCGCTCGTTGTGGTAAAAGGGTTTCCACTGCCGGCGGGTGCCGACCATATCATCGGCGCTGAAACCGGTCAGTCTTTCCAGGGCCCGGTTCCAATGGGTCACGAAGTGATTGTCGTCGATGACGAAAGTCGGGATCGTGCTGCCCTGGATAATCTGCGTCATCGTTCTTTCGCTTTCGGCCAGGGCGCGGGCCGTGTCGGTCAGCAGCCGGTTGTGACGATCGCGATCCTGCTCGGCGTTTTTGTCTTCGGTCTTGTCCCACAGAGTCTCGATCGCTCCGATGATCGTTCCGTCGGGCGCCTTGATCGGGGCGGCGGTGAACCAGCACCACTTTCCGTCCGGACCGAGCCGGGGGAAAAAATATTCGGCTTCGTAAGCATCCTCGATCAGCACGGACCGGCGCCAGGATGTTCCGTAGAGATTCTTGATGGCCTGCTCGTCGGCCTGGTCCAGGATCACATCCGCCATGGTGGGACGTTCCTTTTCCCAGAAGGGGGCCCACTGCCGGTTGGTGCCGACGATTTCTTTGGCCGGGGTTCCTGACAGCCGTTCCATGGCCTTGTTCCAGTGGGTGACGGTGTGATCGCGGTCGATGACAAAGGTGGGCATCGTGCTGCCCTGAATGATCTGGGCCAGCGTGCGTTCGCCTTCGATCAACCCTTTTTCGATTTCCAGGTAGCGTTCATTGCGCTTCTTGATCACCTTGGCCAGGCGCTCGGCGAATTGTTCGAAAACCGGCAGAATCGACGGGCAGTCAGCCTGATGGTGTTTCAGCTCTTTCAAGGCCTGGTGCTTTTCCCGTTCGAGCTGCAGCGAACTCCAGATGGCCCGGGCCTCGATGTGATCGATGATTTCGACACCGACGGGTTTGGTTTTATGGATCGTTTCGCCGAGAGACGCATCATCGGTCATTTCGATCAGGACCTGCAGGCCTTCCAACCGGTAAAGCTCGTGGTAATCGCGGGTCGTGAAGAGTCCCAGGCTTTCGGCTAAAAGGAGCCCCTCGGCCTGGGAATTGATGTCGGCGACACCCAGAATATTGGGACTGCGGTCCAGGAAATTCTTATCGAACAGGTATTCGAGAAAAATTTTACAGAAACGGCCCCCGCCGATAATGGCGATGTTGGAATCCAGCAGATTTTCGATCATGGCGCCCGCCCCTGTGGTTAAAAGAAAATAAACGTGACGAGTAAAAAGGTGGGAATTAAAAACACCAGGGAATACCGGAGAATGTACCCGAAAAAGCTCGGCATCGGCGTGCCGGCTTCTTCCGCGATGGAGCGTACCATGAAGTTGGGCGCGTTGCCGATGTAGCTGACCGCTCCGAAGAATACCGCTCCGGCCGAAATGGCCTCGAGGTACAATACTTTTTCGGTCATGAGCAGCGGAACGGCCTGGGCTTCCGAAGCCCCCGCGAAGAAGCTGCCCAGGGCGGTGTTAAAAAAGGTGAGGTACGTGGGGGCATTGTCCAGGAAGCTGGACAACGTGCCGGTCACCCAGAAATAGTGGGCCGGCCGGCTGACGCTGCGTATCAGAAACGCCAGGTCACCCTTGAGGCCGGCCTTGAGGATCAGCAGGCACGGGATCATCGTGATAAAGATGCCGATGAAGAGATAGGCGACCTCGAGAATCGGAAACCAGGTGAAATCATTGTCCTCGCGGACCTTTATCGAGGTGGTCACCAATGAAAGGATGCCCATGGCCACCAGCAGGCCGTCACGCGCCAAATCCTGATACGCCAGGTGGATGCCGAAAATCTGGAAGTGGCCCCACTCCACCACTCCGCTCATCAAAACCGATCCAACGATGCCGGCCAGGAAGATGAAGTTGTGCACGCCATCCAGTTTGAGGGGCTCCTTGACGCCGTCATCGGGAGCCGCGGCCTCCTCCGTGCGGAAAGCCCGCAGGTCGAGAAAGAAGTAGACCGTCAGCAGAACGCCCGCCACCGTGAGCATGTGGGGCAGGATCTTCATGGTCCAGAAAAAGGAAACGCCGTGCAGGAAGCCGAGAAACAGCGGCGGATCGCCCAGGGGCGTCAGCGACCCGCCGGCGTTGGCTACCAGAAAGATGAAGAAGACCACCATGAAGGTGCGGTTCTTGCGATGGGCATTGGCCCGTAAAAATGGGCGAATCATCAACATGGCCGCACCGGTCGTGCCCATCCAGGAGGCCAGGGCCGTGCCGATCAGCAGCATCAGGACGTTGACGAGTGGCGTCCCGCGCAGGCTCCCGCGCAGCAGGATGCCGCCCGAAACGGTGTAAAGCGACCAGAGAAGAATGATGAACGGGATGTAATCCACGATGATGATGTGCAGGATCTCATACAGCGCGAGGCCTTTGAAGGCCAGCAGGAACGGAATGGAGAGCGCTGCGGCCCAGAAGGCGGAGACCTTGCCGAAATGATGGTGCCAGAAATCAGGGGCCAGGAGCGGGAAAAGGGCGATGGAGAGCAGCATGCCGGCAAAGGGGATGCAGCTCCAGAGGGGCAGCACCTCGCCGAGATTGCGGTGGCCGTGCCCGGCGTCGACCGCGGGGGGGGCATGCGCGGCCGGCACTTCAGGGGTGGTGGTGGGAAGATCGCCTGCGGCCGTGTTTTTTGCTTGGGGATGAATTGTGTCGATTGAACCGGCCGCCGCGGCCGGCCCGGTTTGTGACGCCGATGCCCAGGCGGCCGCCGCGGCCATCGGGACAACCATCAGGCTGGCGACCAGTGACAGAATAACCCATTTCATGTGTCCGCGCCTTTCCAACTTCTGGCGACCGCTCTTGGTGGGCAGCGATTCTGTTTGCGTGTCAGGATTTGAAAAATTAAGTGCCGCCTGTCACCTTCGCGGCCGGCGGCCTTAGCCGGTTGATGGCGTTGAAACCGATCCGCGATCCGCAGCCGCCGTGAGCCTTACTGATTCACCAGATTCGCGGCCATATGTCAAGTAAATAGGGAATAACAAAAGCTTTTTGTTGACAGAAAACGCTTGTTACACTAAATTTTAACGTTTAAAATTGCAGCGCCAGAGGATCAATGGTCGAGGTCATTACAACGGTTGAGGAAATGCAGCGGCGCGCCGAAGAGCTGCGACAGGCCGGTCGGCGGATCGCCTGTGTTCCGACCATGGGATTTTTCCACGACGGGCACTTGTCGCTGATGCGAATCGCCCGCAGAAGGGCCGCTGTCCTGGTGGTGACCATTTTCGTCAATCCGGCCCAGTTCGGCCCCGGAGAGGATTTCGAAACGTATCCCCGCAATCCAAAACGGGACATCGAGCTGTGCGCCGCGGAAAAAGTTGACATCGTTTTTACACCCGCCACGGCCGATCTCTACCCCGACGGCTACCAGAGCTATGTGACCCTGAAGCACCTGCCGCATCACCTCTGCGGTTTGTCGCGCCCGGTTTTTTTCACCGGGGTGGCCACGGTCGTCGGAAAACTTTTCAATATCATCCGCCCCCACACCGCCGTTTTCGGTGAGAAAGACTACCAGCAGCTGCTGGTCATCCGACGCCTGGTCAAAGATCTCAATTTCAACATCGAGATCATCGGCGCTCCCATCGTCAGGGAAAATGACGGTTTGGCGATGAGTTCCCGCAATGCCTACTTGACGCCTGACCAGCGGCCGGCGGCTCTGACCCTCAGCCACGCGCTCGGGCAGGCGGGCCAGCGGGTCGAGGCCGGTGAGCGGGATGCCGCGCGCATATTAAAAGAAGCACGGGATCTGATTGCCGCCCACCCCGAAAACGATATCGACTATTTGACCATCTGCGATCCAGAGACCCTGATCCAGGTCGAGCACATCGACCGGCCGGTGTTGATGGCCCTGGCCGTGAAGGTGGGAAAGACCCGGTTGATTGACAATACGATCCTGGCGGCTGCCGCTTCCGGGGACCAGCTCTTCTGAGACGACATGCCGGCGTAATTCCAATGCCACTGGCGCAAACAACAAAACCCTTGCAGTCGGAAAGGACTGAACATGGAAGAGAAGGAACAATATTTTTTTACCTCCGAATCGGTGACCGAGGGTCACCCGGACAAGGTCGCCGATCAGATATCGGATGCCATTCTTGACGCCATCATCGCCCAGGATAAAAACTGCCGCGTGGCCTGCGAGACATTGGTGACCACGGGACTGGCGTTTATCGCCGGTGAAATTACCACCAATACCTACGTGGAAATGCCCCAGATCGTGCGCGATACGATCAAGGATATCGGCTACAGCTCTTCCCAGATGGGCTTCGACTGGCAGACCTGCAGCGTCATCACCAGCATCGATCACCAGTCGCTCGATATCGCCCAGGGGGTCAACCGCGGCAACGGGCTCTACAAGGAGCAGGGCGCCGGGGACCAGGGGTTGATGTTCGGCTACGCCTGTGACGAAACCCCCGAAATGATGCCGCTGCCCATCATGCTGGCTCACAAGATCTGCCGGCGCCTGGCGGAGGTCCGTAAAAACGGATCGCTCGATTTTTTGCGCCCGGACGGCAAGTCGCAGGTCACGGTCGAATACGAGGACGGCGTGCCCAAACGCATCGATGCGGTGGTGATCGCCGCCCAGCACAAGCCGGACGTCGAAAACGATTTCCTGCGCGATGCGATCATCAAGAGCGTCGTCAAAAAGATCCTTCCAGAGGACCTGGTCGATGTGGAAACCCGCTACTACATCAACGCCACCGGTCGTTTCGTGGTTGGCGGTCCGATGGGAGACTGCGGTTTGACCGGCCGCAAGATCATCGTCGACACTTACGGCGGCCAGGGAAGCCACGGCGGGGGGTGCTTCTCGGGCAAGGATCCCTCGAAGGTCGACCGCAGCGGGTCCTACATGGCGCGCCACATCGCCAAGAACGTCGTCGCGGCCGGTCTGGCCAAAAAATGCGAAATACAGATCGCTTATGCCATCGGGGTGGCGGAGCCGGTATCGATGCTGGTCGATACCATGGGAACCGGAAAAATTTCGCGCAAAAAAATCAAGGAGATCATCCGGGAATGTTTCGACCTGCGTCCGGCAGCCATCATCGAGTATCTGGACCTGTTGCGGCCCATTTACCGCAAATCGGCCGCTTACGGGCACTTCGGCCGCACCGAGCCGGAATTCAGCTGGGAAGAAACCGGCCAGGCGGACAAGATGCGCGAGCTGGCGGGAATTTAACACGAAAGGTTTTTTTATGAACTATGACGTCAAGGACATCAACCTGGCTAAAGACGGGGCGCTGCGCATCGAGTGGGCCAATCAGAACATGTCTGTTTTGAACCGGATCCGGCAGAGGTTTGAAAAGGAAAAACCGCTGGCGGGTGTCCGCCTGGGCGCCTGCCTGCATGTGACCACCGAAACGGCTTCGCTGATGCAGACCCTGAAAGCCGGGGGTGCCAAGGTGTCGGTATGTGCCTCGAACCCGCTGAGCACCCAGGACGATGTGGCGGCCTCGCTGGTCAAAAACGACAAGATACCGGTGTTTGCCGTCAAGGGTGAAAACAACAAGCGCTACTATGCCCACATCAACGCGGTCATCGACGCCAAACCCCAGTACACGATGGACGACGGCGCCGATCTGGTCTCTATCCTGCATTCCGAACGCACGGAACTCCTGCCGGAAGTCAAGGGCGGTACCGAGGAGACCACCACCGGGGTAATCCGCTTGCGCAGCATGGCGGCCGAGGGTGTGTTGAAATACCCGATCATCGCCGTCAACGACGCCCAGACCAAGCACTTTTTCGACAACCGCTACGGCACCGGCCAGAGCACCATCGACGGGATTATTCGCGCCACCAACCGGCTTTTGGCCGGCGCGTTTTTTGTCGTCTGCGGCTACGGTTGGTGCGGCCGGGGCGTGGCCATGCGCGCGCGCGGGATGGGCGCCAACGTCATCGTGACCGAAATCGATCCGCTGCGCGCCATCGAAGCGGTCATGGACGGCTTCACGGTGATGCCGATCCGCAAGGCGGCCGCAGTCGGGGATTTTTTCTGCACGCTGACCGGTAACATCGCCGTCATCCGCCAGGAGCACTTCAAGCTGATGAAGGACGGGGCCATCGTCGCCAATTCCGGGCATTTCAATGTGGAACTGGACTTGGAGGGCCTGAGCGCCATTGCCGCCTCCCGCCGCCTGATACGGCCGTTCGTGGAGGAATACGTGTTGAAGAACGGCCGCCGGATCAATGTCCTGGGCGAGGGCCGGTTGATCAATCTGGCGGCCGCCGAGGGGCACCCGTCGAGCGTGATGGACATGAGCTTCGCCAATCAGGCGCTGTGTATCGAGTTTATGGTCAAAAACAAGACCACGCTCGCAAAAAGCGTCCATCCGGTGCCGGAAAAAATCGACCGTCAGATTGCCAAAGAGAAGCTGGAGGCCATGGGGGCATCGATCGACAAGCTCACCCCGCAGCAGAAAAAGTATCTCGCCTCCTGGAACATGGGGACCTAGGAGGAAACTGGAAATTTGAAACTCGAGCGCGACGAGCGCTGAAAAAAGGTTCAATGATAACCAAGCCGCAGTAGGGGCACGGCGCGCCGTGCCCCTACCCAAAACGGCATCCACCGCAGGTCTGCAAACATGACCCCTGACCTGCTCTAACCGCCAGGTCTCTGCTTCACCCCCTCTTCCTGCCCCGTGGCGGCCCGCAGGACCATGGCGGTTTAGTTGCGAAGGCGGGAAATGTCACACCCGATTTAAGGTTCCGAGTTTCAAGTCCATGCCATTGCCTTACGGCTTGATCTTCCCCCCTTTGAAAAAGGGGGGCCAGGGGGGATTTCTTATGACCACTTAAAATCCCCCTGAATCCCCCTTTATCAAAGGGGGACCTCCAAAGGGATTTTTTAAGTTGATGACATCGAATTTCAAGTTTCAAATCAGGTGCGGCCGCCGCTCCATCTGAGCTTGGCCTTGAGGACGTCGTAGTAGGGCTGGTTCGGCTCCGCGACCATGTGGATCGGGTGCGGAGACTTGCAGATCTCTATCGTGTCGCGATCATCGATGGCGAGCCCCTGCTGGCCGTCGAAGGTGAGCATGATGTCCGCCGACCTTTTTTCCAGTTTGATGGTGACGGTGGCGGCGTCGGGGATGATCAGGGGGCGGTTGGTGAGGGTAAACGGGCAGATCGGCGTCATGACCATGGCCGGCACCGCCGGGTGGATCACCGGTCCGCCGGCGGCCAGGGAGTAGGCGGTCGAGCCGGTCGGGGTGGCCACGATGAGCCCGTCGGCGCGATAGACCGTCAGGTAGCGATCGTCGATGTAGGTTTCGATATGGGCCAGGCGCGCCAGGGCGCCCTTGTTGATCACCACGTCGTTGAGCACCGTTTCCACGGCGCGTTCACGGCCTTCCCGCAACACCCTGACCAAAAGGCGCATGCGGGGCTGCGTGGCGAAGGTGCCGCTCAAAATGGTTTCCGCGACCGCAAAGAGGCGGTCTTCGGTGATCTCGGCCAGAAAGCCGACCTCGCCGAACTTGATCCCCAGAATCGGGATGGGATAATCGCCGATCCAGCGCACGGCGCTTAAAAAAGTGCCATCGCCGCCCAGGACCAGGATGCAGAAGAGATCCGCCGGCGCCTGCTCCGTCTTATCCGCCGAAGGCCCCATCCGCGGCAGCCGGCTTTCCTTGCGCAGCGTTTTCACCCCTTTTTCGGCCAGCCAGCCTTCGAGTTCGTCCGCTTTACGGCCGACCATCGGATCAGCCTTGACGACGATGCCGATCGTTTTCACGATATGACCTTCTCCTCCAAATTGCAGTGCATTTCACGTGCGGAATCCGGTTGAAGTCATACAGGCAAGTAGCCATAACGGCAATATTTTTTTAGCGCGGCGCCAAATAAATTCGACTTGACTCGATCCGTCCATCCGCTCTATAAACAATGGATTCGAGTGGGAGATATGGGTTTCAACAACAAGAACACCCCAAGAGGAGGAGCAAGATGAACATGAGAAAAACAGTTGTGACCGCCATTGTCGGAATGTTTTTGGTATTTTCGCTGGTGGGAATCGGCGCTGCGGCCGACACCATAAAATTGGGCGTCGCCGGCCCCCACAGCGGCGATCTGGCGTCCTACGGCATCCCGACCGTCCGGGCGGCTGAAATCATCGTCAAAAAGGTCAACGCCAAGGGCGGCGTGATGGGCAAACAGGTGGAGCTGCTGGTGGAAGACGATGTCTGCAAGCCCGAAATCGCCACAAACACCGCCACCAAGCTGATCTCCGAAAATGTCGATGTGGTGCTGGGCCACATCTGCAGCGGGGCCACCAAGGCCGCGCTCGGCATCTACAAGGATGCCAATAAAATCGCCATGTCGCCCTCGGCCACCAACCCGGCCCTGACCCAGAGCGGAGATTATCCGAACTTTTTTCGGACCATCGCCTCGGACGACGCGCAGGCCAGATTGCAGGTCGACTTCGCCCTCGACACCTTGAAAGCCAAGAAAATCGCCGTGCTGCACGACAAGGGCGACTACGGCAAGGGGCTGGCTGAATTCGTCAAAAGCTTTCTTGAAAAAGATCCCCGCGCCCAGGTGGTGCTCTACGAAGGGGTGACGCCGGGGGCGGTCGATTACTCGGCCGTGGTGCAGAAGATCAAACAGTCCGGTGCCGATGCGGTCATCTTCGGCGGCTATCATCCCGAAGCCTCGAAGATCGTGACCCAGATGCGCAAGAAAAAGATGAAGACACCCTTTGTTTCCGATGACGGCGTCAAAGATGACACCTTTATCAAGGTTGCCGGCCAGTATGCCGAGGGCGTTTTTGCCACCGGTCCCAGGGACCTTTCCAGCAATGCCATGTATAACCAGGCGGTCGAAGAACACCGCAAGACCTACGGCGAGGACCCCGGCGCCTTCTATCCCCAGGCCTATGCCGCCACCCTGGCACTGCTCAATGCCATCGAAAAAGCCGGCTCCACCGACTACGACGCTTTGCGCAAGGCCTTGCAGACCAGTGATGTGGACACCCCGCTGGGATCGATCCGTTTTGACGAGAGGGGCGATGCCACCGGGGTCGGGTTCTCGGTCTACCAGGTGAAAAACGGCAAATTCGTCGAGGTGAAGTAGGCATCCGGGCGAAAAAAAGGGGAAAAGGCGCTCTGCGCCTTTTCCCTGATTGCTTTTCACGGAGACAACCATGTACTGGGATTTCGACTACTTCATGGAGCTGTTTCTGGCGGGTCTGACCCGCGGAAGCATCTATGCCCTGATCGCCCTGGGCTATACCATGGTTTACGGAATCATCGAACTCATCAACTTCGCCCACGGCGAGATTTACATGATCGGCGCCTTCACAGCCCTGATCGTCACCGGTGTCCTGACGATGATGGGCTGGAATTCGGTTGCCATTCTCTTTATCGCCGCCGCGGTGGCGGTGGTGTATTCCTCGGCCTACGGCTACACGGTCGAGAAGATCGCTTACAGACCGCTGCGCAACGCGCCGCGTCTCTCGGCCCTGATCAGCGCCATCGGCATGTCGCTTTTTCTTCAGAATTACGTGCTGCTGGCGCAGACCTCGGATTTTCTGCCCTTTCCGGCCCTCATCCCCGAATTCGAGTGGCTCAAGCCCTGGGAACACCTGGTCCGCTCCTCGCAAATCGTCATTTACGTCACCACCGCCATCGTCATGATCCTGCTGACTATTTTGATCAAATTCACCCGGATCGGCAAGGCCATGCGGGCGGTTTCGCAGGACAAGCAGATGGCCATGCTGGTGGGGGTGGACGTCGACCGCGTCATCTCGGTGACCTTCATCGTCGGCTCGGCCACGGCCGCCATCGGCGGCGTGCTGATCGCCTCCCACATCGGACAGATCAATTTTTATATCGGTTTTCTCAGCCGGCATCAAAGCCTTTGTCGCCGCCGTGCTGGGCGGGATCGGCAGCATCCCGGGGGCGGTGCTCGGCAGCCTGGTGCTGGGCTGGACCGAAAGCTTTTTCACCGGCTATATTTCCAGTGACTACGAAGATGTCTTTGCTTTTCTGTTTCTGGTATTTATTCTGATTTTCAGGCCGTCGGGCATTCTGGGGCGTTCGGAATCGCAGAAAGTGTAACCGGCGGGCGTACTGCAAACCAACCGCAACGGATGACCGCGCCGCCGACGGCGTCCGGCCGGCGTGGCAGGACCAAAAAAATTGATTCGTCTCGAAGAACTCAAGAAATCGCTGCTGGTTTCCCTGTGGTTTATGTTTCTGACCTTTCCGATCATGGTCATCCGGGTCAACACCATCTACAAGCGGGTGGAGTGGCGCTGGGAGAACATGCTGCTGGTGGGCATCGGCAGCTTCGTGCTGTCCCATATCTGGCGCTATCTGCTGCGGCGCAAGGAGTTGGGCCAAAAGCGAGCACTGGACGGTCAAATCGAAACGCGCTTGTCCTTCCAGCGGCGAGTATTGTCCGATCGCCGGATCTATCTGCCGCTGCTGGCCGCCATAACCGCTTTTGCCATTGCCTTGCCGTTCGTCTTTTCGCTTTATCAGACCAATATCATGGTCAACGCCCTGATTTACGTGATGCTCGGTTTGGGCATCAACATCGTGGTGGGACTCGCCGGCCTGCTCGACCTGGGCTATGTGGCGTTTTATGCGGTCGGGGCCTATTCCTACGCTCTCTTGAACTATCACTTCGGGCTCAACTTCTGGTTTGCCCTGCCGATCGGCGCCGGCGTGGGAGCCACCTTCGGGATTCTCCTCGGCTACCCGGTGCTGCGGTTAAGGGGCGACTATCTGGCGATCGTCACGCTGGGATTCGGCGAAATCATTCGCCTGGTGCTCGAAAACTGGAACGATTTTTCCTTCGGGCCGAGCGGCATCGCCAATATTCCGCGACCCGGCGTGTTCGGCATCGAGATGTCCCTGGAACAATCGACCACCTTCATCTATTTCCTCATGATCGGTCTGGTTATTTTTACCATCTTCGTGGTCAATCGGCTTCAGGATTCACGTATCGGACGCGCCTGGATCGCCCTCAGGGAGGATGAAGTTGCCTGCCAGGCCATGGGCATCGACCGCACCAAGACCAAGCTGACCGCCTTTGCCCTGGGGGCCACCTGGGCCGGCATGGCCGGGGTGGTTTTCGCGGCCAAGACCACCTTCATCAACCCGGCCAGTTTCACCATCTGGGAGTCGGTCATCATTCTGTGCATCGTTGTTCTGGGCGGGATGGGTTCGATCGTGGGGGTGATATTCGGGGCCCTGGTCCTGATTCTGCTGCCGGAATACCTGCGGGCTTTTTCCGAATACCGCATGCTCATTTTCGGGGCCCTTCTGGTGACGATGATGGTGTTTCGACCCGGCGGCATCATCAGCAACGTGCGGCGATCCTACGAATTTAAAATTCCTCCCAAACGCGAGAAGGCATCATTCATCGAGGTGTGACGGGCAAACGATCTATGGAGCCGATTCTGGAAGTTAAAAATCTCACCATGGACTTCGGTGGCCTGCGCGCCCTGGATGGCGTCGATCTTGACATGCGCAGGGGCGAGATCGTCGCCTTGATCGGTCCCAACGGTGCCGGCAAGACCACCTTCTTCAACTGCATCACCGGAATTTATCCGCCCACGAAAGGGGACATGACCGCCCGCACCCCCCGCGGCCGGCCAGTAAAGCTCAACGGGCTCAAACCCAACAAGGTGACCGAAGTCGGCCTGGCGCGCACATTTCAGAACATCCGGCTTTTTCCCAACATGACGGTGCTCGAAAATATCATGGTGGGCCGCCACTGCCGCCTGAAATCCAGCATTGCCGGGGCGATTTTCCGGCCGCCGGCGACCCGCCAGGAAGAGCGGCGGGTGGTGGATGACAGTTACCGCATTCTGGAGAAGATCGGCCTGGAACGGTTCGTCAACGAGTTTGCCAAGAATCTGCCCTACGGTGCCCAGCGGCGGCTTGAAATCGCGCGGGCTCTGGCCACCGATCCGTTCATCCTGCTGCTCGACGAACCGGCCGCCGGGCTGAACCCGCGCGAGACGGATGAACTCGACGAATTGATCCTCAGGCTGCGCGACCAGGAAGAGGTGACCATCCTGCTCATCGAGCACGACATGAAGCTGGTGATGAGCCTTTCCGACCGCATCTTCGTGGTCGATTACGGGAAAAAAATCGCGCAGGGGACACCCGCGGACATCAAAAACAACCCGGTTGTCATCAAGGCTTACCTCGGGGAAGATATCGATGCTTGAGCTGAGGAACGTCGAAACTTTTTACGGCAACATCCAGGCCTTGAAGGGGATCAGCATCAAGATTTCGCAAGGCGAAATCATCACCCTTATCGGTGCCAACGGCGCCGGCAAAAGCACGACCCTGATGTCGATCTGCGGCATTGTTCCCCCGCGCTCCGGTGAAATTCATTTCATGGGCCACTCCATTCACGACCTCAGCCCCAACAAGATCGTGGCCCTGGGCATCAGCCAGGTGCCTGAAGGACGGCGAATTTTTCCCCATCTTTCCGTGATGGAGAATCTGGACATGGGGGCCTTTCTGCGTTCCGACAAGGACGATGTGAAAAAGGACATCGACTATATTTTTTCGCTGTTTCCTATCCTGGCCGAGCGCCGGGGACAGGCGGGCGGCACGCTCAGCGGCGGGGAACAGCAGATGCTGGCGATTTCGCGCGCCCTGATGGCCCGGCCGCGACTGTTGCTGATGGACGAGCCGTCGCTGGGTCTGGCCCCGATCATCGTGCGCCAGATTTTCGATATCATTAAAAAAATAAATGCCGAGAGCAACACGACCATTTTTTTAGTCGAGCAAAATGCCAATCTCGCCTTGAAGGTGGCCCACCGCGGCTACGTCATGGAAACCGGAAAAATCACGCTCGCGGATTCGGCCGGCAAACTGCTTGCCAACGATGATGTGCGCCGCGCTTATCTGGGCATTTGAGTCTACTGAAATTCCAAGCGTCGCCATCGTCAGGGGTGCAGTGTGCGTCGGCCAATGTAATTAAAAGAAATCTAATATAATACAATGCTATACATTAAAAGGCGCGGAGAATTGACATCCAGGTGACATGCTGATAGGATGTTAAGTAGTGTCTTGGTGTTTTTTTGCGGTGCGCTATCCGGTTCAGCGTTTTAGCAGGGACAAAAAGACGATGAAAAATATTATCATGGGTATTGCCGCGGCCCTCCTGCTGGTGACCGCCCTGCCCGCCATGGGCGGTGACCTGACGCCGGATACCGCCCCATGGAGCACCTCGAGCCGGTCCACCGCCGGGGAATGGGCCGCCGCGACCATTGGGCCGGTTAAGTCGGGGGCTGCCGCCGGAAAAAGGGGTATTGGTGATAACGAAAATATTTTCGGACAGTTAGTCGTGGATGTATCGGCCTATCTGCCGAATATCTGTGTGACAGTCACGCCCGTTAGATACGAGGGCACGAATCTGAATAACCTGCGCCTCGATTTTGGCGCCAGCGGCCTCGGAGAAAATGTCGCCCTGGATTCCGGTGTCAGTCTGAGTGATTTCAATGTGGCCCTCTATTATGCAATTCCTTTTGTCAACGCCCTCTCCCGCGACCGGCTCAACCTCGATGTGGGCGTCAAGCTGCGGGCCATCGATGTCGAAGCGGATCTCAAGCGGGAAGCGGTCGAACGGACATCGACCGACTCTGCCATAGCGCTGCCGATGATTTTTGCCACGCTGAAGTTCCATCCCCTGGCGGCGGTTTCCCTGGAGGCGGAAGGCCGGGGGATTTCCATGGGCGGCAATACATCTTACGGCCTGACCGGCCTCTTGCGGTGGGGCGCCTTCGGTCCGGTTTATGCCGCCGGCGGCTACCGGTTCAACAAGTATGAAATCGAGTACGACGGCCAAGCCATTGACGCCGTGATAAACGGACCATTCCTCGAAGCCGGCCTGTCTTTTTAAGCTTCGCGTATTCCCTCATCTTCTCAACGTTGCAGTATTGTCGACGGGCGTTTATTTCACCCCTGCCCGCCTCGCCGTATTCTTGGGGCTCGCTCAAATAACTTCCTATTTTAAACGCCGATACATCCCACCCTCCTGCGTTTCGAAAGCTCTTTAATATCCCAATTTTACTAAATTTTTGCCCTTGACGGCCGGGCGTCTCAATGCCGAAAATGGTGATTTTATTCTTTCGTGAGCCCTTAAACCCGCGCCGAACATTGGTCTGGAAAAACAGTCGTCAAAACCACTACTTTATGGCGTAGAGGCATTTCTTTCGATTGCCGGAACCCACCACAAGGCCACTGAACATCTGTTTGCCGGCAGGCGCCACACTCGGCCTGTCGGCTAGCGATCGATCCCAAGCAAATAATTTCCTTTCGACGCCGCTTAAAAGGTTTACATGGGAAATTAAATTAAATCATTGTTATAAATCGGATTTTTAATCTTAAGAACTTGTATTAATGGGATAAAATTTAATAATGGTATTATTGAATAAAAGCTTGACAGACGCCATAAGGAGGCATATTGTTCATGCCATGAATCATCAAGCCGATGCCCACGCCAGTGACATATCGTCATATCAACTGGAACAGTTCCAGCGCCTGGTGAATCGGTTGTACCAGTGCTGTCAGGAACGGATGCAGTACCAGAGCGATCGGTTCGATCTGCCGGACGCCGAGTTGCGTTGTCTGCTGCTTTTCGGCGAGGAGCGCTACCTCACGCCCAAGGGCATCGCCCAGAAGATGAATGTCGTCAAGAGCCGCATCTCCAAAATCATCGATGGCCTCACCCGAAAGGGTTACGTTCAGCGCATCAAGGACCCGGAGGATTCGCGGGTACACCTGTTGAGTCTCTCGTCCGAGGGGCATAAAAAGTTGACCGACATCAAAGCGTTTATGGACGAGGTTCACCACCAGGTTCTGTTGCGGATTTCACCGGAGCAAAGAAAGCTCATGCTGATTGATCTCGAACTGCTCAAATCATCGATGGAAGCGGTCAAAGACATGATGGACTGACCCGTTTTCGGCACCATTGCGGCGGATCGCGCTGGAGACTGTGGGGTGAAAATCAGTCAAATAAATAGTTCACCCTATAGACGAACGCGCCCATTGACGAAAATATCAGCACGATTGTTATTTTTCTGCAAACCATTTTAACGCAGCGGAGGAAGCCATGCCACAAGCCGAGAGTGCCATTCAACAGCCAGATGTCAGTTTGCAACAGATCGAAGAACAACTGGCGGCCCTGAAGGGCCGAATCGATGTACTGGACAAAAAGGCGACCGAACCCAAGGTCGCCACCATCGTCTTCAGCGGTGACCTGGACAAGGTCCTGGCCGCTTTTGTCATCGCCACCGGAGCCGTCGCCATGGGGATGGAAGCCGTGATGTTCTTTACTTTTTGGGGTACACCGGTCTTGAGGGACAAGAAAAAGAGGGTCGGCGGCAAGGATACCATGGCCAAAATGTTCGCGACCATGCTGCCCAAGGGAACCAGCGAGGTGAAGCTCTCGAAAATGAACATGGGCGGCATGGGCACGGCCATGATGAGGTCCCTGATGAAGAAAAAAAATGTCGCCACGCTCGAACAGATGCTGGAGATGGCCGAGGAGCTGGGTGTCAAAATCTACGTCTGCGAAATGTCCATGGACCTGATGGGGTTCAAGCGCGAGGAAATGATCGATTACAAAGACCTGACATTTTGCGGCGTAGCCAAGTTCCTCGAAGAAGCGAACAACAGTCGGATTACCATGTTCATATGATCCTATTCACCTATTTCATTTCAATCAGGAGGTAAAGCATGAGTGAAGACATCAAGGTTCAAAAAGTCATGGATTTAAAAGGTATGCCCTGCCCGATGCCGGTGGTGAAAGTCAGCAAGGGCATCAAGGAAGTTGAAATCGGTCAGGTCATCGAAGCCCATTCAACCGACCCCGGGTCGCTGACGGATTTTCCGGCCTGGGCACGCACCAGCGGCAACGAGATCCTTAAAACCGAACAGGACGGCAAAACCATAAAGTTTTTCATCAAACGCAACGTTTAGGGTTCACGAAAGATAAATTCACAATTTTTGGCGTTGAGACACCCGGCCGGCAAGGCGCGAAGACGCATGAATATCGGGATATTCCGAGTTTTCGCAAAGCGGCCGGACGGGATGTATCGGCGTCTAAATTGTGACGTTTTTGTTGAGTGAGCCCTTGGCCGGCGGGGGGCGTTCAACCGGCGCCCCCCCACCTGGTTTTTAAAAGGAGACTGTGCCGTGCAATCCGTCGTCTATTTTATTCTGGTACCGATGGTCTACATCGCCTGCGCGATATTCCTGGTGGGAACCGTTTGGAGGATCGTCAGGATCTGGCAATACCCCCGGCACCCCACCACGCTGCAGATCTTTCCCGAGAAAAAACCCCACTGGTTGTGGGCGCTCTACGATTCGTTCATGTTTCCGACCGTTCTCAGACACAAGCCGCTGCTGTGGGTTTTTTTGATGGCCTTTCACATCGGCCTGGTGCTGCTGCTGATCGGTCACCTGGAGCTGATCGCCGAAATGGGCATCTTTCAGATCGTTCCCCACGAGGTCTTTATCGGCAACGGCTTCGTCGGCTTGATCCTGGCGGTCTGCCTGCTCTTTTTTCTCTTCCGGCGCCTGATTTCACCGGTCAAGGATTTATCGGTACCCGAAGACTACTACCTGCTGATCCTGCTGTTTTTGATCGTTATCTTCGGCAGCGAGATGGACTGGGCCAGGAGGTGGTATGGCTACGGCGAGATGACGGTCGAGGACTACCGCGGCTACCTTTACAGCCTGCTGTTGTTAAAGCCCGATCTGCCCTATGCCACGACATTTTCCGGCCACTCCTTCATGCTGGTGCTGCACGTGTTCTTCGCCAATCTTTTTCTGATGTTTTTCCCCTTCAGCCAGCTGATGCACGCTTTCCTGTCGCTTCCCATGAATAAATTGAGAAGAGGTTAATGACCATGGACACCAAAACCAAAGCGGAACTGTTGCGGCTTTTCCGCAGCAAGTTCACCCACGCGATAAAATACTACCTTGAAACCTGCACCCGCTGCGGCACGTGCGTGGAAGCCTGCCACGTCTACGCCTCCATGGGCCATACCAAGTACATCTCGGCCTACCGGCACGAGCTGATCCGGCGCCTCTATAAAAAATATTTCAAGGTCCGCGGCCGGCTCTGGCCCTCGCTCGGTGAAGCCAGAGAACTCGACGACTTGGCCGTCGAGCAACTCTACGAGGCCGCCTATTCCTGCACGGGGTGCCGCCGCTGCATGGTCTACTGCCCGTTCGGCATCGACACCCAGCTGCTCATGTCGATTGCCAAGCTGCTGCTGATCGGCGCCAGCGCCGAGCCGGAAATCCTGAGCATGCTGGCCGACACGTCCGTCGAAAAAGGAAAATCGCTGGAATTTTTCAAGGAGGGCTTTCTGACCGGGATCAGCCAGCTGGAGGAAGAGGTGGTCAAGAAATGGCGCACCGAAGCCGGGCACGCGGCCATTCCGGTCGATACGGCCGGCGCCGACCTGCTCTATGTGGCATTGGCCGGCGCCCATTCCATTATCCCGGCGGCCGCCATTTTCAATGCCGCCGGCGAAAACTGGACCCTGAGTTTTTTCGAGGCCGTTAACTTCGGGGCCTTCGTGGGCGACCCCGCCAAGACCAAACTGATCCTGGATCGCATCATCAGCGAAGCCCTGCGCCTGAAAGTCAAGGAAGTCTGCATCTGCGAATGCGGCACCGCTTTTCGGGTGATGAAGCAGCTTTCGGGGCGCCAGCCGTTCACGGTTTCTTCCATCACCGAGGTTCACGCCCGTTACCTGCGCGATGGCCGCATCACACTCGATAAGACCCGCTTCACCGAACCGGTCACCTATCACGACCCCTGCCAGATCGCCCGCAATGGCGGGGTGATCGACGAGGCCCGCTACATCCTGGGCCACCTGTCCAACAATTTTCGCGAGATGACCGACGATCCGCGTTACAACTGGTGCTGCGGCGGCGGGGGCGGCCTGGTGGCCCTTGGAGAGGACACGCTCGATTTTCGGATGAAATCGGCCAAGGTGAAAGTCGACCAGGTCAAGGCCACCGGCGCAAAAATATTGTCCACCGCCTGTGAAAACTGCCACACCCAGCTCAGCAACCTGAACGACCACTACAAGATGGGATTGGAGGTTCAGTTCCTCTCTTCGATGGTGGCCGACGCCCTGGTGCCGGCGAAAAAGGCCGCCGCTTAGGGTTTTTTGCGGTCTCAAACTGGCGGTTTCCGGTTCCGAGGCGCTCTGCCGCGACCGACGCATAACGCCGGCAATTCTTCGTATCCAAATGTGTTCACTTGTCGAAGTGGGACTGTTTTGTTGGCGCAAAGGAGGTGAGACGACGTTTGAAACACCGTGGATTATAATGGCTGATCATCAATTGCACAAAGGGAGGAAACGATGAAAAAGACAATGATTGTGTTGGCGCTGTTTGCGGCAGTCTTAACCCTGGTGCCGGCGGCCCGGGCCACAAATGGCGATGCCCTGATCGGTGTCGGGCCAATCTCGCGCGCCATGGGCGGTGCCGGTGTGGCCGCTCCGCAGGATGGCATCAGCGCCATCTTCGCCAACCCGGCCGCCATGTGCTTCGGCCCCTTCTGCCCGGGCTCGTCCGTGGATTTCGCAGGCACGGTCTTCGTGCCGTCGGTCACCGGTAACGTGAATTACGGTCTGCCCGGTTTTTCGGGCAGCGCTGACAGTGAAACGCCGCCCTCGGTCATTCCGGCCATTGCCGTTACCTCGCCCATAAACGACAAATGGCGCTTCGGCGCCGGCATGTACGGTGTCTCGGGCCTGGGCACGGATTACAAGAATACCAATATCGACTTTTCGCGGCTGCCGCTGCCCTCGCCGCCGGCACCGGCCGGGGCGTCACTTCCGGTTGTTTACACCCAGCTGCAGGTCTTGAAACTCGCACCGAACCTGGCCTACCTGGTCACCCCGAACTTCAGCCTCGGCGCCTCGTTCGAAGTCGTCTGGCAGAGCCTGGATCTCGGAGAAGGGGCCGCTCCGGGTTACACGGTCGGATTGCAGCTGGGGGCCCTCTATCATCTGGACAAGTTCAACATCGGCTTTTCCGTCACCACGCCCGAAAAGGTCAACCACAAGAATGTCTCCAAGTTCGGGAACCCCGCCGGTCCCTACCGGGACCTGGAACTGGAAGCCCCCTGGCGCCTTCAGGGCGGGGTCTCCTTCGAGCCTAACAACCAGTGGCTTTTCGAATTTTACACCCGTTGGTTCAACTGGGCCGATGCGGCCGGCTACAAGGAATTCGACTGGGACAACCAGTGGGTCTTCGGCCTCGGCGCCCAGTGGAAACCGGCCGAGAAATGGTCTCTGCGCCTGGGCTACAATTACGGCAAGAGTCCGGTCAATGAACACAACGGCTGGAATCCCAACCCTTTCGACCCGACCAACGTGGTCGATGTCCAGGGCACCCCTGTCAACCGGGTCGGTTACGAAACCTTGCGCATCATCGGTTTTCCGGCCATCGTCGAACACCATTTCACCGGTGGTGTCGGTTACCGGCTGACCGATGCCCTCGCCCTGAATCTGGCGTTTATGTATGCTCCGGAAAAGACCATCCAGGAGACCTCGGCCTTTAACGCCGTGACGCTGGAATCAAAGCTGAGCGAGTGGTCCACCACCGTCGGGCTCAGCTGGTACTTTTAGATCATGATGGGGAAAGGCGGGGGTCCTTCCCCATCGCGCTCAATCCGCAGGTCCCCAGCAGGGTCCTCGCGCCCCAAGGGGCGACAGGGTTCCGCCGGTTACGGGTCCCCGATGGGACCGTAGCGCCGGCCGGGCAAAGGCTTTGCCGGCGAGGCTGTCCGGCTTTTTTACGATAATTCACGCAGCGGCGAGCCGAATGTCTCATTGGGGAAAAAGTTTTTTCAGGATCGGCGATTTTTTACGGACAGGTTCGGGACCGGCGGTTTCAGCGGCGGCGGCAGACTCGGGCGCTTTTAAGATAATCTCCACCCGCCGGTTGTGTTTGCGGCCCTCGGCCGTATCGTTGGACTCGATCGGCCGGTATTTGCCGAACCCCATGGTCGCCACGCGGCTCGCTGGAATGGCGGATTTCGACAGCAGAAATTCAGCCACCGTGGCGGAACGGGCGATCGACAGTTTCAAGTTGGAACCGTAAGGCCCGCCGCTGACCGGGACATCGTCAGTGTGCCCGGCGATGATGACATCTCCGTCACCCTGTGCCAGAACACTTCCGATTTTCAGCAGGAGCGGGATCATCTGCGCCTTGATTTCCGCTTTGCCGGAGTCGAAAGCCGTTTCGCCCATCAGGCGGATGGTCACTTCTTTTTCACCCACGTCAACCCGGATCAGATCCTGCATTTCCTGAAAACCGGTGGCGACTTCTTTTTTCAGTGCCAGGCCGATCTGCTCCCGCTGCTGCATGGCGATGAACTCCTCCCTCGGTCTGGCCGGAATCAACTCCTGATCGAAGTCGCGTGAGATCATCTTGATGCCCTTGGGGGCTTCAAAGGCCTTGATCTTGCGCTGAACGCCGAAAGCCTTGGCCAGCGACCCGGAAACCTCCTTGTATTTGGCCTTGTCCATTTCGGAAAAAGAGAGCAACAAAACGAAGAAGCAGAGCAGCAGGCTCATGAGGTCGCCGAAAGTGACCACCCAGGCCGGCGCCCCTTCTTCCAGGGCGGGGTACTGAATATCGTCGGGCTGGCTCATCAGCGGGCTTTTTTCGGATTCTTCGCCGCCGTGTTTTTCTGGCGGTCTTTGGGGGCCAGGTAGATTTTCAACGCCTCTTCCAGGACCATGGGGGACATTCCCTGGGCGATGCCGAGGGTGCCTTCACGGATAATCCGCCGGTTTTCTTGTTCCTGCTGACTCCGCAGGGCCAGCTTATCGGCGATCGGCAGGCAGACGAGATTGGCAACCAGGGCGCCATAGAGAGTGGTGAGGAGGGCAATGGCCATGGCCGGCCCGATGCTGGACGGGTCGGACATACTGGCCAGCATCTGGACCAGTCCGATCAGGGTCCCGATCATGCCGAAAGCCGGTGCCGAAGCCCCCATGCCGCGAAAGACGCTTTGGCCGACGGTGTGTCTTTGCAGTGTCTGGCGGATATCCTTGTCGAGCATTTCGGAAATCAGCTGCTCATCCAAACCGTCCGAAAGGTAGCGAATGGCCTTGGCCGAAAAAGCGTCACCGGCCTTCTGATTTTCAAGGGCGATCAGGCCCTCTTTCTTGGCGATTTTGGATAATTCGACCAATTTCTTTATGAGATCCTCGGGCGAGTCCAGCTTGATCATGAAAGCTTTCATCACTACCGCGACCGAATTAATGACCTCGCGCATTGAAAACTTGATGAAACACGTCGATAGTGTCCCGCCCAGGACAATCAAGACGCCGGGGATATTGACGAAAACAAGCGCTGATCCGCCGATGATAACCGAGCCGACAATCAGGACCGTGCCCCCGAAAAGTCCGATAACGGTCGCTAAATCCATAGCACTCCCCTGTTCATCCCGTTCGGAAATAAGTTCAGTATACTTGGTGGATGGACGCTCACTAACCACTATCGGCCATTCAGGTTAAAACTTGAAAAAATGGGCAGGACATGGACGTCCTCTGAATAAGGTCGATTATACCATCAAAATACCGTGTAATCATTAGAGCCAAACCCATGAACCCGTCTTATGATAAAGATAAGAGATGCAAAACCGTTCTGGGTGTTGCACAGTCCGATACGCTTCAAACCAGGTGATAAGCAGCGTTTATAGGGTGCTGGAGATGCGAGGCGGCGGGCGCACAGAAGGCCATCCCCGCGGCCGCTTGCGGACGGTGTCGCCTCATTTAATAAGGACGGTCGAACGGACTGCGGGGGAGTCAACTGAAGTGACAATAGGGAAGGGAACGTCAATGCTCTACGCCGCTCGTTTTGTTAACGTGCTGAAAAATTTTATCAAGCGCTTTAGACCCGGCAAGGCGCACCGTCTGGTCAGAACCCTGGCCGAAGAGGCCCGGGCCGACAAGGCGCTTGCGCCGGCGGGCATGCCGGAACGCCTCGGCTCCCGGGCGGCGGCGCCCGACGATGTTCAAGCGAAGTGGTCGGTTGATGGGTATCCGTCCGCCTACCGGCATCCGGTTTCAAGAGGCCCCTCACCGCTTCCATCGCCGGATAACGGCTTTGACATCGACCTGGTGGGTATCGGCGACCTGGAAACCTGTGCGGAAAACCTGACCGTACCGGCCGAAACCATCGAAAGGTGGGTGGGAGCCGGCATTTTAAGCCCCCGCGAGACTGACATTGCCGAAAGGCTTCTGCGACTGTTGCGTGCCAACGACCTCAAACGGCGCACCGCTCGTCCCCGTTTCGATGCCTGAAGGACAAAGACCCCCTCTGTGCCGGGGATATCCAGGCCCAGCCGCCATCGAGCTTGCTGCAGACCCCTCATCGAATCAGAGGTCTTCCTGCAATTTCTGCAGGGCCATGCTGACGTCCACCGGGTAGGTTGCCGCGGCGTCCAGGTCTTTGTATTCGTCCGGCAGGGCGGCCAGATTCCGGGCAAACCGGTCGCGAATCTCTTTTAGTGTCGCGGGCGGCTGTAGAAGGCGTCTGTTTTTCATCACCGGCGCCAGCAACGGCACCCGGTCCATCAGCGATTCGTCCCGCAACCCGATCGTATCCGCGCGACAGGACCCCTCATCATCGAAGCCCCGAAATACCTGTTTCTCGCCGGCCAGGGTCTTTTTACCGGGGCTCAGCTTGCGCACGTCACGATTATCGCAGCGAACCATCTTGTACACGATATCGATAGACGGTGCATCGGCCGATACGCCGACCCCGGTGCCGACGCCAAACGCATCGATCGGGGCCCCCTGGGCGATGACCGCCTGTATTTTGTATTCATCGAAACCGCCGCTGGCAAATATCTTGACCTCCGGCAGTCCATCCGCATCCAGAATACGGCGCACCGCGCGGCTCAGGAGTACCATGTCGCCGCTGTCCAGGCGTACGCCCACCAGGTCATGGCCGTTTTTTTTCATATTCAGGGCGACCCGGGCGGCCGCATGCGCTCCGGCCAGGGTGTCGTAGGTATCGATCAGGAAAACCGCGTCATCGGGGAAGGCTTCGGCAAAAGCCGTGAACGCCTCGACCTCGCTGCCGAAGGCCTGTACAAAGGAGTGGGCCATGGTGCCGGAGGTTGGGATGCCGTACTCACGGCCGGCGATGACATTGCTGGTGCCGGCAAATCCGGCCAGATAGGTGCTGCGGGCCACCTTCAGGCCGGCATCGTGGCCCTGGGTTCGCCGCAGGGAGAAATCGATCAGCGGGCGGGCGGCGGCCACTTGCACACAGCGGGCGGCCTTGGTGCCGATCATGGTTTGAAAGCCAATGGTGTTGATCAAAAACGTTTCCAGAATCTGGGCTTCCACCAGGGGCGCGGTTACCTCCAGAATGGGCTCATCCGCAAAAAAAATGGTTCCCTCGGGCAGGGCCATGACCTGGCCGGTGAAACGCAAGCGTTCGAGAAACACCAAAAAATCGGCCGTAAAATCCCCTGTTTCTTTCAGATAGTCCAGATCTTCACGCGCGAACCGGTACGATTGAAGCTCGGCCAGGGCCTCCTGCAGGCCCGCGGCGACGAAATAATTGCGGCGGGGAGGATAATTTCTGATGAACAGGGAAAACGTGGCTGGAACGAAATACCGGCGGTTGAAATAACCGGCCGCCATGGTCAGTTCGTAAAAATCGGTGAATAGCGGGCCAAGGAGGTGATTGACGCTCATGCCATCAACGATCTTTCACCTAAGTTGCCGTAACGGTGGTAGGCGTCACAAATGCTCTGATTGATCACATAGTGGAGCAGTTCGAGACGGCCCTCCATCATGACCGGTGCCCGGGCGATGTAAAATCCGCTGCGGGCCGCCGCTTCGAATACCGTGGCCGGTACCCGCCGGGGATCGGCATAGCGGATACGCTCGATATCCGGCAGACGGCGAATGACCTCCGAATCGCTCAAGGGTTCGACGACGAGGGCGCCGAGCAGTTTCCGGCCTTCGTCGGATTCCAGAAAGGCGGTTGCCGGATGATGGCCGTCCGGTGGGCTGCCGATCAGCAGATGACAGCCGGTGATCCTGGCCGCGGCGACGCGGGCCAGAACATCGAACAGGCTGTCGTCGGGATGGATGCGCACCAGCACACGGCCGATCGGCCGATAGCGCAGGATGTTGTCCTGGCCCCGGAGATGGAAGTAGTCATTGTCGCGCGCAAATTCGCGCTCGAAGCGATAGAGATAACTCTTGATCGCCCGCACGGTCTTGAGGATGTCAACCGTCTTTTCACCAAACTCGCCCCAGTTGGCCTTGCGCTGCCACTGCCGGGCCAGGCGCAGCAGGCCGTGATCCTGCCTGATGGCGTTTATGCGGGGATATCTTATCTCCTCGTAGGTCATGAACTGGGAGACGTAATTCGGTGACCCGGCCTTGATGGCGGCTCCCAGGGCCGATTGGCCCATTCCGCCGAAGGGCTGGCGCAGGGTGACGGCGCCGGTCGTTCCGCGATTGACATACAGGTTGCCGGCCCGGACGCGCTCTTTCCATGTTTCCTGTTCACGCCGGTCGAGGCTTTCCAGCCCGGAAGTCAGGCCGTAGCCGGTCGCGTTGACGAGGTCGATGGCTTGATCCAGGTTTTCGGCGCACATCACGCCCAGGACCGGCCCGAAAAGCTCGGTCGTGTGCGTAAACGATCCTGGCTGGACATTCCATTTGATCCCGGGGGTCCACAAGGCGGGGTTGCCGTCGATGGGGCGCGGTTTCAGGGCCCAGCTTTCGCCGGGCTCGAGGCTTTCGAGACCGCGTTTCAGAGCGCCCGTCGGGGGTCGGATCAGGGGCCCCATTTTGTTTTGGAAATCCCACGCCGATCCCACCGGGAGGCTCGCGGCGGCATCCACCAGCTGCCGCTTGAAATTAGGGTCGAGGTAGACCTCTTTTTCGAGAATCAGCAGGGAGGTCGCGGAACATTTCTGCCCGCAGTTGCTGAAGGCTGAATGAAGCACGTTTTTGATCGCCTGATCACGATCGGACATGGCCGTGACGATCGTGGCATTCTTGCCGCCGGTTTCGGCC
The DNA here is from genome assembly GCA_963779885.1 of uncultured delta proteobacterium. Taxonomy (GTDB): domain Bacteria; phylum Desulfobacterota; class Desulfobacteria; order Desulfobacterales; family SG8-13; genus JARFQH01. The sequence goes on along the minus strand of CAWAAN010000017.1, from coordinate 47,890 downwards.
GACAGGTATAGATCCGGCCGGGCCGCGAGCATGTCGAGGCCCGTTTGCGTTCCGCCCGTGAGAATGACGAAATCCACATCCGGGTGGCTGATCAGTTTCACGCCGGTGCTGCCGCCGGAACAGGGTAAAAACTGCAGGCTCCGGCGCGAGACGCCAGCCTGCCAGAAGCACTGGCACAGGTGCCAGGCCACCAGGACCGCATCGGATGAGGGCTTGAAGATGACCGTGTTGCCGGCGGCCAGGGCGGCTGCCACCCCGCCGCAGGGAATCGCGATCGGAAAATTCCAGGGCGAGATGATGCACCCGACCCCCTTGCCGCGGGCGATGACATTGGGCCGTTCACTGAAAATTTTGGCCGAAAACGGATAATATTCGGCGAAATCGACGGCTTCGGATACCTCGACGTCGGCCTCCGTAAAAACTTTGCCGGTATTGACAGCGGCCGCGCCGATCAAATCCCCGCGTGCCTGCCGAAGGGCCATGGCCACCGCCGAGAGGACCTCGTGGCGCTGCGGCAGGGATTTTTGGCGCCACTGGTCCGGGTCGGCCTTGGCTGCGGCGACCGCGTTTTTGACGTCCGCCGCGGTGGCCAGGGCGAAACGGGCAAGGACCGGGCTGTCGCCGAAACGGGAAATATCGGTGATCTCGCGCGTCGTGCGGTCCGCGTAAACCTCCTGACCGTCGATGACCAGCGGAATCTGCAGCGGCCCGTTGGCGGTTTTAGCGCGCCATCGGTCCCGAATCGCGCCGGCCCACTGGCGGTTGGCCGCCTGGGACCAGTCCGTGTCCGGTTCGTTGGTGAACTCGTCGGTGTCATACGTCCCCATTTTTTCCGGAAATTTTTCCCGGTTGCGGTCCTGGGTGCGGTGCGGGGTGCTGCCGACCGACGCCATGCGCTCTATCGATGCCCGGAAGTGATCCCGCAGAAACACCCAGGCTTCCGAGGTGGGCGACAGGTTGGGGGCATAGCGCAGAAAATTCTCCGGCGCGGTGTTTTCGTCCAGTCGCCGGATGAGGTAGGCGATGGCATTGATAAATTCGTCTTTGGTCGCAACGGGCGCATACAGCAGCACATCCCCGGCGGTTTCGCACAGTGCCCGGCGCACGTGATCCGCCATGCCTTCGAGCATCTCGAAATAAAAATCCTCGCCGATCCGGTAATGCTGCCCCAGCGCATGGGCAAAGGCCAGCTCGAACAGATTGTGCGAGGCGATACCGAGCTTGACCGCCCGGATGTTTTCCGGTTGCATGCCGTAGGCGATCATGCGCTTGTAGTTGGCATCGACATCGAGTTTGTTGTCGTAGGGCGCCAGGGGCCAATTGAAGATGGCGGACTCCAGCTGCTCCATCTCCATGTTGGCGCCCTTGACGATCCTGATCTTGATCGGAGCGCCGCCGGCCGCCACGCGATCACGGGCCCAGGCGGTAAGGTCGCGCTGAATGGCGTAGGCGTCCGGTATGTAGGCCTGCAGGACGATGCCGGCCGAATGGGTCTTAAATTCAGGCTGTTCGAGTGACCGCTTGAACGCCGCGACGGTAATCTCCATGTCGCGGTATTCTTCCATGTCCAGGTTGACGAACTTGGGGATGCGGGTGCCGTCGGCGCGTTCGAAGAAGTGGCCGGCTGCTGACCGGTAAAGCCGCGACAGCCGCTCGACCAGCACCGCAACGCTGTGCTCGAAGGCCAGGGATTGGATCTGAGAATAAATCGTCGAGATTTTAACGGAAATGTACTCGATGTCGGGGTCTTCGAGATCGGCGCTGTAGGTTTCCAGGCGGCGGCGGGCCTCGCCCTCACCCAGCACGGCTTCACCCAGATGGTTGACGTTCATGCGCACGCCCTGGCGCTTGCGTTTGCGCAGGTGCGCATGCAGTGCTTCGGGTTCCCCGGCGATGATCGCGCGACTGCTGTTATGACGCATCTTTTCGATCATCTTCGGGATGGTCAGCGCCGGGAAGTGCCGGCCGAGGCCCAGAAACATCTGCACCAGCAGTCGGTCGAATTTCGGGAAAAAGTCCGGAACGCCGTAGCGGCGCAGGAGGCTGTTGATCTGATCCGCCACCCGCGCCGGGTTGTGGGACCGGAAACTCTGATCGATCATCCGGGTCAGAGCGACTTTGTCCATCGGATGCGACAGCAGCCGCTGCATCTGCTCCTGAATGCCTTTTTCCTCTTCGGTCAGCAGCTCGTTGGCGCGATTTTGCCACCTCTCGGCGGTCGTAACGGCCTGTGCGCCGAGTAAGGACAAATGCTCTCGATCCATTCAGTCCTCCCCGAGATAGGCTTTGCGGATGGCCTCGTCCTGCGCCAAATCTTTTGCGGCGCCCTTGAGGGTGATCAGACCCGATTCCATGACATAGGCGTTTCCGGAAATACTCAGGGCCATGTTGGCATTCTGCTCGACCAAAAAGATGGTTGTGCCTGAGGTATTGATCTGCCGGATGATAGCGAAGATTTTTTCCACGATCAGCGGTGCCAGGCCGAGCGAGGGTTCGTCCAGCAGCAGCAGCTTGGGTTTGGACATCAGGGCCCGGCCGATGGCCAGCATCTGCTGTTCGCCGCCCGAAAGGGTGCCGCCCTGCTGCTTGCAGCGTTTCGCGAGCAGCGGAAACATGTCATAGACCTCGTCGCGGTTTTGCCGGATCGCTTTCTTGTCCCGGATCAAAAAAGCCCCCATCTCGAGATTGTCCTGCACGCTGAGGCGTGGCAATATCCGGCGGCCCTCCGGGACCTGGGTGATCCCCAAACCGGCGATCTTATCGGCCGGCAGCATCGTGATGTCCTGACCGAGGAAAAGAATGCGCCCCTCGGCGGGGTGCAGAATGCCGTTGACAGTCATCAGCGTCGTCGATTTGCCGGCGCCGTTGGAGCCGATCAGGCAGACGATTTCCTTTTCCCTGACCTCGAGGCTGATGCCCTTCAAGGCGTGTATGTGCCCGTAATAGGTGTGGATATTTTCGATGCTCAGCATGTCTGCGGTCCTCGCCTCACGGTACGTCCGCGATTTCTCGTTCGACTTCGACCTCGTGCACTTTCCGCTTGGCCGGCAGAAGCCCCTCGGGGCGAAACACCATCATCGCGGTCATGGCGCCGCCGAAGGCCGCCATGCGGTAAAGTGCCAGCCCCCTGAACAATTCCGGCAGGACGATGATCGCCACCGCACCGATAATGATTCCGGGAATCGATCCCATACCGCCCAGGACCACAATGCAGAGCACCAGCGCGGACTCCAGGAAAATAAACGAACTCGGGTTGACGTAGCGCACCTTGGCGGCGAAAAATGCACCGGCAAAACCGGCGAAGATGGCGCCCAGCATGTAGGCGTAGAGTTTCATGCGGGTCGTGTGGATGCCGGTCAACTCGGCCGCGGTTTCATCCTCCCTGACCGCCATCCAGGCTCGCCCGATGCGGGAATGGTTCAGCCGGTGGACGGCCAGCATGATCAGCAGTGCAATGGCCAAAATCAGGTAATACAGCCAGACGAGGTTTTTCAGGTAAATGTGGGCGAATTCGAGGCTGCCGTTTTGAACGACGGGGTAGAACAGCCCCGGCGCCTTGATGCCGAGGATCCCATTGGGCCCGTTGGTCAGCGAGTCCCAGTTGTTCAGCACGATGCGGATGATTTCACCGAAGCCGAGCGTGACGATGGCCAGGTAATCGCCGCGCATTTTCAGGGTGGGATAGCCGATGAAGGCGCCGACCCCCGCGCTGATAACCGATCCGGCCGGCAGTGCCAACCAGAAGGGAACCCCGAAATTGGTGTTCAGCAGGGCGTAGGTATAGGCCCCGACGGCGTAAAAAGCGATGTACCCCAGATCGAGCAGGCCGGCCAGGCCGACGACGATGTTCAAGCCCAGGCCCAAGGAGACGTAAATCAGCACATTGATGGCGATATCGCGTCCGTAATTATCGGCGATCCAGGGCAGAACCAGCACGCCCACCGCCACCAGGCCGGTCAGCAGCTTCGGCGGGGGCCGGTAGCGGGCGACCGCCTCGAACCGGCGGGGGGCGAGCGAGAGCCCTTTCAGGAAATAGTGGTAGATCAGCACCAAAATCCCGACCGCGGCAATGACCGCCATTACTTTGAGCACCCGCTCCCAGACGAACCGACCCTCCTCGATGCCCAGCATCGGAAACAGAAGAATAAACGCCCAGACTAAGACAATCACATATTTCAGCAGTGGCCTCGGTGACATACTACACCCTGGTATCATCCACCTGTTCACCCATGATGCCGGTGGGTCTGAAATACAGCACCAGAATCAGGATGATAAAGGCGAAAACGTCCTTGTATTCGCTGGCCAGGTACCCGGCGGCAAAGATTTCGACCATGCCGATGATCATCCCGCCCAGCATGGCGCCGGTGAGGTTGCCGATGCCGCCGAGCACGGCCGCCGAAAAAGCCTTGATGCCCGGGATGAACCCCATGTCGTAACGGACCGATCCGTAATAGAGACCGACCATGACCCCGGCCGCCGCCGCCAGCACGGCCCCGATGATAAATGTGGTCACGATGGTCTTGTTGGCGTTGATGCCGAGAATCGCGCTCATGACCCGATCCTGAGCCGTTGACCGCATGGCTTTGCCCAACCGGGTCCGGTTGACGAACAGGTTCAAGCCGACCATGAGCAGCACCGAGCCGATGATGATAAAGATCTGCATGCTGGTGACGATGACCCCGCCGACTTCAAATCCGCCGGAGGTGAAAAAAAGAGGGTAGGCCTTGTCGTAGACGCCCTGCGAGAGCATCATGCCGTTGGATAAAAAAATCGACATCCCCAGCGCCGAGAGCAGCAGGGAAAGCCGGCTGGCCCGTCGCAGGGGACGGTAGGCGAGGGTTTCGACCGCCACCGCCAGGAAGGCGCAATATATCATCGCCAAAACGAAGGCCAACAACAGCCCGAGGAAGGGGTGGCTGTCCAGAACGCCACGGGCCTGCATGAAGGAGAGCACAATGACGCCGATGTAGCCCCCGGCAGCGAAGATTTCCCCGTGCGCGAAGTTGATCAACTGGATGATACCGTAAACCATCGTGTACCCGAGGGCGATCAGAGCATATATCGACCCCAGGGTGAGTCCGTTGATGACCTGCTGGAAGAAAACCTCCACGAGCGTCTCCCGAAAAGCGATACAGGCCTATCGGCCGGATGGCGGTCGAATTAAGCCTTTAATTATGAAACAGAGAGAAGGTTGCGGATTCAAAAGGGGTTTAACTCGTTGGGTTGAGCGCAGCGAAACCCCACATCGTTAAGAACTCCTTAAATCCCGATCGAATGATGGAAATTTGGAAGGATGGAACGATGAAAATTGTGTGGGAAAATGAGTCCAACGTTCCATCGTTCCATCACACCGCATCATTCTCGGGAGTTGTTTCCACTCACCTCAACCTGCGAAATCAATGGTTCCGGAGGGGCACGGCACGCCGTGCCCCTACTAAAGCGGCATTTGCATCGGGTGCGGTCCAAGATTCCGGTAAAGGCGAAAGATTTTTCGCCCCTACGAGACAATCACCCGCTCATCCAGGCTCCGGAGCGTCATCTTATGGTAGTGTGGCGCTTTGACGTTAAACCAATAAAACCGACCAAACTGACCAAACCGACCTAACTGACTCAACCGTTTACCCCACGAATAGAATTTTAATCGTCGCGGTGGTTAAGTGTTAACCTCAGCGGTTTTGCCGGATCAATGGGTTTATTTGTCGTACGGAACGAATTTACCGTCCTTGACGACCAGGACCTGATAGGTGGAGCCGCTGTCGCCCTTGTCATCGAAACTGATTTTCTTGGAAGCGCCCTGCATCTGGGTCGCCCGGATGGCAGCGGCCAGTTTGTCCGGATCGCCGGTGCCGACCTTGGCGATGGCCCCCAGCAGGATGTTGGCCGCATCGTAGGCATAGGATGAATAGGAGCCCGGTTGACCGTATTTCTTGGTGTAGGCGTCCATGAAGGCCGTGACCTCGGGGATGTCGCCTGAAGGCGGCTGGCCGAAGGTGAAGTAAGTTCCCTCGCCGGCTTCCTTGGCGATCTCGAGGTAGTTCGGGTGATAGACCGCATCTTCGGACATCAGCGTGGCGTCCAGTCCCAGGCGTTTGGCCTGGATGGCCATCAAGTTGCCTTCCGGATTGTAAAGGCTCATGTAGAGCACATCCGGGTTGGCGGCCTTGATCTTGGTCAAAATGCCCGAAAAATCCTTGTCACCCTGATTGATGTGTTCGCGGGCCACCACTTTCACCTTGTCGCCCAACGCCTTTTCCAGATTGTCGGCCAGGCCCTGGGTGTAGGTGGTTTTGTCGTCCACGATGGCGATGGTCTTGATCTTCAGGTCGTCGATCAGGAACCGGGCGGCGGCTTCCGACTGGTCGTCGTCCCGGCCGCAGACCCTGAACATGTACTTGTACCCGCGCTCGGTGACCTTTTCGTTGGTGGAGGCCGGGGTGAGCATGACGATCTTGGCATCATTGAGAACATCGGAGGCCGGAATGGTGGCCGAAGAACAATAGGCGCCGACAACGCCCGCGACGTCCAGGTTGGCCAGTTTGTTGGCGGCCGAAACGGCCTGTTTGCCGTCGCAGGCCGAATCCTGGGGAAGGTATTCGATTTTGTCGAATCCCGGCACGCCACCCTTGGCTTCCCACATGGCGATGGCCGTCTCGACCCCCTGGCGGATATCGTTTCCGTCGGCGGCATATTGACCCGTCAGCGGGCTCAAGGATCCGATCTTAAGCGTTTTGGCCATGGCCACACATGGCGATAACATCAACCCGACGGCCAGCATCAGTACCAGTAAAATTTTAACCGATCTCATTTTCTACCTCCTTGATGGTGAGTTGAAACCCATGAAAGTGGGGGAGTTGAAATATCCTCAACGCCCCGTAAGGCCCCCGGGCTCAGGCCCCGGCCTGCTTGCCCAGATAGGCTTCGATGACTTGCGGGTCCCGGCGGATTTCGGCCGGCGTGCCCTCGGCGATCTTACGGCCGTAATCGAGCACGACGATGCGGTGGCATATGCCCATGATGACGCGCATGTCGTGCTCCACCAGCAAAATATTGATGCCGCGCGCGAGGATCGATTCGATCAGGCGCATCAATACAACGGACTCGTTCGGATTCATGCCGGCCGCCGGTTCGTCGAGAAGAATCGTGCCCGGGTCGGTCGCGAGCGCGCGGGCGATTTCAAGCCGGCGCTGAGAGCCGTAGGAAAGATTGGCCGCCATTTCGTAGCGCCATTCGTACAGCTTCAGGAAATCGAGGATGTCCGCGGCTTTATCGCGGCTTGACCGTTCTTCCGCCGCCTGGGCCCGCGTCTGAAAGATGGCATCGACGATATTGGCCTTGGTGCGGCAGTGCAAGCCGGCCAGCACGTTTTCGAGCACCGTCATGGCTTTGAAGAGGCGGATATTCTGAAAGGTGCGCGCAATACCGGCCGCCACGATGGCGTGAGGTTTGAGGCCGCTGATTCTCCGGTTCCGGTACAGCACCTTACCGCTATTGGGTGTATACACTCCTGTTATCAGGTTGAAAACGGTGGTTTTCCCGGCGCCGTTAGGCCCGATGAGACCCAGAATCTCTCCCTTTTCCAACGTCAGGTCCAGACGATCGACGGCTTTCAGGCCGCCGAAATTCTTGGCCACGTTTTCAAGTACCAATTCACTCATTAAGCCATCTGATCCGGCCGGGAAATACCCCCGGGAAGCACGGTCTTGAAATAGACCGGAAAAAAGAATCACCTCATACTGTTTGCCTGTAATTAATTCATATACAATTAGATTCTGAATGCTGTCAACCGATTTAGTCGGTTGTCAATCCCGCCAAAAATGTTAAGAATCTAAATTCGATTCATTTAGGAAGCGGTCTTTTTGCGGGCCCCGGCCGTGGTTCCCAGGTAGATGGCGGTCAGGGCGAGCATCGCACCGCAGGCCCCGTAAAGGTCGGTTTCTCTATGAAAAAAAAGGATGTCCCACGTGAATGAAAGGGCCGGCTGCAGGAGGATCAGCAGGCCGACGAGGGAAGACCGGAGGCGGGTCAGGCCCCTTGTGATCAGGACCCAGCCGATGACCTGGCTGAAGAGGCCATAGCCGGCCAGCGACAAGAGGCTCTGGGTGTCCGGAATGGTAAATCGATCGGCTCGCAGCCAGGCTGCCGCGCCCAGGATAAGGGCGGAAACCAGTGAGATGACCGCCAGGTTCGCCATGGCGGAGGGGGCGTTTTTTTCGGACTGCAGCCGGCGCAGCGCCAGGATGTAAACGGCATAACAACCGGCGGTCGCCAGTCCCGACACCACCCCCAGCCGGTAAATTTCCCCCAGCTGGCGCCAGTGAACGCCGGCCAGGAGAAAAAGGCCGAAAACCGCGAGGGGTATCGCCAGCACGGTGCGCCAATTGACCGGTTCTTTCAGGACCAAAACCCCGTAAAGGGCCAGCAGAAATACCTGAAAGTTGGCCAGAATGGTGGCCAGGCCGGGTCCGACAAAGTGGATGGACAGGTGCCAGAAAAACAGATCGAGCGCGAAAACGACGCCGCAGAAGACGCCGAGAGTCAGAAAAAAAGCCCCTTTCCAGAGCGCTTCTCTTCTGATGACCAGGATGACCAGCAGGATGATGCCGCCGAAGAAGGTCCGGTAGAACCCGGCCATGGTGGGGCTGACGTGGGCCAACTTGACGAACACGGCCGAAAAACTGATCAGTACGGCACCGGCCGACACCATCAGCGCGCCGGATGTTTCGGAATTTTTGGAACTCAAAATTTGCGGTCGGACGTCATCTGTCGGGATGCTCTTTATCGCACCAGTTTAGGCCCCGCAGGGGCGAAAATTCTTGCGCCCTACACCAAACCGTTCTCACTGATCGGCCGCCGTTCCAGAATGCGCTCGGGACCCAATCGGGACAGATCGAGGCTCGGCGGCCGGCCGGTGATCAGTTCGGCCAGGTAGCGGCCGACGGCGGGTCCCTGCTGGAGGCCGTGACCGGAAAAACCGTTGGCCAGAAAAAGACCCTTTATCTCGGGCCACTCTCCCAGAATGGCATTGCCGTCGAGGGTATTGACCGCGTACAGCCCGGCCCAGCCGCGGACCAGCTTCAGGGTGTCGAAGGCCGGGACGAACTCAGCCAGCTCGGGCCACAGAATCTCGGTGAAGCGCTTGTCGTCCCAGGAGAAATCGAAGCCGGTCGGATCCTCTGCCAGCGACTTGCCGACCAGGATCAATCCTCCGGTTTCGCTGCGGAAATAAAGACCGGAGGGCAGCACCGTCAGCGGCAGCGGCCCGGCGGTCTTGACCTTGGTGTCTACGGCGAACACCTGGCGCTTGATCGGCCGGACCGGCAAATCGATGTCCAGACCGCGAACCACCTCGGCCGCCCAGGCGCCGGCGCAGTTGATCACGTAATTAGCCTGCAAGTTCTGCCCGGACTTCAATCGAATGCCGGAGACGCGCCGGTGGGATGTCTCGATGGCCACCACCTCGTCATGCAGATACGCGGCCCCCATAGAACGGGCCTTGGACCTGTAGCCCATCAAGAAGGCGTAGGCATCGAAGTGGCCGTCGTCCGGACTCAAGGTCGCACCGGCCAGGCCGGCGGTATCGTAAAGCGGATAGCGCCCGCTTATTTCCGGCGCGGAAAGCCAGTCGACCCGGCCGCCCAGCGACCGCTGCAGGTCAAAAGCCGCCTCGGCCGCCGCGCGTCCGTCCGCAGATACCAGGAAAAGGTTGCCTTCGCGCCGCAATGCCACCTGCGGGACGCTGTCGCCCACGGCCATCTCCGCCGCGAAACGCTCCAGCATCGCCAGGGCGTATTGGGATATTTCGATATTTTCCCGGAGGCTGAACTGGATGCGGGCATTGCTCAGGGAAAGGGTGGTCGAGGCGCGGGTATACGCCGGGTCCCGTTCGACCACCGCGACCGACAACCCGTTGTCCATTTTCAGCAGGTTGAAGGCGGCCGCGCTGCCCATGATCCCGCCGCCGATGATGACCACGTCAAACATCGTTCGTTCAGGCGTCGGCATAGGCCACGCACTTCACCTCCACCAGCCCCCCCTTGGGCAGTGCGCCGACCTCGACAACGGCCCGGGCCGGACGGTGACGGGTGAAGAATTCTTCGTATACCCGGTTGAATTCGGCAAAGCCGCCCATGTCGGTCAAAAAGACATCCACGGCCGTCACCTGGTCGAGCCCGCAGCCGGCGGCGGCCACGATTTCTTTGAGGTTTTGCAGTGCCTGTCGGGCCTGGGAGGCCAGATCGGGACCGGCCATTTCACCGGTTTTCGGATTCAGGCCGAGTTGTCCGCTGACAAACCGCAGCGGACCGGCGGCAATGGCCTGAACATAGGGACCGATGGCGGCCGGCGCCTGATCGGTCTGGATGGGTTTGAGTGGCATGAGGTTCTCCTTTATTTTACCGTCGGCACGCCTGCGGCCTGAAGGCCGGCATCACCGGGCCTTTGACGACGGAAGTGGAAAGGGTTTGCCCGCGGCGACGATGCGCGGCCATGATGTCATGGGCTTTGGTGCCGGCCTCGGAAGGCGCACTGCCGAGAGCCTTATACCGTGTCGGCGAATTAGACAAGGGAAAAACATCCTTGACGCGGCCGGGCCTTTTTCCTAATCTCGGGCGACACTTGACGCGATGAGAACGGCCTTCTTCGACGCGAAGCGGCCCCACTTTACGATGCAAGGAGATATACGATGGAAGTTAAGACCTTTACGGCAGCTGAACTGTTTGACTGGTTGACGGCGAAAGAAGATTTTCTTTTACTGGATGTGCGCAACGACGTCGAATTCGGACGGTTCAAGGTCGAGGGGCCCTATCCGATCGATATGATGAATGTGCCGTACATGGAATTTGTCGAACACGAGCAGCAAAGCGTGGACCGTGTGCCGCGGGGGCGCAGGATCCGCATCGTTTGCGCCAAGGAAGGCTCGGCGAAATATGTCGGTGACATACTGCTGAATCATGGATTCAAGGACGTCGCCGCGCTGGAGTTGGGCATCAAGGCCTGGGGAAACCTGCTGGCGCCGATCCGGGTGAACGACGGCAACGGTTACGACCTCTACCAGTTCCGGCGGCCGGGCAAAGCCTCCTGCAGCTACGGCCTGGTTTTCGGCAAGGAGATGATGTTGTTCGACCCGGCCAAAAGCGTTAGTGCCTATCAGGAGTTTGCCGATGAGCGCGGGTGTGCCATCGTCCGGACGTTTGAAACCCATCGCCAGGCGGACTATATTTCGGGCAGCCCGATGCTGGTCAAAGCCACCGGTGCGCAACTGACGGCTCCCGAACCGGATTTCAAGGAAGCGCGGTTTCATTTCACGCCGGCGGTCGACGGTGAGGTCTACACGTTCACCGACGGCGGTCCGGAAGTAAAGGTGTTGCACACGCCCGGCCACACGCCGGGCAGCACCTCCTACCTTGTCGACGAAAAATTTCTCATCTCCGGCGACACCGTCTTCATCCTTTCCATCGGCCGGCCGGATTTGGGCGGCATGGCCGAGGAGTGGTCCAAGATGCTGTTTCACACCATGACCGAAAAGATCCGCACGCTCGATGATGGGATCATCGCTCTGCCCGGCCATTACATGGAGTGGAAAGAGGCCGATAAGAGGCTGGTCTTTGCGGCGTCCATGGGAAAGATTAAAACCGACAATGCCAATATTTACGGTATCGACAACGAAAAGGATTTTTTCGAGTTCATCAAGGTAAACATGCGCACCCAGCCGGAGGAATACGCCAAAATCCGCGAAATAAATGCCGGCCTGCGGGAAGCGGATGCGGAAGAGCAGGATACGCTCGATCTGGGGAAAAACGAGTGCGCCGCCAGCGCCCAACCGCCGCGCTGAGCGCGTCAGCATTCACAGGGCCCGCATCGGCTGCGTTGTCGGGCACTTGACGTACACCAGTACGCCGGCGCGCCCGACGCCTTGCAGCTGCGGCACCCTGTGAACGCTGACATTCGGGCGCCGCTTCGGCGGAGTTGTCGGGAGAGGCGGCTGTATAGGGTTCATGACGCCGCCGCCCGATAACGCCGTCCAAAACCCTTATCTTAACGCCTGACGGACGATATCCAGCAGGGGCTGCGGTAGCTCCCGCCATTTAGGGTGCAGGGCCTTCTCGCCGTGCCAGCTGAATTCAACCGCATCGTAGTGTTCCGGGATCAGGTTTTCACCGCTTACCCCGTAGGTGGATTGCGGATAATACTCTACAAACACCATGCGGTTCGGGCTGATGGCAAAGGCTTTGGCCACGCTGCTGGCGATGTGGCCGACACAGCTGCGAACCGACATGCGGCTTTCGGGAATATCGGAGGCCACCACGATATACGGCCGCAGGTGCGCCAGGCCCTTGTGGCCCGCCTGCTGGAGGTCTAAAATCCTCAACCGGCACTTGCCGCTGCCCAGGCGCAGCAACCCGCCAAAGCCTTCCCAGGCGAAGATGTCGTCATGGATGAGCATGGTGATTGTCCTCCGGAGCGGTCATCGGCGCGTCAGGGTGCCGTAGATCCGCCAGAGCTTTTCCGGCAGGTCGGCGACATCGGCGATCAGGTTGTGGTGAATTTCTCCATATAGATCATCCAGCCGGCCGCCGTCGGCCGCGGCGATGTCGATCGTAATGGCATGCACGTGGATGTGCTGCGCCCGCAACTCGGAGATGGCCCGGCGCGTGTCCTCGATGGCGTAGCGCCGCTTGTAATCCAGGTCATTTGGAAAGCCGTCTCCCAAAAGGATCAGCAGCCGCACCCGTGAGGATACGGCGGCGAACTGACCGGCCGCATGCCGGACGGCCGCCCCCATGCGGGTGTTTTGCCGGGGGTGCAGGCCGTCGATGCGGTTGCGGATCACATCGGTCATCGGTTCGGTGAAATCCTTGACGTGAAAATACTCCACCCCCAGGCGGCCGCTGCCGGAAAAGCCGGCGATGGCATAGGCGTCTCCGACGACTTCCAGGGCCTCGCTGAAAAGAACGATCGCTTCCTTGGCCACATCCAGCACGCGGGCACTCGACCCGGTGACCGGCGTGGCGGTGGAGCGCGACACGTCCACCAGAAGCAGCACCGCCACATCCCTGACGACCTTGAGGCGTTTGATGTACAGCCGCTCCGAAGGCGCCAGGCCGGCTTTTTTGTCCAGGATGTAATCGATCAGGGCCCGGTAGTCGAACTCATCGCCGTCGATCCACTGCCGGTAGAGCTTGAGACCTTGCGGTTTGAGCAGCTCGAAAGCCGCGCGGATCCGTTTGACGAGGCCGGTGTGTTGTTCCATGACCCGGCGGTAAAACCGGCTTTGCTTCTCTGCGAGAGCGCAATCCCGCACGCGCGTATGCTCGTTCAGGTAATCGCTCAGGCGGCAATCCCATTCACGATGCCATGTCACCGCCCCGGCCGCGGTCTGGTCGTCGGCCGGCAACGGACCGCGCAGCTCCGGCAGCGCTTGGGTCAGCAGCGTGCAGAGTTCTTCGGCCGGCAGGGGCGGCCCGCAATTTCCGGTAACGCCGGCCTGACAGGCGCTTTCCAGCATGGCCGCGAGTGCGGCGGGACACGGCGTGGCCTGATGGATTTCGAGGTGCTTGCGCAGATCGGCGCGGTAGATGTGAATCCCTTTATCGGCCAACCTCTTTTTGAGCACCAGGGCCTTTTGGTCCAGGGCCTGACCGGCCGCACAGGCCAGGTCCGGCCGCAGATGCCGGCCGAAAGGAGTGGGCAGCGGACGATACATCCCGTCCGGCAGCCAATCGAGGGCGTCGGCGACTGTCCGATAGGACAGAATGACCAGCTCGGCGCTGGCCTCGACGCTGCCGTTCGGGGGTTCGGTGCGCTCGACAAACCGGTCCCGGAGGTCACGGATGAGCCGCCCGCGGCGGTCGTTGTCTCCGCTTTTTGTGCCGGCGGGCAGCCCCAGGGCAATGACGGCATAGAGGTTTGCCATCAAACCGATTCGAGGGCCGGCCGCATTTTGCAGAAACGGCAGAAAAGCCCGGACCAGGCCCGGGTATGCCTGAGCGAGCATTCGCCGGATCCGGCCGTGCTCGAACACCGTGAAAAGATCGGCGGCCAGTGACGGCATTGGAAACAGAGCGAAGAGCCGCTCGAGGTCCGCTGCGGCCCCGCTCGGCTGATCCACGGTTGGCGGCAGCCCGAGGCTCTCGCACGCCGCGTGAGCCTCGGGCGCGGCCCGGCAGCGGTCGCGCCAGCGTTCCAAATCGAAATCGAAAGTGCCGAACTCGAGATGGCCGGATTCGAATCTTGCCAAACACCGGTAGAGGTCGGCGTTGGCCTTTTTACAGTCGAACAAGACGATCTCTTCCGGCAGGTAGATAAACCGGCCATCCGTGCAGGCGGTCACGGCTGCCGATGACAGCGGCGGCAAGCGGCCGTCCATGGCCGACAGGGGGCGGACGGCGATTTTGAGACCGGTCCGGGCGCCAAGATAGCGATTGAGCCCCGCTTCCATCTCACGCAGGCAAACGGCCACCTCCAGTTCGTCGAAGGCGTCGCGGCCCTGCCGCGAGGCCAGTGTCAGGAACCTGTCGGACCATTCCGGTTCCCGGCCGGTCCGGTCAAGAGCCATGGTGACAAAGCGATACATGGCCGCCGGCGTCAATCGCTGCAAGCCTTTTTGCATCCCTTCCAGGAAAGCGTCAACGAGGCGCACGTCGGCCCGCACCACCCGCAAGAGCTGCTCCAGCTGCCGGACGCGTTTGGCAGCTTCAAATGCCAGCGCGGCGCGCGGCAGGTCACTGGACAGGTGCAGGCCCTGATTGTAGGTCAGATCCGGACCGAAGGCCGCTATCAGCAGCTCGAGATAAACGGTGGCGGCAGAGCGGTCGTTGTCATCGAGCAGTTTCGAGAGGGCGGCGAGCGGCGCCGGCAGGCTGTAGGTGCCCTTGGCCTCCATGACCCTGACGGCGTCACTGAAAAGCCGCAGCAGGTCGCGATCCCCGTCAAGTAAAACCGGCACCAGATGAATGGCCGTCAGCCGACCGATGGTCGCTCCCCGGCCGCCGGCCGCCCGCACCCGGCGGTGGTAGGTCGCCAGCACCGCGGCCGCGCCCCGGGACATCAGCCGCAGGTATCCGGCCGCAATCGCCTCTCCGAACGATATTTCCCGGCCCAGACCCCACAGGGTATCTTCGACCAGCAGCTCGGTCACGGTCGCTGAGGACGCCGGATCGAACCGCTGCAGCTGCCGTTGCACGGCCGCGGCAAGCTCCGGGTCCAGGAGGCGCAGCGCCTCGATCGGTTCCCTATGGTCCTGGTCAGGTGACATGTCTGAGACCATCGGCGCCGCTAAAACAGATCGTCGATGAGATCGTTCATGGTTTCCTGGAGGTGCTTGTCGTCGGTCAAGGCTCCGCAGATGGCCGCCCGACAGGCGTTGCGCGCGGGGACGCCGCGTCCGATCAGCTGGGCGGCGTAAATCAGGAGCCGGGTGCTGGCGCCTTCGGTCAAACCCTGCTCCCTGATCCGTCGGATTTTATGCGCCAGGCTCACCAGCCGGCGGGCGGTTTCCGGTACGATCCGGCCCTCGTGGCTGACGATTTCGGTTTCCTTCTGCGCGTTCGGATAGTCGATATCGATCGTGACGAATCGCTGGCGGGTGCTTTGTTTCAGATCTTTCAATACGGACTGATAGCCGGGATTATACGAGATCACCAGTAAGAAATCCGGATGGGCCGCGAGGGTCTCGCCTTTTTTATCGATGGTCAGCCGGCGACGATCGTCGCTCAAGGGATGGATGACCACCGTGGTGTCCTTGCGGGCTTCGACGATTTCATCGAGGTAGCAGATCGCCCCGATGCGCACCGCCTGGGTCAAGGGGCCGTCTATCCAGATGGTCTCATCGTTTTTGAGCAGGTAGCGCCCGATCAGATCCGAGGCGAACAGGTCCTCGTGGCAGGCCACCGTGATCAGGGGGCGGCGGCAACGAAAGGCCACATATTCGACGAAACGGGTTTTGCCGCATCCGGTCGGGCCTTTCAACATCACCGGCAGCCGCGCATCGAGTGCGGCCGCAAACAGGTCTACCTCACCGCCGGACGGGAGATAATACGGTTCTTCCGCGACGCACTCGTCCGTCATGGGGGCGTTGGGTGGCGGGTTCAGCGGTCGGCCTGGTTCCGGCGGCCGGGACTTTTTCACGTTTTCTTGTCGGTCCATAGCATGCTTCAGCCCACTTGCCCACCGAAATCAATAACGGCCAGCGGGATCCGGTTGGGCATCAATGAATTGACTTTTCGTTTCCGAGGCCAATATAATAACCGATTATGGATGGATACTGATATATAATGGAAAAGGATTAGACACAAGTCACATGACCCAACTCCTTGAATTTGACGGCAAGAAAGTTTTGCTCGTGGGCACCGCCCATGTTTCGGAAGAAAGCGCCCGGCTGGTGGCCGAGGTCATCGCCGATGAAAAGCCGGACACGGTTTGCGTCGAGCTGTGCGCATCGCGCTATCAGTCGATCCGGCAAAAAGACCAGTGGCAGAATATGGACATCGTCAAGGTCATCAGGGAAAAAAAGACTTTCCTGCTGCTGTCCAATCTGCTCCTGGCGTCGCTGCAGAAAAAAATTGCCCGGAAACTCAACGTGCGCCCCGGCCAGGAAATGATTCAGGCCATCGAGTCGGCCGAGACGCTCGGGGCCGCCGTCTGCCTGGCCGACCGCGACATCCGCATCACTCTCTCCCGCACCTGGCGCCTGATGCGATTCAGGGACAAGGTCAAATTGCTGGCTCAGCTGATTTTTTCACTGGGGCAGGTGGACGACATCAGCGCCGAGGATGTGGAGAAGATGAAGGAGCAGGATGTGCTCGAGACCGTCCTGGCCGATGTGGGCAAGTCCCTGCCCATCGTCAAGGCCATTTTGATCGACGAACGCGACCGCTACCTGGCCCACAAGATACGCCAGGCCCCCGGCCAAAAAATCGTGGCGGTCGTGGGCGCCGGCCACGTACCCGGCATCATTAAAAACTGGGATACCGAAATCGACATCGCCCCCCTGGAACATCTGCCGCCCAAAAGCCGGCTCTGCGCGCTCCTTAAATGGGGCCTGCCGCTCGGCATCGTGGCCTTGATCGTCACCGGGTTTTTCGTCGGCGGCGCCACCGCCGGTAAAGACATGGTCATCTGGTGGCTGCTGGCCAACGGCATCCTGGCCGGCCTCGGAGCCCTGGCGGCCCTGGCGCATCCGTTGACGATCGTTTCTTCGGTTCTGGCCGCGCCGCTGACCTCGCTCAACCCGATGGTTGCCGCCGGCTGGGTATCGGGCCTGGTCGAGGCCTTCTCCCGCAAGCCGCGGGTCATCGACTTCGAGAATCTTCAGGAAGACATTCATTCGCTGCGGGGGTTCTGGAAAAACAAGGTCACCCGTGTTCTGCTGGTCGTGGTGTTTACCAACCTGGGCAGTTCCATCGGCACTTTCGTTGCCATTCCGCTGATGCTAAAGGCGCTCTGATACGACCGACATGTCCCTCAAGAGAAAAGATGGCGGCCGGCATCGCCTGCCGTCTGTTTTCGGCATCCTCCTGCTGCTGGCGGGCTGCGGCGGCCTCGAGCCGTCACCGCCGGCCGACAACGGCGCCCCGCCGTGGTCCGGGCGGATCGAGCCGGTGCATTTCACCATTCAACTGGGGGCCTTCACCGATATGGACAATGCCGTGCGCCTGAGCGAGACCCTGCAGCGGGCCGGGGTGAACGCCTATCACTTCGGCGACCCTTCCGGCTTCTACAAGGTCAGATTCGGCAATTATGCCACCCGCGATCTGGCGCTGCGGGAAGCGGAACGCTATCGGGCCCGCGGCTTGATCACCGAGTATTATATCGTCAGCCCGCCGGCCGCCTATGATGATCCCGGCGCGCGGGAGCGGATCGTCCGGACGGCGATGGAGTACATCGGTGTTTCGTATAAATGGGGTGGAGAGTCGAGGGATGAGGGGTTTGACTGCAGCGGATTGACGATGACCGTCTACCAGCTCAACGGGCTGGATCTGCCGCGATCCTCCCGCCAACAATGGGCCACCGGCACGGCCGTCGACCGCGATGAGTTGTTGCGGGGCGACCTGGTCTTCTTCGCCACCGCGGGGGGCCGCCGGGTCACCCATGTGGGAATTTACGCCGGCGACAACCAGTTCATCCACGCCCCCGGCAGGGGCAAGCGCATCCGGTTCTCATCCCTGACGAAAAGTTATTACCGCGACAGTTTCGTGGGTGCGCGACGCTATCTTTAGCGGACAGTGTTGGCAGCAAGCGCCGGACTTCCGGCAACATGACATCCTTTCTTCTTAAAAGGTCCCCAACGGAAATCATCCATGACGGCCAATTCCAATAGCGGGCTCGACTTCAGCGGCGGCCATATTCTCGTTATCGGCGATGTCATGCTCGACCGCTATCTCTGGGGCGACGTGAACCGGATTTCGCCCGAGGCGCCGGTGCCGGTATGTCACATCAAGCGGCGATCGGAGGTCCCGGGCGGTGCCGGCAGCGTGGTGCTGAACGTGATCGGTCTGGGCGCATCGGTCACCTTGCTGGGCCTGATCGGTCGGGACGAAAACGGACGCACGCTCAAACGGCTGCTCGCGGACCGCAGAATCGGCGCGATCCTGCTCGAAGATGCCCGCCGGCCGACCATCACCAAAACGCGCGTCGTGTCCAGGGGGCAGCAATTGCTCAGGATTGACGACGAGGACGCCATGGTCCTCGACGAGGCTCTGAAAGCGAAAATGATGGAACTGGCGGCCCGCGAAATCCGAAATGCTGCGGCCGTCATTCTGTCGGATTATGGAAAAGGCGTTTTCGATACCCGGGGCCTGACCGAGGCCATCATCGCGGCGGCCAGAGACAATGACCTTCCGGTTATCGTCGATCCCAAGGGCAAAAACTGGGACCGCTACGCGGGGGCCGCCTGCCTGACGCCGAACACCGCCGAGTTCGAGCAGGTCTTCGGAGCGCCCCTGGCGGACGATGCCGCCCTGGCCGGCGCCATGCGGGACGTGCGGGACCGATTCGGACTGTCGAACCTGCTGGTCACGCGCGGTGCGCTGGGGATGTGCCTCATGGGCGAAGACGGGAATCCGCGATATATTCCGTCGATTGCGCGGGAAGTCTACGACGTGTCGGGGGCCGGCGACACCGTTATCGCGACCCTGGCGGTCGGCATCGGCGCCGGACAGAGTTACCTGGATGCCGCCCGCCTGGCCAACGTCGCCGCCGGCATTGTCGTCGCCAAGCTGGGAACGCAGCCGATTCACGCTCTCGAACTGAAGGCGGCGATGGCGGCCGGCGGTGAGCCGCAAAATGCACGAATCAATCAGAAAGCCCGCTCGCTGGCGGCCGCCACGCTTCAGGTGCAGGCCTGGAAGGCGCTGGACCTGAAGATCGTGTTCACCAACGGCTGCTTCGACTTGCTTCACCCGGGACACATCCACTTGTTAAACGCGGCGAAAGGCTGCGGGGACAAGTTGATCGTCGGGCTGAATTCCGACGCGTCGGTCGGGCGGCTCAAGGGGGACCGGCGGCCGATCTTGGGCGAAACGGACCGCGCCGCCATTTTAGGCGCGCTGGACTGTGTCGATCTGGTGATCATTTTCGAAGAGGATACCCCGATAATGCTCATCGAAACCCTGGAACCGGATGTCCTGGTGAAGGGCGCGGATTACCGGCCCGAGAGCGTGGTCGGAAAGGAGTTCGTGGAATCCCATGGCGGCAGGGTGCACCTGGTGCCCGTCGTCGACGGATACAGCACGACCCGCCTGGCTGAAAAGGTATCGGAAAAACACGCCAAACACAATTCCGACAGCGTTCGCAAATAAATAAACTTAAATCATTCAGATGTGAGCGGTATAAGGGTTTTCAACCCCGGAGCGCTGAATCCCGCCTCTATCGGGAAACCGCTCTACCACCGTTTTTTTTAAGCGGCTTCCGAGGAGCAGCGACATGGTCATTCTCACGGGAGGAGCGGGGTTTATCGGCAGCAACACCCTTGCGGCCCTGAACCGCGGGTACGGCGACGACATTCTGGTCGTGGACAACATCGCCGCCACCGGCAAATGGAAAAACCTGGTCGGCAAGCCGTTTCGACACTACGTTCACAAATCGCACCTGTGGTCGTGGTTGGAACAAAGCGAGGCCGTCACCGTCGAGGCAGTCATCCATCTGGGGGCCTGCACGGACACGATGGAAAACGATTTCGATTATCTGGTCGAGAACAACGTCGCCTATTCGCAAAAATTGTGGCGCTTCTGCACAGAAAACCGCATTCCCCTGGTCTATGCCAGCAGCGCCGCCACCTACGGCGATGGCCGGCGTGGATTTTCCGACGACCATGACCAGACGGCCGCCTATGAACCGATCAACGCCTACGGCTATTCAAAGCATCTTTTCGATTTGTGGGCGCTCAAACAGTCGAAAACCCCGCCGCGCTGGTACGGGTTGAAGTTTTTCAATGTGTATGGACCCGGTGAAAGCTACAAGGGCCGGATGGCCAGCGTGGCGAGTTTCGCCATTCCGCAGGCGCTGCGAAGCAGCCGCATCCGTCTCTTCAAATCCCACCGGCAGGGTTGGGTGGATGGTGGACAGAAAAGAGATTTCATTTTCGTCGGGGACATTGTCGACCTGATCCTCTATTTCCTGGAGGCCTCCGCCCCCAGCGGCCTCTACAACGGCGGAACGGGAAGGAGCCGGAGTTTCAACGATCTGGCGCGCGCCATCTTTAAAAGCCTGAAGCTGCCGGAAAAAATCGATTACTTCGACATGCCGGAAACTCTGAGGGCCAGCTACCAGTATTTTACCGAAGCGGACACGGCCAAGCTGGCGGCCACCGGCTTCAAATGCGGCGCGCTCAGTTTGGAGCAGGGCATGGAGCAGTACGTGAAGTGGCTGCGGGACGAGGGCCGCCGGGCGGGCCCGCCGGACTGATGGTCCAGTCGAACAACCATCCGTGCGGCCCGAGTCGCAAAGAGACAAAAGCCGTATTAATATAACGCTGCTGACGGACTCGGCGGCGAGATCTTCACCGTCGTCCGCTTGGTTTTCCGGCCAAGGCCCGGCCGCTCGCAGGTCGTCTCGACGAGTGTCAACCGTTTTTGCGCAAACAAGCCGATGCATTCCGGATAAAGGGACCATTCCAGTGTCAACCCCTTCTCACGGACCGCCTCCAGGGAGTCGTTGTCTTCGATGGCAAAGGCCCGCTGGCCGATGATGGGCCCCGTGTCTTCGCCGTAGTCGACAAAATGCACCGTGCAGCCGGCCACCTTGCAGCCGAAGCGAAACGCGTCGCCGTAACCGTCGGTTCCCGGAAAGGCCGGCAGCAGGGCGGGGTGTATGTTCATGATGCGGGGCGGGCGCGCATCGGCGTTGACACGGTCGATGAAAAAGGGCGTCAGGGTGCGCATGTAGCCGGCCAGAACGAGCAGATCGAACTCGTAGGGCGCCATGGCCTGGAGCAACCGCTGTTCGGCCATGACCCGCGATGTCAAAAAGGAGGTCACCCGTTGCGGGTCGGCCCAGGGCGGAAAAAGGGTTTGTTTTTCAAGCAGCGCGCCCATCTCGACGTCGGCCGGCAGCGCGGCATCCGCGGTTGGGCTGCGGCAGGACCGGATGACGGCCCGGTAGTCGACCGCGAAAGTGGGGATATGGTGGCGGCGGCCCAAGTCCAGCCCGGCCGCC
Source organism: uncultured delta proteobacterium (assembly GCA_963779885.1). Classification (GTDB taxonomy): domain Bacteria; phylum Desulfobacterota; class Desulfobacteria; order Desulfobacterales; family SG8-13; genus JARFQH01. Next base: position 26,239 of record CAWAAN010000017.1, on the reverse strand, counting down.
TGCGGATTGTCCGAACCGACAAAAACCACCTGACCGTCCGTCTTGCCGTTGGCGCACGCGTCTATGATGGCCCGCAAATTTGTGCCGGTGCCCGATATCAGGGCCCCGATCTTGATCGTGTTCGTCATCTGCGTTCTTTCTGCCGTTCCCCCGCGTACCGCCGAATTTTTCGACCGCGGATGCCCGGGCCGGCTTGTCATGCAACCCCTGGCGGCCTATTGACCTACGGTCAATGACACCGGGTCCTTTTCAAATCGTCATCGCCAGCGCAATAATATCCTATATTGACTTCTTTTGTAAAAGTTGACAACCTTGGGGGTCATCACTATCATTGCGTCAATTATTTCAGAAAGGAAAGGATAATATCACATGGCTGAAGGTATCATGGAAATAGAAGACGGAAATTTTGAGAACGAGGTGTTGCAGGCGGACATGCCGGTGCTGGTGGATTTCTGGGCGCCGTGGTGCGGGCCTTGCAAAGCCATCGGGCCGGTCGTCGAGGAGCTTTCCAAGGACTACGACGGCAAGATAAAGTTTATGAAGTGCAATGTTGACAACAGCCCGATGACACCGGGAAAATATGGAATCAAAGCCATCCCGACCCTCATTTTGTTCAAGGGTGGCGACGTGGTCGACCAGATTACCGGCATGGTTGCCAAGTCAAAACTCGAAGATGTCATCAAAAAAGCCCTTTAGCCCTTTGGTGCCGTGGGAGGGACAAGAGCGCCGACCCTCCGGCGGCCACCGCAGATGAATCCTGCCGGCGGTGGATGGCGAGCAGGAGCGGTAAGAACGGTTTTTCGGGTCGCTGACAGCAAGTCTTCCGAGTGACGATAGGTTTGGGATCAAGCCGGCGACGTCGGCCGTGCCGACTGATTCAAGGGGGGTGGACTATTTTCCCTTTCTTAAAAAATGACAAGGGTCTGTTAATGAAAGCGGGCGTTGCCCTGTGTCTGTGCTTCCTTTTCACCTTGGCGGGCTGTTCTCTTTACAACTCCGTCCACGGTTTTTTATTCAAGGCCGAAGATGTGGAACCGGTAGAGACCCTGGTTCAAAAAGGCATGGATGAGTATGAGGGTGGGGATTACAAATCGGCCCTCGATTATTTTCAGAAAATCAAGGACTGGTATCCCTTCAGCAAATACGTCACGCTGGCGGAGCTGAAAATAGCCGACGCGCACTATCACCTCGACGAGTATGCCGAGGCCATATCCGCGTATCGGGATTTTGCCGACCTTCACCCCAACAACGAGGCGATCCCCTACGTGCTTTACCAAGTTGGCCGGAGTTATTTTGACCAACTGGATACGATCGACCGTGACCAGAATGTCACGCGCGAGGCCCTGGAGAATTTCAGGCAGCTTCAGAAGCAATACCCCAATTCGATATACGCCGAAAAGGCGACCGACCACATCGACAAATGTCTGAAGAACCTTGCCGGAAACGAGTTTTACATCGCGATGTTTTACTATAAAAACAAAAATTACGATGCCGCCCTGCACCGCTTCAGGTCGCTCGTCACCAATTATCCGGATGCCGGTGTTCATCGCGTCGCCCTTCAGTACATCACCAAGTGCGAATCTTCCCTGGCAAAACAGGCGCAGCCCAATTAAAAAAGGCTTTACAGATTCCGGCCCTTGCGGTAAACATCCCTTTTTTCTGGATTGATTTTTCCGTATTCATGTGCGGGCCGGGCGTGACGTCCCGCATACCGTCAAAGGAGAGGGACCATGTCCAAAGCATGCGAAATATGCGGTAAGAAACCGATGGTGGGCAGCAACGTGAGCCACGCTCACAATGTGAACAAACGCCGCTTCAATCCGAACCTTCAGCAGGTCAGGGCGACGGTCAACGGAAGGGTTAAAAAGATGACGGTCTGCACTAGTTGCATCAAATCCGGCTGCGTCGTCAAGGCCCCCTAAAATCCTCTCCGGCGCCATATAGGCTTCGAGATAAAGAGTTTGGCAAGGCCAGAGGGAGGCCGGCTGTATACGGCATACGCCGCCGACCGATAACCCGGCCAAATCGTGGTATCCCCCGGCGCCATATAGGCTTCGAGATAAAGAGTTTGGCAAGGCCAGAGGGAGGCCGGCTGTATACGGCATACGCCGCCGACCGATAACCCGGCCAAATCGTGGTATCCCCCGGCGCCATATAGGCTTCGAGATAAAGAGTTTGGCAAGGCCAGAGGGAGGCCGGCTGTATACGGCATACGCCGCCGACCGATAACCCGGCCAAATCGTGGTATCCCCCGGCGCCATATAGGCTTCGAGATAAAGAGTTTGGCAAGGCCAGAGGGAGGCCGGCTGTATACGGCATACGCCGCCGACCGATAACACAGCCAAACTCTTTATCTCGAAGCCTATATCAGTTGATGCGTTTGACTTCCATGACCTGCTTGACCTTCTTGAGCGATGACATGATCCGCGCCAGGTGTTGCGTATCCTCCACGTCGATAGTGAACACGCTGTTGACGACCTTGTTTTCCTGGGTTTCGGTTTTCGCGTTCAGGATGTTGGCGTCATTTTTGCTGATGTTGCTGACGACGTCGGCCAGCAGCCCGACCCGGTCCAGGGAACGGATGTAGAGTCTTACGGGATACGTTTCTGAATTCTCGATATTCCATTCCACGTCGATTTGCCGGTCGGGACTCATTTTCAGGGCGTTGACGCAGCCCCTGCGGTGCACGGTCACGCCGTAGCCCTGGGTAATATAGCCGGTGATCGAATCGCCCGGCACCGGCTGGCAGCACTTGCCGAACCGGATCAAGATATCGTCCACGCCCTTGACCACCACTCCGCCCTTGGCCTTTTTCTTGCGCACCCGTCCGATGAGTTTGTTAAAAACCGATTCCCGCTTTTCATCGCCCTCGGATTTGGCCGTAAAGCGCCGCACGACCTGAAGCGGTGTGATCTTGCCGTAGCCCACGCTGGCAATCAGGTCATCGGCCGTCTTGAGCCCGAAGTGCTCTACCACCCGGTTCATATCATCGGTTTTAAGCAACGCCGAAAAATTCAGCTTTTCCTTGCGAAAGGCTTTGTCGCACATCTCCCGTCCCAGGGAGATGCTGCGGTCTTTTTCCTGGGTCTTGATCCATTGGCGGATTTTCGAACGGGCCTTGACCGTTTTGACGTATTTCAGCCAGTCCTTGCTCGGCTGGTGGTTTTTCTGGGTGACGATTTCAACGACGTCGCCGGTCTGAAGCTCGTACTGCAACGGGACCATGCGGTCGTTGACCTTGGCACCGATACACTGATCGCCCACCTCCGTGTGGATCATGTAGGCGAAATCGACCGGAATCGCGCCTTTGGGTAAGGTTTTTATTTCCCCGCGCGGCGTGAACACATACACCTCGTCAGGGAAAAGGTCGATGCGCACGTTTTCCATGAATTCACCCGGGTCCCTGAAATTCTCCTGGTTTTCGACCAGTTCTTGAATCCAGGTGTACATGCGGCTTACGCGTTCATCGACCTGCTGACCCTCCTTATAGCCCCAGTGGGCGGCAATGCCCGACTTGGCCACGCGGTCCATTTCCCAGGTGCGGATCTGAACCTCCATGCGCTCGCCGTAGGGGCCAAAGACCGTCGTGTGAAGCGACTGGTACATGTTGGGTTTCGGGCGGCTGATATAGTCCTTGAACTTGATGTCGATCGGTTTCCAGAGCGAATGAATCAAACCGAGCGTTTCGTAACAGTGCGGTATGGTGTCGATGATGATCCTGAAGGCGATAATATCGTAAACGTCTTCAAACGCCAGATTTTGCGTCATCATTTTGTGGTAGATGCTGTAGTAATTCTTGTTGCGGCCCAGCACCTCGCACGTCAGGTCGGCCTCGGCCATTTTTTTTAAGATGAATTCCTTGACCGTTCCGATATATTTTTCACGCTCGGCCTGATCCTTGGCCACCAGGCTTCTGATCCGTTCGTACTCATCGGGCAGCATGTACTTGAAAGAGGCGTCTTCGAGTTCTTTCTTGATCCAGTAGATGCCCAGGCGGGCGGATATCGGCGCATAAATATCCATGGTTTCGCGGGCGATACTGACTTTTTTCTTCTCGCTGCGGTGAAATTGAAGGGTCCGCATGTTGTGCAGGCGGTCGGCCAGCTTGATCAGGATGACGCGGATGTCGTCGGCCATGGCCAGCAGCATCTTGCGGATGCTCTCGGCCTGCCGGGCTTCGGAGCTGCTCAGGCGCAATTTGCTCAGCTTCGTTACGCCGGAGACGATATGCAGGACACCGGGGCCGAAAATGTCCTCGATTTCTTCGGTCGTGGCCGCGGTATCTTCCAGGACATCGTGCAGCAGACCGGAGGTGACGCTGACCTCATCCAGGTTCATGTCGGCCAGGATGCCGGCCACCTCCAGCGGGTGGGACAGGTAGGGCTCTCCCGACAGGCGCACCTGGCCTTCGTGGACTCGCGCCGAGTAAATATACGCCCGTTCGATCAGGCTGAGGTCGGCCTCGGGAGAGTACTCGGCCACCCTGTCGAGGATGTCGGTAATGCGGATCATAGGCACCAAAAATAGATATGTATCATGTTACGATGCGCTTCAATAGGCTTTGGCAAAGACGACCCGTTGCGGCGACGGCTTGCCGCAGGCGATGCATCTCCCCGGGCCGGCGTCTTCGTGCCGGGTGCCGGGAAAGGGGATACAGCGAATGGTCACGCCGAGTTCCTCTTTGATGACGGCTTCACAGGCCGTCGCGCCACACCAGTGCGAGTAGGCGAAGCCGCCGTGAATTTCGGGTTTTTCTTTGTCTGACGGCGTAAAATAGTCATCAAAAGATTTTTTTTCATCGATGACGGTCGAATGCGTCCGCTGGAAAGCCAGGGCACGATCAAAGAGCGTGTGTTGAATGTCATCGAGAATATCGGTGATTTCGGCGACGAACCGGTCGCGCTTGAAAGAGACTTTTTCGCGGTGATCCCGGTCGCGGCGCCCCACGAAAACCGATTCGGCGGCGATGTCCCGCGGACCGATTTCGACCCGCAGCGGAATGCCCTTCTTGATCCAGTCCCAGCCTCTGGCACCGCCGATATCGCGCGTGTCGATTTCGACGCCGATCGGTCGCCGGCCATACGATTTTTTTTGCAGGGCCGCAGCCAGAGTCTCGACATAGGGCATCACCAGGGCGTGTTCCTCCGGATTGCGCGCGATCGGCAGCAAAACGACCTGGGCCGGCGCGACCCGCGGCGGCAGGAGCAGGCCATTGTCATCGCCGTGGGTCATGATCAGGCCGCCGATCAATCGTGTCGAGGCCCCCCAGGAGGTTGTCCAGGCATACTGCTCCTGCTCGTTGGCATCCTGGTAGCGGATGCCCGAAGCCCGGGCGAAATTCTGACCGAGGAAGTGCGAGGTGCCGGCCTGCAGGGCGCGGCGATCCTGCATCATCGCTTCGACGCACAGCGTGTCAACGGCCCCCGGAAACCGTTCCGCCGGTGTCTTGCGGCCCTTGATGACCGGGATGGCCAGCTGCTTTTCGGCGAGTTCGGCATACACGTCGAGCATCAGGCGGGTCCTGTCCAGGGCTTCTTTTTCGGAGGCGTGCGCGGTGTGGCCCTCCTGCCACAGGAATTCACTGGTTCTCAGAAACACGCGTGTCCGCATTTCCCAGCGAACGACATTGGCCCATTGGTTGATGAGAACCGGCAAGTCCCGGTAGCTGTTGATCCATTTTGAAAACGAGTCGCCGATGATCGTCTCCGATGTCGGCCGGACGACCAGCGGCTCGGCCAGGGGGCCGGCCGGGACCAGGCCGCCGGAAGGCCCCTTCTCGAGGCGGTGGTGGGTCACCACGGCACATTCCTTGGCAAAGCCCTCGACGTGTTCGGCTTCCTTTTCGAGAAAGCTCAGCGGGATGAAAAGTGGAAAATAGGCGTTTTTCACTCCGGTGGCCTTGAACAAGGCATTCAGATCCTCGACGATGTTTTCCCAGAGGCTGTACCCCCAGGGTTTGATCACCATGCACCCGCGTACCGGAGATTTTTCGGCCAGATCGGAGGCTTTGACAACTTGCTGGTACCACTCCGGATAATCTTCTTCGCGGGTAGGACTGATGCCTGTTTTCGGCTGTTTCTGTTTACCCATTCTGATCCTCTCGCGCCTGTCGGCAATCGTTTATCGCCACTTGCGCGGCGCTATGTTCATAGTCGCATTATTTTCGCGTATCCGACCGCCACCGGCGTTCGAATTTATCCAGTTCAGCCAGCAGGACCTCGGCCAGTTGTCCTTCGGGGAACTTCCTGACGATTTTTCCTTTTTTAAAAAGGATTCCCACGCCGTTGCCGCCGGCGATACCGATATCGGCTTCCCGTGCTTCGCCCGGACCGTTGACCACGCAGCCCATGATGGCCACCTTGACCGGGACCGATTTGAGCAAAACCGCTTTTTCGATTTTTTCACTGAGGCCGAAAAGGTCGATCCGGCACCGTCCGCAGGTCGGGCAGGAGATGATATCGGGTCCGTGGCGGCGGATATCGAGCGCCTTCAGGATCTCGTAGCCGACCCGCACCTCTTCGACCGGATCGCGCGTCAGCGACACGCGGATGGTGTCGCCGATCCCTTCGGCCAGCAGCATTCCGATGCCGAGGCTCGATTTGACGATCCCCGAATAAAGCCCGCCGGCCTCGGTGACGCCGACGTGCAGCGGGAAATCGGTCCGCTCGGACAGCAGGCGATAGGCCTGCACCGTCCGGTGAACATCGGAGGCCTTTATGGAAATTTTCAAGCGGTCGAATCCCAGCGCCGCCATATTCTCGATGTGACGCAGGGCGCTTTCGACCATCGCCTCGGCCGTGACCCCCTTGTACTTCTTCAAAAGGTCTTTTTCGAGCGAACCGGCATTGACGCCGATCCGGATCGGCACGCCGAATTCTGCGGCGCAGGCCACCACCGTCTTGACGTTTTTGCGGCTGCCGATGTTGCCGGGGTTGATTCGCAGTGCATCGGCACCCGCGCGAATCGCCGCAATCGCCAACCGGTGATCGAAGTGAATGTCGGCAATCAGCGGTACGGTGATCTGCGCCTTTATGGCAGCGATAGCCTCGGCCGCCGCATCGTCCGGAACCGCCACCCGCACGATGTCGCAGCCGGCGGCCTCGAGCGCTTTTATCTGGGCCACCGTCGCCGCCACATCGGTGGTCGAGGTATTGGTCATGGACTGGACGGAAATGGGTGCGTCGCCACCGATTGCCACACCGCCCACGGTGATCCGCCGGGTTTCTCTGCGTTTAATCGTAACTCCCATATACTGCCACCAGATCGATGATATGTTGACCGTAAGCAACCTAACAAAGGCGCCAGACGAGTTCAAGAAAAATTGATTCGAGGCCCTTTTTTGGAATTGTGCCGAGCCCATGAATAAATTATATGAAGCATTCAGTGCATTGTCACAAACAAAGAGCGGAACATTAAGAAAAAGCGGGGGAAAAATGAGTTTAGCCGACAAAGATGAAAACGCTGCCCGACCGGATCCGGTCATCGCCCACGACATCACGCTGCGGCTCAAAAAAGATGGGCTGGCTTGTGCGGTGGCCTTCAATATCGCTCGCCAACTCGGTTGCGCACCGGCCCTGGTCGGCCGCACGGCCGACCTGATGAAGGTCCGGCTCGTCAAGTGCCAGCTGGGACTGTTCGGGTACCTGCCCCAAAAAAAGATCGTCGAACCCCGCCTGCCGCCGGAGCCAACCCTGGGCGAGGCTATCCGCGGCGGGCGGGTCGACGGCCGGCTGCCGTGCGAAACGGCCTGGCAGATCGCCGCGCAATTCGGCGTGCCCAAAATGACGGTCAGCTGCGCCTGCGAGGCCTTGGGCGTCAAGATCAAGCCCTGCCAGCTGGGTGCTTTTTGAGGGCCCTGCGGGGCCGCTGGCCTAAAGCATCCCGCCTTCACCCACAAAAGGGTTGGTGCGGCGCTCTTGGCCCACCGTGGTCGGTTCCATGTGACCGGGATACACGATCGTCTCGTCGGCGAGGGTGAACAGCTTGGCCTGAATGGCTTGTTTCAATGTCGCCGCGTTGCCGCCCGGGAAATCAGTGCGTCCGACCGAACCGGCGAAAAGGGTATCGCCGACGAAAACGCAGCCGTCGGTGGCCAGCGATATGCCGCCGGGCGTGTGTCCGGGCGTGTGCAGCACCGTCAGGGTAATGGTGCCGAAGTCGATGGTGTCGCCTTCTTCGAGCATCCGGTCCGGAGCCGGTGAATCTTCCGCCGACATCCCCCACGCCGCGGCGCTGGCCGCCAACTGATTCAGCATCGGGGCATCGAGGCGGTGAATGAGAATCGCGGCACCGGTGGCCCCCTTGAGCCGCTTGTTCGCACCGACATGGTCGAAATGGCCATGGGTGTTGATGATGTAGCGCAGCGTCAAGCCGGAGCGGGCCAGGGTCATTAAGATTCGATCGGCCTCATCGCCCGGATCTATGACGACGGCATCCTTGGTCTCTTTACAGCCCAGGATGTAGCAATTGGCCTGAATGGGTCCGACGGTCAATGATTCGATAATCAACTGATCCTCCTCAATCCACGGGGTGCGGGTGATCGGCGGGGGTTTTCGGAAGGGACGGGATTTCGGCGTCGATGCGGACGCTGTCCAGAATTCCGTTGATGAAGGCACCCGATTCTTCGGTGCCGTATTTCTTGCCGATGTCGATGGCTTCGTTGATGGAGACCTTGGCCGGGATATCGCGGCAGTAAAGCATCTCGTAAACGGCAATGCGCATGATGTTGCGGTCGACACACGACATGCGGCTCAGGCGCCAGTTGCGCGAGAAGTGTTCGATCAACCGGTCTATCAGGGCGCGCGAGCCGCTGACGCCCCGAACCAGCTCCAGCAAAAACGTCCGCGCCTTGTCCGGCGGGCCGTAGGTATCGCAAAACCGCTGCAGCATTTCTTCGGACGTATCGCCGGTCATGTCCATGCAAAAAAGAGCCTGCAGCGCGAGTTCGCGGGATTTGCGGCGGATTCCCATCGTCAGGCCTGTGACACCGTTCCCATCAGGTTGGCCATTTCCACCGCCGCCATGGCGGCTTGCCAGCCTTTGTTGCCGGACTTGGTGCCGGCCCTTTCGATCGCCTGCTCGACCGTATCGGTGGTCAGCACGCCGAAGATGACCGGCAGTCCGGAATCAAGGCTCACCTGGGCCACGCCCTTGCTGACCTCGGCGCACACGTAATCGAAGTGCGGCGTGGCGCCGCGAATCACCGCCCCCAGGCAGATCACGGCATCGTAGCGACCGGACTGGACGGCCTTTTTAGCCCCCAGCGGAATCTCGAAGGCCCCGGGGACCTTCACGATCTGAATGTCGCTTTCTTTCGCCCCGGTGCGCGTCAGCGCATCCAGTGCCCCGCCCAGCAGTTTTTCGGTGATAAAGTCGTTGAAACGACTGACCACGATCCCGAAGCGTTTGCCTTTGGCGATCAGCTGTCCTTCCAGGATTTTGACCATTTTCGACTCCTCTGTCGTGTCGCGGATCATTGATGCGATATCGGGCTGATGACGCTGTCATCGTCGATGTGTAGCAGGTGACCCATTTTGAGCTTCTTGCACTCGAGGTAGCAGCGATTGTATTCGTTCGGCTCGATTTCGATGGGGATCTGCTCCTCGATGGTCAGTCCGTAGCCCTCGAGCCCGATCATTTTCTTGGGATTGTTGGTCAGGAGCCGCATCTTGCGGACCCCCAGGTCGACCAGCATCTGGGCCCCCAGACCGTAATCGCGCATGTCGGCCTTGAAGCCGAGCCGTCGATTGGCCTCGACGGTGTCGAGCCCCTGCTTGCGTTGCAATTCGTACGCCTTGAGCTTGTTTACCAATCCGATCCCGCGGCCTTCCTGGCGCAGGTAGAGAATGACCCCGACCCCTTCCTTCTCGATCATGGCCATCGCCCTGTGAAGCTGGTCGCCGCAGTCACAGCGCAGCGACCCGAAAATATCGCCGGTCATGCACTCCGAGTGGACCCTGACCATAACGGGTTTATCGGCTTCTATCAGGCCCTTGACCAGCGCAATGTGCAGCAGGGGGTCGACATCGTTTTCGAAGGCGATCATCCTGAATTCCCCCCCATGCTGGGTCGGGATGACGGATTCGGCCGCCCGGTGGACGAAGGCCTCGTTTTTCATGCGGTATTCGACCAGATCGGCAATGGTGCAGATGCCGATACCGTGCTCCCGGCTGAATATTTCAAGGGCCGGCATGCGCGCCATGGTGCCGTCTTCGTCCATGATTTCACAGATGACACCGGCCGGCTTCAAGCCCGCCAGGCGCGACAGGTCGACCGAGCCTTCGGTCTGCCCGACCCGGACCATCACGCCGCCATCGCGGGCGCGCAGCGGGAAAATGTGGCCGGGACGGACGAGGTCATTCGGTTTGGCCTCATCGGCTACCGCGGCGAGAACGGTCGTGGCGCGGTCGGCGGCCGATATGCCGGTGGTGACCCCGCAGCGGGCTTCGATCGAAACGGTAAATCCGGTCTGAAAGGCCGAGGTGTTGTTGTCGACCATCATCGGCAGATCGAGCTTGGCGATCATCGCGTTCGACATGGCCAGGCAGATCAGGCCGCGACCGTATTTAGCCATGAAATTTATGGCTTCGGGTGTTATCTTCTCGGCCGCCATACACAGGTCGCCTTCGTTTTCACGATCTTCGTCATCCACCAGAATGACCATCCGGCCGGCCTTGATTTCGGCTATGGCCTGTTCGATTTGAAGAATTGGCATGTTGACACGCACTCCTTTTATGACAGACGAAACCGCAGCCGGCAGAGGGAACTTTGGCCTTTATCACCTGATCGGGGCCGTTGCAGCTGTCTTTTCAAGGGATATTTTATTTCACGATGCTTCGAGCAGCTCCCGGGGCGCTTGTTCCGGTCAGAAAGCGCTCGACATATTTTCCAATCATATCGGCTTCGATGTTGACCGCGGCGCCGACTTTTTTCAGGTGCAGGGTGGTCGCCGCCGCCGTGTGCGGGATAATGCTGACCTCGATCCGGTCGGCGGTGCAGCTGTTGACGGTCAGGCTGATGCCGTCCACCGCCACCGATCCTTTTTCGATCATGTACCGCGCCAGGGCCGGGTCGATGCCGATGGTCAAAATGATGGCGTTGGCCTTGGTCGCGATCGTTTTCAGGGTGCCGACCGCGTCGATGTGGCCCGCCACCAGGTGGCCGTCGAGACGGTCGCTGAAGCGCAAGGCGCGTTCGAGATTGACCCGTTCGCCGACCCGCAGCGCGGCAAAGGTCGTGCGGGCGATCGTTTCGGGGGAGACATCGGCCTCGAAGCGTTTGCCGGACACCATCACCGCCGTCAGGCAGGCGCCGCTGACCGCGATGCTGTCCCCCACGCGGGTGCCCTCCAGCGCGAATTCCGCGGTGATCGCCAGACGCCGCGCCTGGCCGACCGTGCGAATGGCCGTAACGGCCCCCATTCCCTCGATAATGCCGGTGAACATGAAAACGGTTTTTGGTTTTTGGTTTAAGGTTTAAGGTGCGGAACAGTATCAGGTATAAGTCTCACTCAGAGTTTAGGATCAATGCAACAGCGAGACACAAACTTTTGCCGTTTTACAAATTAACCTTTGAACCCTAAACCCTGTACCTGGAACCGATCGGTTCCATATACCCCTCGATCATCACATCCCCGTCAACCATTTGCACCTGCATATTTTTTACCGGCAGGCAGTCTTTCATCAGGGCCGGTCCGGGTCCGCGACAGATCGGCACCCCGTCGTCGCCGCCCAGAATTTTCGGTGCCAAAAATAAAATGACCTTATCGACGATACCCTCCCTGAAAGCCGACGCCATGACGCCGCCGCCGCCCTCCACCAGCAGGCTGGTCACCCCGGATGCGCCGAGGACGGTCATCAGTACGGCCAGATCGATACGCCCGTTTTTAAGCGCCGAAGACAGAATGTGCACGCCGTTTCCTGCGAGCCGGGCTCTCTTTTCTTCCGAAACTCCCGCGCCGGTCACGACGGTGGTGCCGCCGGCGAGATCCGCCTGCAGCACGCGGGCGTCTTCGGAGATCGACAGCCGCGTGTCCAGCACGTACCGGTGCGGGCTGCGGCCCTCGAAGCCCTCGATGCGGGTCGTGAGGCGGGGATTGTCACTGTTGACCGTGTTGACCCCGACCATGATGGCATCGACGGCGTGGCGCAGGTGATGGACGCGGGCGCGTGCCGCCGCTCCCGACACCCACCGGGCATCGCCGGTGCGGGTGGCGATGCGCCCGTCGAGCGTCGCGGCGCACTTGACCGTCACAAACGGGCGGCGGGTACGCACGTACTTGATGAAAGCCTCGTTCAGACGGGCCGCGCTGTTTTCGCAAACGCCGCTGGTGACAGCGATATTTTTGGCGGCCAAAAATTCAATACCGCCGCCCTTGACATCCGGGTTCGGGTCCCGCATGGCCACCACGACCCGCCGGAGACCGGCGGCCAGGATTTTTTCCGTGCAGGGCGGCGTACGGCCGGAATGGTTGCAGGGCTCGAGCGTCACATAAAGGGTCGCGCCCCGCGCCCGCGGCCCCGCATCCTCGATGGCGTTGACTTCGGCGTGGGGCCGCCCGGCCGCCGCGTGATAGCCTTTTCCGACAATGCGGCCCTCATTGACGACCACCGCACCGACCATGGGATTGGGGGAGGTAAACCCCTGCGCCTGTCGCGCCAGGTCGAGCGCGATCTGCATGTATTTTTCGTCTTCCATCGAAAAAAGGAACCGGCCCGGCAGCGGGCCGACGGCTTACCGGCCGCAAAGCTGGGCGGTCGCGGCGGTTCAGGATGACTGCTGGCTGAGCAGACTTTTCAACTCGGAGACAAAATCATTAACATCCTTGAATTCCCGATAGACCGATGCAAACCGGACGTAGGCTACCCCGTCCAGATCGTGCAGCCGGGACATGACTTTTTCACCTAAGATATGAGAGGGAATTTCTTTTTCGCCGGTTTCCCTCAGGTCCCGTTCGAGTTCATCGATGAACTCTTCGATCGCGTTCATGCTGATGTTGCGTTTTTCACAGGCCTTGTGAATCCCGGAGCGGATTTTTTCCCTGGAAAACTCCTCGCGACGCCCATCCTTCTTTATAATCATGATCGGGATTTCTTCAATGTGTTCGTACGTCGTGAACCGTCGGGTGCAGATCAGACACTCGCGGCGCCTGCGGATGACATTGCCGTCCTTGCTCAATCTGGAGTCGATGACCTTGTTGTCGATTTCGCCGCAAAACGGGCATTTCATGGCGGTCCTTTCTGCGTGCCGGGGTCTTCGTTTCGTATCAGATCGATCCCTGCCTCAGCCAGCATTTCCTGCGCCAGGGCGTCGGTGTAGCCGGACTGGTAATAGATGGTTTTTATGCCGGCGTTGATAATCATTTTGGCGCAGATGGTGCAGGGTTGATTGGTGCAGTAAAGCACGGCGTCCTTGACCGAAACGCCGTGATACGCCGCCTGGATGATGGCATTTTGCTCGGCATGGATCCCGCGGCACAGCTCGTGGCGCTCGCCGGACGGAATCCCCAGGGACTCCCGCAGGCAGCCGACTTCCCGGCAGTGCCGGATGCCGCTCGGGGCGCCGTTGTAGCCCGTTGACAAAATGCGCTTGTCCTTGACGATGACCGCCCCCACCGCCCGGCGGGTGCAGGTGGACCGCTGAGCCACCAGGGCCGTGATGTTCATGAAATAGGTATCCCACGAAGGGCGCCGGTTCACCCGCGACATGGCTTAGACAGCTCCCGGACCGAATTCCGGATAGAGCGGGAATCGGTTGCACAGTTCCACGGTTTTGAGTCGGATGCGGCGCAGTTCGGCCTCGGCGGTTCGGCTTCTGAGCGCCGCGTCGATGAGGGCCGCGATTTCGGCCATCTCGGGTGCGCGCATGCCGCGCGATGTCACCGCCGGCGTGCCGATGCGAAAGCCGCTGGTCACCAGCGGGCTTTGGGGATCGAACGGGATCGCATTTTTGTTCACGGTGATGCCGGCCCGGCCGAGGACCTCCTCGGCCTCCTTGCCGGTGACGCCGTGCCGACGCAAATCCACCAGCATCATATGGTTGTCAGTTCCCCCCGACACCAGCCTCAGGCCGGCGGCCAGCAACCCGGCCGCCAGGGCCTTGGCGTTCTTGACGACGTTCATCTGATAGGCTGAGAACTCGGGGCCAAGGGCTTCCTTGAACGCCACCGCCTTGGCCGCGACGACGTGCATCAGCGGTCCGCCCTGGATACCCGGAAAGATCTGCTTGTTCAGGCGGCCGCCGTGATCGGCCTGGGCCAGAATAAGCCCCCCGCGCGGCCCGCGCAGGGTTTTGTGGGTGGTGGAGGTCACCACATCGGCAAAGGGCACGGGCGACGGGTGCAGGCCGGCGGCGACCAGGCCGGCGATGTGGGCCATGTCGACCATCAGGCAGGCGCCGGTTGAAGCGGCCACCTGCGCGAAGCGCTCGAAATCGATGATGCGCGGATAGGCGCTGGCACCGGCCACGATCATTTTCGGCCGGTGTTTTTCGGCCAATCGTTCAAGGGCCTCGTAATCGATAATGCCGGTATCTTCCCTGACGCCGTAGGAAACGAAGTTGAAGAGGCGGCCGGAAAAACTGACCGGGCTGCCGTGGGTCAGGTGGCCACCGTGGGACAGATTCATCCCGAGGACCGTATCGCCGGGCTCGAGAAAGGCGAAATAGACGGCCATGTTGGCCTGCGACCCCGAATGGGGCTGGACATTGGCGTAAGCCGCATTGAAGAGTTCCTTGGCGCGGTCGACGGCCAGTTTCTCGGCCACATCCACGAATTCGCATCCGCCGTAGTAGCGCTTGTCGGGATAGCCCTCGGCGTATTTGTTGGTCAGAACGCTGCCCTGCACGGCCATCACCGCCGGGCTGGTGAAGTTCTCCGATGCGATCATCTCCAGGGTGGTCCGCTGGCGTGCCAGCTCTTCGGCGATGGTTCTGGCCATGTCGGGATCGGCATCGGCGATCAGTTTCAGGTTCAAGGAAAATTCCTTTGTCAGGAGGGTTTCTCGCCGGCCGGGCTGAACATCTCCAGCCGTTTCTGGTGCCGTCCGCCCTCGAAGTCGGTGTTGAGCCAGGTGTCGACCGTTTCGAACGCCATGGTTTCCCCCAGCATGCGGCCGGCGAGCACCAGGATGTTGGCATCGTTGTGCAGCCGGCTCAACCGGGCTGAAAAGGGGTCCGCGCAGAGCGCCGCCCGCACATTCTGGAACCGGTTGGCCACCATCGACATGCCGATGCCGGTGCCGCACAACAGAATGCCCCGCGCATATTTTCCCGTCGATACCTGCGCGGCGACCCTTATGCCGAATTCGGGGTAGTCGACCGAGGCGCAGCTGTAAGTTCCGACATCCTCGAGCCGATAGCCCGCAGCCGCCAGGTGGGACTTGAGCGCTTCCTTCAGCGGATAGGCGGCGTGATCGCATCCGATGATGATGGCGGAAGGCGAAGGCGCCGAAGGTTCATTTTCCATGGGCTTCTCCAGGCAACGGCGATGGCCGCAGGACGTGTCTGCGGCTGTTTAAAAATAGATAAAATCAAGACAAATAGGCTTTAAGCAGCAGGCAGCCGTTGGTGCCGCCGAAGCCGAAGGAATTGGTCAAGGCGTAGGTGATCGACAGCTGCCGGGCCGTGTTGGGGACGTAATCCAGATCGCACTCCTCGTCCCGGTTTTCGTAATTGATGGTCGGGGGAATGATCCCGTGCCGGATCGCCAGCGCACAGAAGACCGTTTCGATGCCGCCGGCGCCGCCCAGCAGATGACCGGTCATCGACTTGGTCGAACTGACCGGGATCAGGCGCGCCTTGTCCTTGAACACCGACTTGATGGCGCGGGTTTCGTACAGGTCGTTCAAAGGGGTCGATGTCCCGTGGGCATTGATATAATCCACCTGGTCGTAGGAGACCGCGGCGTCGTCCAGGGCCGCCTGCATGCAGCGCACGGCGCCGTCTCCATCCGGTGAGGGCGAGGTCATGTGATAGCCGTCACCGCTCATGCCGTAGCCGACGATTTCGGCATAGATCTTAGCCCCCCGCTCCAGGGCATGGTCGAGGGCCTCGATGATCAGGATGCCGCTGCCTTCGCCGACCACGAAACCGTCCCGGTCGCGTTCGAAAGGACGCGATGCTTTTTGCGGCTCGTCGTTGCGGGTCGACAGGGCTTTCATCGCGTTGAAGCCGGCAATGCACGATTCGGTGACCACGGCTTCGACCCCGCCGGTGATCATGGCATCGGCCGCCCCCTCCTGGATAATTTTAAACGAGTCGCCAATGGCATGTGCCCCGGCGGCACAGGCGGTCGCCAGGGAGGCGTTCGGCCCTCTGGCACCTAAATAAATCGAAATCATGCCGGGGGCCATGTTGCCGATCATCATCGGGATGAAAAATGGCGACACGCGCTTGGGGCCGCGGGTTTTCACCGCGTAAATGGTTCGCTCCATGACCTCCAGGCCGCCCAGGCCGCAGCCGGTGATCACCCCCACCCGGTGGCCGTTGGCGGCGTCGATTTTCAAGCCGGAGTCTTCGAGGGCCATGCGCGAGGCGGCGATGGCGTAGGCGATGAAAAGTTCGGTGCGGCTGGCCTCCTTGGCGGAGAGCCAGTCTTCGTTGCGAAAGCCTTTGACCTCGCCGGCGATTTTGGTCTGGTACAAGGTGGTATCAAAGCGCGTGATGTCGCCGATGCCGGAGATTCCGGCACATAGCGCCGGCCAGGTCTCCTGCACACCGATACCCAGCGGGGTCACCAGCCCGACGCCGGTAATAACGACCCGTTTCTTCACAGAGGGCCTCCTTGCAGTGATCTCAGGACTGGGTCTTGACGAAGTTGATGGCGTCCTGAACGGTCTGGATTTTTTCGGCATCTTCATCGGAAATATCGGTGTCGAACTCTTCTTCCATCGACATGATCAGTTCGACCAGATCAAGCGAATCGGCGCCCAGGTCGTCCACGAACGAGGCCTCCGGTACGACTTCCGACAAATCCACACCCAGTTTCTCGGCAATGATTTTTTTGACTTTATCTTCGACAGACATTTTACCTTCCTCCATAATTAGTGACCATCCGGGGTTTCATTTTCGACACTGATAAGTTTCCGATCCCGAAATTTGCAATTTTTCGCAAGGTCAAGGAAATCGGTGGAATTGCGCGGAGGCATTCTGCTGAATGCCGCACAAGCGATTGCGCCGATTGACGCCGAAATTGCGGAAAAGGGCCATTTCTGGACGGAAACTGATTAGATGTACATCCCACCGCTAACATGCAGCACCTGCCCGGTGATGTAAGCGGCCGCCTCTGACACCAAGAAAGCCACGGCGGCGGCCACATCCTCGGGTTTTCCGGGCCTTCCGAGCGGTACTTGGGACAACATGGCCTCCCTGACATTTTCAGGCAGTGCGGCCGTCATATCGGTTGCGATGTAGCCCGGGGCAATCGCGTTGACCGTGATGCCGCGCGGGGCCAGTTCCCGGGCGGCGGTTTTCGTCAAGCCGATCAGCCCGGCCTTGGAGGCGACGTAATTGGCCTGTCCGGCGTTGCCGATCACCCCGACGATCGAGGCCATGTTGACGATGCACCCGGCGCGCTGCTTCATCATGGTGCGCGCGGCGATCTGGGTGCAGCGAAAGGCGGCCTTGAGATTGATGTCGAGCACCAGGTCCCAGTCCGGTTCCTTCATCCGCACCAGCAAACCGTCCTTGGTGATGCCGGCATTGTTGACCAGGACATCGATGCGGCCGCCGCCGGCCTGGAGCACCTCATCGAAAAATCGCTGGATTTCCGCGGTGGAGGCCACGTTCACGCTGAGACCGGTGGCCTCGCCGCCGGACGCGGCGACGGCCGCGATGGTCTCGGCTGCCGCGGCCGCCTCGCCCTGCGGGTCGACGGGCGAGAAATAGTTGAAGAAGATGCGGGTGTTCGGTGCGGCCAGGGCGATGCAGATGGCCCGGCCGATGCCGCGGGAGCCGCCGGTGACCACCACCGTGCGCGTTGGCTGATCGGCCATGATTACCTCTCGAAGATGATATCGGCCAGGCGGTCCAGTGCCGGCACCAGGTTGCGGCAGCTGTCGGCGAGGCTCGCCAGGTCGACGGACGAGATGAACGTGTCGATGGCGCCCTGATCGAAGGCACCGGTTCCCATGAGCAGAGTCATGGTGTTGGCCTGCACGGTCCGGGCCGCATCGTGGGCGAATACGCGCGACATCAGGCGCAGTTTTTCGGCCGCCGTGTCACCGCTGCGGTCGGCGGCCGCGGCTTTGCGCGCCAGGGCGGCCCCGATCTCGACGTGAACCATCATGTCCGCCAGTTTGAACATGATGTGCTGCATCCGGTTCAGCCGGTTCTGGTGCACCAGCAGGATCGCCTCGTTGAGAGCCTTGGCGGCGGCCGAGTAATAACGGCCGCCGGCCCCGCCGAAGCGTTCTTCCAGCGCCGCCATTTCCCGTGCGATGGCGCCGTAGAACTGCCCCTTGGACTTGACGGTGGTTCTCCAGCGGAAGGTGCTGATGATAGTCTGCTGGACCTCGCTGGCGCCCTCGTAGATGCAGGTGATCTTGGCGTCGCGTTTGATCTTTTCCACTTCGAACTCGTTGATGTAACCGTAGCCGCCAAGGGCCTGCATGGCATCTTCGGCGGCGCGGTTGCCGGTTTCGGTGGCAAAATATTTGGCGATCGAGCCTTCGACCTGCAAGTCCTGCTCGCCGGCGTCCAGCCGGTCGGCAATCTCCTCGATGAAGGCGCCGGCGGCTTCG
The DNA here is from genome assembly GCA_963779885.1 of uncultured delta proteobacterium. Taxonomy (GTDB): domain Bacteria; phylum Desulfobacterota; class Desulfobacteria; order Desulfobacterales; family SG8-13; genus JARFQH01. Next base: position 7,502 of record CAWAAN010000017.1, on the reverse strand, counting down.
AGTCGAACGGCATGCGGCACGATCAGCTTGTGGGTGTAGCCTTGTTTTTCGGACAGCAGCGAGCCGCTGACAAACCGCTCGCGGGAATAGGGGACCGCAATCTCCAGCGCCGCCTGGCCGGCCCCGAGGCCCATGGCCGCCACCATCAGACGCGTGTAGCCGAAGACCTGATTGGCCTGCTTGAAGCCTTTGCCCGGAACGCCGCCGATCAGGTTTTCGATCGGAACGAAGACATCCCTAAAGGAGAGCTGGGAGGTTTGGGAGGCGCGGATTCCGTGCTTTTCTTCGCTGCGGCCCGCGTCGAAACCCGCCGATCCCTTCTCGACCACAAAAAAAGAAGGGCCTTCGGGCGTCTTGGCCAGCAAGGTGATAAAATCGGCCGCGCCGCCGGTGGAAATAAACTGTTTGGTGCCGTTGATGGTGTAGCCGATGACCTGACCGCCATCGCCTAAGACCGGCTCGGCCTTGGTCTTGATGCTGGCGACGTCGCTGCCGGCGCCCGCTTCCGTCACGGCATAGGCCACCAGCACCTGGCCCTCGGCGATGGCGCCGAGCCACTTGCGTTTTTGTTCGACGGTCCCGCCGACCATCAAGGGATCGGCGCCCAGTTGAATCGCAAAAAAGGCGGTGGTGATCCCGAGACAGATTTTGGACATCTCGCGGGTAAGGATGTAGCTGTCCATGGCTCCGCCGCCCATGCCGCCGTAATTTTCCGGGATCATCAGCAGTTGCAGGCCGATCTCGGGTCCCAGCATTTCCCGGATCGTCTCTTCCGGGAAGACCTCGTTATTGTCCCAGGCGAGGATTTTATCCTTGGAGAGCAGCCGCTGTCCGAGCTGCGCGACCGTGTTCAGCACCATCTGGCGCATTTCAGGGTCCAGGCCGCGGCGCTTTTTACCCGCAGCGGGGGCGGATTCCGACATGATGACGTCCTTTAATAAAGGAAAGATTACTCTTTGGTTTCGACGACGGTACGGCCTTTGTAATTACCGCAGCTCGGGCAGACGTGATGCGGCAGGGCGGCTTCACCGCATTCGGGGCAGGTGGACACATTGGGGGCCACCGCTTTCTGGTGGGTCCGGCGTTTGTCGCGCATTGACTTAGAAACTTTTCGTTTCGGCAAGGCCATGAGTAATCTCCTAATATACTGAAAATATTATAATAATGGTTGTCTCGTCTCTTGCGGGGCAGAATCTGACTAAGTAATTCAAAACAAGACGCTTGTCAAGGTTTTTTGTTGCCCTTTTTCGGACACTTGTGATCTTACGGTCGATATGGTACAAGGCTACCGCGCCACGGCGCCACGATAGTCGGTTACGGACTGTAATTGTTCGATTAATTGAAAAATGCCGCCGGGCCGGCGGTTGGTCCGGCAGATGGCGGCCAAGAGCCGTATGTCCCGCCGACGGTAAAATTTAGGTGCCGTGCGCATGACCTAATGACTCACCATCGGATGGCGCGCAGCATAGCAAAAGTATTATTTTTTATCAATGCAAATCAGCCTTTTAGGACGAGTGGAAAAAGTCTAATGAATAGTTTGTCAGCCAACCGGATCGTGACCCGTTTCCCCCCCAGCCCGACCGGTTACCTGCACGTCGGTGGCGCCCGCACGGCCCTTTTCAACTGGCTCTATGCCCGCGGCCGCGGCGGCCGGTTCGTGTTGCGGATCGAGGACACGGATGCCAAGCGCTCGACCCAGGAAAGTACGGATGCCATCTTCGAGGCGCTCGACTGGCTCGGTCTTACCTGGGACGACGGGCCCTATTTTCAGTCCCAGCGCTTCGCGATCTACCGTGAGTTCATTCAGCGGCTGCTCGATGCCGACCAAGCCTACTACTGCACCTGCCCGGCCGAAAGGCTCGAGGCCATGCGGCGCGAGGCCATGGCCACCGGCGGCAAGCCCAAATATGACGGCACCTGCCGGGACAAAGGCCTTCGCGAAACAGCCGGGGCGGTGGTGCGGTTCAGGGCGCCCCTGTCCGGTGCCACGGTGGTCGAGGACGTCGTCAAGGGCAGCATCGCGTTTCAGAACGCCGAACTGGACGATTTTATCATCGCCCGCGGCGACGGCAGCCCCACCTATAATTTCGTGGTGGTCGTGGACGACATCACGATGGGCATCAACACCATCATCCGCGGGGACGATCACGTCATGAACACCCCCAAGCAGATCCTGCTCTACCGGGCGCTGGACAGCCCGCTGCCGGTGTTTGCGCACGTGCCCATGGTGCTGGGGCCGGACCGCACGCGCCTGAGCAAGCGCCACGGGGCGATGTCGGTCACCGCCTACCGTGAGATGGGCTATCTGCCGGAGGCCTTCATCAACTACCTGGCGCGGCTCGGGTGGTCCTGCGGCGATCAGGAGGTCTTTTCCCGCACGGAGCTGATCGAAAAGTTTTCGCTCGAAAACATCGGCCGGTCACCGGGCATCTTCGACCTGGAAAAGCTCCTGGCCCTCAACGCCGCCCACATCCAGGCCGCGCGTCCGGCGGATCTCGTAGAACCCCTCAAACCGTTTTTAAGTCCGCACGGCATCGCGATCGAACCGGGGCCCTTTATCGAGAGTGCGATCCGCACCTTGCAGCCCCGCAGCAAGACCCTGGCCGACATGGCCCGCGATGCGCTCTTCTATCTCGAGGACACCGTCGCCTACGAAGAGGCGGCCGCGCTGAAGTTTTTGACGCCGGCGGCCGCCGGGCCGCTCGAACTGCTGATGGCGGAGTTGAAAAAACTGCCCCAATTCGACGAAGCCGGTCTTCAGGGCGCCTTTCAGGCCGTCATGGAAAAAACCGGCCTCAAGCTGGGCAAAATCGCCCAGCCCGTGCGGGTGGCCCTGACCGGCCGGACCGCCAGCCCGGGCATTTTCGAAATCACCGAGATCATCGGCAAGGACCGGGTGCTGGATCGGCTGCAGGCGGCGGTGGATTACATCCACGGCCTGGAAAAATAAGTTGACTTGAAAAGTCAATTTTTGTAATTAAAATTGAAACGCCACTGAGGGATCGTCTAGCGGCAGGACGACGGGTTCTGGCCCCGTTAACCTAGGTTCGAATCCTAGTCCCTCAGCCAATCGCAAAAAAAGGCTGCAGCCTTATCGGCTGGCCAGCCTTTTTTTTATTTTCATGCCCCGCCCGCGGCATCGGATGCATCGCAAATGATCGCATCGGCCTCGATCTCCACCAGCCACTCCGCTTCGATGAAGCCCGTCACCTGCACGATGGTACTGGCCGGACGGATATCCTTGAAGAATTGACCGTGCACGCGGGCTGCCGCCTCCCAATCCTGAATGCGTTTGAGCATGATCCGGGTGCGCACGACGTCTTTCAGACCTGCCCCGGCCTTTTCCAGGGCGGTCTGGATGATCTCGAAGCACCGCTGGGTCTGGCCGGCCGCATCGCCCGGGGCTGCGGTCTTGCCGTTTGCACCGATAGGTGCCGTACCGCCCACGGAAACAAAATTACCGACCCGCACCGCCCTTGAAAAACCCACCACTGGCTCGTACGGGCTGCCGCTGGATACAAGTTGACGCTTCATTGCGCTAACCTCCCGTAGTGTTGATCTGTCGTTTAACATTTAACACGACTTGGAATTTTTAACTCGACTATTTGATTGTCCGGTCTGGTAAGATATATTATGTCGTGGTTGAATTCCGCGATTTGCCGGCGACAGTCACGGGATTGCCGGTGGTACAAAAAAAACTTGACGGAACGTTTCTGATGTGGGTCAAGTGTGCATTTATGAGTGATGGAGGGAATTATTGTGCGCACCAACATCGATATTGACGATTCCGTGCTGAACGAGGCTTTTTCCTTAAGCACTTCCAAAACGAAAAAAGATTTGATTCATGAAGCCCTCAGAGAATTCATCCGGCTCAAAAAACGAAAGGATCTGACCGATTTGGCCGGTCAGATCCAGTTCGAAAAAAATTATGATCACAAAAAGATGCGAACGCTCAGAGGTAACCCGTTAATAGAAAAACGAGGTGACACGCTACCCATCATTTTCGATTGACAGCCCGTGAATAGGTAATACATAAAAACGTACCTTTTATAGACAATTAGCGTGAAAGTATGGAACATGGCTCTCAGCCTCAAAAATGCGAAAGCTGAAAAACTGGCGCGCGAACTCGCGGCTGAATGCGGGGAAACGATCACGCAGGCGATTACCCAGGCCCTGGAGGAAAGACTGGAACGTCTCCGCGGTCGCTCTACCACAACTGACGTGGTTGAAGACATATTAAGGATTTCAAAACGGTGCAGCGAGCTTCCCGATCGAGACCGGCGATCGGCCGAAGAAATCCTGGGATATGATGCCGTGGGAGTTCCAACATAATGGTGATAGACACATCTGCGGTGATGGCCATTCTTTTAGGTGAAGCGGAAACAGAGGCTTTTGCTCGAGTGCTCGCCAATGATTCAAAAAAAATGATCAGAGCCGTCAATGCCCTGGAAAGCGCTATCGTCATCGAGGCCAAGAAGGGCGAAGCCGGCGGACGCGAACTCGCCTTGCTTCTGCATCATGCGGGTGTCGACACTGTTCCTTTCAATAGAGATCAATCTGACTTGGCCTTATCGGCCTGGAGGAAATATGGAAAGGGAAACCATCCTGCCAGTCTGAATATCGGGGATTGTTGCGCCTATGCACTGGCAAAATACTCCGGTGAACCGCTGCTTTTCAAAGGCGAGGATTTTAGTCGCACCGACATTCCGCCAGCAATCGACATGACCAAGGAAAAAGGGTCACGGCTGTGAGTCTCGATTGCACAGCTCGGGCTGTCCGGCTACCTATTTTCCGGCGAAGATCCGTTTCAGCGCAGCGAATATTACCCCCCTGTCGTGGAAAGTCAACCAGAGATGCGGCCGAGTCCGGGCGCTTTCAAAATTTGAGAGAACATTGTTGTTGAATCCAAGCTGTCCCGCATGTTATGGGCTTGCAGGGGGTGGCCACCGATAATCGATTGGAGAGCAAGGGGGGACAATATGCGCTGTCGTCATCTTTTCATCTGTACCTTGTTCCTCGCTCTGATGGCTTGCGGCGGCGGGGGCGGCAGCAACAGCGGCAATATCGGCGACAACGGCGGTGACAGCGATGGCGGTGACACCGGCGGCGGCCCGAATCCACAGCCTGCGACAAGCACCGCTTCAACCGTGCTGGCCTTCAACGACCTCGGCATGCACTGCATGGACCGCGAGTTCTCGGTGTTTTCCATATTGCCGCCTTTCAACGTCGTCCATTCCCAGGTGGTGCTGCGCGATGCCGATGGTAAGCCCTACCTGGCGGACGAGGTCGATGTGGAGGTGTTCTATGATGCCGTATCCGACCCCTCCGGCTCGCTAAATTCTTACAGCGCGGGTGTGGCCAAGACGGATTTCTGGATGTATGCCAACAGCCTGTTCGGTGCCAACCTTTCGGCAGGTCAGGGACTGACCGGCCTGTACATGCCGGCCGACGACCCGCAGAACCGCGGCCCGCAGCCGATGGAATTTTCCATCGCCGCCGGGTGGTTTTCGGCCGAAGGGATCCCGATCACCCCGGTGGACGATAGGCTGTCCACCAACCCGTACCCCCTGCTGCGCATCGCCGCGTTCGATAAAACCGCCGGCGGCGACATCGGGAGCCTCGACATCGTGGTGCCGGTGGCCACCGAGACCGACTGCCGCAATTGCCACAAAACCGGGGGCATCGCCGCCGACGATGCCGGCGTGGCCTGGGCGACGGATGCGGATCTCGAGATTCAAAGCAAAAAGAATGTCCTCATTCTCCATGATCGCGAACAAGCGACCAACCTGCAAAATTCCCAGCCGGTCCTCTGCGCCCGGTGCCACTACTCCCCGGCCCTCGATCTGGCCGCCGCCGGTCCCGCCGGCGAGCAGGTCGGCAATCCGCTTTTCAGCGAAGTGATGCATCGATATCATGGCGAGCTGGGCGTGTTTCAGTCGGCCGCCACCGTTAGCGATTCGTGCTACCAGTGCCATCCGGGCAACGTCACACAGTGTCAGCGCGGGGCGATGGCCACCGGCGGTATGAACTGTTTCGACTGCCACGGCGACATGCCGGCGGTCGGCGGTGCCTTTCCCCTGCTCGCGGGCGGCAGCATCGACGGCGCCAACGACGGCGGATCCCGGCGACCCTGGAAAGACCTGCCGCGCTGCCAGGCCTGCCACACCGGCGATGCCGTCTCTTACCTTACCGGCGCCGACCTGGTGTCGGACGCCGACTGGCCTTTCCGTCTGCGTCAGGCGTACCGAACCGGCGACGATTCTGCTTCGCCTCTCCTGGCAACCAACAAGCGGTTTGCGGAAAACACGAATACCCTTTTCCGCTTCAGCAAAGGCCACGGCGGCGTCAACTGCGAAGCCTGCCACGGCAGCACGCACGCCGTCTGGCCCAACGACGATCCGGCGGCCAACGACAACATCGCCGCCACTCAACTCCAGGGGCACGCCGGAACCATCATCGAGTGCGGCACCTGCCATGGCCAGGGCAGCCTGCCCCTGACCACCAACGGCCCTCACGGACTGCACAACGTCGCCGATGCGCGCTGGGTGGATGAAAGCCACGGCGACTTTTACGAGCGTGACAAGGCCGGCTGCAAGGCCTGCCACGGTCTTGAGTTAAGGGGCACGCCGTTGGCCAAAACAGCGGCGGCGCGCAGCTTCAGAGTAGAGGACAACACCGTGACGCTTGCAAAGGGGGACCTCGTCAGCTGCAACCGCTGTCACGAAAGACCCAGCCTCTGATGAAAATTTGATTTATAGAATCCGAACTCGACGTGGAATTCAAGAACCCGTGCATCTTCCGTGAGGCGTGCGGGTTGTTGCACTTTTAGCGACCTTGCAAAATTATCGGCCGATAAATAATCGGCAACTGCTGCAAGTCGGTGAACCAGCAATCAGATGCGCCACCTGATATCCTCATCAAACCATTTCCTGCTTCCCGACCTCTAAGAAAAATTTCTTATTTTCGGATGCATTGAATCGAGCCTTGACAAGACAGGCTTTGAACTTTAGGTGCATAGTTCATTACCCAAATTTGGGAAAATCAGACTCCAAATTTTGGGCAGTCATGATATTCTCGTCAATTTTATATATAATAAATATAGATAGTTAAATTTAACGCGATTGAGTACGAAAATTGCATCTGGTTCTGCAGAAACTCTGCAGTCAATGTTTTGTTTAGGCTGAGCGGTTCACCGATCCTGAAACTGGAACCGTATCAGTTTGGGTTTCAATGTCCTGAATCACCTTCAGCGCTGCTATGGGCTTTAAGATGAAGGTTTTGGACTGCGTTAGCGGTCTTGGGCGTATTACAATGCAGCCTTTTCCTTCGATCCCTGCTGAAAATTTTATCTCAAAGTCTGCAGATGTGAAGATGGAGTCCGCCTGGTTAGAAAATTCTCATGCCTGAAGACCTAAAGACTGGTTTTTCCGCGACGAAACACCACTGGCTGATCACTATTGTTGGTTTCCTGTTGCTGGTTATTTCGCTGCTCGTCGCCTTCG
>CAWAAN010000016.1:0-152635 GCA_963779885.1 uncultured delta proteobacterium | reverse complement strand
TGGACGACAACATCGGCTACGTGCTGAAAAAGCTCGAGGATATGGGCCAGCTCGACAACACCATCGTCGTCTTTACCACCGATAACGGCGCCGAGAGCATCACCTACCCGGACGGCGGGATTACGCCCTTCAGGGGCGGCAAGCTCACCACCTGGGAAGGCGGTATGCGGGCGCCAATGGTCATTCGTTGGCCCGGGCACGTCAAGGCTGGCACCAATCCCGACCAGATATTCTCGTCACTGGACTGGGTGCCCACCTTCGTCAATATCGCCGGCGGACCTTCCGGCGATGGCCTGAAGAAGCAGATCGAGGCCGGCAAGTATCCCGGCATCGTCAAGACCACGCTCGACGGCTTCGACCAGCGGGACTATCTCGAAGGCAAGTCGGATTCAGCGCGTGACCACTTCTTCTACTACACCGGTGCACAGCCGTCGGCGGTGCGGTACAAGAACTGGAAGTTCTACTACACCATGGTTTCTTCCAATGCGCTGGACGCGTTCAATGACGCAGGCTCGTATCACTGGACCCAGGTCAACAACGTCAAGCGTGATCCCTTCGAGAGATCGGTAGCGTCTGCTGAAGGTACCCTGCTGGGCTACGGCGGCGCCCTGGCCGCCCCGAGCACCGCGTTCATCTATGACTGGAACCTGCTGCCGGTCGGGCAGCTGCTGTGGCTGAAGGAACTCGAGACGTACAGGACCTTCCCGTCGCTGCAGACTCCGGCGAGCTACAACCTGGATAACATTATCAAGGCGATGCAGGATGCGTCACACATCAGCCACGCGGGTCAGTAACTAAGTGAAGGCAGTATGATGTGACAAAGAAGTGGGTACTCCGCAAAAGGGGTGCCCACTTCAACCCTCAGGACAACAAGAAGGGGGACTCGGTGCGAAATGTAAAACGTGCTTTCTTATTCCTATGTGTCTTAATGGTTGCGGCCTCAACGGCAGCGGCCGATCCCGATGCGCTCCCGTCCTGGAACGACGGGCCGGCAAAGTCGGCGATCATGGAGTTCGTGCAAGCCACCACCGACAAGTCGAGTCCGAAGTTCGTGCCGCCGGCAGAGCGCATCGCCACCTTCGACCAGGACGGGACCTTGTGGGTCTCGCACCCGATGTACGCGCAAGTGGTCTACTGCCTGGACCGGTTGCCGGCGGTCGTTAAGGCAAAGCCGGAACTCGCCAAGGTGGAGCCGTTCAAAACCGTCCTGTCAGGCAACCGCGAAGCGATCGCCAAACTCTCGATGGACGACCTCTTCAAGATCCTTGCCGCCACGCTCACCGGCATGAGCGTCGAGGAGTTCAGAGCCGAGGCAAAGAAGTGGCTCGACACTTCCAGGCACCCGCGCTGGAAGCGACTCCACACCGAACTCACCTACCTGCCCATGCAGGAGCTGCTGAAATACCTGCGCGCCAACGGCTACAAGACCTGGATCGTCACCGGCGGCGGTCAGGACTTCGTGCGGATTTACTCCGAGCAGGTGTACGGCATTCCGCCCGAGCAGGTGGTCGGTACCGCTGCCGGCACGAAATACGGATATGACAAGAACGGTAAACCGTTTCTCACCAAGGAGCCGAAGCTGCTCCTGAACGACAACGACGCCGGCAAGCCCGAGGGCATTCACCTTGTGATCGGACGCCGGCCGTATGCGGCATTCGGCAACTCGACCGGCGACCGTCAGATGCTGGAATACACGAAGGCCGGTGACGGAGCGCGGCTCGCAATGCTTTTGCTGCACGACGATTCCGAGCGCGAGTATGCGTACGGGCCGGCCCAGGGGCTGCCCGATACAAAGGTCGGTGCCTTCACCCAGGCGCTTTACGACGAGGCGAAGAAGCAGGGCTGGGTCGTTATCAGTATGAAGAAAGATTGGGCGCGTATTTTTGCGTTTGATAATTAGTGCCCATCTATCTGTTGTTTAATTATTTCATAATAATCATCTTCTCAGTTATTGGTTAACTTCTGGAACTGTCAAACTTTGGGAGTCTCCCCAGAGAAGCTGGGGATTTATCGATGATTATTATAAAGGAGAGGATAATGAAAAGGCGATGGTGGCAAACAAGGCTTGTCCTGTATGCGGGCATGGTGATGTTGATAATGGGTTTGGGTACGACGGGTTTCGCGGCGTCAGCCCTTGCGGCAGATAAACCCAACATCCTGGTCATCTTCGGTGACGATGTCGGCATGTGGAACGTCGGCGCCTACACCCACGGCATGATGGGCCGCACGCCCAACATCGACCGGATTGCCAAGGAGGGCATGCTCTTTACGGACCATTACGCCCAGCCGAGTTGCACGGCCGGACGCGCGGCGTTTATCACCGGACAGATGCCGATTCGCACGGGGATGACGACTATTGGCATCCCCGGCTCGACACTGGGGCTCCAGAAGGAGGACCCCACCCTGGCCGAAGTGCTGAAGCCGCTCGGATACACTGCGGGCCAGTTCGGCAAGAACCATCTCGGCGACCGCAATGAGTTCCTGCCCACGGTGCACGGTTTTGACGAGTTCTACGGCAATCTCTATCACCTCAATGCCGAGGAGGAGCCCGAGCAGCTCGACTACCCCGGCGTGAAGAACCCGGCCTTCAAAGAAAAGTTCGGGCCGCGCGGCGTGCTGCACTGCTGGGCGACCGACAAAGACGACCCGGCCGAAGATCCCAAATTCGGCCGGATGGGCAAGCAGCGCTGCGAAAACACCGGGCCGCTCACCCGCGAGCGCATGAAGACCGTGGACGCCGAGTTCCTGAAAGCCACCGAGAATTTCATCGATCGCAGTGTCAAGGACGACAAGCCGTTTTTCGTGTGGTTCAACCCCACCCGGATGCACATCTGGACGCACGTTCCCCAGGAATACATCCAGAAGGCCGTGGACGAAGGTCGCCCCGAAATCGATGTCTACCGGGCCGGCATGATCCAGCACGATGAACAGGTCGGTCAGCTTTTGAAGAAACTGGACGACCTCGGGATTGCCGACAACACCATCGTGGTCTATTCCACCGACAACGGTTATGAGCTGCTGTTCTGGCCGGACGGTGGGTATTCACCCTTCCGGGGCGAAAAGGGCACCACCTGGGAAGGCGGCGTGCGCGTTCCTCTCGTTGTGCGCTGGCCGGGCAAGATTCCGGCCGGAAGTGCCGCAAACGGTATACAGAGTCACGAGGACCTCTATGTGACGCTTGCCGCTGCCGCCGGCGCAGTGGACATCAAGGAGGAGCTGCTCAAGGGCAAGAAGATCGGTGGGATGACCTACAAGGTGCACCTCGACGGATACAACAACCTGGATCTCTGGACCGGCAAGACCGAGAAGTCGGCCCGCAACAGCTACTATTACTATGACGAGTCGGATCTGACCGGCGTGCGGGTCGGCGACTGGAAGATGTCCTTCGCGGTCAAGGAAGAAGGCCTCTGGTGGGACCCACTGGTCTACCCGCGGGTGCCCTACCTATTTAATCTGCGCATGGACCCCATGGAACTTTTCGATCCGCATTCGCCCGAATGGGGCTACATGGGTCGCAAGCTCTTCGCCGAGAAGTTGTGGACCTTGATTCCGGCCCAGGGGATTATCGCCGAGCACATCAAAAGCTTGCAGGAGTGGCCGCCGAGACAGCGTGCAGAGTCTCTGAGCATGCAAAAGGCCATGGAGACCGTGATGCAGGCTATCGAAAGGACACCGGGCGGAATGCAGTAGCCAGGACGGCAGGTTATGGGAATTTTCAGAGATTCATTCATTCCGATTGGCCGATTTATAAAATCCCCTGGACCCCCTTTGACAAAGAGGGGTAAGGGGATTTTATACCAACGCTCAATCCTTCCAATCGGATCAGATTTATGACAAGGAAAATCGAAATGGGAAAACGGCGGTTTATTTCGGCTCTAATGGCACTTTGTACGGCATTCTTCCTGCTGGGCTGTGCCATGATGGGGTCGAAGGATAAAGCCTTCGATGAGGAAAAACTGCTCGTGTCCGCCGATTTCACTTACAAGGTCGCAGATACCGCCGCAAAACTTGAAAAGTTGAACCGTCTGCCGCAGCGCAAACTGTTGCGGCATGTCCGGCAGGGCAAGGAAACCTATCTATATGTCGATGTTGCTGCCTGCAAATGCGTTTACATCGGTGATGAAGCCGCTTTTCAACGTCTCCGGCATTTGGAGTACGAAAATAAATTGGAGTCCAAACAGGTAGAAGGACTCTGGACGGCAACATTAGATCGTGAAGGTTTGGAATTAGTCAGTGATGACGACTTTCCGAATTTTGATTAAACAATGGAGCAACGCCATGCGATCGTTGATCAATCGATTGATGTTGACCATCCTTTTACTCGGCTTAGCCGGTCCGGCTTTGGATATTGCAGTTGCGGATCAATACAGCTGCTTCCTTCAGGCGCCGGATCAGGATGTGTATGTCCGTGTATTTTCCGTGGACAGCTTCGGCGACCAGCAGGTGGAAATCTGGAGCGGTGGGATCCCGAAAAACCAACAGCAACAGATCATCAGCAACACCGCAATGATCCTCTACGATCACCAGAATCGGCCCGATGGTCCGTTTGAAGGTCAAACCCAACAAAAGTGCGGCGGCGACGGCGTAATCCAGATTTTACCGTAAACGACGTCGGAGTTGTTTTTGCAATCATAGGGGTCAGTCGCTTGACAGACATAGCGTATGCTGTACTTTTACTACTTATACTCTTCTTAAAAAAGAAGGGTTGAAAATCAGCGGTTTGGTCTATTACGAATTTGAAATTGCCAAAGAGAAGGCTAAATTGACCGCTAAATCCAGTCAAACATAAAGGAGGTTTGAAATGAAGAAAAACCATCGTCACTATCTAATCGTTATTTGTATCCTTGTTGTCGGCTCATTTTTTAGCGTCCTGCTCTCCCCGCCCCTGGTGGCTGCGGCCTCCGAGGAACAGCTACTCGTGGATAAAGCCCGCATAACCTTCGAGAGCTTCATGTCCGATCCGAACATGAGCTGGTTGAAGGAGCACCTCAAGGAGGCAAAGGGCATTATGATCGTTCCGAGTCTTCTCAAAGCCGGATTTATCTTCGGCGGCTCCGGCGGCCACGGCGTGCTGATCGTCAATGACGCCAAGAAGGGGCAGTGGAGCGAGCCGGCTTTTTACACTATCGGCTCGGTCAGCTTCGGGCTGCAGATCGGTGGCGAGGCGGCCGAAGTGATTATGATGCTGAGGACCCAAAACGCTGTGGACGCGATGCTCACCACTTCTGCAAAACTCGGCGGCGATGCATCGGTTTCCGCCGGGCCGGTGGGGGTCGGGGCCAAATCGAATGTCATGACCGACATTTTCTCGTTTTCGCGATCTCAGGGCGCCTTTGCGGGTCTTGCCCTGGACGGCTCTGTCGTCAAAACGCGGGACGAATGGAATGCGGCATATTATGGCAAGCCGGTGTCACCAGTCGACATTCTTGTGACGCATTCGGTCAGCAATCCCGGATCGGCGGAACTTCGCAAGACAGTCGCTCAATACGCCAAGTAGACAAAAATTGTAACAAACGGGAATAAGGGCAGACGTATCGATCTATTAAGGCTCGGTAAAAAAGAGTTAATTTATTAAGATGCGGCTGCCCTTCCGGTTTCGCAACAACCCATGGAGAAATGACAATGATAAAGAGAAACCTCAGCATCGTATTGGCACTGTCCGTAATGACACTGGGAATGGGTGGCTTGACGGCTGTCGCGGCAGGCGAAACCGATTCAATCATGTGCGATAATGGCGTGGTTGCAATCGGAGATTTCTTCCAAACCGTTCAGGACAAATGCGGCGAACCCGACAAGAAGGAGGGGAAATTCTGGCGCTATAATTTCGGTCCTTCTCTACCGGTTTACACGGTTGAATTTGACGAAAACGGCAACACCGTCCGAATCATGGAAGACCAGGGCGGAAGCCAATAACATAAAAATTAGGAGGGGCTCATGCAAAATCGTGCCTTCGTTTTGCTCATTCTGATCGTATCGATGGTGCTGATAGGCGGTGCGACTGCAGCTTACGCTCTTGATGATGTATCAAACATGAACTGCGGCGACGTCATCGCCGAAATTGGAGATCAGCAGTTTGCATTCCAGCAGAAGTGCGGCTCCCCGACGGCGTCCGAAGAAAACGGACGGGTCTGGGTGTACGATCGCCGACCGGACGACTTCGTCTACTATGTCACCTTTTCCGAAGGTCAGGTGCAGCGCATTCAAGTCAGCGGTAATGATTGAGGTGTGATCTACATTTCGGCAGGTTACATTTTGAAAATCGACGAAGCTGGTTATGTCAAAGAAATTATTGTATCCCGATATTCCGGATAGCCCCAAGCGATCCAGCAGAACTTTCACAATTCTGCAATATTAAAAATGGAGAATAGAAGAGGTCGAAAAATAGCCGTCGGCCTGCTGGCCTGCTTGGGTGCCGGCTTCATTTTACTGTTGACTGCCATCCTTATTGTTCCCCGATTTATCGATCGCGGCAGCATGGGTGATAAATTACGCAGCGAGGTATCGAAGCTTGTCGACGGTGAATTCGACTTCAAGCGTATTGATCTCTCGCTTTTCCCGTCACCGCACGTGTTGCTTGCCGATGCGACGTTAAATATTCCGCAGCGAATATCAGCCTCGATACAGGTGATCGAGGTCTACATTGAATTCCTGCCGCTGTTAACCGGGAAAATCAATTTGAACAACGCCCGGATCCAGCAGCCGGATCTGAAGATCATGCTGCCCAAAACCATCTCTGGAGAAAGCGCGCAAGCCAATCCGGAAGCGGTCGGTGATTTGTTACGCAACGTTTCAGCCGCCTTTGCCGCGCTGCCGGTATTCAAAATTCCGGCTTTCAACGGACACGTCACCAAGGGTCGCCTCAAACTGGTCTACGATAATACAACCGCTTTTGAACTGCACGATTTTGAGGCCGACCTGCAAAATGTATCCGATAAAGTCTCATACCGGATTACAGGCAATTCGGATATTTTGAACAGCGTTTCTATCTCCGGTTGGACAAACATCCGACAAATTAAAGGCAACACCCGCATTCTGGCAAAAAACCTGCGCGCCGACATTGTCTATAACGCTTTTTGGCCTGACGCCGCACTTAAGATACAGGAAGCCGACACGGATGTGAGCGTTGATTTAACCATGGACACCGCCGAAAAGATGGCGGTGAATTTTGATCTTTCCCTGCCGCACGTAAAGCTGGTGCAGGCAGGCCGGACGGCGGATATTAAAACCCGGGGGCTTAAAGGCAGACTTGATTTCGATAAGACGTCGGTCTCCCTTTCTCTGGCGGAACTGGTGCTGGATGCCCCCCAAATGCGTCTTTCCGGCAATCTCATCGTATCGGAAGAAGATCCGCAACTGCAATTGCAACTGGAAGGCCGGGACATCGACCTATCGGCCACGCTTGAAATGGCCCTTGCTGCTGGGGGGAAGGATGATGTCATCGAAAATATTTTCGGCATCATAAAAAAGGGAACTGTCCCGTTGATTACCGTAACTGGTCAGGCAAATACCCCGGGCGATCTGGGCAATTTGGATAATCTTATCATCCGGGCGCAGATCCAGCAAGGAGATGTCATTATTCCCGGCGTGCAGTTGGAAGTCATGGATGCCGGGGGAGATGTCGTCATCTCGCAGGGAATACTGTCGGCAGAAAAGCTTCAGGCGAAACTGGGAAACACATTTGCCCAAAACGGTCTATTAAAGCTGAGTCTGACGGAAGACGTGATGCCGCTTCGGCTTGAAATCGATATCCAAGCCGATATGGCGGATCTTCCACCGATCCTCAAACGCCTGATCGATGATAAAGACGTTCGGAAGCAGCTCGACCTGATTCAAGATTTGAAGGGGAGCGCCAACGGGAAGTTGGTCTTGAGCGGCGACACGGATCAAATAAAGGTAAGCGTTTCGGCATCCGACATTCAACTTTCCGCCCGGTATCAGGAAATTCCCGATCCGTTAGCCATCAGCGACGGTCATTTTACCTATGGCGAGAACCGGATCGGATGGGGGCAACTCAGCGGTACGATCGGAAAGTCGTCTTTTGCCGGGCTCTCCGGCGGTCTTGACTTGGCGAAAAATAACCGTCTGGAGATCACTTCCGGAAGATCCCGCATCTTTGTGACGGAGATCCTGGCCTGGATGTCATCGTATGAAAGGATGCGGGATTTCGCGAAATATTATGGCGGCGGCAAAAGCATCATCAGATTGTCGGCTGTCAACTTAAGCGGTCCGCTAAAGGATTTTCGCAAGTGGCGTTTTAACATAGCCGGTGACATCGAAGACCTGGTGCTGCAGAATTTACCCGGGCGTCCGGGGCCTTTGAACATAGCCTCCGCGAAATTTAATGTCGACCAGCAGACATTCAGGTACTTCGGTGGTCAATTGAGTATGCTGGATGGCGCCTGGAACGTGTCCGGCACACACCGGCAGTATTTGGATGGAATAGACGAGGATGTCAGCTTGACCTTTGACGGCAACATGGGACCGAAAACCATCCGCTGGTTCTCACAGGTTTTGCGTGCACCGCCCTGGTTAGAACTCCAGCCACTCACTTTTGGAACATCACATATTAATTATGCCAACAACGGCAACAGCACGATATCCGCATCACTGGCCATTCAGGACGGTCCAACAATTTTCACCGACATGCGCCTGGCTTCAGATGAAGTGGTTGTCAAAAAGCTGGTCATAAATGATAGAGCTTCCCGGGCAACCCTGGGTATCACATACAAGAACCGAGAACTCGATGTTTCTTTCAACGGCAGTCTTAACAAATCCACTCTCGATCGATTATTTCAGGAAAAAGCCCACCTTAGCGGTTGGATTGAAGGTGACATGCAGGTCCACCTCGACATGAAGCACCTTTACAATTTGAGTTTAGACGGTGAGTTGAACGGGCATGATCTGCTTGTGCCGCTGAAATCGGAATCACCTTTGAAGATAAACCGCCTTGCCATAAAGGGCGATCGGCAATCAATTTTGATCAAATCCGCGGATCTGTCATGGAGCGACATGCGGCTCAACATGTCCGGAAGCGTCGCGTCCCGAGCTCCCAAACACTTGTGGCTTGATTTGGACGTAGACGCCGACAGCGTTGATGCCGATCACCTGATGCAAACCCTCAAAGACAAAGACGAACATCAGGATCAAGCGTCAACTGCCAAATCCCCTTCTTTACCGGTACAGGGTAACATTCGTTTTAAAACCGATCGGCTAAAGATCAAAAAGCTCATCGTTCAACCGCTGCGCGCGGATATCAGCCTGCAAAACGACCTTGCCGTCATTACCCTGACAGACACCCGGATATGCGGCATTTCGACTCCGGGAACCGTTAAAGTTTCACCGCAAAGCCTGCAGTTCGAACTTAAATCCGATATCCAGGAACAGGATCTGGATTCCACCCTGAAGTGTTTGGTGAACGAAACCTTTAAAGCCGATGGGAAGTACTCTTTGGAAGGAAGCTTCCAAGGCCGCGGCAAGGCGCAAGATCTACTCAAAACGTCAACAGGACATTTTGAACTAACAGTTACTGACGGCCATATTTATCGCGATATCGTGTTGATGAATGTCTTAAAATTTTTCAATTTCACCCAGATTCTGACGGACCAGGTGCCCGCAAAGCAGATGATGGAGAAGGGGTTTGGCTTTAAGCTATTTCAAGTTCAAGCCAGACTGCAAGACGGCAAGATCCTGCATGAAAAATTTATTTTAAACGGCAACGAAATGACGATAACGGGTACCGGTGAAATCGATTTGCTCAATGAGCACCTTGATTACCTTTTACTCGTGGCGCCGCAGAAAACTATAGACAGCATTATGAGACATATCCCTCTGGTCGGCAGCATTCTTCACACCATCGATACCATACCGTTGAGTCTCAAAGGGACTTATGACGATGTCCACGTTTTTCCACTGGCCCCGTCAGCCATCGGCTACGAGTTGGTGGAGACGATGAAAGAAACCCTTGGCCTCCCGATCAAACTCACCCACATCGGAGGGTTAAACGAGAGCGGGGGCAGTGGTGAGGAGTAAGCAACCATTGTCAGGGCAAGTGTAGTTGCCACCCATAAATGGCTCTTTTCCTCAAATTAGGTGTCAATAATGCCACTATGACGAAACCGGATGCGAACAAGTCGGCGGAATCGGTTGTGCGGCGGTCACGAATACGCCATCATGCACTGCTGCTGACTTGTCGCGTCTTTAGCGGAAATTCCTTGAATTTGCATAAAATTGAAAGGAGGCAATATGAAAACTCAAAAACAAATCATCTCGTTAGGATTACTGTTTGTGTTGGCAATATATGGCTGTGCCGGACCATCACTACCTCAAGGTGCTCAGAAAATCGGCCGCTATGAGGGCACGTTTAGTAGCGCTTTGCTTTCCGGATCCTGTCAGATGGACCTTTACCGGTTGCCGGACGGTAGCGGCACGTTTGAGGGCGCCTTCCAGGGAATGGAGACAGACGTCTTTCTCACCCTAAAAGGGAAAATGACCGGCAACCATCTCGAAGGAACGGTATTCGGTGAAGATGTCTTCGGCGGCAGTACCGTTTCCGGCGATTTATCAGCGGACGAAAACAATGTGAGCGGCACTTTCTCCCTGAATGCGCCCTATTCCCCCCAGGGAACCTGGAGCGCCAATAGAAAGTAGAGGATAAAAACATGCTGAGAACAAGCAAAAGCAAAATAGGAATTACTTAGCGAAGAGATCACTTGTAACAGGAGAAATTGATCGATGAACCAGAGTTCTTTTCTATGGTCCTTTTTCTGGACCCTGCACGTTCTCATTCAGGTCGCGCTCATCGTGAGGGTGCTGCTACGACCCCATCGGGAGCCGGCGTCGCGGATCGCCTGGATCGTGGTCATCATCGCCGTCCCGGTGGTGGGGATCCTGTCGTACATCCTGTTGGGCGAAACGAACATCGGCCGACGCCGTGTGGAGCGGATGCGCGCGGTCCTTTCACGGCTGCCAGATATGGCCGCCGCGAAAGAAGCGGACGCGGCGAACCTGCAGGCCGACGTGCCGCAACGCTACGTACATCTGTTTCAAGCCGGAAAAACGGTCAACGGGTTCGACCCCGTCGGCGGTAACCGGGCGCGCCTGCTGGAGGATTCGAATGCGACCATCGCCGCCATGGTGACCGACATCGATGCGGCGCAAGACCACGTCCACCTGCTGTTCTACATCTGGCTGCCGGACAACAACGGTTTCAAGGTGGCAGAGGCGCTGAAGCGGGCTGCGGCGCGCGGCGTCACCTGCCGGGCCATGGCGGACGACCTGGGCTCGCGCATCATGATCCACTCCGAACACTGGCACTCCATGCGGGAAGCGGGCGTACGTCTGGCGGTTGCCCTGCCGATCGGCAATCCGCTGTTGCGGCCCCTGAAGGGCCGGATCGACCTGCGCAATCACCGCAAGATCGTCGTTATAGACGATGTCATCACATACTGCGGAAGCCAGAACTGTGCCGACCCGGAGTTTCTGGTCAAGGCGAAGTATGCACCGTGGGTAGACGCCATGATGCGCTTCGAGGGACCGATCGCCCGCCAGAACCAACACCTGTTCGTCGGTGACTGGATGGCCGGCGTGGACGAAGACATCAGTCACCTGCTGCGGCAGCCCATCCGGCCGGCTCCGCCCGGGCTGCCGGCCCAGGTGGTCGGGACCGGGCCGACACTTCGCTACTCGGCCATGCCCGAGATGTTCGAGTTGCTGATGTACACCGCCCGCCGCGAGTTGGTCATCTCGACCCCCTATTTTGTGCCCGACGAGGCCATGCAGGCCGGGCTGTGCGCGAGCGCCCACCGCGGGGTCGATACGACCGTTATTTTCCCGGCGAAAAACGACTCGTGGATCGTGGGCGCGGCCAGTAGAAGCTTCTACGGCGATTTGCTCGCTGCCGGGGTCCGAATCTTCGAGTACGAGGGCGGGCTGTTGCATACCAAGTCCCTGACCCTTGACGGGGAGGTCACCCTAATCGGTTCTGCCAACATGGACCGCCGCAGTTTCGAATTGAATTACGAGAACAACATCCTATTTTATGACCGGTCGCTGACGGCCGACATGCGGGAGCGGCAGGAAAGCTACATCGCCAAATCCAAACAAATCAGCGCTGAAATGGTGGCGCGCTGGACCTGGCGCCGCCGGCTCTGGAACAACGCCATTGCCATGCTCGGGCCCGTCCTGTGAGTCGAGATCTGCCGGATCGGCCGGCGATTCGATCCAACCGGTACCGGGCTCCATACTGTACCGCACGGCGGACGTGAATTAGGAGGATAACACGCTTTATTGCTGCAGGGATGTCACGGCCGGGACAAACCCCTTGCAAAGACGTTGCTTGGCTCAGGTGACTGAAAACAAAAAAAGCAATGTAAAAATATATCTTAGCCAGAGGCATACAGGTGAGAAGCTTAAAGATATCGGAGCCTGTTTTGGGGTCGGTGAATCCGGTGTTTACCAGGCAAACAGGCGCGTTAAAGAAAAAATCCGCAATGACAAAACACAGGGAAGAAAAATCGCAAAGATCGAGAAAAAGATAATTATGTCAAGAATGAAGACCTGACCCTACTAATTGCAGGGACACGAATGACTGATACACTACTCCCTAAAAAAACAGGAAAATTGAATCGATGAGTTCGAATCCCGAAGCGGCCCAGCGCGGTGAAAGTGGAAAATATGGCTTGGCAAAACTGGCCCTGCTATCGCTACTCACAGGTGCCGGAATCGGTCTTGTTATCGGGTGCTTTCGGGTGGCACTGGAGCACATGAACACAGCTCGCTCTGCCACGATCGTCTGGGTCCACCAGTGGCCGGTGATGGGGTTCGTCCTGGTCTGTGCCACGATCGCTGTAACCACCGCGTTCGCAGCCTGGCTAGTGCAGCGTTCCGGGCAACCTGCGGCCGGTAGCGGCATACCCCATGTCGAGGCGGTGATTGAAGGCAAGTTGCCCGCAGCCCCGATTCTACTGTTCCCCATCAAATTCATAGGTGGCCTGTTCGCCATCGGGGGTGGTTTAGCGCTCGGACGGGAAGGACCCAGTGTGCAAATCGGTGCCAACCTGGCTGAGTTCTGGGGAAAAATTTTCCGGCTGCCAACCACTGATCGTCTTGCCCTTTTCGCAGCGGGTGCCGGCGCCGGGCTGGCCGTGGCGTTCAATGCTCCGATGGCCGGAGCGGTATTCGTGCTGGAGGAACTGGTCCGTCGATTTGATATTCGGATTGCCATCGCCGCACTTGGCGCCTCCTGCTCGGCCATCGCGGTCGCGTCACTGTTGCTCGGACAGCAACCCGATTTCCAGGTGGCAACCCTCCCCACCCCTAGCTTCTGGACCGGCCCGATCTTTGCTGTGTTGGGTATCCTGGCTGGGCTTGCAGGAGTTGCCTACAACCGGTTGATCATCAGAACCTGTGCGCTGGTTGACGGTTTGAGCCGTTGGCGACCGGAGGTTCGGGCACTCTTTATCGGTGCGCTGGTTGGCGCTTTGGCATGGTTTGCCCCGCACATGGTTGGCGGCGGCGATGCGATTTCCCAGCAGGCTCTCGTCGGTGGAATCGGGCTGACAGCATTGCCCATCATTTTCGCTGTTCGGTTTCTGCTTGGCCCGCTGTCTTATGCCGCGGGCACGCCTGGTGGCCTGTTCGCGCCCATTCTTGCGCTGGGTGCGTGCCTTGGCCTGGGATTCGGACTACTGTGCCCGCAGTTCGTAGGAGATTCCGGTGCGATCCCAGCTACCTTTGCTGTCGCCGGCATGGCGGCTTTCTTAACCGCCACGGTTCGCGCGCCGGTTACGGGAATGATCCTGATCTTCGAGATGACCGGTGCCTTCAATCAGTCTTTACCAATGCTCTGGGCCTGTTTCGGAGCTATGGCCATCCCCACATTGATGGGCAACATGCCCATCTACGACTCCATGAAGGCTCGCACGATCGATGTAGCAAAGAAAATGTAACCGCTGATCGCATTAATGCGCTATCGACCGCGGCCTTGAACGGTACACCGGACCCCAGAGTCTTATTTCCCCCATTAACTAAAGGAAATGCACCATGCCTGAGATTACCCGATTCGGACCCGGAAAAACCTCGAATAACACCGGTGGCGATGGCGTCACCTGGTTCGACATCGACATTGCCGATGACGCCGATCGCCAATGGCTGATGGCGTGGCAGGAGATCAGCGAGCAGACGAGAACGGCGTTGTTGGAGCCGGTGCGCTTCAGCCATTATAAACAAGTGCCAGACGGCACGTTGCTGAGCATCAGAACGCTGCGTCCCGGTCCTACGGAAGATCTCACCGATCTCGCCGACTTGAAGCTGCTGATCGGCCCGTTCAGGGCGATCACGGTGCGATCCGGGACGGTCGCCGTTGTGGACGAGTTGCGACAGAACCTGTCGTCGGACAGGTCGCTGGTGACGGCAATGGACTTGCTGGGGTTTATGGTGTCGGGTATGACCAACCGGATGGAACCGGTCATCTCCGATCTGACCCAAGACATCGATGACGTCGAGGATGCACTGCTCGACGGTGGTTCAGTACCACACCCGCAGACGCTGAGCGAGTTTCGGCGCCGAATCTTTCGCACCAGACGGCAAGTGAATTCCACCCAGCAGGTGCTTGCTCCGATGACGACCGATCCCGCCCTGGCCCTGGATGGCGACGATCGTGAAACGCTGGTCAGGGCGTCACAGCACGTCACCCGCCATTTAGACGGGCTGGAGGAATACCGCACGCGGGTGCAGATGCTGGAGGATCAGGTCGAGGCGCAACGCTCGGAGACCATGACCCATTCCAGCCTCAATCTGACCATCGTTGCGACTGTGTTCTTGCCGCTGACCTTCATTACCGGCCTGCTAGGGATGAACGTCGCTGGAATCCCCGACCAACATAATCCATATGGTTTCTGGCTGGTGACCGGCTTGTCCGTCATCATTTCCCTGCTGGCTTGGCTTTTACTGCGTCGTCAGGTGTACGATCGCTATCTGGATAAGGCAAGTACCGATAAGAAGAAACCTGGGCGACTGCCGGAGACTTCTCTATCAGATGGCGCAGGCTTGACGTCCACCATCAAGGCGTTCAGACGGGAGCATGACAAGCGATGCGAACCTAAGCCCGACACCGAAGGTGGGCATCAAGACAAATCAGATGGAACAAAAGTGGACAGACATCGACCTTGTTCTTGGAGCAAGATTGCCAGGGTCCATGTTTTTGCACTGCTGCTTGCGCTTGTGCTGTTCGCTTTTCATGTATTCGTGATCTTCGATGCATCTGGCGAGATGGTTCGTCACAAGGCATGGCTGCTGGCACATCTGGGACCGGAAAATTATGGCAAGATCATCCTCCTTGGTTGCTTTTTGTTACTGACGTTGGCGCACCTGGCGGAGGCCGCGGCATGGGGCCTGTTCTTGCGCCGGACGCGGCTCATACCAAGCCTTACGGAAGGCATCTATTTCACCGCCGCGACGATCACGACTCTGGGTTACGGCGACATCCTGCTGAAGTATCCTTGGCGACATCTCGGGACATTGATTGCGATAACGGGGGTGCTGGAGTTCGGCTGTTCAACGGCGTTCTTGTTCGTGATCTTGCAGGACGTCTGGGTGCATCACTTTTTTTAGAGTCCACAGAGGAGATCACTGTGTTTAATTTGTGCTCGAAATTCGATTACCCCACCGCCTTACGGTGGTGGCTTGCCCTCGTCCTGATTTGCTGCGCCGCGACTTTCATTCACGCCCAGGAAACGACAGAAAGCAAATCGGACGGGGATGATATGTTCGCAGGGACGCAGCAGGCTGCCAGCGATAAGCCCACAATCAAACCCATCCGAACGGACAGCCCGCGTGCCACGCTCACGTCTTTTCTTCGCCTCAGAGACGAGCTGGAAGAGACCTTGCGATCCTATAGGTCGAAAAAATCCCGTAAGCTTGCCGAGAAATTGCAGGTGATTAACGCCCAGTTCCAAGCGCTGCTCGACCTGTCCTCTGTTCCACCATCATCTCGCCGTACGATCGGAGTCGAAACAACTGCATTTTTGCTCGACATCTTTGGGCGTGTCAAATTGCCCAAACTTGAAAGTGTTCCTGACGAAGCGGCCTTCGACAATGCTGTGTCACCCGCGAAATGGCGCATCCCCGGCACCCCGATCCGAATCGTCCGGGTCGATGAGGGAACGCGTGAGGGGGAGTTTCTGTTCAGCAAGCGCACGGTTATGGCGGCGCCGCGCTTCTACCAAGCTGTTAATGATCTGCCTCTGCAAACGTCTTTGCCCATCATTAGCTGGCATCGCGCTCTTCCCCAGATGACCGGACCGATGATCCCGGCGGCGGTGCTCAGAAGCGTTCCGCAGAGTCTGCGCGACTTCTGGCTGGACACACCAAAATGGAAAGTCATGGCGGTGGTCCTTATTAGTACTCTCGCAGCGCTCCTGCTGCTGGTCTTTCACCGTGCGATCAACCGCCGCGAAACCGAAAATGGGGTCGGCTTCCTGCTGCGCCGTGCCCTGACGCCAATCGCGATCCTCGTGGTGGTCTGGAGCCTAAATGATTTCTTTGCCAACCAAATCGAAGTTTCAGGTGCATTCTCGACAGTGGTTGTCGATACGGCAACTATTTTGATCAATGCCGGGGCGATCTGGCTTTTTTGGCTGGCCATACGCGCCATTTTCGAGCGTATCGTCCAGGCGCGGGGTATCTCGTCGGATAGCTTCGACGCGCATCTCTGGCGCCTTGGTGCCCGTACCATCGGAACCTTGGCCAGCGTGGTGATCATCGGTAATGCAGCACAGGATTTGGGGCTGCCTCTCTATAGCGTGGTGGCTGGACTGGGTATTGGCGGTTTGGCCGTCGCGCTTGCGATTCGCCCGACTCTTGAAAACCTGATCGGCGGCATCATGCTCTATATGGACCAGCCCGTGCGGGTCGGGGATTTCTGCTCTTTCGGTGACAAAACCGGCACTGTCGAAAACATCGGCGTGCGCACGACCAAGATCCGGGCGCTCGATCGCACTTTGATTTCGATTCCCAACGCCACCCTTGCAGATATGCAGCTGATCAACTGGGCCAAATGCGATCGGATGCTGATCAGCGCGACCATCGGTCTACGCTATGAGACCGAAAATGATCAATTGCGTTATGTGCTGGTGAAGTTTCGCGAGATGCTCCATGCCCATCCCAAGATCCACTCCGAAACGGTGCGCGTGCGCTTCGCGGACTTCGGTCAATCTTCCCTCGACATCGGCGTCCGGATATATGCACTGACCCAGGACTTCAACGAATTCCACGCCATACGCGAAGACGTCTTGCTGCGAATCAGCGAAATAGTTAGAAAGTCGGGAAGCGGCTTTGCCTTTCCTTCACAGACCCTCTACATGGGACGCGACGACGGACTCGACGGTGAGTGTGGCAAGACGGCTGCGAAAGAAGTTGAATCTTGGCGCAAAGCCGGCAAGCTGCCGTTTCCAAGACTTGCGGCCGATAGAATTGAGCAGCTCAAAGGTACTCTCGACTATCCGCCGCGGGGCTCGGTCGAGGCCGGCACTTTCGAGTCGCAGGTGTGGGAAACGTCCGAGCGGCTCTCCGCCGAGCCGGTCGAAGAAGAGGGGGGCGATCGCGAACCGCCACCACAAAAACGTGAAGACGAGTCATAGGGTTAAATACGATTACATGAACTAATTACTTCTTGGGAGGAGATTAATATGTCAGCGCCAGTTGCAAACACCATGAGCCAACTAAAAACACATCCACAAAACAGAAGAACACAAGCAAGCACCTGGTTTAGAATAGCCTTATGTTGCATGCTGCTGGCTAAGATTCCTACCTCATTCAGCATAACGGATGAACAAGTTGACTCGTTAATTTCCAGCGCGAGAAACCTGTTGCGCGCTAATCCCGAATTCCAGCGACTTCTCTCCGATATCGCCAGCCCCTGATACGAAAAACGTAAGCGTTCACAGGGCACCGCATCTGCTTTGTTGTCGAACACTTGAAGTACAAAAGTACGTCTGCGTGTCCGACGCCTTGCATCTTCGGCACCCTGTAAACGCTTACAATTAGTTGATTTGAAGCGCATCGGACTATGCAACCCTGTGAACGGTTACGAAAAACGTATTACAAGGGTACATCAATATGCGGACTGGAGTCATTGGTTGACTCACTTGGGCATGTTAGCAAGAGATTGTTCCAAATTAGGTTCGATAGTCATTGCGGGAGGAGTGCTACGCATCCGGGGAGTTTTTTTATAAAGACTCAACAATTTCAGCCGCCAAGACTTTTCTGATACATTTCCGCGAAAACAGGACAACCTAATACGACAGGTCGAAAGATTCACCAGCAAAGGAGCAAATTTTCGGCAATGCTCAATGTGATGATACGATTGACGTATCACCACTTTTATGCAAATTAAGAGCGTATCGTAACCTTCCCCGAAACAAGATGAGTCAAACTGTAAGTACGTCCGTAATCCTAACAAATTATTTTATTGGTCCACAGAGGAGATCACTGTGTTTAATTTGTGCTCGAAATTTAATTATTCCACTGTTTTTCGATGGTGGCTCGCCCTCGTCCTGATTTGCTGCGCCACGACTTTTCTTCACGCCCAGGAGACGACAGAAAGCAAATCGGACGGGGATGATATGTTCGCAGGGACGCAGCAGACTGCCAGCGATAAGCCCACAATCAAACCCATCCTAACGGACAGCCCGCGTGCCACGCTCAAATCGTTTCTCCGCCTCAGGGACGAGCTGGAACAGACCTTGCGATCCTATAGGTTGCACAAATCCCGTGAACTTGCCGAGAAGGTGCACGTGATTACCTCTCAGTTCCACGAGCTGCTAGACTTGTCCTCTGTCCCGCCATCGCTTCGCGATGAGATCGGAACCGCAACAACTGCATATTTACTCGACATCCTTGGACGGGTCGAATTGCCTAACCCAGAAAGTGTCCCTGACGAAGAGGCCTTCGACGATGGTGTGTCACCCGCAAAATGGCGTATCCCCAACACCCCAATCTGGATCGTTCAGGCCGATAAGGGAGCGCGCGAGGGGGAGTTTCTGTTCAGCGAGAGCACGGTTATGGTGGCGCCGCGTTTCTACCAAGGCATTAAAAATCTGCCTCTGCAAACGTCTTTGTCCATCATTAGCTGGCATCGCGCTATGCGCGAGATTACCGGACCGATGATCCCGGCGGCGGTGCTCAGAATCGTACCGCAAAGTCTGCGAGACCTCTGGCTGGATACACCAAAATGGAAAGTCATTGCGGCGGTCCTCCTTAGTGCTCTCGCAACGCTCCTGCTGTTCCTCTTTCACCGTGCCATCAACCGCCGCAAAACCGAAAATCGGGTCGGCTTCCTGCTGCGTCGTGCCCTGACGCCAATTGCGATCCTCGTGGTGGTCTGGAGCCTAAAGGATTTCATTGACAACCAAATCTTTGTTTCAGGCGCATTCTCGGCCGTGGTTGTCGATCTGGCAACCATTTTGATCAATGCCGGTGCAGTCTGGCTTTTGTGGCTGGTCATGCTCGCCATTTTCGAGCGCATCATCCAGGCACGGGGTATCCCGGAAGATGGCTTCGACGCGCAACTCTGGCGCATTGGTGCCCGTACACTCGGGACCGCGGTCAGCGTTGTGATCATCGGTAATGCAGCACAGGAGCTGGGGCTGCCTCTCTATAGCGTTGTGGCCGGACTAGGTATTGGCGGTTTGGCAGTCGCGCTTGCCATTCGCCCGACTCTCGAAAACCTGATCGGCGGCATCATGCTCTATCTGGACCAGCCCGTGCGGATCGGGGATTTCTGCTCTTTCGGTGACAAAACCGGCACTGTCGAAACCATCGGCGTACGCACGACCAAGATCCGGGCGCTCGATCGCACTTTGATATCAATTCCCAACGCCACCCTCGCAGATATGCAGCTGATCAACTGGGCGAAATGCGATCGGATGCTGATCAGCGCGACCATCGGTCTACGCTACGAGACCGGAAACGATCAATTGCGCCAAGTGCTAGTGAAGTTTCGCGAGATGCTCCATGCCCATCCCAAGATCGACACCGACACGGTGCGCGTGCGCTTCGCAGGCTTCGGTCAATCTTCCCTCGACATCGGCGTCCGGATATATGCACTGACCCAGGACTTCAACGAATACCACGCCATACGCGAAGACGTCTTGCTGCGAATGAGCGATATAGTTAAAAAGTCAGGAAGCAGCTTTGCCTTTCCCTCACAGACCCTCTACATGGGTCGCGACGACGGGCTTGACGTTGAGCGTGGCAAGACGGCTGCTAAAGAAGTTGAATCTTGGCGCAAAGCCGGCAAGCTGCCGTTTCCAAGACTTGCGGCCGACAGAATTGAGCAACTCAAAGGTACTCTCGACTATCCGCCGCGGGGCTCGGTCGAGGCCGGCACTTTCGAGTCGCAGGTGTGGGAAACGTCCGAGCGGCTCTCCGCTGAGCGGGACGACGAAGAGGAGAGCGATCGCAAACCGCCATCGCAAAAACGTGGGAAAGATTCATGAGTCGGACAGATAAATTTACAGGATGTATTGAACAGACAAACCTCTTCCCGCCGACCGTAATGCCTCGCGTCCACTTGTCATCATGATTGTTTTTTTCCGTAAATTCCCTTTTTTGCTGCCCGAAAAGTTGGTTTTGCCCCTCATTTTCAGGTAATTCGAAAGACAATATCTTTAATATAAGATGGTTAGTATGGCCCGCCCCCCATTCCCCCCTGGCAAAGACACTGGTACGTGCGGTTTTTTAACTCCGGGCGGCTATTCTCCTTGAAAAAGAGCGGGCCGTGTAGTATGAAAATCTGTTTAAAGATGTTGGCAAGGCTCGAGGGCGATGGCTGTGTTGTCATGCGCCAAAGACCAATAGCCTCGCAGGCCCTTTATCAAAAAATTATAGATGGGTCATATCTCGTCACCCGGGCAAGAGCCGGATGACGGTTTTAAGTAGCAATGCAGGAGGTATCGTAATGGGAAAAGGCGACCAACGCTCGAAACGTGGTAAAATTCACCGGGGAACATATGGCAAGAGCCGCCGCAGGAAAAAGGACGCTCAGAAAGAAGACAAAAAGTAGCCTCGCATCATATTGCGTTCGTTTATCCGGCAGCGGTGAGCCGGGTCTGAAAGCCGAAGCCTTAAACTATAGGCTTCAGGATAAAGGTTTCTTAAAGCCTATAGCCGATGACGTCTGCCAGTCTCTTTTTTCTCATTAGACCAGGAGGTTTCAAAGGACCGGCGCCTGGCACCGATCGGCAAGCGCCGATCCGCAGTTTTCCTACCCGAATTCCACCCAGAAACCGTCGATTGTTTCCCCCTCAAGCCATGCAAGGACGTGCCGTCAACACCAAGGGATCGCGTCGATCGAGGCTCACGACTGCACCTCGATACTTCATGCTGCCCCGCTTCGGCGGCAAAGATTCGCTTGGACAATTCGATGCCGGACTTCCGGGCGTGGAGAGTCGGCTGCGCCGTACCCCGGATCGCCGGTTGAAAGGCCCGCGATGGCAATTTTAACCCACGCCTTCTTCAGTCGTGACACCCTGGTCGTCGCCCGCGAACTGCTGGGAAAAAGGCTGGTACGCTGCTGCCGTGGTCAGCGGCTGAGCGGAATGGTGGTGGAAACCGAGGCCTATTTGGGAGCCTCCGACAGCGCCAGCCACGCCTTTCGGGGCCGAACAGCCCGCAATTCCGTGATGTTCGGCCCGGCCGGCACCGCTTATGTCTACCTGGTATATGGGATGCATCACATGCTGAACGTCACCACCGATGCCGAGGGAGTCGCCGGCGCCGTTTTGCTGCGGGCCATAAAGCCCCTGGAAGGCATCGATAAAATGACCGCCTTGCGCAGCGGCACCCGCCGGGGACTGGCCGACGGGCCGGGTAAGCTGTGCCGGGCCCTGGCGGTCGATCTCTCCCTGCGCGGTATTGACCTGACCAGTGGTGAGAAGTTATGGTTCGAGACGTATCGCGATGGGCCGTCAACCGATATTGTCTGTGGGCCACGGGTCGGTATCGCGTATGCTTCCCCGGTCGATCGCCAGGCCCCGTGGCGGTTCCAGGTAGCGCCAACCGTGCTGGACGGGCCGCCCAAATAGCCTTCGCACGATGCAAGAAAAATTTATGACAAGCGCCATTTACGGCCACGACCCAACAGACCGAAGGAGCTGAGCCATGCCGGATCATCCTCTCATCGAAGGCAAGCGCATACTGGTGGTCGACGACGAACAGGACGTTCTCGACACGCTCGAAGACCTGTTGTCCGATGGCGAGATCGTGACGGCCGGCAGCTTCGAGGATGCCCGCGACCTGCTGGAAACCCGCTCGTTCGACATCGCCATCCTGGATATCATGGGGGTGGCAGGCTACGATCTGCTCAAGATCGCCGCTCGAAAGAAAATTACGACCATCATGCTGACCGCCCATGCCCTCAGCCCCGACAGCGTCGTCAAGTCATACCGCGAGGGCGCCGCTTATTTTATCCCCAAGGAGGAAATGGTCAACATCGCCTCCTTTCTCGAAGAGATCCTGGAGGCCCGGCAAAAGGGGCAGAACACCTGGGAGCGTTGGTTCGACCGGCTGGGGGCTTACTGCGAAAAACGTTTCGGACCGGATTGGCAAAAGGGGGATCGGATTTTCTGGGAAAAATTCCCGTTCCACTAGACCTCTCGAATAAATAAATTGTAACCGTTGACGGGGTTGCAAAGTCCGATGCGCTATAAACCCCATGATAGTCAGCGTTTACAGGGTGCCACAGATGCGAGGCGTCGGGCGCGCAGACGTACTTTTGTACTTCAAGTGCCCGACAACACGAGCAGATGCGGTGCCCTGTGAATGCTGACAATAATCAGTACATCAACCGCGGCAGATACAGGATGATCTGGGGGAAAACGGCCATTAAGAGAGTACCGACGATCACCGCGATCAAAAAGGGGATGATCCCCTTGAAGATGGCCTCCAGGGCGATCCCGTCCGCGGTGACGTTGCGGGCCACGCCGTACACCACGTAGACATTGATGCCGACCGGCGGCGTGATCACCCCCATTTGGGTGACCAGGACAATGATGATGCCGAACCAGATCGGGTCATAGTTTAGGTGGACGATGACCGGATAGAAGATAGGGATCGTCAGCATCACCAGCGCCAGCGCGTCCATGATGCAGCCGCCCAACAGGTAGACACCCACCACTGCCGACAACACCAGAAAGGGCGGCAGGTTGAAGCCGCCGATCCAACTGGCGATGTCGAAGGGAATGCGGCTGACGGCCAGAAACTTCCCGAAAACCACGGCCCCGGCAATCAGGAACATGATCATGCAGGAGGTGCGCAGCGTTTCGTACAGCGATTTGACGAACCCCTGCCAGGACATTCGGCGCCGGACAAGCGCCACCGCCAGAACGCCGAAGGCCCCGACGGCGGCGGCTTCGGTCGGGGTGAAAAGGCCGAAGAACAGCCCGCCCATCACGAGCAGGAAAACCGTGAGGGTGTCCCCCATGCCCGACAGCGATTTCATCTTCTGCTTCCAGGTGAACTTCTCGCCCGGCGGTCCCTGTTCCGGCGCAATGCGGCACTGAATATAAATACAGATGATGAACAAAATGGTCATGACGATGGCCGGTATGATTCCGGCCACGAAAAGTGCGCCGATCGACTGTTCGGTCAGCACACCGTAGACGATCAGCACCACGCTGGGCGGCATGATCATGCCGAGGCCGCCGCCCGAAGCGACCGCGCCCGAAGCCAGTTCGTCGGCGTAGTGATAGCGCTTCATCTCCGGCAGGCCGACCGTGGCCATGGTGGCCGCCGTGGCCGGACTGGAACCGCATACCGCGCCGAAGGCCGTGCAAGCGGCGACCGTGGCCATGGCCAGGCCGCCGCGCGTGCTGCCCAGAAACTTGTAGGCCGTGTCGTAGAGCCGGCTGCTGATGCCGCTGTTGAAGGCGAACTGGCCCATCAGAACAAACAGGGGAATCGTGGTCAGGCCGTAGGAAGAAAACGCTTCGTAGACGTTGCGTGAGAGCAGGTTGAGCCCGCCCTGGAGCGATATCATGAAAGAAAATCCGATAAATCCAACCAGCGCCATCACGTAGGCCACCGGCATGCGGGTCATGAAGATGACCAGCATGAGGGCGATCCCGATGATACCGATCAGGGTCGGGCTCATTTGTCACCTTTCAAAAGCTGCCGGGACAAATTGACGATGTCCTTGACAACCAGCAGGGTAAAAATAAGGAAGCAAAAGCTGACGGCATAGATGATCAGATGCTCGGGAAACTGCAGATTCATCGAGACCTGGCCGGACTCATGGATGGTTCCCGCGTAATCCGCCATGCGCCAGGTGATCAGGCCGATCAGGGCGGCAGTTAAAATGCTTGTCGCCAGATCAATGGCGGTCTGGGTCCTCTGGGACAGGAGCCGCACGAGGATTTCCACCCCGATGTGGCCCCGGACCTCATGGGTGTAGGGCAGCGCCAAGGCGGTGGTCAGCGTGGCCATGAAAATCACCAGTTCAACGGACCCGAACACCGGTCGGCCGAAATAACGGCCGATGACGTCCACACAGGTCAGGCCCATCATGCCCACCAGGCATACGGCCCCCAGGATCTTGAGGGCCTCGCTCAACTTATCGATGACTTTCCAGAAGATCGGCATAGCGTGATAACTCGATCAGTGGATTCCCTTTGGAAAAGGGGGATTTTGGAGGATTTTCAAACGATGACAATAAATCCCCCCCGCCCCCCTTTTTCAAAGGGGGGAATAGTGGGCTTAGAATAATCTGGGTAGCTGACGTGCTCAAGTAGCCGCCACAGGTTGTGGTTTTTATTTTATAGAGAACACTATATATTGGACGTCACCTGAGTCAATCAGCTACCCAGATAGATTAATGACAATGACCCAGATCCTGGTACCTGTACCCCAGAACGCGGAACCCGGAACCTCCAAACCGTAAATCCGTTGGCGTCTCCGCCCGGATACCCGATTTGTCCATCCGCAGAGGTGGCGATGGACAAGTTACTGCTGGAGTTCATTCAACGTGTTTATGGTGAAATCCACGATTTCCTGCCCATTAAGGCCCTTTTCCGTGATCTCCTTGACATAGGCGTCGATGATGGGCGCCACCGCCGCTTTCCAGCGCGCCGCTTCCTTGGCATCCTGACCGATGATGTCATTGCCCTGGCTCAAGAAGAAGGCGATGCCCTCCATGTCGCTGGTATCCCAGGCTTCGCCGTGTTTGACGGCCCATTCGGCGTTGATCTCGCGGATGATTTTCTGGATGTCGGGCGCCAGGGCGTCCCATTTTTTCTTGTTCATGACCACGTAAAACGAGGTGGTGTAGGCGGATGAAAAATTCGCGGTGCTGTATTTCGTGACCTCGCCCAGGCGCCAGCCCTTGTTCGATTCCCACGGGTACATGGCCCCGTCGACCACGCCTTTTTGAAGCATCTGATAGGTCTCGGGCATCGGCTGGGGGACCGGTGTGCCGCCCAGGGCTTCCACCACCTTGGCGCTGGTGCCGTGGGCCCTGAATTTGAGGCCTTTCATATCCTCCATCTTCCGCACCGGTTTGTCCTTGGTATGCACCAGTCCGGGACCGTGCGCGTGGAGGTACATCACTTCGGTGTCATTCAACTCGGCGGGCTTGAATTTATCGTAAACTTTGTTGATCACCGCCGTCGCGGCCCGGCCGTTGGTATAGCCAAGGGGCAGGTCGATGGCCCCCATCACCGGAAAGCGGCCGCGAGTGTAGGCGAATACGGAAAACCCGATGTCCGAAAGCCCTTCCACGACGCCGTCGTAGTTCTGGTTGGCCTTGGTCAGGGTCTGCCCGGGAAAATACTGCACCACGACCCGGCCGCCGGTCCTTTTTTCGACTTCCTTGCACCAGGCCTCGGCCAGTTTGCTCTGCACGTGCGTCGGCGGAAAGAAGTTGCTGTAGGTCAGGCTTGTGGTTTCGGATTGCGCCGGAACCGGGCCGAAACTAAAGCATGCGATCCCGATTAAAAAAAGCACTGCGAAAAAATAGCGTCTTGGCTTCATCAGGCCCCCTCCTCGATCGTTGGTCGATTTTTGAGCATGCGGCTCGACCGATTTACCGTCGGCGAGCCGCGCCCTTCCCACTATAGATTTACGAAGAAATAAGTTCGCAATTTCAGGAGTTGAAGCGCCTGGACGACATGCGCCGACGTCCATGGTATTTACAGATAATTTATGAATTCCCGACGGTGTCGGCCATCCCCGGATTGTGGCCGCAGGTGTTTCTGAACGGGTGTTTAACAGAACCGCCAAAAAATGCAAGGGCAATCGCATTGTGGAGCCGGTTGAAAAAATTTCTAAAATAGTGTAACATGCTTAATATAATAAGAATTTAAATCTGACCGATATCCGCAATCTGCATATGACCGCCGGTCGCGCAAAACGGCGACCTCAAAGAGGAACATTCCATGTTGAACCAGGTCACGAGTTCAGGTAACGGGAACACGCGCAATCAGGTCGTGGCACTGATCGACCGCATGCCTGAAAAAATGCAGCTGAAACTGCTGCGCTTTCTGAAAGAAAAGTTGCCGAAGCACCTTACCGACGGTCTGATCGTCGACAATCGGACCGATTCACGCCGTCTGTGCCTGATTGGGGTCGACTACCAGATCGACGGCACCGCCTGCTACGGCTTTATTCTCGATATCAGCGCTTTCGGCGTTTTCATTGACTCCGATTCCCCCCTCGACACCGGCCGGGACGTCCAGCTCGACTTCACCCTGCCGCGTATTCCACGGTCTTTTAAAGTGAGCGGCAAAATTGTCTGGAGCGGATCCCAAGGTTTCGGCGTCAAATTCGACTCCCTGACCACCGGCCAGGAAGCTCTGATTCGGTCCTTCGTGGAAGAAGAAGCCCGCGTTTACACCATCGTCAGCTGAAATACCGTCCGCAGGCGCAGCTGGAAAGATAACTCATCCCGGTTTATAGGACCCGAAAAGGCCGATATCTACCTCCCGCTGAAAAACTCCCAAAAAACCTGCAAGCCTCTCGTCGCTTTCCCCGGATCGCCGGCGGGCAAAAAAGAGGAGGACGCCCTCACACGACAAATCGATCAGGAAAAATCCTCTTGGCGTCCAGGCCTGAAATGAATCGCCCGCTTGACGCGCCGGGCTTCGGATCTTAGATTGATTTCATATTTTCTATAAAAATCAAACGTCCTCGGTTCGCATTTCCAACGAAATTTCCGGGCACCATGGCGTTGCGCGCGGAAAAAGAAAGGAAAATTTATCATGTTCGACAAAGCGGAACTCTGCGAGAAAATTCGCGCCATCTATCCCGATGTCGGCGAATGCGGCATCGATGTCACGGTGGACTACGATCAGGACCAGAAATCGTGGGTCGTCTATTTGAAAAAGGACAAACACGAACTGAAGACATTTCTGGAAGACAGTGACGCCGAGCGGTGCCTGCTGGGCGAAAAATGCGTCGGTCTCGGGGTCGAGATCGCCCAACTGCGGGCCAATATCGAACGAATCCCCAAAGACCGGTAGCCGGTGATGACCTCCCGCGAAGAAAAAGACACCATGGGCACCGTGCGCGTGCCCGCGGAAGCCTACTACGGCGCGCAAACCCAGCGGGCGGTAGAGAACTTCCCCATCAGCGGCCTGCACCTTCCGCCGCAGTTCATTCACGCGCTGGCCCTTGTCAAGGAGTGCGCCGCCCGCGTCAATGCCGGGCTCGGCCGCCTCGATGGCCAAATGGCCGATGCAATTATCGCGGCCGCCCGGGAAGTGGCCGAAGGCCGGTTCGACGATCAGTTCGTGGTGGACGTGTTCCAGACCGGCTCGGGCACTTCCACCAACATGAACATGAACGAGGTGCTGGCCGCGCGCGCCAACGAGATCCTGACCGGACATAAGGATGGCCGGTCGCCGGTCCATCCCAACGATCACGTCAATCAGGGGCAATCGAGCAACGATGCCATCCCGACCGCCTTGCACATCGCGGCGCTGACATCCATCGACCGCAAGCTGGTTCCGGCGCTGTCGCGCCTGCACGAGGCCCTTGAGGAAAAAGTCGCGGCCTTTTCCGATGTGGGTAAAATCGGCCGGACCCATCTGCAGGATGCGGTGCCGCTGACGCTCGGGCAGGAATTTTCGGGCTACGCGCGCCAGGTCGCCCTGGGAATCGAGCGCCTGCAAGCGGTTGAAACGCGGCTGGCCGAACTGGCCCTCGGCGGCACGGCGGTCGGCAGCGGGCTCAACGCCCATCCGGAGTTTGCCGGTCGCGTCATCGCCGCCATCGCCGAGCGCACCGGTCTGGCCTTCGTAGAGGCCGTCAACCACTTCGAGGCTCAGGCGGCGCGGGATGCGGCCGTCGAAACCAGCGGCATGCTCAAAACAGTGGCGGCCGGCCTGGTAAAGATCTCCAACGACATCCGCTGGCTGGCCTCCGGCCCGCGCTGCGGCCTGGGCGAAATCAACATCCCGGCCCTGCAACCCGGTTCTTCCATCATGCCCGGCAAGGTCAACCCGGTGATTCCCGAAGCGCTCATACAGGTGGCGGCCCAGGTCATGGGCAATGATGTGGCGATCACCATCGGCGGCCAGTCCGGCAATTTCGAACTCAACGTGACGATCCCGCTGATGGCCCACAACCTGCTGCAGTCGATACATCTGCTGAGTTCGGGTGTTGAAGTTTTCGCCGAAAAATGTATAAGGGGGCTGACGGCCAACCGTGACCACTGCGCCGGCAACATCGAAAAGAGCCTGGCCCTGGTGACCGGCCTGGTGCCGCATATCGGCTATGAAAAAGCGGCCGCCATCGCCAAGACGGCGTATGAAAAGGACCTCACCATACGGCAGGTGGCGTCGGAACGACGAATCGTGTCGGAAGCGCTTTTAAACCAAATTCTGGGTCCCGGTGACCCCGGAGGAAAAAATGTCCAAAAATTATAAGATCAAAGCCCCGTGTCCCCAGTGCGGGTGCAGTATGGTAACGGTTCTGTCGGAAGAAGAAATGAAAGAACGCTACGGCGACATGCCCAATCTTCATCTGGAGTGCGGTGAATGCATGCTCAAGTATGAAGCCGAGCGCAAAACCGCTTGCCCGGAGTGGGACAAGGAGTGTCAGCTGAAAGAATAACGGGGCGGGTGCACGAAAAAAGCAGGGGGCGGACCTGCGCCGGCCCGCATGGGAGCAATCAAGTTTGAGACGACCTCGGGGCCGGTGGCGAGCGAAAGTGCACTGCTGAAGCAAGGGATCGTCGGGATTGGATTTTGGAGCACGCATCGGTTCGGAACCGGTATATCGGCCTGTCGCGTCTGAAGCTTTTTCTGGCGCTTTCCAGAACGCCCCACGGCCTGCTCGACATGGCGACGCCCCTTTACGGCGCCCTGCTCTGGTTGGGCGGTTTTCCTCCGCTCGTCGTTTCCCTCCTCGGGCTCATCACGGTTTTCGCCGGTTACACCGCCGTTTACGCGATCAACGATGTGGTCGACTACCGGGTCGATAGAGAAAAAGCCCGGATCGCCGGTGGCCTGCGGGAAGCCGACAATTACCTGGACGCCGCCCTGGTCCGCCACCCGATGGCCCAGGGCCTCTTGAGCCTCAAGGAAGGACTGATGTGGGCCCTCGGCTGGTCGGCCGTTGCCGTCATCGGCGCCTGGCTGTTGAATCCGGTGTGCGTGTTCATCTTTCTGGCCGGCTGCACGCTCGAGGTTATCTACTGCCGGATGCACCGGGTCAGTCCCTTCCGGGTCCTGATCAGCGGCGGTGTGAAGACCTCCGGGGCCGTGGCCGCGGTCTATGCGGTCGATCCCGATCCTTCCCCGGCATTTGTCGTCCTTTTATTTTTCTGGCTGTTTTTTTGGGAAATCGGCGGCCAGAACATACCGGC
Source organism: uncultured delta proteobacterium (assembly GCA_963779885.1). Lineage (GTDB taxonomy): Bacteria > Desulfobacterota > Desulfobacteria > Desulfobacterales > SG8-13 > JARFQH01. Next base: position 122,778 of record CAWAAN010000016.1, on the reverse strand, counting down.
CGACTGGGCCGACATCGAGGAAGACCGCCGGTTGAGGGCCCAAACCGTTCCGGTCCGCCTCGGTCTCGAGGGCGCCGCGGTGATAGCGGTCGGCACTCTTGTCGTCGCTGTTTTCGTTCAGCCAATTCTGACCTTTTTCTCAAAAAGCGGCTTTCAACCTTTTTTGATGGCCGTTTCCCTCCTCATCGGCGCCGGCCTGCTCCTGCCGCCGGCGTTGCAGCTCCATCGAACCCGTCAACGTACGCATGCCATGGCACTTTTCAATCGTGCCAGCTTTTATCCGCTGGCGATGCTCGCCATTTTTATTGTTAACTACCTGGTATTAAATATAATTCGGAGGTGATAGGCTCATGCAGGAATTCGATACCCCCATGCTCGCGGAAAACGACGGCCAGGACGGCAAAAAGGTTTTTATCGCCCACGAGGGCAAGGTTTACGACGTCAGCGGGAGTAAATTATGGAAGGGCGGCCTTCACATGCGCCGCCATCATGCCGGAGCGGATTTGACGACCGACGTTCAAGCCGCGCCGCACGGTACCGAAGTTTTCGAACGATACCCGCAGGTGGGGGTCATCAAGAAAAAGGTAAAAGAGGCCACCGAGCGCCAGATGCCGCGGGCCGTGGCCTGGCTGCTGGAAACCAACCCCTTTTTCCGCCGTCACCCGCACCCGATGACGGTTCACTTCCCCATCGTTTTTTTCCTGGCCAACCCCTTTTTCAATATCCTTTACCTCATTACCGGCAACTCAGCTTTCGAAACCACGGCGTTTCACTGCCTGGCGGGCGGCATCCTGTTCGGGGCCATCGCCGTGGCCACCGGTCTTTTTACCTGGTGGTACAACTACATGGCGCGGATGATGACACCGATCGCGATCAAAATTCCGCTGTCCATGGCCCTGCTGGCCATTGCCGTGATCCTCTTTATCTGGCGCCTCGATGACCCGGCGGTAATGGACTCGGTTGGGGGCCCGGGCCTCCTCTACCTGCTTCTGGTACTGGCCCTGGTCCCGATGGTCTCGGTCGTCGGCTGGTTCGGAGCCACCATGACCTTTCCGGTCGAAAAGAAATAAGAAAGGGGGCTTCCCCTGTTCGGGGGCCCCCCTTTTTTTATCATCCGGTCAATTTTTCTCGACCGGTTGACGAATCGCGGTTGGAGTCAATCAATCATAGTTTTCGGTCGCTGCGAACTCGACCCGGCGATTCAGGGCGCGACCTTCCTTGGTGTCGTTCGAGGCCACGGGGTTCATTTCTCCATACCCCTTGACGTTCATTATTTTCGGATCGACGCCCTTGCCGACCAAGTAGTCCTTAACCGCGTTGGCGCGTCTCTTCGACAACCCCAGGTTGTACTCTTCGGTACCGATGCTGTCGGTGAAACCCTGCACTTCTATCTTGAGGCCCGGATTTTTCTCATAAACCACGACGGCTTCGTCTAAAATCGGATAGGCTGCCGGTTTGATGTTGTACTTGTCGAAGTCGAACAAAATATCGCCCTGGTAGGCCCAGCAACCGTATTGATTGACCGTGGCCCCGCGGGGCGTGTTGGGGCACTTGTCCAGATTGTCGAGTATTCCGTCGCCGTCGCTGTCGCCAATGACGGCCACGACCATCGGCTTAGGAGCCTCTCCGCCGCAAAACGCCCCACTGACGAAATCGGCCATCCCCTGGCTGGAGTATACCGTATCGGCGGTGGTGGCAAATCCGCAATCACCGATATTGGCGATCTTTTCCATCAGGGCTTTGCCGGCCGGATCGTCCCCCACCAGAATGGTATAGAAACAAACCTTGTCGCCAAAGCGCTGCTTCATGGTCTGGGCAGCCTTGCTGGCGTCCTCACCGACGTTCTGCTTGCCGTCGCTGACCAGGATGACGGCCGAAACGCCGCTCAGCGCGGCCTTGTCGTCCGCACTGGCGCTAACGGCTTTGCCGATGGGCGTGAACCCGCCGTAGTTGATTTTCCCCAGGGCGGAAGCCAGGCTATCCTGCGAATAAGGCCCGGGTGCCACGGCCGTCTTGGTGTCGCTGCTGAAGCCGGCACCGAATGTTATCACGGTGGCGTTGAGATTCATGCCGCCCGGGATGGTCTGGTTCATTCGGCTGACCACTTCCTTGGCAATAGCGAACTTGGTCTTTCCTTTGTACTTTTCGCCCATGCTGCCCGAGGCATCCAGCAGGATCAGGAAATTATCCGCCTTTTGTTGGTAACAGGTCGATGAAATCGACTGAGGGGTAAAAGCCGGTTCGGCCATTTTGGATTCGGGCTGCATGGATGCACAACTCATCAACAGACCGACAGACGCCAACACCATTAGTTTTGCCCACACATGTTTAACCATCTCTATCCTCCTTGTTTTTTCCCCGCTGTCTGCATGCAGCAGGCACGATTGATTTTCGGCCCGTAGGTAGCGCCCCCTACCAGGAGCCTCATCCTCAAGAAACCATATGTTCCTTTTTATAGGGCACTTAACAACATTTAGCGTCAAGTGTAAAGCAATAATAATAATGCTGGCGTAAAAAAGTATTGGACTTTGGTCCAATACAGGAAAATATCGGGCTTAATCCCGGGATTTTGAGACACCGCTGTCAAAAGGGCCATGTCGGCCCTTTTCAAAAAAACGATACCTCATTGAGGCATTCTCCATCGGTGTAGTTAAATATCCTTACTTAATAAGCTCGACCGTCACTTTGTCAACCTTTCCGCTAAAACCGAACGGCCGGCGATCATGGTAGTTCAGTGACACGGGTGAACCCAGGTCCAGGCCGACATCGAAGGTTTCGGTGGCCGTGAAGGCGGCCGGAACCGTCCGTTTCAGGTCGAAAGTGCCGACCATCCAGCCGTCCTGGTAGATGGCGCGCGAGCCGTTGTTGTCGAAGAACTGGGTCTGCTTGTGGGTCGCGGCGGTCGGCTCATCGAAGGTGTAGGCCAGGCTGATACCGTCCATGGGCATCTGCTCCCAGCCGTTGACCACTTTGGGATGGGGAATTGCCAGCAGTTCGTAAATGGTGGGTGCGATGTCCACCACGTGGTTAAACTGGGTCCGCATGGTTCCATCCGGGTTGATGCGCCTGGGCCAGGAGACCACCATCGGGTTGCGCGTGCCGCCGAAGTAAGCCCCCCAGCAGCTTGGTGCCCTTGAACGGCGTGCCGCCGGCCCAGGCCCAGCCGGCGTGGTACATATTGTCGGTCTTGGGCGACCCCAACGCGCCGATCCCGCCGATGTGGTCCAGGGCCGCGATCTGCTACGTGACGGTGTCGGGGATGTTGTTCTGGGCCAGCAACTCACTGATCGAACCCTGCTGGCCTTCGGCGCTGGAGCCGTTGTCGCCGAAGATGTAGAAGATAAGGGTGTTCTCCCTCAGGCCGCGTTCTTTCAATCCGTCAACCAGACGGCCGACCCGGTGGTCGGTGTGCTCGACGAAACCGGCGAACAGCTCCATCAGCCGCCAACTGGACTGATCGAAAACACTGGCAAAAAAGACGAATTCATACATGTAAAAAATTTCAGCCTGATTTTGAGTCAGACTCGCGGAGCAGGTCCCGGATTTCCATCAGCAGTTCCTGGTCCTTGGTGAGCGCCGGCGGTGCCAACGGCCCCTCCTCCTTTGCTTTCATAATAAAGCCCAGAAATTTCTTGATAAAGATAAAGAGCGCCAGAGCGACGATGAGAAAGTTGATGATTTCTCCGATGAAAAGGCCATACGGGATTTCGGTCGCCCCAACGACCACTTTCCAGCCCATGTAGCCTTTATCTCCGGGAAGCAGTATCCCCACCAGCGGCATGATGATATTTCTCACGAGGGAATCGACGATTTTACCGAAGGCGGCCCCGATGATAACGCCGACGGCCAGATCGACGACGTTGCCTTTCAGTGCAAATTCCTTGAATTCATCCACGAGCGAGAGGGCCTTGCCTGAGGTTTTCTCGAACATTTTGAAAATCCTTTCTGTGAATTAATCTTTTGGTTGGATATCGAACATTTCCCAGCGCGCAATAAAAAATAATAACGTGACGCCCTTATAGATGAAAAATATTATTCGGTTCGGTGTTTGGCTATTGGACTTTGGTCCAATAGTTATTCCGGTACGTGGCCGGAATGGATTTGTTCCATCAATCCATGCAGCGTGGATTTTTAATGCGCCGATTCAAACCGCAAGAATAGGAACGTCGATTCTTCGGGCGGCTTCGATAAGCTTGCCGTCCTGTGTTGCGATGGGAAGGCCTTTTCTCATTGCCAGGTCCAGATATGAGGCATCATAGCTCGACAGGTTGTTGGTCCTCGCCAAAGACAGAAGCTGCACCATCATCTTTTTCGGTTGCGCCGGCTCCACATGGATCGGAAGTTGAGACAATAAGGTAAGGAACCGCATACTATCCGATACGCTGAGTCGTTTCCGGCGTTCGGCAACGAGCAACACGTTAACCACCTCAAGCGGCCAAATCGCCGGCACGTCAGCCACGGCGTCCGTGAGCCTGTTTAACACGCTATCGGCGTAACCGTTGATTTCATCTTCGAAACACCATGACATGACAACGGAATTATCGATGACGAAATGGTCTGCCATTTAGAGTCTTCCTTCTTCAATCATGGCCCGAACCGACATTCCCCCCAGACTGTGTTTTTCACGGAATTTTCGCAACTCATGAATAACCGATTTGGTATCCACTATTTTTTCAGCTTCGGGGGGCTGCAATACCGCGACCGGAACACCGTGCTTGGTAATGGTGATCCGCTCACCCTTTTGAACGCGCTCCAACAGCTTGGCCAGATTGGTCTTGGCTTCGTACGCACCGACGGTTTCCATAAAACACCCTTTAAGTTCAGACTGGTCTAAGACCAGACTAAATCAGGCCGGTCATCGTGTCAAACGCTAAGTAATACACCATGAGTGCTTCAAAGGCTGACCGCCAGGCCGACCGACACGCCGGCGACGTTGTTCCCGAATGCGTATCGGCCGACGAGGCGCGTACGCGTGATGCTGACGTCGTAAAAGCTGGAATCGATTTCAAGGCCGAGCCCGTCCGAGCTGAGATAGTCGAAGCCCAGGATGCCGGCCTGGTCGCCGTAATAGCGGGTGTGGGCGAATTCCAGCACGTAGCGCAGCGTCCAGGTAGAGCGGAAGGGCCGGGCTAATCGTAAAACCGCCGGCGACCTGGATCATGACGATTCCCGGGTTGCCGGTTTCTGTGTTATCGGGTTGCCGGTTTCTGTGTTATCGATTGGGAGCGAACTCGAGGTGAGATCGGGGACAACCGAATATCCCATCAGCGCCAGCACGCCGTTGGCACGCTTCTGGACATTGGCGCCGATCAGGTCGAATGAAGGCCGTTCCATCGCCCCTGCCGGCGGCGCTGCACAAACCGGCATCCGTAACGGCAAACACGGTACAGGTGGGTGCGGGTGCCGGATTCTGATACCCCGGCTGTACTGGCTACTCACGCACCAGCTTGAAAGCGGGATAGAGTTTTTTGGCACAGTCGGGACAGATACTGTGACTGAATTGGGCCTCGGAATGGCTTTGCACGTATTCTTCGACCTGCTGCCAGAAGCCCTTGTCGTCTCTGATATTTTTACAGTGGGAGCAGATCGGTACGAATCCGCGCAGGGTTTTCACCTCGGACAGGGCGTTTTTCAGCGCCGTTATATCTTCCAGGATGATGATCGCCCCGTCGAATTTTTCGCTGACATCGAGATTCTTGGCTATCTTGATGCGGTAAACGGCTTTCCGGCTCGATTGGGATAACACTTTCTCGAATTCCGTAGCTGTTTCGTCTTGCCGATAGAAGCGATCGACTTCATCCTTCAGCCAGGGCAGCAATCGGTGAAAAGCATGCCCCCCGTAGCAGTTCGGATCCAAGGTGTCATCGGCGGCGGTGCGGATATACTCCATCTCCAGCTGCCGATCCCGGGCGGAACAGTAATATTGAGAGCCGGCCACGGAGCCTTCCTTGAATAGCCTGGCCGCAGCCAGATTCATATTGTCGATTTTCTTCCCGCGATTCAGAATGATAACCGGGTTCGGGATGCTTTCAAATATTGTCAGGTACTTGTTTTTTTCGTTGGTCATCAGGAGATTGCTGGTCTGCATCGCCAGCGCCGACTTCTTCTCGTCGGCACCCGACCATTCGATGCAGAAACCGATCTCAATCCTGTCGAATATGCGGTTTATTGACAGTTCGTATTTCTCTGTTTCCGCTGCCCCAAGCTTTAAACGCCGGAGAAGATCGATGTAAGCCTGTCGGTAATACTTCATGAGGCCCAGGTACATTTCGAGGCTGACGCCGCGCTCCCTGTGCCTCTGGGCTTCGACAATGCCGAACTGGGCGACCGGGTCATCCGCAAGATTGTCATCCGGCCGCAGTTCCGGATTGAAGTCTTGACTGCGGATGGCCTCCATAATCGATGCCGACAGACCGGCTATGGACTGGCGCCAGGCTTCTTTCAGGGTCGAGGTGTAGGCGGCATAGCCCAGCCGTATGGCGTAATCCAGAATGCGCTGCATAAGCCAGTCTTCGTTATCTTTCAGAATTTCGGAAAATGTCGTCATAAACTCCTTGCCCCCAAAAACCTTTGGCTTCAACCATTTTCAAACAGTCCGGCTACCATTTTAATTCAAAGTCAGAGTGCCGACAACCGCCATTTGCCCATCTGCATTTGATGAACAATGTCTTTATCTTTCAGCATGTTTATCCTCCGTATCCCTACTTCATTTCTACCCGATAAACTTCTTTGGTTAAAAGGGGTCACCCCGCCGTTTACCGGTCCGCCGGCCGGTTCGACGATTCCTGCGACAGCAGCTCGTGGAAGCCGCGGGCCTCGGTGAGGATCGATTCCGCACCGGCCTGCTCGGCAAGGCGCTCGGCCTCAGGGAGCCAGGCGGTCGCCCGCATCGGGTCGCCGCTCAGAGCCGCGCTGCGCGCACGCTGCGCGTGCGCCAGTGCCTCCGCATATGCTCCCTGCCGCAGGTAACTGACCGCCAGGTTGTAGCCCGTGTCCACGATCCGATTCAGGTTGTCGGTGACATAGGCCCGCGCCAAAGCCTTTTTGTAACCCTCGATCGCCTGGGCGGTCTGCCCGTTGTCAAAGGCGGTCCGGGCCATTTGGCTCGACCGGTCGTAGGCGCTGTCGCCGCCCGGCAGCTCCGATTTGACCTGCCGCGTCCCACCGCAGCCCGCAAGGAAAAGGAGGCCCACCAGCAGCCACCAACCGGACATACCGCCGCTTTTTCGGCGCCCGTAGATCCTGGTGCTCACGGATTCACCTCCACAGCGGGAATGCGGTCATTATTGGGCTGCTGGCCGGCGCCGCCGCCGCCCAGCAGCCAGTTGGACCGCAGTTGCTTCAACAGCCCCTCGAGTTCGTAGAGCACCTGTTGGGTCTGGCCCAGCAGCACCGGGACGTCGCTGGTGGCGGCACTGACATTTTCCATCATTTTCGGCAGGTGCGGGGTGGTCCGGCTCAGGTCCTGCATGACGGACTGCAGCGACTTCAGCAACAGCCCCGCATCCTGGGTCAACTGCGGCAGCTCGCCGGATTGATCGGCTATCCGGGCGGTCAGGGCGGAGACATTGGTGACTGTTTTCTGAAGCGCTGCCAGTATGGGCCCGAGTTGCCGGACGTCCACGTTGACCTGGGCCAGCAGCGTCTCCATCTCGCGGGCCATGCGGTCATCTACCAGCAATCTCCCGATGGCGCCTTCTCCGGCGGAGATTCTCCCGGTAATCGTATTCAAATTGACCAGCAGCCGCTGGGCATCGTCTAAGATCGGCATCACTTTTGTGCGGACATCCGCCAGCAGCTCGCCCATCGATTCGGTCGGCGCGCGTTCGGCGACAGCGCTGATAACGGCATACTCCCAATCAAGGGGGGCTCCCGTTCCACGGGTGATTTCAAGAAATGACGCGCCGGCCACGCCGAACTCTTTCCGAATGATCGCCTGTGAATCGCGGTGCACGAATCCTTTCATTTTGCGTTTGAGATTCACCACGGCATGGATCTGCTGGTCGGGCTCGACGACGATCTGGCTCACCTTGCCGGCCTTTGTGCCGAGTATTTCAACCTCGGCGCCCCCGGACAGACCGAACAATCCCTCCTTGGGAAGAATGACCTTAAGCATTTCCCCGGGGTCGTACCAGTCCTTCAGACGCCCGCTTTGCAGCAGGGCGGCGATGAATATGACCACCGAAAGAAGGACGAAGACCCCGACGGCTTCGTTGGTGTACCGGAATGTCGTTTTTTGACCACTCATGCTTGTCGGCTTACCTCCGTCAACTTCCGGCCGGAAATCCTGAGCCGGCGATCGGCCGGTATCGTATTGTCATGCCATACCTCGTCCGAGAGCGTCATCCAGACAACCGCGGCACCCTTGTTGCGAACCCGGCGGATGGCGTTTATCAGGGCCGGCATGATCCGCGGATACAGGCCGTAAGTCGGGTCCTCCAGGAGCAGAAGAAAAGGCGTGCCTAAAAATGCCCGTACACAGGCCGAGCGCTGAAGGTCAGCCCGGCTGTAACTGTCCGGTTCGCCAAGCGGCAGCCCCGGAAGACCGAACTGCCCGGCCAGCAACGCGGCCTCGCGCCTGAGATCCAGAACCGGCCTGCGGGTGTGATGAAGCTGGGGCAGAAGGATGTTTTCGACAAGGCTGAGGCCTTCCAGCCAGTTGCCCGTTGAGAACACCCGACCGATTCTGCCGCGCATGGCATCGAGCGTTTCGGCCGACGAGTTCCGCCAATCCCGACCGATAAAAAAAACGTTGCCCGCGTGCGGCGGTGTCAAGCCGCAGAGCAGGTCCGCGAGAAATGCGGTTTGCTGGAGGTTTCCGAGTCGAACCAGCGCCAACTGTCCGCTGAACAGCTTAAAATGGGCCGTCGTGTAATCCCCGCCGTCCTCCTCGTCTGTGAAAACGGTAACGTGGTCAACGGTTAAAATGGTTCGACGGCCTTCGATAGATTCCATCGTTCAGAATTTACAACAGCAGCGTGAGTGTACCTGAAACCAGAAAAACGGCCAGGACGGATTTAACGAATCCCCGCGGCAGCACATCCGCGATCTGTCCGGCCGGACTACCGACAGACAGCCCCGTAACGCAGGTGATCAACGCAATCACAAGCCCGGCGACAGTCGGCTTGAGCACCATGATCGCGTACTCGCCGATGCCCATGGCCGCCAGGATATTATTGGTGAATTCGAGCAGGGTCCTGTCGGATGACACCACAACCGTCCCGACCAGGTACCCGGCGGCGAGCGCCACCAGTATGAAAACAAGGGTCAGGCAAAACATGGACAGCGCCGTCGCCAGGCAGCGCGGAACGATGAGGAACAGAAACGGGTCGAGTCCCTGGGCTTCGAGCATGCGGATCTGGCCGCTCGCGCGCATGTGGCCGAGTTCGACCATGTTGACCGAACCGCTGCGGCCGATAACGATCAGGGCGACGAGCAGCGGTGCGATCTCGCGCACAAGGATCAGGACGATGATCTTGCCGACGAAGCTGCTCTGACCCAGAAGGTTAAGCCAGTACAGCGCCTGAAAGACCATCGCCAACCCAATCAACAGCCCGCTCAATCCAATAAACGGAAGGGCGCCGATGCCGACCAGCCGGAATTGGCGCAGAAATTCATGCCCCAGTGTCCGGCGCCAGTTCAAAGGCCGGCAAGCCTGCCATAACACCGCAACCAGCAGGCTGGTCAACTCGACCGGCGGCCGCAGCAGGCCGACAGCGGTGCGGCCGATCCCTGCCAGCAGCCGTCTCACCGGCTGACGGTTCCACGAAGGGATTTCATCCTCGACGACAACCGGTGCCCGAACGGCATCAGTCATATGCGCCCCGTGAGAATGTAGGTGGCCAATTCCCCGACGTCGGGCAGATAGTAATTCCCGCGCGCCTTGAAAAGGTATTCGGTCTGCAGCCGCCGGTAGATACCCTCACTGACGTGGATTTCCCCGGTCGTCCCGGATTCGGCCATCAGCTCGGCCATCCTGACGGCCTCCCCCCAAAGGTTGTAGCTCTTGAATTCTCCCCCCACCATGCTGCCGATTACCGCGCCGATGTCGATGCCGATTCTGAAGTCGAGGCGGTGGGTCAGGTCGGCGTCAATTCGCAGGCAGATATCCTGGATGTTGAGGGCCAGTTCGGCGATCGTACGGGCGGGGTTTTCGGTGTCCTCACGGAAGCCCGCGGCACACACCAGCCGGTCGCCCATAAATTTCATGTACCCGACCCCGATTTCCGAGGCGAGCGCTTCGAGTTGACGAATCAGTCGATCCACGGTGGTTGTCGGATCGTCTCGCCCCAGACGTTTGGCCAGGGCAATGGGATCGATGAACTGGAGGACCAGGACCGTAAGCTGGTCGTATATGTCCGCGCCGATCACCGCCGTCGCAGAGTCTTGCTGTTTCATCGCCTTTCGAAAAACCTGCGCGCGCATGTCCACGATCGTTGCCTGACGCATGTCCCGGGTCGCCGCGATGGTCGGATTGGCCGCATCGTTTATGCCGGCCCTGTTCCTGCGCCGGTTGATGCCGGTTGACACGGAAAGCTCCGCAGCACCGCGCCCGGTAGCGGGGGCATCCGGCGGCGGGCATGCCGCCAGCATCCCGTCCGCGCTCAAACGCAGCGCCAGGAGGCCGGCAACGGCTCGCCCGAAGGCGATGTCCTCCGGCGGCCATCCCCGGGAGGCGCTCTCCTGTTCGAACCACAGGACGCCGCGAACCTGACCTTCATTCGAGATCGGAATGGACAGCAGGGCGTTGCATCCCAGCGGGTGCAGGTAGAGGCGGTGAAGCTCGGCCGTGCGCGGATCATCCACCGCCGAACCTGTTTGGATGGGGTCCTCAGCGCGAAGAGCTTCGAAGAGCTGCGGCAGATCTTCCTGCAGCAGAACGGTCCCGCTGGTATGGCCGCCGCTTTCCCGGTCGTAGCTGTCGCTGCACGTCAACTCCCGTCCGTCGGGCTGAAACTGCCAGACGCCGGCCCGCCGGACACCGATCGCCTCGGCGGTGATGCGGGTCACGTATGCCAGAGCCTCGATGTCGGCTGGGTTGAAAACAGCCGGTTTGCCCGCCAGATCGGAAAACGCCCGGCTCTGAGCCTCGATCTCCTGCCGGCGGGCCAACAGCAGGCGGGCATTCCGGTCGGCCCGCAGCCCCTGCCAGATCAGCAGACCGGCCAGCAGGGACGCCAGAATCAACACGCCGACAGACATGAGCAGCGCTTTGCGGTTGTTGCGGGAGACAAACCCGACGAAATCTTCGGACGGGACGACAATCAGGACCGACCACTTCTTGCCGACCGCCGACTGCAAGGAGGAGACCGTGTTGATATAGGTATGTCCCTGCACGGTCAACTCGCGCCAACCGTCTCTTTCGACCAGAAACCGGCTGTAGGCCCGTTCGAGGACCGGGTCTCCCATTTCGTCCAGTCGCAGAGCGGTCAGCTGCCCGTCCTTTGGCTTCAGCATGCGGCCCATTTCCGGATAGGCCACCAGGCGGCCGTTTTCATCGATGATCATGGCCCGGCCGCTGCGGCCGATCTGGAGCGACCCCAGGAAGGTGCTCAAACTGGCCAGCCCGATGTCCAGGCCGACAACGCCCGCCACCTCCCCTTTTTCGTCGCGGAAAGCCTTTGCCGCGGTAATGCCCGGTTTCTGGTCGGTGAAAAAGATGTAGACATCGGTCCAGAAAACCCCCGGCGTACCGACCGCCCCAATGTACCACGGCCGCATACGGGGGTCATAGGTATCGTCGGCGGGGTATTCCCTTCCGATTTCACGGCCCTCGGTATCCCGGTGAATCCAGGTCACTGTGATGCCGGCCTCGCCCCGTTCGATGATCTTGGTGTGAATCGAGCCGTCGGGCATCTTCTTCAGCATCATATAGTTGCCGCCGGTGTCCGCGAGACTGAAGATGGCCAGCTGCGGGATGTTCTTGAGCATCTGCGTGGCCAGGGGATCGGCCAAAGCACCCCGGTCGGCTCCCGAAGACGCCGCGGCCAGGACGCTGTCGACAATTTTGACCAGATCGGAGGCCGGGGCGAGAAATGACCGCACTTCGGTCGCAATCCGGCGGTCCAGTGACCGCAGGGCGTCCTCGGACAGTGCCAGGGCATCCCGGCGGTTGTTGGTGTAGCTGTACAACGCAATGCCGAGGATCGCCGCCATCATGAGCACCACGAAGGCAATCGGCACCACGACGCGCAGAAACCGCCGCTTGAAATGCCCGCGCCGGAAGTCCGGGCTGATGATGTCGATGATCTCTTCCATTGTTCTACGCCCCTACCACAAAAGCCCCGGCATTGGAATCTGTGATGACCGCAATTCCCAAAGCCGTGCGGCGGCGGTTGACCAGCATCTGAAAATGCCTATACTAATGCCCATTCCAGCATTCATTAACGGCCTGTGGCTCTGTCCGGTTCGAATACCTTTTATAATGCGGTGATCTTTACGCCATCAGCCCGACACGCGACCATGCTTTTTATAGGCAATCAACTCACGAAAGGCTTGCCATGCAACACCCGAGCGCAGCAAATTTGCCGCCGGGAAACCCGTCAAACCGCGGATTTTTGAAAACAGCGTTAATTATCGTCGCCGTGGCGGCGGTTACCTCGCTACTCACCGTGTGGCTGACCGCACGCTACCTGTTTCCCAGAGAATTTCAGCCGGTAACACTCGCTGCCCGCGAAAAGGCAGCCCTCCAAGCCAAGCTCGATCGTCTGGATCCGGCACTGCCCGCAGGTCCTGCCGCGCACGAACCGACTGCGGGCCGTGCGGCAACCAAACGGCCACCGGCTGGCCCCCTCGAACCGGAGCCTTACAGCGAGAAAGGGGCCCGGCGGGAGGTCACGTTCACGGAACGCGAGCTGAACGCCCTGCTGGCTAACAACACGGATTTGGCACGTAAACTGGCCATCGACCTTTCCGGCGACCTGGCCAGCGCCAAGCTCCTGGTTCCGCTCGACCCCGACATGCCGTTCTTCGGCGGCAAGACGTTGAAAGTGGCGGCCGGGATGGAACTGCGCTTCGCCGAAGGCCGCCCGGTGGTGGCGCTCAAAGGCGTGAGCCTCTGGGGCGTCCCGATCCCCAACGCCTGGCTGGGCGGCATCAAGAACCTCGACCTCGTCAAGGAATACGGCGGGCAGGGCGGCTTCTGGCAGGCATTCGCCGCAGGTGTGGCGGACATCCGCATCGAAAAGGACCGGCTGATCATTCGGTTACGGGAATAACATCCTTTCGCGGGTGTCCGCGCCGATCAGGCGGTTTTCAAGCCGATCGTCTGTTCGAGCGCGGCGGTCACGGCCGGATTCAGGCCGAGGCGTTCTCCCAGATTGTTCAGGTAATCCCGCTCGGCCGGGGTGTCGACCTCTATCGCCAGCAGCGACGCAGCATAGAGCTGGGCGGCCAGTCCCGGTTGATCGGCGGCGGCCTTGACCAGCCTATCGGTGTCCATCGGTTTCTGCATCTCGGCCATCACAAATTTCTTGGCATCCGCATCGACTCCCATCTCACCGAGCTTGCCGATGATCCGGTCCACTTCGTTCTCGTCCACCTGGCCGTCGGCTTTGGCGGCATTGATCATCGCGCTAAAGATAAGGCCGGCTTCCTTTTCCAGGTCCTTTTTTTCTGCGTCTGTTTTGGCTTCCTTCAGCCCGACCGGCACCGCATCGGTCGTTTGCCCGCCTTGCTTGAGGGCCGAGAGGGCCATCGCGCCCAGCAAGGCCATCACGCCCCCGCCGAGAGCACCGCCCATCGACCGCCCGCCGCCGCCGAGCAGCGCACCGGCCAGCGCCCCGATGCCGCCCGCGGCCAGGTTTTGTTTTCCACCTACCGCCTGGCTGGCATCGTTGAGAACGTTTCCGAGCATGTTGCCGATACCGCTGCCGCCCCCACTGAGCATTTTCGAGAGCGCATCGCCCAACCCGCCACCGGACGAACCGCCGAGGAGTCCGGACAACAGGCTCTCCGGTGCCTCACCGCCTGCGGACATGGCATTTTTCATCCGTTCGTTGGTCGATTTCGATGCTCCCGATTGGGTGAACGCGCCGAGTAAATCACTCATGTTAAACATTTTGGTCTCCTTTTTTTTGTTATGACATCCTTAAAAAGCCTTCGCCCCGCAGCCGGCGACCGGCCTGAAACAAACCGAACTATAGATCGGCGGCGCTCAGAAACTGCCGCCGGTGCGGAAACCGCCGCCGCCACCCATTCCGCCGCCGCCAAATCCGCCCCCAAAACCGCCTCTTCCGCCCCTGCCGCCCCCGCCGAAGCCGCCGGGAAAAATGCCGCCGCCGAAATCGCGCGGGGTGCGGGGCCGGCGAAATTGCTGTTCGCGGCCGATGCGGTCCCAGACGTCGCCGCCCGAGGCCCGGCCGGACATGAGCATGCCGAGCAAGCCCGCCAGCTCGAAGCCGCTTGGAAAATAGGAATAGTTGGAATCGTAGCTGCTCTGCCTGAAGCGTCGTCGAAGGTCCTCTAGTTCCTGGAAGGATTGCTGGTTCTGGCGCTCATGCCCCTGTAAATCCTTGATTTCCGCGATGAGGCTTTTCTCCTCCTGCTGCAGGTCCCGGATGCGGGCGACGATCACATCATCGTCGGGGTCGCTCGTCATCTTGGCCTGCATGTAGAGATTGGCAAAGGGCGCCTGCTTTATTTCGGACGCCTGCAGTTCGATTGCCTGCCGCGAGGCCTCGTCCGAGGCCGTGGAAAAAGCCGAGCGCTGCTGGAGAAGCGTTTCGTGGCGTTTTTCGGCTTCTTCGGTGCGGCCCTCGATCTCCTCCAGGGATTTCTGCGCGGCCGCCAGCGCCGCTTTGTCGACGATAATCCCCTCGACCTCGAGGGCTTTGGCTTCCGTGTCCTGAAGCTTTTGCAGTTCTAAGGCGGCGATCGCTTTCTGCCGCTCGGCGTGCTCGCGCAACCGCAGCGGCAGTTCCGTCAGCATGAAGTAATTGCTGCGGGCATCCGCAAACCTGATCATCTTGGCCACCCACCCGTCCAGGCTGCGGGACAAGCCGCCGCCGGAGTAATCCGGCGTCAGGAAGCGGCGTTTCCACAGGTACATGAACAGCGGATCCTCGCGGTAGGGTTGGCCTTTCTCGTCCTGATCGGCCTCGGCTTGGGCGGCTTTCTTTTCGGCCTGTTCGGCCCGGGCGGCGGCTTCTTCAACCCGCTTTTCCTGAGCCTGGTAATCCTCCTGCCGGCCGAGCCGCGCCTTGACCTCGGCGGCGCCTTCGTCGATCTGCCTGACCAGGTCGTCGCGTTGCAGAACCGCTTGCTCCCGCTCCGCGTTGAGCTGTTTCTGCCGTGCGGTCGACTGCTCGATGGCGGCGTCCAGTTCGCGCAGCTCCTGCGCACGGCGCTCCAGCAGTTTCAACACGGCCCGGTCGGTTTCATCCAGCTGCGTGGCCACCCGGTTGGCCGTCAGCTCATCCAGGCGGAACCGGGCCAGTTCTCGATACTCTTCGGTCAACCGGTTCCGCAGCTGGACCACTTGCTGGTTCGCGGCTTCCATCCGGCGGTGAATCGTATCGAGGTCGTTGCGGGTTTTGTCGATATGCTGGTTGATGACCGCCAACTGGTTTGTTCCGTTCAGCATGGCTTTGCCTCTCCTCAGCGGTTCTCGGGTGAACCGGCGAAATTTCCGGTCTCTCTTACCATTCGGTGATCGTCGCACCGGTGGTGGCGACCGCGTAATCGGGTGTGAGGTACCCGCGCTTCTTTGACCCGACGATGCTGCGGTTCACGATCCCGTCCTGCTCCTTGTCCTGCCTGACCTGCTCGAAAACCTGCGGCTCGACCCGCAGCCCCCACTCGCTCAGCAGGCGCACCTTGCCGTCCTCCTCGGAGGTGATGGGAAGCTTGAGCCGCTGACCGCTCGGGGAAACGGCCTCCACGATCAGGTAGTAGTTGCGGGCGGTGCGGCTGCCGGACGGATAGCGCCAGACCCCGCTGGGCGTTCCCGGACGCGAGACGATTTTAAGGGTGTACTCCTGCATCAGCATGTCACGCGTATACTGCAGGGCATTGCGGGCGGTTTTGGCGGTTTCGAGGTCGCCGGTCTTTACAGCCGCCAGCGCATTGTTGTAAAGCGCATCGATTTTTTCCGCCACCCCTTCCTCGCGGGCCGCCTTGAGGGCCTCGGCCCGCAGCGATTCGAGGTCGTTGAATTCGGTCCCCAGCGACCGGATCGATGCGGTGGCGGCCTGGGCGTTTTCCAGGTCGCTCTGCGCCCGGTCGATGATACCTTTTTGTTCGATCAGACGCTGCTGGATCTTGGCCGCATTGGTTTCAATATCGTTGGGGTCGATTCCGGCGGCCGGCGCGAGCATTTCGGCGGCCCCCAGGTCGCGGGCGGCCGCGGCCAGCGATTGTCGGGCATCGTCCGAGAGCCGTCGTGCCGACGGCAAGACCGCGGCCGGCGCCGACTGGACGGCTTGCTCCAGTTCTCCGTAGACGGCACCGACCCGGGTCTGCAAAGCGGCGATTTGCTCTTTGTAGTCGGACACCCGGGTTTTGAGTTCCCGGGCCAATCGGCTCCGGCCGCGTTCGGCCGGCATGACGTACAGGTAGCGGTAGCCGGCCCAGAGGACCGCCACGGCAACCAGAAACCACACCGCCCGCTTGGCCCAACGGCCGCGGTTCACATACAGCCGCGCCAATGCCGGGCTGAGTCCTCGCGCCGGGGGATGGTAGGCAAAGCGTTCCTCCCGCATCGCCTTCACCCCTTCCGCAATCACCTCGTCCGAGACCTCCAGACCCTGGTCGGCGTAAATCCTGCGCAGCTTCTCGATCAGCTCGGCTTCACGGTCTCCGGACTGAAGCTCGCGTTCGACCAGCGACCGCTGGTGACGCAGCGTGTCGACCACGTCCATGGCCAGCATCACCTCGGACAGGTCGGTTTTCTTGGGTGCCAGTTCTTCAGCCATTTGCTATTGCCGCTCCCGTGGCCAGTTCGGCCATGCGTTTCTTGCTGTTTTCAACCGCCGCGCTGATCTCCTGTTCGTTGCGCGTGGCCAGGTCCCGCATTTCGGCAATGAGGGCCTTGGATTTTTCCTGGAAACCGACCACCGAATCGACCAGCTTTTTGACCGACTCGGCCTTGATCGTCGGGCCGTAGCCGGCCCGCAGGGCGTCCTCCTGGACCTTGCCGCCGACCTCGGCGATGGTTTCCAGGCTCTGGTTCACCCCTTCCTTCATGGCATCCAGCGACCGGGTGCTCTCGTGCAGCCCCTGCAGACTGGTGAAGGAGGCGTTCAGAGCCGTGAAAACGGTCTCGTTGGTGCCGAAGAAAGACACCGCCTGCGAGTAGACCCGTTCCTTTACCTCGCTCGACTGCGCCAGGCGCGCCATCACGACCTCGGTGGTGTTGTAGCTGATCGACAGATTCTCGGCCAGGTCCTTGACGATCTGGTAGCGTTTGTCTTCATCCTGAAGTTCACGCAGACGCTGGTCCCGCTCCAGTTCCAGTCGCGCGATCTCCTCACGGTCTCCGCCGCTGTATTTTTCCACGGCCGTCGCGGCGGACTCGAGCCGGCCCTTGTCCGCCTCGACCTCGGCCTCGGCTTTTTTCAACAGTTGAAAGGCCATCACCTGGGCTTCCTTGAGGGCCGTGCGAAAGTCCTTGTAAGATTCGAGGATCTTGGTTTCGCGCTCGATCTGGTCTTTGGTATCGGACGTCACGTCGAGATATGTATCTTTTATTTTCCTGAAGCGATTGGGAATGTCTCCACGGGTAACCTTCATCCACAGGTTCTGCAGCCTCTCCATAGTCGAAATCTTGCCGTCGTCGAGCTGGTCCACCATCGACTTGGCATCGTCGCGGATGCTGTTGAAGGCATCGGTGATTTTTTCGTAGCGTTCGCCGACCCTCATCTGGGTGATCTGTTCCCGCACGACCTCGTTGAACACCGTGGTGTGGCTCAGGGTGCGGGCGATGGCCAAGGCTTTTTCTTCGTCGAGGTCGCTGACCTGTTCGATCAGGGCCATTATCGGGGCCTCGTCGGGTTTGGCGGGCATCAGGCCCAGGTCGCGCAGGCCGTTGACGGCCTTGTCCAGGTATTTCAAGGGGGTGCTGACAATGCTGGTGGTGCTCATGTTGGGCTCCTTTTATCCATAGGCTTTAAGATAAAAATTTTGGCTGTGTTATCGATCGTCGGCGTATACCTATTACAGCCTTTTTCCTCTGACCTTGCCAAAAACTTTATCTTAAAGCCTATGGCAATGGGGTGAGGGCCGGAGCGCCGAGACAGGCGTTCCGGTCCCACATTTATGAATCGGTCACTTAACAGTGCCTAAAAAAATAGCACTAGTTCAACGGAATGCGGATTTTCTGCCCTGGATAGATCAGGTCGGGATTCTTGATGACCTCCCGGTTGGCGTCGAAAATCCGCGGATAGTCCTTGGCATTGCCGTAATAACGCTTGGCAATCGCCGAAAGTGAATCTCCCTTTTGAATGACGTAGTACTCGATCTGCGCCTGCTGCGGGGGCGCGCTGATGCCGTCCGCTTTTACTTCCGAGACCCCCTTGACATTGCCGGCCATCAGGACCGCTTTTTCCATCGCCTCGGCACTGTCGGCCGTCCCGCTTAGTTGAACGATCCCGTTTTCGTAGGTCACGTCAAGACCCTGGATACCGGGGTTGGACGACTCGATGTTGGCCTTGATCTTCTCGGCCGCCTCGGCTTCATTGCCGAATATCTTTTCACCCATGTCTTTGAAAAAATCAAATAAACCCATTTTTTTTCTCCATGTAAGCGTTGCTAGTTTTGAGTGTGTCCTAAGTTCCGGTCGTCACCGGGGCTGCGGTCGTGTCGGCCAGGGTTTGCTGCAATTTTTCCTCCTCCTCCTTGGACAGCGACGTCTGCAAGACCTTGCCACCGTAACCTTTCAGCTTCGCGAGCACCTTGTCCGGAGTCGCCTCCTTGACGAGCACGCACAGCGCCGAAGCCCCGGGCTGAAAAGTCGCGCCCAAATCTTTCATGAACTTGTCGTCGATGCCGATGTCGGCCAGCTTCCCGGAAAGCGCTCCGGCACCGGCGCCCACGGCCGCCCCCAACAGCGGATTGAGAAAGATCATGCCGATCAGTGCGCCCCAGAAACCGCCGCCCACAGCACCGGTCGCGGTCAGGTTGACCGCCTGGTGCAATTTGACCTTGCCTTCCTTGTCCTTGGTGACGACCACGGCATCTTCCATTTTAAGAAGATACTCCTTTTGAAGTTTCACCAGCTCGGCCCGCAGCTCTAAAGCCTTGTGCTCCTCTTCGAATGCAATCACTACCAGGTTGCTCATGTCAGTCTCCTTTCGTCTTTTCAGACCATTCACTAGTGGTTGGTTCGCCTGCGTCGGGCCGGCAAGCCTGTCCCGAAATCCCGCTGGATGTCTTCCGGCACTCGACCTTCTCTTCTAAAACGGTAAAAAACGACTCGAGCGTAAAAATCGGAAACGCTCCATTTTTTCGTCTCACCCGGGCTCTTCCGCAGGAACATTTTCGCTGTAATTCTCGACCGCCGAATGCAGGCGCCTGAAGCCGTAGATAAAAATCCCGGCGCTCAGCAGATAGTAGAATGCATACTTCCAATAGTCGACGCTGGAAAGCCCCGGAAACGCGTCCGGAATCGACTGGCAATATAAGATCACCAGCAGGGTCACCCCGGAGACAACCGCCGGTATCGCCAGTGCCGCCAGTCGCAGCCTGCGCTTGGGCCGCGGGTCCAGCGGGTCGACCCACAGCGGCATGGCCAGCGCTATCTGGCTGTCGGTGATGGCCGCCTTGTGCGGGTCCTTGGCCTGAAACAGCGTTTGGAAGGACTTTCGCAACCGGATGGATTCGCTCAGGTTCATGACCGCCACCAGAAAGAGGGCCGCGAATGCGATCGGCGCGATCAGGATCGCGGCGCTCGGCTCCAGCCCAAATTTGCCGAAGCGGGTCTTGATGTTTTTAAAGGCGCTGTTGATGTCTTCCTTGCGTTTCTGGATCTGCGCTTTCTTTTGATTCAGCTCTTCTTCGGCGCTCTGCAGCGTAGCGATTTCCTGCGCCATTTTGGCGCCTATCTCCTCGAACCGATGGTCGGTCCAGAATCGGTTGACGCTCTCGACCATGCGCCGATGGAAAGGTGAATCCCGGCCGAAGTCCCGCCAGAAGCCGGGATCGGCCGACACCTCGCTGTTGAACTGTTCCGCCAGGTCCTGCACGCCTTTCTGAAGATCGTCTTTCCACTGGTGAAACGTCTCGATATCGAGTTCCTGAAGCGGCGCGGTGACCTCCGCCTGGAGGACGGCGCGGCTGTGAGCGAAACGGGCTGCCATGTAGTGCCGGACGCGACACGCCATCCAGGCATCAAAACCGCCGGGAGGACCGCAGGTTGCCGGTTCGGCCGCAAGGCCCTCCGGCAGTCGTGCCGCGGGGCCGCCGTCGGCTTCCTTTTTAAGCGCGTGGATGTAATCCTCCAGCGGCTTGGGCGTGTTTTCAACCGCCGCGAACACTTTTTTAAGGCCGGCCATGGCCTGGTTGTAAAGGGCGACCCGCTGCTGCTGCTGCGTTATCTTCTGCGACAGGCCCGCCTTCTGGAGATTGACCTCACGGGTGTCCACCTGCAGGTAAAGAAACGGGAACAGAATCGAAATCAGAAAAAAGACCGCCAATGAGATGTGGCCGATGTGGGTCGCATTGAAAACCTTGGTATTGGCCTTGTACCGCTCCTGGAGCCGCTTGAGGTGATCGTCGATGGCCTTCTCTAAGCTTTTGTCTAATTCTGCCATAAGACACTCCTCGCCATTGCGCTTCCCGATGCGTCAAAGCCCTCTATGACAGAGGACAGACGACAGTTAATCATTTTTCTTGCGCTTTTGCTTTCATTTTTTCACGTCACCGACTTTGAGCGAGAATATGTTCACGACTGCGGCGTAGGCCACGCCCTCCGTCGTCTGTCCTCGGTCGTCTGTCATCGTGTATGTCGGTAACCGGTCACTTCTCGAAAGGGAAAACCCGCTGCCAATCCTTTTCCATGTCGACAACAATCCAGCCCTTGGCCTGCGCCTCGTCGAGCCCCTTGTCGAGGCGGCCGATTGAAGATTCTCGGTCGTAGGCATACTCGCGGACGGCGTCGGTATGATGGACGATCAGGCCGAAGCGCGCGCCGGGGTCTGTTGTCGTCCATTCCAGCATCTGAAAATCCCCATCCGAGTTGCCGAAGGCCATGACCGGCCGGCGACCGATGAACTTGTGAATCCCCACCGGTTTTCCGGCCTTGTCGTCGATGAAGTCGATCTCGGGCAGGCGCACGATCACCGGCTTGCCGTCACGCACCGCATACTGGGTCTTGATGCTGCTGCCGATGACCTGCTCGGGTGGTATCCCGTAAATCTTTTCCGCCCAGGGCCGCATGAACTCGACACCGCCGCCGGAGACGATGAAGGTCTTGAAGCCGTTGGCCCTCAGGAAGACCAGCAGCTCGATCATCGGCTGGTAGACGAGTTCGGTGTAGGCCCGGTTAAAGCGCGGGTGTTTTGCCGTCGCCAGCCAGTCCTCGACCGTTTGGGCGAACTCGTCGGTCGTCATGCCGGCGTGCGTGGCCATGAGGAGTTCCAGCAGCGCGCGGTGGCCGCCGGCCGCCACCGTCTTCAGGTCCCCTTCAAGTGCGGCCTTGAAGGGCTGCTTGTCCTTCCACTCGGGGTGCGCCGGCGCCAGCGCCTTGAGGCGGTCGAGCGCGAACGCCAGCTGGACGTACATCGGCTGTTCGCCCCATAGGGTCCCGTCGTTGTCGAACACGGCGATCCGCTCGGCCGGCGGCACGAAATCCGCTCCGCCCTTTTGCGTCACTTTTTCGACAAACCCGACGATTGCCTGTTTAGCCGGCCCTTCGCGCCAGGAGGGCAGCGCGTCGGCAGCCGCCGCAGCGGTCGCGATCGCCATCCCGACGGCCAGGGTTGTAAAAAATAGTTGAATCCGTTTCATGGTCATTGTTGAACCTCCTGCGGTCGCATTTCCAGAGCGGGCAGAAGACAGATGACAGATGACAATTATTTTGTTTGCTGACGTCTGTTCGTTGTCTGACTTCTTGCTTTAAATATATTCGAGCACGAGCACGAGAGTCTCACCCTCTGCCCTCCTTCATTTGCCTTTCCATAGACGTGCTCGATCGTCTGTCATCTGTCATCCGCCGTCTGTCTTCTGCTCTCCGTCGTCTGTCATCTGGCGTCTATCGTCCGTCCTCCGTCGACCCCACGCGGGCCTGCCTCAAGGGTTAATAGGCTCCAGCCGGTGATTTCAACTGTTCCATCACTTGTTCCAGGCTGAAGCTGGCGGCTTTCTGGCGCGGTGGAAATTCCTTGAACGTCGCCAGGAACCGACCGGCATAGGCCTGGGCCGGGACCAGCAGGAAGGCGCGGTCGAGCAGCCAGTCGTAATAAGTGTTGGAGGTGATCTCCGCGCGCTCGTAGGGGTCGCGCCGCAGGTTGAAAATCAGCGGCACGCGCAGCGGCACGAAAGGCTCCATCCAGACCCGGAAAGTCCCAGCCGTCTTCTGTTCCATGAAGATCATCTTCCAGTCCGTGTAGCGCAGCGCCGTCAGGTCGCCATCGTCGGAGAAGTAGAAGATCTCCTTGCGCGGGCTCTCCTGGGCCTTTGCCGTCAGCAGCGGCAGGATGTCGTAGCCGTCCAGGTGCACCTTGTAGGTGCGGCCGATCGCTTTCACATCGCCTTTGAGGAGCTTCTCCTTGATGTCGGGCTCACCGGCCGCGGCCAGAAAGGTCGGCAGCCAGTCCATGTGGTGCACGATCTGGTTGGTGACCGCGTCGGCCGGAATTTTCCCGGGCCAGCGCACCATGGCCGGCACGCGCCAGCCGCCTTCCCAGTTGGTGTTCTTCTCGCCGCGGAAAGGCGTGGCGGCCGCATCTGGCCAGGTGTTGTAGTGCGGGCCGTTGTCGGTCGAGTAGAAAACGATCGTATTGTCGGCGATGCCCAGCTCGTCGAGCTTCTTTAGAAACTTGCCAATGTGCATGTCGTGCTCCACCATGCCGTCGCTGTATTCGTCCTGCCCGGAGATGCCGCGGTGCTCGGCCTTGACGTGGGTGCGGAAGTGCATCCGGGTGCCGCTCCACCACACGAACCAGGGTTTGCCGGCCTTCTGCTGCTCTTCGATAAAGGCGATCGCGCGATCGGAGGTGTCGTCGTCGACGGTCTCCATGCGCTTTCTGGTCAGCGGGCCGGTGTCCTCGATCTTCTGAGTACCGTCGGCCTTGGCCCAGGAGTGGATCACGCCGCGGGGTCCGAATTTCTTCCTGAATTCTGGATTCTGCGGATAGTCCTCATTCTCGGGCTCCTCCTCGGCATTCAGGTGGTAGAGATTGCCGTAGAACTCGTCGAAGCCGTGGTTGGTCGGCAGGTGCTCGTCCTTGTCACCCAGGTGGTTCTTGCCGAACTGGCCGGTGGCATATCCCTGCGCCTTGAGCAGGCCGGCGATGGTCGGGTCCTCGGTGCGCATGCCCAGGTCGGCCCCCGGCAGCCCCACCTTGGAGAGCCCCGTGCGGAACACGCTCTGCCCCATGATGAAGGAGGCACGGCCGGCGGTGCAGGACTGCTCGCCGTAGTAGTCGGTGAACATCATGCCCTCCTTGGCAATGCGGTCGATGTTGGGCGTGCGGTAGCCCATCAGCCCCTTAGTATAGGCGCTGATGTTCGACTGGCCGATGTCGTCGCCCCAGACGACCAGGATGTTGGGCTTACTGTCCGCCGCCCAAGCCATCCCGGCGGCCAGCAACATGATAATTGTGAAAATAGTGCTATGAAACAACTTTCGCTTTTTCATTTCGATTCCCTTTCTTTCCAAAAGGTGTGTTCGGTGAAGCGCCGTGAAACGGTCAACTTGTTGACTGATCATCTCCTCCCAGCCAGCGGTATACGATGCCGCCCAGAACCGCGCCGATGATCGGTGCGAGCCAGAAGAGCCACAACTGCTGGATGGCCCAGCCGCCCTCGAACAGCGCCACGCCGGTGCTGCGGGCCGGGTTGACCGAGGTGTTGGTGACCGGTATGCTGATCAAATGGATCAGGGTCAGGCACAGGCCGATGGCGATGGGGGCGAAGCCCTGCGGCGCCCGTTTGTCGGTCGCCCCGTGAATGACCAGCAGGAACATGGCGGTCATGACGACCTCGGTCACGACGGCGGAGCCGAGGGAGTACCCGCCCGGCGAATGCGCACCGTAGCCGTTGGAAGCTAAGCCCGCTGACACGTCGAAGCCGGCCTTGCCGCTGGCGATGACATACAGGACCGCCCCGGCCGCTATGCCGCCGAGTACCTGTACCACGATGTAGGGGACCAGCTCCCTGGCCGAAAACCGTCCGCCGGCCCACAAGCCGATGGAGACCGCCGGATTGAGATGACAGCCGGAGATGTGCCCCACGGCAAAGGCCATCGTCAGCACGGTCAGCCCGAAGGCCAGCGCCACCCCCAGCAGCCCGATGCCGACCTCCGGAAACGCGGCGGCCAATACGGCGCTGCCGCAGCCGCCCAAAACAAGCCAGAAGGTCCCTATAAATTCAGCCCCTAATTTTTTAATCATCATTTTGTTTATCCTCCACTTCCGGTTAAATCAGTTAGTGTTGACAAGGAATCTGCCGGCCGGGGAAATGATTCGCAGTTATGCTCTTGGAACCCGCCGGCCGGCCGCCGACCGCACCGCCGCGACGAGGTCGCCTCTTTCGAAGGGTTTTTGGAGAAACGCCACCGCCCCGCCGCACTCCGCCCGGGCGCGGTCCAGTTCTTTTTCGAGGGCCGAGATAAACACCGTCGGCACGTGGCGGCCTTCTTTGTCGAGGCGATGGTACAGCTCGATCCCACCCGCACCCGGCAGCAGCAGGTCCAATATCAAAAGGCCGGGTTCACCGAGGGCCGCACCGTTCAGAAAATCCTCGGCGCTGCTGAATGTCTCGACATTCCGGTAACCTGCGGATTTTATCAGGCGCTTGACGGACCTGAGAACGGATTCGTTGTCGTCCACCACAAAGATCCTGAGGTTTTCTGACTTCACGGCCGGCAGGCCTCTCTTTTGTCGGTGAAAAAAACTTGCGCTGACAGGGTCGCACGGGATTAATGGCCGCGAAAAGCACTGGTTTCATTAGGCTTTAAAATAAGTATTTTGGCTGTGTTATCGGTCGTCGGCGTATGACGATACAGCCTCCTTCCTCTGGTCTTGCCAAAAACTTTATCTTAAAGCCTATAGATCGGTAATCACAGGAATATGAACTGCCGGTGGGAAAGACAATTGGACCTTGGTCCAATACAGGCTGAAAAAAGGAAGCGGTTTGTTTATTCTGCGGTAAACGGGTGGATGGATATCAAGGAAGCGCTGTCAGCGTCCCATGCGCCGATCGTAGGACTGCGAGACCCTGTCGATCAGCCCCGGGTCCCGCTCGGTGGCGCCGGCCGTGTTGAATTCCACGCGCACGCTGCCGTCCGCCTGCGTTCTGACGCTGGCGGTGACGGTAATGCCGTCCCGGGTGCCGCGCACGATCCCGGTGGAACGATCCTCGGCAGTCATCCGCACGCCCTGGTCCTGGAATGCGCCGGTCGCGGCGGCCCACGAGCGGTCGAAACCGCCGGCCGGCGCCGTCACGTAAGTCCCGGTGGGAGTCTGGTAGTAGGTGCAGCCGGCGATCAGCGCGCCGACCAGAACGAACGCCGCGAGGCGCCGTCTCATGGCGCCACCTTGCGCCAGCCGGCATCGGGGTTGAAGAGCGTCATCCTGCGCGCGGCGGCATCCGTACCGGGTCCGAAATTCTTTTCGTAAAGCTGGCCCTCCTGGTTGACGATAAAGGTCATCACCCCGCTATCATCGTATTTGACCGGCCAGGCCACGAGCGCGAAACCGGCCGTCATGCGGCCCTTGACCCGGTAATCGAATGCCCCGCCCGGCGCCTGTTTGCCCTGCCCCTTCAAAATTTTGTAATAATACCCGTGGTAATCCGTTCCGGGCTTATCATTGCCGAAAAGCGGCCCGAGCGGGCTTTCCCCTTCCCCGGCCGGCGCGTCCCAGTACAGGCCGTCGCGTCGGCCGGGCGAGCTGAGCAGCTTCCGGGCGTACTCGCGGGTGCCGTCACCGTTGCGGTCGGTCAGCGCGTATTCCTTCTGCGCGTCGCAGTAGGCCAGCATGGCCTGCATCGTCGACAGCTCGTTGCGCCCGATCCGGCGCGTGCGGATTTCTTCCGCCCCGGCCTTCGGATCGAAGCGCCAGGCGCCGCCGCTCTTGACGATCGGGATCGGCAGCGTCCATTCATTGGGCCCGACCGCCAGGTGCGCCCGGTCGTCCGAATCTCTTATGATCTTCTCATTTTTGTACCGCGCCGCCAGAAACGCGTTGACATCGTCCCGATCGATGTTTTCAATGGGGATAAAGCGTTTCCAGTCGGCACCGAGCACGGTGCGCAGCGCATCTTCATCGCTTGTCGCCACCGCGCGGACGAACGCGTCGGCCGCCGCTTCGGGGGTGTCAAACGCCTGCTGCGCCAGCAGCGGGGATGCTGCCGACAGCGCGGATATGGCCAGTGCGGCAGCCATGAACAGAGTTCGAAATGTTGATATGGTTTTAATGATCATCGGTGTGACCTCCTAACGGCGTCCACGGCCGCCACCGCCGGCACGGGCGCCCCCGGAGTGCCGCTGGGCCGCCTGCCGGCTCGCCGTGCCGCGATTGAAGCTTTGTTTCGACCCGTTTGAATTCCTGATGCCGCTCAGGGCCGAATCAGCGCCCCGGTTCTGAACGGACTGGCGCGCCCGGTCCCGGTCGATATTCTGGGATGCGCTACGGGCTTTGTCCCGGTCGATGTTCTGCGCCGCCGATCGCGCCTTGTCCCGATCGATATTCTGGGTCGCGGCGCCGACCTTGCTACGGTCCATATTTTTAGCGGCGGCCTGGGCCCGCTCGCGGTCCTGCGGATCGCTGCGCAGTTTTTCACGGCCCTGGGCCGGATCGAGGCCGCGGTCCTTCATGGCTGTCTGCGCCCGCTGGCGGTCGGCATCGCGCTGCGGATCCCGGCCGCGGAATTCCTTGCGGCTGTCGGCGCCGGCCACCTGCTGGCCGTAGCGCTCGCGGCTCTTGGCATCCCGGTACGGCACGCCGCGGCGGTTCTGGGCGTTGTGGTTCCAGTTGACGTTGTTCTGATTGACGTTGAGCTTCTTGTTGACGTTGATGTTGTTGTAGCGGTTGACGTCGATGTCGACCCGGCCCCGGCCCCAGTTACAGCCGCCCCAGAGCGCGTTGGTGATCCCGATGCCGACACCGAACGCGATTCCGGAAACGAGCGCCGTGCCGAACACATAGCCGGGCGGCGGCGGAAGGTAAATCGGCGGGTAACTCGGGTACCACCACGAACCGTAGACCACGGTCGGGTTGTAGGACGGCACGTAGACCACCTGCGGGTTGGCCGGTTCGATCTTGATAATGGTCTGCTGCGTCTGCGCTCCCTGTTCGACGATCACCTTCTGCTGCTCGGTCGTCTCGAGGTTGCCCGACTTCTGGGCCGCCGCCCGCAGCCGCTGGGCCGAATTCATCACATCTTCGGGCTGCGCCAGGAAGGCGTCGCCGACCTTCTGGACCCATGCGGGATTTTCTTCCATCGTGGCCAGCACCTGGGGAAAAGCGACCAGCGACTGCACGCTCGGGTCCCAAGGTTCGTTTGACACCGCCTTGACGGCCGCATCGCCCTTCTGGTCCGGATGCGCTTTCGACCACTTGGCCGCCTCGTCAACATCTTTTGGATAGGTCGAGGCCATCAGCACCTGGGAGAGCAACGAGTCGGGGTACAGGGCGATCGGAGCCAGCATCTGGTCGAGTTCCTCCGGCTTGAATGTCTGGCTGTCCTGCGCCCATGTGAAAGAGGGCGTCAGCAGCGTCGCGACGAGCAGCAGCCGCACCCATTTCCACCCCGTCATTACATCGTTCATCACATCACCTCCCCTGCCTGCGCCGATGCTGCGGGCACCGTTTGCCGCTCTAATGTGTATTGTCCGCGCCACCTTCCAGACGAATGAAATTAAAAAAACGGTAACGACTCATAATTTAGGCGCAAGACCCTCACGTCAATTGGACCTTGGTCCAATACCGGAGGGTTTTTTTCTCCCTTCCCCCGAGTGGGGCCATAAAAATGTTCCGGGGATAGCTCCGGCTTATTCCATGGCAGCGGAAAGTTTCAGTTTGTCGGCCAGGCGCACCAGATCGGCCAGCGTCGCCGCCTGCATTTTCGCCATGACCCGTGCTCGATGAACCTTCACTGTTTTCTCGCCGATACCGAGCCGGAAGCCCACCTGTTTGTTCAGCAGGCCGCGCGCCACAAGGCTGAAAACATCCCGCTCGCGCGCGGTCAGGGCGTCGAAATTTTTACGAGCCCGCCGGTGGTCGCTCTCCTGGGCGACTAAGCGCAGACTGCGTGCAAGGGCATTCTTGATGGCTGCCACCAGCATGCCAGGTTCAAAAGGCTTTTCCATGAAATCCACGGCCCCATCTTTTACCGCCTGCACGCTCAACGGAATGCTGCCATGCCCCGTAATGAAGACAATCGCCAGTTTCATTCCCCGGCGCCGGAGTTCCGCCTGCAGTTCCATGCCGCTCATCTCCGGCATCTCGACATCGAGCAGCAGGCACCCGGCGGCTTCAGGCGCAACGCCGGCAGAAAGAAACTCCCCGGCACTTGAAAAAACACGGGCGCTGAATCCGTGCGACCTTATCAGCCGCTTGAGCGCGCCCTGAACGGAAGGGTCGTCATCGACAATGTAAACATCGATTTTTGATTCACCCTGCACGTCTAAACCCTTTCAGAGCGTCAGCGCGTGCCTGTCCGCGGCTGTAAGATGCTGATCGGTTAGCAAACCTGAAAGATGCAAATTTCCGCAAGTTTAAGGAAATCGAGGGCATTACGGAAAAAGTCCCTTTTTGAACGTCTACCTTGCCCGCGACGGTGCCGCCGCGTCACCAGCCGAACCGGGGCCGTGCTCAACTTTGTGGGACTGACCAACTCCCGTCTGCCGATGGAAGCGATAACAATCAGGTTTTTCTATAAGCCAGTCCGCGGGCATGCTGCGGGTTGGCCCTGCTCGCATTCCCGTGAAACCGCCGGCAGGCCGACAATAAATGTCGCCCCTCCGTCACTGTTTGCCGCGGCGTGAATCGATCCGCCGCAGGCCTCGAGGATCGAGCGACTGAGGGACAACCCCAGTCCCAGGCCACCTGGTTTTGTTGTCACAAAAGGATTGAAAAGGCGCTCCGCGATTTCGGGATCGACCCCCGCACCGGTGTCCGCGACCGCGATCGTCACGCCGCCCGCGGGCCCGCCGCCGGTTTTGACCGTAACCAGGCGCCGTGCGGATCCATCCTGGTCCAGGGCATCCAGGGCATTGACGAGCAGGTTGATAACGACCTGCTGCAGCTCCACTTTGTCCCCCCACACCCGGGGCAGGCCGGAATCCAGTTCCAATTGGATACTGGCTTTTCTGGCCGCTGCATCACCGTCAACCATTTGGGCCGCCGCGCGCGCCACTTCGTTCAGGTCGACCCGCACAGGAACCGGCCGGTCTTTTTTTACCAGGGTGCGAATGCGCTGGATCACCGTGTGCGCCCGTTTCTGGTCCGACACGATGTCCCCCAACGCGTCGCGGACCTCGGCCAGGTCGGGCTCCGGTTCCGCCAGCAGGCGCAAGGCCGCCTCGGCGTTGGCGCCGATGGCCGCCAGCGGCTGATTGACCTCGTGGGCGAGATTCTGGCTGAGTTCCCCCATCGTCGACACCCGCGCAACATGGGCCAGGTCGCGGCGCAGCCGGGCCGCATCCGCTTCAGACTCTTTAAGATCGGAGATATCCTGAACGATGCCCTTCGCCAGCAGCGGTCGGTTGCGGCGGTCGAATTCGACGCTGACCTTCGCCCGCATCCACCGCAGGCGGTCGTCGACGAGGATGCGGTACTCGATGTCGCAGGGGCGGCCTTTCAGCGCCGCCTGCCAGGCCCGGTCCATGTATTCGCGGTCAGCGGGGTAAATGAGACGCAAAAAGACATCGTAACTGATCTTGAAATGGGGCTCCAGGCCGAAAATCCGGGTCGTCCCCTCGGCCCACAGCAGCCGGTCGCCCGGAATGTCGAAAATAAAACCGCCGACGCGGGCGATATCCTGAGTGCCCTTGAGATTGGCCTCGCTGCGGGCGAGGAAGGCCTCTGCTTTTTTGCGTTTAGAAAGGTTGATCGCCAGCCCTACGATAAGCACGCTCTGGAAAACAAGAAAAGCGAGCACGCCGGCAATCCTCCATTTGTGGGTCTCCCAAAAGGAGAACTGCTTATAGCGGACGACACTCTCCGGTGGCAGGGCGTTTTCCGCGATGCCCCAGCGCTGCATTTCGCGCCAGTCGAACAGGCGCGGATTGCGGCGCACGACAACCGGCTCGATCGCACCGGCCTTCTCACCGGAGAAAACCCGTAGAATCATCTCCGCCGCCTGGCGCCCGTTGGCTTCCAGCGCTGTCATGCATCCGCCCACGCTGCCGTAACCAAAGGCGGCGTCGATAAAATTGTAGAGCGGCGCATTGGCCGCCATCGACACCATTTGCTGGGCCTCGGCGGAGACAAACCGGTTGCCGGCGCCATCTCTCTGCACGGTCAGAAAGAGAATGGCCGTCGCCGGCGGCAACCGGGAAACCCGATTTAGAAGTTCCGCCATGGGCAGTCCCGTCAGGTCGATCCATTCGAGCGCCGGCGAGATTTCGCCATGGACCCGATGGGCAACCGGGACCAGATACCGGTCGGTCGGGCCCGTTCCGGCGACCACCGCCAGCCGCCTCAGTCCCGGCTGAAGTTTTTGGGCGGCCTCGATCGTGCCGGCGATATCGATGGTAACCGCCACACCGGTACCATTGGGCAGGCGGCCGACAGTGGACAAATCCTCGTCGGTGATGGCACAAAAGACGATCGGCACGCCGGGAAACGCCGTTTCCCCCTGCCGCAGTACAAAACTCAGGGCCGGAAACGTCACGGGCACGATGGCGTCGATGTGCTCCGCGGCGTATTTGATACGCAAGAACTCAACCAGACTGTGCTGCTCTGCCTCTTCGTCAAAGATGGAGAGATCCAGGTTCTCGTTCAACAGGTTGACTGATTTTTCAGTTTCGGAGGCGAATACGGCTTTCAATCCCCTGTATATCTCTTGGTAGGCGGGAACCGCCAAACCGTCCTGTGGATAGAGGACCAGGACGTGCCGGATGTCCACCGGGGCGCCGGCCTCGACCGGGGAGGCAGCGAAGACGGCCGCCAGCATGCAGAGCAACGCGGTCGCAAGAAGAGGACCGGACTTTGGGTGGGTCTCGAGGGCCAATTTGGCTTTACCCGCAAATTGAGTTGCAAAGGCGATCAGGCGTCGCCGTTGCTGCTAGTAATCATTATTAACGCCGTTTTTCAAGGGTTTATTCTGTTCCGGGCGGGCGATGCAGGCGGCTGCTATGTTGTTTATGGAACTATGGGGGTTACGGTGGGCTCATGCGCGGGTGGGCTTCAAAATTTCATTAATCTTCTGCGACAACGCTTCCAGGTTGTACGGCTTCTGGATGAAGCCGCGACAGCCCCGGTTCATAATCTCCCTGGCCTGCCCGTCGATGCAGTAGCCGCTGGAGAGCAGGACCTTGACCTCGGAGTCGATTTTCTTCAGTCCGTCGAAAGTCTCGCCGCCGCCCATGCCGGGCATGATGAGGTCCAAAACGACCAGATCGATGTTGTTTTTGTGCTCGGCATACAGTGTCAGGGCTTCGGCGCCCTTGCCGGTGTAAATGACATCGTAGCCCATTTTTTCGATCATGCGCGCGCCGATATCGCCAACCATTTCTTCATCGTCGACCAGCAACACGGTGCCTTTTCCCTTTTTGATCTCCGGGTGGTTTTCGACGGCCTCGACCAGGGCGTCGGCCGAGAGCCGCAGGTAAATGGAAAATGTCGATCCCCGGCCTTGTTGAGAGGCGACATCGATGTAGCCGCCATGCGACTTGATGATGCCGTAAACCGACGCCAGCCCCAGGCCGGTCCCCCGGCCGATCTCCTTGGTGGTGAAAAAAGGATCGAAAATCCGTTTCAGGGTTTCGGGATCCATGCCGATGCCCGAATCGGTCACTTGCAGCTTCAGGTAGCGCCCGGGCTTGGGAGAATACGGTTTGTCGGTTAAATCGCCGTGGTCGACCACGGTGGTTTGCACGCGCAGCTCGCCGCCGCGGGGCATCGCGTCGGCGGCGTTGATGTACAGGTTGAACAGCACCTGCTCGATCTGCGACCGGTCGACATCGGCGACGATGCGCTCCGAAGACAGGTCCAACTCGATGGTGACCTCCTTGCGCGTGCGCCCGAAGGTTTCGACACTGTCGCGGATGACGTGGTTGAGATCGACGGCCTTCGGTTCGTATTTGCCTTTACGGGCGTAGCCCAGCAGTTGTCCGGTCAGCTTCGTGCCGCTCTGGACGAGCAGTTCAACATTTTTCAGGTTCCGATAGTGGGCGCTGGCCGCATCCAAGTCGCACATCATCAGGGAAATATTGCCCAGTATGCCCATCATCAGGTTGTTGAAGTCATGGGCGATGCCGCCCGCCAGCGTGCCGATGGCCTCCATCCGCTGAACGAGGTGGAGCTGTTCCTCGAGCCGCATGCGATCGGAGATATCGCGTAGGATGACGAGGATCCCGGCGGGTTGCCCGACATGATCTTCGAAACGTGACGCGCTGATGCTCACATCGATTGTCTTGCCGCCCTTGGTGAAGCGCCGGGTTTCAAATCCGTGGCAGGAAAGCCCCTTTTCCACCAAATGCCGGATGATGGTGCGCGTGGGCTCTTTTTCAGAATCCGGCAGAAAGGGGATCTTTTTCCCCTGCACCTCTTCCAGGGCCCACCCGAACATGTTCGTAAAAACGGGGCTGACATAACGGGTCAACCCCTCAAGATCGTAAATGACGATGGCATCGGCCGAGGAGTGCAGCAGTGAGCGATACAATTCTTCCGCCCGTTTGGCTTCGTCGTACAGCGTCCGGTACTGCTTTTCGCTTCGACGCAAGGCCGCTTCGACCTCCTTGCGTTCGGAAATGTCCTTCAGGGTCCCCTCGTAGTGGAGTACCCGGCCCGCGGCATCCCGTACCGCGATCGATTGATTCTCGACCCACATGGCGGTCCCGTCAAAGCGACGCATTTGAAATTCGTAGGGTTGTCCGGAATCCTGACTTTCGATCATCTGTTTCCATCTCACGCGCTCTGCCGAATTCAGGTACATGGCCTCTGCGCGCTGGGCGAGAAAGCTTTCGCGATCTGGATACCCGAGCATCCGCACCAGCATCGGATTGGCATCCAGCACCCGGCCGTCCGGCGTCGTGCGGTAAAGGCCGACGGGCAGTCCGTCAAACAGGCTGCGATAGTGCCTTTCGCTCTTCTGCAGCGCCTCCTGGGTCGACTCGAGTTCGGTCAGGTTGCCGACGAGTTCCTGAAAAACCTGCTTGAGCTGCCGGCGCATCTGGTCGAATGCCCGGGCCAGTTCGCCGGTTTCGTCGTCACGCGCCAGCAGCGCGGCGTCGGCGCCGCACTCCCAGTTGCCTTGACCCAACAGCCGGGCGGTGCCGGCCAGATCCACGATCGGAACGATGAAGCGCCGGGCCGACCGCCGGCCCAGAAAATATACCACCAAGGCGGTCAAACCCAGGATCGCCGCCATGACGCCGCCGATGACCAGGTTCTGCTGGGTGGCGAAACTCCGGTAGCGCGCACTTATTTCCTCGGATGTGGCCGTCATGGCTTGCATTTGAGCCGAAAACTCATCGATGTAAGTGGTGGCCGCTATCATCAGGGTCTGCCCGCCGAGTTTGGTTGCCACCGGTGTCATGGCCATGTATTTCTTACGGGTCCGGCCATCGGGCTCGATCCAGTCGTAATATCCGGACCCCTCGGCACCGGATCGGGTGGGTTCGAAAATCGCCCACCAGGATGGCAATTTCTCCGATAGAAACTCCATCTGCCTGTCGATCAGTTCCGCTGTGGGATGAATCCGCATGGTGCCCGTACCGGCTTCATACAGGCAAGTGTAACCGGTCTGCCCGACTTTCTGCAGGGCCAGATTTTTAAATTCATCGCTTTGCTGAAGACCTGCCATGTCGATGCCGGGATTGAAGTTGAGATAAATGTCGACCTGCCTAGCCACCTCGCGCGCCTTGCCGCGGATGATGGTCTGACCAAGGCCTTCGAGCTGCCGGCGGGCGTCTGCGCTCAATTCGAAGGTGGCTTTATGGATGAGATCGGCCGTGTACCGCTGGGCAAAAAAAACGCCCGCCAGCAGGAAGATAAAAAAAATGCCGACGGGGAGCAGCGAAACAAACAGATATTCTCCGGTAAATCTTTTGACCAGGGACTGGGAGTGTTTTTCAGTTCGATCCATGCCAAGTACCGAAGAGAGGAACAATCAGGTTGCGCCGGGGCCTCCCGCTGCTGCATACCGTAATGGTCCCGGCGGTATCGCCCAAAGAAGGGAGGGATGAACGTAATCATAAAAAATTGATAATATTAGATATATTATCAGAGTGCCATGGCCACGTCAACGCTTTCGGCGACATAAGTCGTGCCCCTCCGCGATCTTTTCCAGGCGCTTCCAGGATGTCGAATTCATTAATGGGGAGTTGTTCGCTGGGCAGTTGAGTACCTTTGTGTTTTTCAAAAGGTTGCTTGATAATTTTTTAGACTCAACCCGGAGGGTGTCGAAAGATACGAAATCCCGCTGCTCTTCAGCGGGGCCTGCACAAGGATTTGCGGCGAGGCATACTTTATGGTCGCCCCAGCCGGAAACCCGTTACAACCGGCCGTCCAGCGGAAAAGACCATTTATGGATGGACACCGAATAGCGGCGGGATGTCTGGCGTGGCAGGCGAAACAGATCGACCGGGGCGCCGGCCGGATGTCTATAGCCTTCTACGGGCGCGGCTTGCGGCCGGTATGAATGACCGCGATCCCGTTGGTCAGGCGCCGCCAGGAGACCTGCCCGTAGCCGATGCGCTCCAGGATGATTTGCAGCTCCCCGGGCAGGGGAAACAGGCGGATGGATTCCGGCAGGTGAGTGTAAGCCTGGCGGCTGCCGGCCAGCAGTTGGCCCGTCAGCGGCATGATGTAAAAAGAATAAAGATCGTAGAGCCGGCGGAAAAGCGGGTGAGACGGTTTGCTAAATTCCAGGCACATCATCCGGCCGCCCGGCCGCAGCACCCGCAGCATTTCCCTGAAACCTTGCTCCATGTGGGTGACATTGCGGATGCCGAACCCGACCATCACGGCATCGAAGTGCCCGTCGGGAAAAGCCAGTTGTTCGGCATTGCCCTGGACGTAGCGTATTTGACTCCTGACGCCGGCGTTGGTCTTTTTGGAGCGTCCGGCCTCGATCATGGCCCGGTTGATGTCGTACACCACCACCGTCCCGGAGGCGCCCACGGCCCGCTGGGCCAGGATGGCCAGGTCGCCGGTTCCGCCGCAGACATCGAGCACCCGGTCGCCGGCTTTCAGCCCCAGCATGGCGACGGCCGCGCGCTTCCAGAGATAGTGGATGCCGAAACTCAGCAGGGTGTTCATGAAATCGTACTGGCGGGCGACCGAATTGAAATGGCGCAACACCCAGGTTGTCTTTTCATCCTCGGCCACTTTCCGATACCCGTAATTGGCCATTTTTTCACGACGAATCCTCTCGTCGAGATGGTATTGCCGGTCCTGTTCGCTGCCCCAAAAGTTTTTGCTGGACACCATGATGCGACACCCCTTCGGTGGTCAGGCGGTTTCAATGCTTCGGATCCGGTTGACATATCAAAACCGGCCGTCGAGATCCAGGTTTTTCAGCGGCATCCCGGACGCCCTCTTAGCCGGCCGCCAGCGCTTTGAGCCCCAGAGACAGTCCCATGGCGATCATCAGCAGCCCGGCGATGATGTCGGAATGCACCTGATACCGGCGGGCCAGGGTCGTCGCTCCGGTGCCGATGAGCAGGAGTCCCGGCAGCGTGCCGATCCCAAAGGCCGCCAGCAGCAGAAATCCCCGCATGACCCCGCCGGCCGCCAGCGCCCGGGAAAAAGCCGCGAACGAAAGGCCGCAGGGCAAAAATCCCATCATGAGCCCGGCAAACACCATTTCAGCCGCACCTTGCTTGATAAAGGCCAGGCGGATGATGCGCCGGTACCCCGGGATCTTTTCCGGAGCGACGATCTGCAACCAGCGGGGTTGCGGAAAAAAACCGAGCTGGCAGAGACCAAAGTACAGCAGAAACCCGGCCGACACGACCGACAGGGTGACCTGCAGGCGCGCGACCAGTTGCAAGTGATCGGATCCCGTAACGGCGGACGCCAGCGCCAAGCCGCGGCCGATGCCGCCCATGACCGCACCGATCGCGCCGTAGGTGAAAAGCCGGCCGAGGTGATAGAAGAGATGCGGTGAGAGCCGGCCGGTGCGCCCCGGAAAAGCCACCACCAGCGGCCCGCACATCCCGACACAATGCCCCGTGCCCAGCAGGCCCAAAAGAAAAAGCGATATCAGATCGAGATCACCCATGGCTGGGGCCGGTATAAAACAATTGCGATTGACAGTCCATGCGAATTTCCTTAGGTGTTAAAAGCTCGTAGGTTCCACGGCCCTGCCTCGAAAGAGGTGTGGTCGGTTGGCTCGGTTTGTTTTAGTAGATGAGTTTATTGAGTTTATTGGGTTATTGGGTTTGTTGAATTAATTGGGTTAAAGGAGAACAACCATGTCTATCCGCCTGGCGTCTCGCTCCCCTTTTCAGATTACCTGTTGCCTGACCGGAATTCTGTTAGCGATCATCTGGAGCGCCGCCGCCGTGCGGGCGGCCGGCCCTGCGCCCGGCCGCCACCCGCTGGACGCCAACCGCCAGATGCAGGTCAGTGCCGAGGACCGCTGCCCCGTGTGCGGCATGAAGGTGGCCGAGCACGCCACATTCTCCAGTGCGATCCAGCTGACGGACGGCACCACCTATTACTTCTGCGGCACGGGCTGCATGCTGCGCTCGTGGCTGCACCCGGAGATCTTTCTGGCCGCCGACAAGGGCCGGTTGCAGACACCGCTGGTCAAGGAGTATTTCACCGGAACACAGGTGGACGGCCGGGAGGTTTTCTGGGTGGCCGGCTCCGATGTCGTTGGGCCGATGGGGCCGGCGCTGGTGCCCGTCATGGACGAAAAAGCATTGGAGGCATTTAAGCGGCGCCATGGCGGCAAGGCCGTGTTTCGCATGCAGTCGCTGACCGATGAGAAATGGGTCGCCATTACCGGTCGCAAAGCCGCCCAATGACGCCACCGGTTTGGGGGCCGTTTCCGGCGGCGGCGTTGCGTGACTTGAAGCGCCGGCCGCTGGAGAGCGTCCTGCTGACCGCTGCCCTGCTGCTGACCATCGCCGCGGCCGCCTTCCCGCTGCTACTGGCCCTGGCCACCACGACCGCCACCGACCGGATGTTGCAAGACACCCCTTCCCTGGTCGTCCGCAAATACGACGCCCTGGGCTGGACCGCCCTGCCGGGCGATCAATCCGTCGCTCTGGCCGAAAGCGTGGCCGGTGTCATCGCCGCCCGCCCGCGCATCTGGGGCCGTGTCGCCGGTCCGGCGGGGCCGCTGACGGTGGTCGGTATCGATCCCCGTCGGCCGGCCGTGCCGCCATCGTCCGCCTTGCCGCGCCGGGGAGAAGCCGTGGCCGGCGCCGATGTTGTGTGGGATTCCGCACAGCCCTTTATGACCCTCACCGGCCGCAAGGCGGTCACGTTCAAGGTGGTCGGCCGCCTCGACTCACCGGTGGAAATCGCCGAGCCGAAGGTCGTGGGGCTTCACATAGACGACGCGCGCGAACTCCTGGAAATCCCGGCCGGTTACGCCAGCGATCTGGCGCTCGAGGTTTTCAACCCGGCCGAGGAGACGGCGATCCTGCCCGAGCTGACCGCCACCTTCCCCTGGGCGGTGCGGATCACGACCCGCACGCAGACCGCTGGTATTTATGCCGCGGCACTCGCCCGCATGAGCGCCATGGCGGTCGCATTTCTCGTCCCGGCCCTGCTGGCCATGAGCCTCTTGGTCACCGTCACCGTCAGGGACCGGTTCGGCCGGCGGTTTGAGATCGGCCTGCTCAAGGCGCTGGGCTGGACCACCGGCGACATCGTTCGCCTTCAAACCGTGCGCGCCCTGATGGTCGTGATTCCGGCCGCGGCCGGCGGCTGGCTGCTGGCGGTGGCGCTGGTGTTCTGGCCACAGGCGAACTGGTTCGGCCGGCTGTGCCCGGGATGGCAGGGTTTGGCGTCCCGGCTCTTTTTTACGGCCGGCGATGCCGGCTTGGTTTTTCTGGAGGTGACCGGTCTGGTCGTGCTGCCGTTTCTGGCCGCCGCCCTTGGCACGGTGCTCCGCTGTGCGACAGCCGACCCGCAGGACATGCTCGAAAGGACCAGTTTCTGATGACGGGTCTCGTCGAATGCCGCCGGTTGACGGTCGCCCGCCGCGGGTCGGACGGCCGGAAAAAGATGGTGCTCCACGATCTGTCGGCCCGTTTCGAAGCCGGGCGCATGGTCTTGATATCGGGAGCGACCGGGGCCGGGAAAAGCACCCTGCTGCATGTTCTGGCCGCTATCCTGCGCCCGAGCCAGGGTGAGGTCGTGATCGACGGCGAGGCCGTTTCGCGCTGGGTGAGTTCCTTCAGGGATCGCTGGCGGCGAAAGGTCGGCATCGTTTTCCAGCACGACCGGTTGTTGGGCGACCTGAGCGCGGTCGAAAACGTATTGTTGCCGCTGATTCCGAGGGGCGGCGGCCTGGCGGAATGCCGGCCGGCCGCCCTGGCGGCACTCGGCCGGCTGAAGGTCGGCCCGCTGGCCGAAGAGGCCGCCCGCAACCTTTCCGGCGGCGAACGCCAGCGGGTCGCGATCGCCCGCGCACTGGTTTCCCGACCCTCTTTTGTCTTCGCCGACGAGCCGACCGCTCACCAGGACGGCGCCCGGGCCGGCGAGATCCTGGAAACGCTGGCGGCAACGGCGGCGGCGGGCGCGGTGGTCGTGGTCACGGCCCACGATCCGCGCCTTTTGGAGACGGCGACGTCAGCCGACCGGTTTTATCTCGCTCACGGCCGCCTGGAGGCGCGGGCATGATCTGGCACCCGCTGCTGCTGACCGCCTTGACGGCCCAGGTCATCGGCCTGCTGCTGCTGGCGGCGGCCGCGGCAAAATCTTTCCGGATCCTCACTGGTTGGGACCCGTTTGCCGCCGACCGGGCCCAGCTCTCTCTCGAAATCGAGGCCGAAGCCGCCGTTATCCTGGGCCACTGGGCCCTGGGGACCTTTATCTTTTCCAGCGCACTGATGGTCCTCGGCATCACCAATGTGTTTCCCGCCCTGATTCCCGGTGCCATGTGTGGAACCGGCGTCCTGCAGGCCATGGGGCGCGCCGGCACCGATTGTCTCGTTCTGAACGGCGCCCTTCTGGGGATTCTGCTGTTCTGGAACGCGGCCGAGGCCCTCGGCCGCCGGTGGCCGGACTTCCCGCAGGCCCGGCTCGGCGCGCGCCTGCTGCTGCTGGCGCTGCCGGTGGCCATTTTGGCCGGCGCCCGGAGCGTGGGTGCCGCCTGGGGAGTGGATACGCACCGGCCCGTGGACTGCTGCGCGGTGGTGTATGACCAATACCGCACACTGAGCGAAGCCGAGAGTATCTCCGGGCTTGCCGATGGCTTCTGGCTGACGGTCTGGTCAGCTCTGAGCCTGCTGCTTTTCGGCCTGGCGGTGCGGGTTCGTCGATCGTCAGATCACGCCATCGCGGCGCGCACCGGTGTGCTGGCCGCCACCGCCGCCGCTTGGGTCCCGGTGGCCGCCGTCACCCTGACGGACATTCTCGCCTCCTACCATTACGGCGTTCTGCAACACCGCTGTCCATGGTGTCTTTTCCTGCTCCAACACCACCTGGTGGGCCTGCCCCTTTTCGGCTCCCTGGCGGTCATCGCTTTCGAGGGCCTGACGGGCTATTTACTGCCGCGGGCGGTGAAAAGCGATCCGCGGTTGTGGCCGGCGGCCCTTGACCGTAGCCGCCGCGCCGCCGGCCGCATTCTCGCCGCACTCCTGGTCTTTATGTCTCTCACGGCGCTGCCGCCGCTGTTCTGGTATCTGCGCTTCAACGTGTGGATCGGCGGATAGTCGGACGACCGCCGCGAGCGTCATCTTCTTGACACCCCGCAGTGCTTTACCGACCGCCGACGGCTTTTTTTCTTCCGCCCCCACTGCTGCAGACGCCGCAGTCAGCGTGAAAATCCCCTGACGAATTCACCCCAATGTTGGATAAACAACAACGTTGGGGTTTACATTTCCATCTGGCATGCTTCCTGCTTCGATCAGGGTGCCCCGGCCAGGCTTTGCCAAATCCTTTATCTTAACGCCGATAGGGGGGCCGAAGCGATGGGGAATTTCAAAGTTTCACGCCGCCGCAACATGAAGGAGTAGGTGCCGTGGGGGAACAACAGCTGAGCTACTGTCGCGAAAAAATGATGTCGGTGTGTGCGGCCGGCAATGGCCGCCAGCAGAAAAACTGCTGCTTTTACGAAAAAGCCAACGGGTCCGAGCGCTGCATGTACTATGTCTTCGATGAATACTGCGACAGCCTGCCGGCGCAGAAGTCAGCCCGTCAGCAGCTGCAGTAATTAAGCCTGGCGGGTCCCCGGAGCCGTGAGTGGTAATATGGCTTTGGTTGGGTTGCGGGGCGCGGCCAGGTGGAATAAAAGAAATCGGTGGGAAAGTTCAGGTTTTGTTAAACTTGCGCGCCAGGTCATTGTCGATGACGTAGATGCAGACCTCCTGCGCGCCCTGCTCGGCATAGTGAAAATTCTTGCACAGGTTTTTGATCAGATAGCTGACGTCATCGCGGATTTTCTTGTCATAGGTCTTGTAATCTTCCTGGTCATAATCCTTGATCGCCCGCCGGAAATTTTCGTTTTCGAGAAACGGATCCAGGACTTTTTCCTTCAGATTGAAGACATAGCGCTCGTGCAGTGACGCGTAAACCCGCGTGGCCGTCAGCGCCTTGCCTTCCACCATCATCTCCTGGGTCAATGTCGTCGAGGTGTACTCGCGCTGGGTGTCCGCGCGGAAACGCCCGCGTTCGTCCCTATCGGCCTTGGATCCCAGTAAACGCCGCTCGAGGTTCTCGAAAAACTCCTCCGTGACTTCCAGCCGCTCACCGGTATAAGTGCAGATCTCCACGGCGCCGGGCTCGAAATTGACGGCAAAAAGGTAGTTTTGGATGTCACGCGATATCTGCTCTTCATTGTAGTAGTAGATCGATTCCTTGACTTCCTGAAGAATAGTATAATCGTACATCCGCAGCAGTGAATCCAGGAATCCCCCCGGAATCATATCGCTGAGTTCCTTGCGACTCTTCGTAAAATAATTGCACAGCTGCGACATGTTGATCAGCTTGTTGCCCTTGGAATACGAGGAATAGAAGTCGTTAAAAATCTTGATCGAATCCCGGCCGGATATGCCGTGTTCGCCTTCGGTTTCCGACTCGGCGATAATTTTACGCCGTCGTTTGGCCGTCAGGCGCTTGCGGTCATCCTCGCTGAGCCAATTGGGGATATAGCCGGTGTAGATTTCCATTTTAAGCAGCTGCAGGTTTTCGTCGCAGTAAAGCCGGTATTTGTCCGGATCGCCGATCCAGTCTAGCATTGCATCCGAGCGGGTGTTCAACCGGGTGGAGATGATCACCCGCGCAAAATTGTGCAGCACCCGCGGCAGAAAATTATCGTCGATATGCTTGCCGAAGATGTTGCGGTAAATTTCCACCTCCGTGTTCAGGTCCATCACGTAGGGAATGTTGATGTATTCGATCCGGTCGGAGAAAGACTGAAAATCGGCGATGTTTTTCTGGTCTTCCGGGTTCATCACCGCGATCAGCAGCGAGTTGACGCTTTCTTCGATATCCTCGACCTTGTGAATGCCCTCGCTGACGATGTTGTGCAATTCGATCATGCGCTCGGTGTTGTGAGACTTCACATCCATGAGCGCATAGATGCCGTTGTTGGTTTTAGCGTACTGTGAAAAAATGTACCGGACCTGATTGCTGTCCCTCAGCAGGGTGTTGATCCGGCCCTGGATAAAAGGGTTGCTGAGGGTGATTTGACGCAGCGGGCGGTCGCCGGGATTGTAGACACTGATGCCCTCGCCCTGGCGCCGGTCGAAGCGGTAGGGCCGGGCATAGATCATCTCGAAGACCTGGCGCGGGCTGTCGAGCCGGTCGAGCAGGGCCTGAAAAAGCGAACTGCAGATCGTACAGGCTTTGTCCCGGAATACCCATTCATACTCTTTTTCGGTAAAGAGTTTCCACTTGAATTCATCGTTCTCGAAGAGTTCGTCGAAAAACGCGCGCCGGTAGGTTTTGGGAATCACCAGCACCGGATTGTCGTGGCTCGGGCAGGAGACTTCGACGAACTCGTCGTTCAGGTTCAGCAGGCTCTGCATTCGCAGCAGGTCGTATTGCTCCCGGCCGAGCCTCTCCTGGAGCGGCGCGAGGGCGTCGACCAGCGAAACGGCCTGGTTTTCCGTAAAATCACCCAGCATCTTGGGGTACAGCCGCCAGACAACTTCATAGCGCAGCCCCTTGTCGGAGTTGTTGTATTCTTCGAACTTCATCAACAGGTTGTTGAGGAAAGTGCTCTTCCCGCAGCCGTGGGGGCCGCGGAAAATGTAGATCTTGTTCTGTTGCGCCCCGCTCCGCATGGCCTCGACGAGACTTATCAACCGGTTGGCAAAAAGGCGGTCGGCGAAAAAAGGGTGGTCGACCCCGATAACGAAGAGCTTGCCGCAGTCATAGCAGATAAAGCTGATCGATTCCGGATCGTTCGGGTACTCGTCGTGGCCCCGGCCCACGTAGGTTTTGACCATGTCGTGGAATACCTGGAAGATATTGCGGATCACGACCGCGGGCATTTCGGTGAGCTTCTTCAGGTAGGCGTCAAAAGAGATGGGTGCCCACTGGTCGCGGCAGCTCAGGCTGCGGTCGAGGTTCGTCACGGCCGACTGCAGGCGATCGGCGTCGTTCTCGCCGTCAGACCCTGAACCCTCTGGGGGGGGGTGCGCAATTGTGATCGATTCACTGCCCTCGGACATATAGAGTCTTTCTATCTTGGGGATGAGGTTTGGCCGGCTGCGACTATTACGCAAAGCCGGTTGAAACCCTTTCTAAAAATGCACGTTTCCGCTTTGCAAGTTTCGATTTTCAAGTATCAAATTTCATTTCTCACATATGCCGCTTACCTTCCGGCCGGCCGGCGCAACGTCGACCCGTGCGACCCCGGCCCGCGCCGCCGCTTACGCGGCCATCACTTCCCGGGCGAGCTTGCGGTCTTTCATCGTATACAGCGCCCGTTCCCATCGGATTTCGGCCGGCCGTGCCTCTTCCTGCTGCGCGGCGGCATCCCGGGTCGCGACGACCTCGCTTGTTTCCAGCTTTACGGTTCCGCCCCAGAGATACTCGAGACCGAGCATCGTGTTGGCGATAAAGTCCCGCACCAGGGGCTTGCCCTCGAAGTGGTGCACGAGGTAAAGGACGTTCCCGTCCCGTTTCTTTACGTCGATCGTGATGTGGGGCGGGTGGTACAGGCCGTCCACGAGCATTTGGCGGTAATCCTCGGCCCGGCGGCTCTTGACATAGTATTCCCAGACCATTCGCTCCTGGTTCAGGCGCTTGCCGGCCACAAAGAGCCGGTTGCGGCTGACAAAATCCTGGTCAACGAAGGTGTTGATGAAAGTGAAGTCGCAGAAGCTCGCCCGAACGCTGAAAATAAGCTCCTGACCTTTGGCGGCGTGGGCGTCAAACCGCTCGCGCCGGCCGGCATCGAGCAGCCGCCGGTAGCGGGTGGTGTATTTGCCTTTGTTTCCAAGCTCTTCGATGTAGTAAAAAAGCCGCATGCCCAAAGCATAGGGATTCAGCCCGACCCGCGGCAGCGACGTTACCCCGGCGTGGGTGCGGGCGAAATCGACTTCGTGCCCCCGGATCCGGTCATCCTGCAGAAAAAGCTTCTCGTGCCAATAGCTGGCCCAGCCCTCGTTCATGATTTTGGTCCGGATCTGCGGCTGAAAAAAGACGGAAGTGTTGCGCACGACTTCCATAACCGACTTCATCCAGCTGTTTTTTTCCTTGTTTAAAAAATCGGAGTTTTCCGCCAGATATTGAATCAGGTCCGGTTTGGTGCTGTTTTTTTCCCGCAGTCTTTTTTTGAACAGCGAATCGAATTCGGGGTGGGTTCGGGCGACTTCGGCAAAAAATGTTTTGATCCCCCGCCGTCCCTCTTCGCGGATACAGCCGTTGTAGCGTTCGATTTCCTTGATGTATTCACCGACTCTGACCTGACGCACATCCTGCAGGAAAACGTCGAAATAGTAGTTCAACCGCTTAGAGCCGTCGATGATGGGCGGGCGGTCCAGTTGCGACAGTTCGTGGTGGTAGCCCACCAGGTTGTCGATGGCGCGGGTGAACTCGATGATGTAATCCACCCAGCGCCCCTTTTCGGACCGCAGGGCGGCAATCAGGCGCTTGTCGGAAAGCGCCCGCCCGGTGAAATCGTAATCCCAGGTGTGGCGGAAGTATAGATTGTTCTGGAAGAAGTCGATGTGTCCCAGCACATGGTAGAAAA
Source organism: uncultured delta proteobacterium (assembly GCA_963779885.1). Lineage (GTDB taxonomy): Bacteria > Desulfobacterota > Desulfobacteria > Desulfobacterales > SG8-13 > JARFQH01. The sequence goes on along the minus strand of CAWAAN010000016.1, from coordinate 78,123 downwards.
TCATGACATTCATCCAGTCCGGGTTGTTGTCATTGTAATACGAGATGGCCGGGCGGGTGTTGATGACTGTTTCGTAGGGATTGCTGGGATAAAGTTCGTAGCGGCCTTTTTCTTTGAGAACCTCCACATCGTGGACCCAATAGTCGTAGAGCGTCGGGATCATCACCTTGGGCGTGAGTTCCAGCAGGTCGCGATTGGTCACGATGTACTCGAGGCTTTCCTTCTCGAACCGCAACCCCGCCGCCAGGGCCCGCTCCTTGCACCCCTCCATTATCTTCTTGGTGTGCTGGTCGATTATTTCCATAGGTCAGCCCGCTGGCCCGTTGAGTCCGTTTGGCCCGTTGTGCCCGTTATTCCCGTTTAGCCCGTTGCACAATGAATTTCTTTTTTCATAATCATCGACCACGGCTTTGTTGACACCACCAGCCGCCGCCCCGCGAAAACCTGATCAGTCCACACAGCGTTCGACGATGATTATTCGGATATCAGCTTTTTTATGCCCTCGATCAGCCGCTTTTCATCGGCATCCTGCTTCAGGACATCGATGCGCAGCAGGGCTGGATTTTTTTCGAGCAGCCCCGACTTTTTGATATACCGCTCGACTTCGCTGCTCTTGACAAAACGAGTGCCTTGTTCGGCGATGGTGATTCCCACCCGGCTGGCGTAGACGAGCATTTTTTTTAACTCCGGCAGCGACTCCTTGCCGTCGGTGTCCCAGTCGTCACCGTCGGTGCCGTGAAAAACGTAGATGTTATAATCTCGTTCCAGGTTCTCTTTTTCGACGATGGCATTCACCAGTCGGTAGGCCGAAGCGACCTGGGTGCCGCCGGCCACGGTGGAGTTGTAATAGGTGTAGAAATCAGGGACTTCCTTGGCATCGGTATCGTGCAGGATAAAGCGGGTTTCGACCTGCATGTCATACTGGTAGAGCAGCCAGCTGTAAATCAGCACATGCTGGGCCACCACCAGTTCGGTGGCCTTGCCGGACATCGAGCCGGAGTAATCCCGCACGAAAAATACCATGGCCTGGGATTCGTAATCCTTTTCACGCGACAAAATCCGAAATATCCGGTCGGCGGGCGACACCAGAAACCCGGTCGGGTCGATGTCGTCCAGGTCCGGGATGTTGCCGAGGTGGATGTTGGTTTCGACGATTTTGCGCAGGGTGGCCTTCTTGTCGAGAAACTGGCCAAAGCCGCGGTGCTTGTCGGTGAGATCATATGTGTAGCGGGTGAGCGAGCGTTTTTTGCCCTTTTCCTTGAGGTTGGGCAGTGCGAACTTCTCGGTCAGAATTTTTCCCAGATCGTAGGCGTCGGATTCCAACTCGTGGCCGCCGCCCTCACCTTGACCGGGGCCGGAGCCCTCACCCTCGGGCGAGCGCACCGGCTGTTCGCCGATGACCTCGCCCTCTTCGCCCTCGCCGACACCGCCGGAAGAATCGCCCTCGCCTTTTTCGGTCTCCTTGAAGGAAGGATCGTGAATGAATTTTTCCTCGACGGTAGTGGGCACGATGACCACCTTGGTCTTGCCGCCCTTGCCCGGCTTGATGAGCCGGCCGACGTTGATCTTGCGCGGAAAGCCGTCTTTTTCCCGCAGGCGGTCGCGCTCCAGCAGTTCATCGATGGAGCGCACCACCGCGCTGTAGGTGCCGCGCATCGCCGCCATGGCCTGCAGGTGGATCAGGTCGTAGAACTGGTAGACGGTCGCCGGGCCCGCGCCCATGGCATCGCCCGCAGCCGGTGTCGCCGATTCTCCAACCACCTCATGCCGCCGGGTATCGTCCAGTTCCTCGGCGATGGTTTTCTCTTGCTCGGGCGCCAGCCCCTCCGCCTTGAGCGCCTCGTATAGGTCGAATTTGTCAGCCATTTTGATTGGGGTTGTTGGTTGGTTTATGGTTATTTGGTTTTTGGTGTTTAGCTTTTAGTGTTTAGTGCTTGGTGTTTGGTGTTGTGTGCTTGGTATTACGGGTTGCGCGTTTTTATTGAAATTGACGCGCAGGGGCGTGCCACTTTTCGACCGGCAAGGCCGCACAAGGGATTAAGCCGAGGCGTACGCGAGTACGCCGCAGGCTTAATCTCGCGGAGAACGCCGCCGGTCGGAAAAATGGTGCGTCCCTGCGCGTCAATTCTCGTCTTCCTGGGTGCAGAAATACTCAATCGTCTTCTGCGCGCACGTCTTGCAATAGCCCAGCTTGTTGAGCATGGTGTCGACCATGCGGTCGTAGAGCTTCTGGTTTTCCTCATTGGTCCGGTTGGCCAGCGCGCCGATCAGGCTGCCGGCGCCGGCGATATCCGATTTCAGCCGCACGTCGGTGACGGCCTTGACCAGTTCCAGGTTGTCCATGAAGTCGTAATCCGGGTCGACCGAAATCTTTTGCCCGTAGATCTTGCGGATCGAGGTCCGGAAGGTTTCGCGCTGCTCTTCGGTCTTCAGGCCGAGGCGGTCCTCGACGCTGTTGATGAAGCGCTCGTCGATCTTGAGCGCCTTCAGCTCGCCGCTCTGCGGGTCCTTGTACTTCCACATCTTGTCCGCACCCAGGTTTTCGGCATCGATGCCGATGATCATGTTGACATAGTTCATCACGTCCTTGCGAATGGCGAGCGGCTCGTCCATGTAGGCGTTGAACATCTCGGTCATGATCCGCTCGCGATAGAGCCCCTTGGCGATCTTGAGGTCCTCGATGTACTTGGCCCGGTCGTTGGCATCGGTGACGTAATCCAGGATCACGCGCTCTAAGGCCTTGAAGATGTCGTAGGCGAACATGCACTGGCCCTCGTTGGTTTCCGAGCTTTCCATTAAAAGCTGGATGGCGCGGCCCAGGTTCCGCTGTCCGAGGCCTTTCTGCCCGAAACGGTTGATAATCTCGGGATCCTGGTTGAGCGTGTCGATAACCTCCGCCAGGGTTTTGATGCTCTTTTCGCCGGCTACTTCGCCAGCGGCCAGTTTCATGGTCTCCACCGGGGTGAGCTTTTCGGAACGCGCCAGGCGCGTCAGCACCGCCGCCACCGAAGCGGCATAGATGAGGCTCGGATCCTGGTGCAGGTACTCCCGGTTGATGGTGGTCCGGGTCTCGCTGCCGATGGCGTATTGGGTGAGGTCTTTTTGCAGCTTGTAGTTGGTGTTGTGGGAAACATAGCAGATCCGGCAACGGTCGACGATCGGCGCCTCCTCTTTTTCGGCCAGAAACCGGTGAAACTCCGAGTTGTTGCTGGTGGCGATGATCAGGGTGTCGATCGGCCATTTGTAGCCGTCGATCTCGATGTTCCGGTTCTGGATCACGCCCAGGTAAACCTGGACCAGGTCTTTCTTGTTCTTGTAGATCTCGTCGCTGAAATGGATGCCGCCGCCGGCGACCCGCGCCAGGGCCCCGCGCCGCAGATCGAAACGGTAGGGATTGTTGGTGTCGGTGATATGCAGCAGGCGCTGAATCGATTCCTCTCCCAAGAGATCGACTGCCGAGGAGGTGATTTTATCCTTGGCCGGGTACTTGCCCGTGACGGTGCCGAGGCTTTCGGTGAGCGGCACCGGCACGATCTCGATGAACTCCAGCATCCGGTCGGTATCGCCTTCGGCCGCGGTTCGGATGTCGTTTAGGATGTAACCGCTGCAAGCCCCCAGCGGCCGATAGTTTTCGTAGAGGGTCTCGATCTCGTTGTCCGAGAAGCCGATCGACCTGGCCAGGTAATCCTTGTTGGCCGCCGGCTCTTCGAAGAGGTTCATGGCCAGTATCATCGGATCTTCGTATGTCTGCGATTCGATGGTCGTGATGCGGCCGTAGTTCTGCAGCGTATCGATCTTGCGGAACCTGAAGGTGTATTTGCGGTTCTTGTCGTCGGACAGAAATTCGCGGTATTTCGTGCACAGGAAATCGACCAGGTAGGTCTTGCCGTTGCCCGGCTCACCGACCAAAATAAAGGCCATTTCCTTGGACGAACCGCCTTCGGAAGCATCCTTGACGTAGGAGACGAAGCTGTTGATCTCGTCATACATGCCGATCACGTGCTTTTTTCCGGTCCGGAAAATGCTGAAATCGTAAGTCGTTTTGCCGTTGACGACCACCTTGTTGATCTCGCTTTCCAGTATCATGCGCGCCACGCCCTGGAAGGCATTTTCAAAACTGCGACGCCCCTCTTTGATGGCGCCGAGATGATGATGAAGTGAGCGTTCCGTGGTGTTTGCCATGCTGCCTCCCCACTTTGAGTCGTTGACGTTGCTGGACGCCGTGCATGCGTGTTCGGGTCGTGAGAAAAAAACAAGGACCGACACTCGAACCCGGTCCGATTCGCAGGTCGGACGGGTTGTCGTGCGGGCATCTGCAGGCAGAGAAAAGGAGCAGGAATTCAGGAATAAGTAAAAACCGGCGGGTCAACCGCCTCAGGGTCGGGTCAGGAGCCCCCCATGCATAGATGCCGATAATTATGCATAATTATCTCTTATTATACTCCTTGCCCGATTGATGATCAAGAAAATACCTGTTTTTTGATTTGGCCGGCCGGCCGGAACCGGCGCCTTTCAAGCCCAGCCACCGTCTTGGGCGACAATGGACCTCAGATGGTAAAGGGTTTGGCAAGGCCAAAGGCAGAAGGCTGTATTTGGAATACGCCGACGACCGATAACACAGCCAAACCCTTTATCGTTTAGTCCATGGGGAGGAGCGAATAAGCAGCAGGGTGTTACCGATGACCGTCAGGCTGCTCAGCAGCATGGCGCTCACGGCCACCAGGGGGGTCAGCAAACCGCTCATCGCCACCGGAATGCTGACAAGGTTATAAATCAGGGAAAACCAGAGGTTCTGCAATATCTTATTGTGGGTCCGCTTTGCCAGGCGCAGGAACACCAGCACCTGCTCGGGCTCCGCCCGCATGAGCGTGATGTCGGCGACTTCTTTGCCGAGGGGGCTGCCGGAGTGAACCGCGACGGCCAGGTCCGCAACCGCCATCGCCTCGGCGTCGTTGATCCCGTCACCGACCATCGCCGCTCTTTTCCCGGCGCGGCGTCGGTGTTCCAGGAAGGCGGCCTTGCCGGACGGCAGCAGGGCCCCCTGTGTGTCCTGGATGCCGAGCGATCGGGCAACCCTTTGCGTGACGGCGGCATCGTCGCCCGAAACCATCGCCACGGCATAGCCGTGCGCCTGTAACTGAGCCACGGTCCTGCGCGCTCCGCTTTTAACGGCGTCACCGAAAATGAAAACGGCGCCCAGCCGGCCGCCGCAGCCCAAGTAAACCAAGGTGGGTTCGGCATCGAAATTTAGCAGCTCGATTGACGGCGGCGGCGCGCCGGCCGCAATTTCAGCGGCAAGGAAATCCGCGGAGCCGATTTTGAGCACCATGTCGCCGGAACGGCCGGATATGCCGTTGGCAGCGGTGCACACAGCGGTGACGGCCGCCGGTAAAACACCATGTGCTTCCGCCCAGCGCTTGAGCGCGACCGCGACATGGTGATCCGAATCCTGTTCGAGCGCCAGCGCCAGCGCCACGAGGCGATCGGCCGTCATCCCGGCCAGGGGGTGGATGGCCAGCAGGCGCCAATGGCCTTCGGTCAGGGTGCCGGTTTTGTCGAACACGAAGGTGTCAATCCGCTGGGCCTGTTCGAAGGCCGCGAAATCCCGCACCAGAATACCGTTGCGGCCGGCGACCGTAATGCCGGCCACGCGTGCCAGCGGGATGGCCACGCCGAGCGCACAGGGGCAGGATATCACGAGGACCGTGATCGCCCGGATGAGGGCCTCGGCCGGCCCCAGTCCGCGGATGTATCCGCCAACGGCCGTGCCGGCCGCCACCACGATGATCAGCGGCACGAATAGTTTCAGGAGCCGGTCCGTTTTCCCCTCGAAGTCGGTTTTCCGGGCCAGGGTCCGCTCGATGATGCGCATCATCTGGCCCAGGATCGATTCATCGCCCACGGCCAGGGCCCGCACCGTGAGGTCGCCGCGGCTGATGCGGGTGCCACTGCGGATCCGGTCGCCGGCGGCCTTGCCGACCGGCCGGGATTCTCCGGTCAGAGAGGACTCGTCCACCAGGCCGGCCCCCTCCATGATGAGACCGTCGGCCGGGGAGATCTCGCCTGGTGCCAGACGAAAAAGGTCGCCGGCGCGCAGGAAATCCGCCGCCACGTAGCGCCCGGCCGGTTGGTCGGCGGTACAGATTTTCACCTTGGTGGGAACCAGCGCGAAAAAAGCCTCCAGGTCTTCCAGCACCTTCGCCTTGGCGCTGCGTTCCAGGAGTTTGCCCAGCAGCACGAGGGTAATCAGCATCGCAGCGGTGTCGAAATAAAGGTGGATGCTGCCGCGCAGCAGATTGTAGACGCTGAAGAGATAGGCACTGGCGACGCCGAGCGCGACCAGGGCTTCCATGCTGAAGGCGGCCGAAATGAAGCCATAAAAGGCTTTGCGGAAAATATCCCGGCCGCCGTAGAGTAAAACGGCCGTGGCCATCACGGCCACCGGCCAAGAAAGACTGGCGATCGCCTCGCGCGACAGCTCGCTGAAAAATCCGGTGTACAGCGCAAACGAGATCATCATCACGTTCATGGTCAGAAAAGCAGAAATGCCGAATCGCAGGGTCTCGCGACGTTGCTCCCGGTCGCGGTCCTCCTGCCGCGGCAATGAAGCCTTGTAGCCGAAATGATCGATGAACTCTATTATTCGGTCCGGGGAGATTTGAACCGGGTCGTAGTCACACCGCAGGCGGTCGGTCGAAAAACTGCACTCGGAGCTAAGAACACCCGGCAGTTTGGCCAGGGACGCATCGATCACCCAGGCGCAGGCCGGACACCACATGGCGCCGATTTTCAGCTGAAGGGACAAGGACTCGCCGGCCGCCCCGGTGCTGGGTGGTGGGGAGAATTCTGCGGACGACGGGCCGAGGCCGGCGGCCGGCGGATGCGCCCGGTCGAGATCCGCCGCGGATGACGGTATGACGCCAAGCTCGCGGCAGCGTTGGAAAAGCTCGGTCTCGCGGAAAGCAGCCGGGTCCGCCGTGCCGGAGACATCGCAGAGCATGCTGAAAACCTGTTGGCATCCCAGGCAGCAGAACCGGAAACGACCGCCGGCCCGTTCCAGCGTGCAGCATCCGTTGCGCAGGCTCAACCCGCACAAGTCACAGGTGTCGGTCACAGGCGTCATGGATGAGTTTCACACAAATGAAAAAGTTCCGCCGCAGCGGAACTTTTTCAGTCCACGAGGATTGACCCCCGGCGGGAGTCAGTGCTCTTTTATCACCGGCCGAGAGATTTCACGAAGGCCACGATTTTCCAGCGATCGGCGACGGCAATCGTGGTTGCCAGCGGCGGCTGCCGCCCGCTGCCGCCGATGCCATAGCTGACATGCTGGAACAGGGCACCCTCGCCTTGGGACTGAATTCTGGGGCTCCGCAGGTCGGTGGGCAAGGGGGCGAAGCTCTGCCCGACGGTTCCCTTGCCGTCGTGGTTGACCCCGTGACACTGCTGGCAATAGGTGAAGTAAAGTACGGCGCCTTGCTGCAAGACCTCTATTGTCGGCGAAGGAAAGGGCGGTTTAAGACTTTCCGGCGCGGCCGCGCGAAAAAGCGCTTCGCCGCCGTCGACCGGGACCAGACCGGCCGGCATGATGGGCTGCGGCTGCTCGTATGGTTTAACGGCCGGGGTTTCACGCATGCGCCCGAACGGGGAGTAGTTGTCGTAAAACATCACGAGGTGGTAGACAAACAGACCGACCGCCGCCACTACCAGAAAAAAGGCCGCTTTCTTCATTTATTCACCTTGGGCGCCCCTGACGTGCTGCGGGTGGGGCAGCGGCGCGTAATTCGCGTAGGGCGACTCCCCGGGAATATCCGCCACCGCGCCGTAGTTCCATTCCGGCATTCCCAGATCGCCGACGACATAGTAGGAAAAAAGGCCCTTGCCCAAAATCAACGCCAGCAGCAGCGCGATCACGATCCAGATCCCCAGTGTATGCTCCTTCGGCAGGACCGGCTCTATTTCGAGTTCGGATTCGAGTTCGGTTTCCATGCTAAATTTTCACCTCCAGCAGCCCGGTGAAGAGGATGTAGAGAAAAGCCCAGACCACGATTCCCAGAATGGTCAGTCCCATTGCCAGCGGAAAAGGGGCATAGCGATCGCCGATCCCGGCCGGAAAGCGGTACTGAATCTTCACCTTTCGCTCTTCGGAATCATGCGTGTGAAAATGGCTGTACGCCAGGAACAGTCCGAATATGAGAATGAAGATCAGCGCGGAAAAAAGATACGCCATGATGTCTTGAAAATTGAGCAGGTCGAAAAAACGCATGGCTACTCTCCGGTCATTACTTCGCGTAAATTATCGCAAAAACCACTATGGCCACGCTGGCGGCCAGTCCGGCTATCGCCAGCAGAAACAGGCTGTAGATTTCCAGCCGTCTGATTTTTGAGGCCTTTACCGGCGTGGCATTCGGGCCGTCTTCGAGCGGCAGAAAACGCGCCCGCTGCTGCTCCCCGAACTGCCCGTTTTTGACGGCCCAGACAAACACCGCCACGCTGAGAATAAGGCCGATGGCGATGTAGGCGATAAAATAGGGTAAGTACATGGTCGTAATTGGTGCTTTGTGTTTGGTGTTGCGTGTTGCGTTTATTGCCCTTCCAGTTTCGAGTATCCAATTTTCAAATTTCAACTCTAGGGCTCGTAGGCGGCATCGATGCCTTTGGGCTCGGTGTCGGCGTCGGACTGGTCGATGAAGTAGACCGCCACGTAGTTGCCGACGTCCCAGATCTTTTCCGATTCGAGTTCGCGCTTGAAATAGGGCATCGCCGTGCCGGTGATGCCGTTCATGATCTGGTAGTAGAGAATGCCGCCCGAAATTTCACGGTTCTTTAAAATGGTGAAATTGAACGGCGGCGGATAGATCCAGGGCTGGGCCGGCCCCATGCCGTCACCGACGGGCCCGTGGCAGCCGAGGCAGTTGTCCTGGTAGATTTTATGCCCGCGGGCCAATCCGGCGGCCGAGGTCGGATACGGGTTGGGAATGTCACGCCAGCCCTGCGGCACGTGCTCGTTGATCCACTTGATGTTTTCTTCCGGCCCGGCCTCGAAGGCCTTGACCGCTTCCTTCTTCCAGTGGACCTGGCGCGCCACGCGCCGGTCGGCGGCCTGCAATCCCAAGCTCTGGACGTAAGCGATCAGCTTGTGGATCTTTTCTTCGCCGAGGACCTCGAAAGCTGGCATGATCGAGTTGGGCCGCGTGTAGCGCGGATTGTGGAAATGGGCCAAATGCCAGTCATCCGGATGCTCGCCACCCTCCTGCGAAAGATCCACGCCCGTTCTTTCTGAGCCCAGCAGGATCGGACGATCGGCGACATAGTCACCAGCCTGGGCGATCCGTTCGGCGCCAAAGCCCCAGTCGATGGCCCTGATCGACTGCGTATGGCAGTAGACGCACCCGTTGGCGATGTATTGCAGCCGCCCCTCGGCTTCGGCGGTGGTGCGCGGGCGAAAGATTTCCGAAGGCGTCTCGTCCCGCGTGGCGTAGGGCATGTAGACGGCCACGAAAACAACGGCGGCCAGGATCAGAAGGCTGCCGATGACCACGACCCGGAGCGTCATTTTCATGCCTGTTCCCCCGTTTTAATCATCAGCGTCCGGGCGATATTGTAGAAGCCGATGATCGCCCCGGAAAAAATCATCACCCCGAGAGCGGCCCGGATTACGTAGTAGATGTGAACCGCCGGCAGGATGCGATACACGGCCTCGCCGTTGTACCAGGAATTGCCCTGCACCAGGCCGACAATGGTCAGGACCACCGTGAAGCCCACCACGCCGATCAGCACCAGCCAGTACTGCACATCGGCCAGCAGGCGACTGTAGAGCGGTTTGCCGGAAATTCTCGGCAGGATGTAATAGAGCCCGCCCAGGGCGATCATGCCGGCAAACCCCAGCACGCCGATATGGGCGTGCCCCACGGTCCAGTTGTTGAAGTGCGTGATGCGCTGCACCACCGGCAGCGCCATCATCGAGCCTTGGATACTGACGAAAAAATACATGATCGTGCCGGTGAAAACAAACTTGGCGCCGATGTCGGCGTGAATATCGCCCAGCTTGCCCCGCGAGGTGTACCAGATGTTGATCAGAAAGGCCATGACCGGTATGACCATGGCATTGCTGTCCACGATGGCGATCACTTTCAGCCAGGTCGGCACCGGCACCTGCAGCAGGTGATGGGTGCCGATGTGGGTGTAGACGACGATAAGCGCCCAGAAGCCCAGCAGCGACAAGGTGTGGCTGTAAAGGGGCGCCTTGATAGCGCGCGGAATGACGTAATAAGCCACCCCGGCGGCAAGGGGCGTGAGCAGAAGGCCGAAAATGTTGTGGCCGTAGAACCAGAGCAGGATGGCGTCCGGAATGCCCGCCAGCGCGCCGGTGTCCGGCCGCCAGATGACGTTGCCCAGGGCGTAAGTCGAGGCCGTCAACACCATCGCCGCCAGGGCGTACCAGACCGAAACGTACAGCAGCGGCTCTTTCCGGCGGCGGACGGTCATTACGAGGTTGATGAACACCAGGCCGAAACCGAGGATGACCATGATATCGATCGGCCAGATCAACTCGGCGTACTCCCGCCCCTGGCTGTGCCCCGCGGCCAGGCTCACCACGGCGGTCACCAGGAAAATGTTCCAGGCACAGACCGTGAATATCCCCAGCCTCTCGCTGTAGATTTCGGAGCGCAGAAGCCGCGGCAGGTAGTAAAAAGCAGCGGCCAGCAGACCGGGGGTCACAAAGCCGAAAAGAACCAGGTTGACGTGAACGGCGCGAATGCGGCCAAACAGCAGCCAGGAAATGTTCTTCGTTAAATCCGGCGCGATCAGTTCGGTCGCGGCTATCAAGCCGAAGGCCGTGGCGATCATCATCCAAAAAGCCGAGGTCAGCAAAAAGGCCATGGCCGTGGGGTAGCGCTGCGCTGTCAATGATGTGGAAACCGCCACGTTCGGTACTCCTTAAATAGGCTGCACGTTTGTATTCTCAATGCCACAGCCGATAGGCTTCGAGATGACGGTTTTGGCAAGGCCAGAGGGAGAAGGCTGTATCGTGATACGCCGACGACCGATAACCCAATCCAAACCCTTCCTGCCGATAGGCTTCGAGATGACGGTTTTGGCAAGGCCAGAGGGAGAAGGCTGTATCGTGATACGCCGACGACCGATAACGCAGTCCAAAACCGTCATCTCGAAGCCTATCAGCTGTGGCATGCCAGCCAGCAGTCTATATTGGCCTTGCGTTCGCGGTGGCACTTGATGCAAAAGGCCATGAAAAAGACCTTGCCCTTGATCCGGTCCATGTTCTGGATCTCGCCGTGACATTGCTGGCAGGCGATCTCCTTGCGAATGTGCCGCTGGTGGTTGAACAGTACGTGCTCGGCCAGGTAGTTCGCCTTTTTCCACGGCGTGGGCGTGTCGCTGTTGTAGTACTGGTGCTCTTTTAGAATCGGCGGAAAATTGGCGATGATGTAGTTGTGACAGTAAAGGCACTTTTCCACCGGCGGCAGACCCGGGTTGATCGACCGGCCCACGTACGGGTGGCAGAACTGGCACTGGATATTTTTGACATTGACGTGGATCCGGTGGCTGAAGGGTATCGGCTGCTCGACCCCGATGTCGGTCGCCGGCGAATTGTAAAATGTGTAAAGGAAGCCCACCACCAGCACGGCACTGAGAAGGGACAGCGACAACAGTTTCAGGTTGCGGGTCAAGAATTTCCGATACCGGTATAAGACGAACAGCGCAACGAGCGTCAGAATCGTCAGGGTGGTCAACGTGAACAGAATATCCATCAACGTACCTCGCCCGCATGGATCCCCGCCAGTTCCGGAAACTGCCGGAAAGAGAAACTAACCGCCGCCAGCATCAAGCCCAGGAAGCCGAGGCTGATCAAAACGTCGCTGACGGCGAACGGCAGGGTATGCGCCTCCGGGTGGAAGGCCGGCCCCAGCAGCAGCAGGTGCTCGAACCAGATGCCGGTAATGATGCTCGCACACAACAGGATCATGAACCGGGGCATGGTCTTGACCTTCTTGTTGAGCAAAATGAAAAACGGCAGGACGAAGCAGACGGCGAATATGGACCAGGCCAGGTAGCGCCAGGGCACCGCCATGGTGCGCTCGATGACATAGGCCGTTTCCTCGGGGATGTTGCCATACCAGATCACCACCAGCTGAACGTAGAAGAAGTCGGCCCACACCAGGCAAAAAGCGAGAAAAAGTTTGCCCACGTCGTGGAAATGCGCATCGGCCAGGCGGAAATCGTTTCCGGAATAGAGGTGCATGACCGCGGCCATGATGATCAGGCCGCCCAGCCCGACGTAAAAGGCCTTGACAAAGGTGTAGGCGCCGAAGAGCGTGGAGATCCAGTGCGGGTCGCTGCTCATCACCAGGTCGTATCCGATCAGCGAGAGCACCAGCGCGAAGGCCAGCATGTAAAGGACGCTGAACTGTCCTTTGCGCTGCCGGATGTGCTCGGGGTCGCGCTGCCGGCCGCCGTGCAGGCGGTTGAAGAGGGACCGGACGGCGCCGGCGGAAGCCTCGGGCCCCGCCTTGAGCAGCAGCGAGTAGTACAGGTAGGCAAAACCCAGCCCGTAGAGGATCAACAGCCCGATGCCGTCGCGGGCAAACAGAAAGGGCAGGTTGAGCCAGACCTCCTTGCCGTGCAGCTCATGACTGTGCAGCCAGGGAAAAACGTGCGGCGCGCCGAAAAAAAGAAGTAGAAACAAAACGAAAGATACCGGGAAAAATCCGGCAAAGGCCTCCGCCAGTCCGGACAGGGGGCCACTCCACTTGGCGCGGGTGGTGGTCATGATGGTCGAAAACAGCAACCCGCCCTGCGCGATCGCCGACCACAGCAGAAAATTGATCAGATAGGCCTGCCAGGCCCGCGCGGGATCATGGCCCATGACACCATAGACAAACGCGCCGAGGCCGACGACGATCAGCGCGGCGAATATCAGGTGGAAGGGGGTTTTCTTTTCCATGGCAGTCCGGCTATCGTCTGTTGGTTGCGGTTGGGTCATCGAAAACCGTAATGTCTCCGCCGTTTTTTCGAAACAGGTCTTTCAAGCCGTCCTGCTGGTCGAGGGCACAGGTGGCCAGGACGCCGAAATGTTCACCGGAGCAGCGCGGGTCGTAGTGCTCCAGGTTCGCCAGCCGCGGCAGTTTGGATTGGTGCAGGAAACCGATCAGGTTGCCGAAGATGGCAAACAGAATCGTGAATTCGAAGCCGACGATGACAAACGGGATCAGCGCCACGACCGGTTTGCCGCTCACGATCAGCTCCCAGCGTTCGGCCGTCCAGATGGCCAAACTGTAGCCGCTGATAAATCCGATGATGCCGCCGCACAGGGTATACCAGCCCACCTTGCTTTTCTTCACCTGCAGCGCCGCGGCGAGTTTATGGCTCGGGATGGGGCTGTGGGCCCGGATCAGCTGCCAGGCCGATTTCTTCAGATCGTGCACGGCGGCAACGGCCTGGTCCTCGGATTTGAAAACACCCATGACGTAAGCATCAGTGGCCATGGCCTTCTCCTTGGGCAACGGTTTCCTTCATCTCGGTCATCGACACCGACGGCATATGTTTGACGAAAAGCACGAAGAAAAAGAAAAACAGACAAAAGGCACCCAGTTGAATGCCCATCTCGATCAGCGTCGGCTGGTAAAGGCCCCACGAGTTGGGCAGAAAATCATGCGCGACGCTGGTGACGATGATCACGAAGCGCTCGTACCACATGCCGATGTTGATCAGGATCGATATACCGAACAGCCACGGGATCGAGGTGCGGATGGATTTGAAAAAAAACAGGAGCGGAACCATGGTGTTGCAGACCAGCATGATGAGGAAGCCGTAGGCATAGTGGCCGAACATGCGGTACAGGAAAATGGCTTCTTCGACGCTGTTGTGGCTGTACCAGGCGATGAAGAATTCGGTGCCGTAGGCGAAACCGACGATCAGACCGGTGAAGATGATCGTCTTGGCCACGCTTTCCAGCACGTGCATCGTGATGATCTGCTCGTAGTGGAAGATCTTGCGCAGCGGGATCATCAGGGTCAGCACCATGGCCAGGCCCGAGTGGATGGCGCCGGCCACGAAGTAGGGAGCGAAGATGGTCGTGTGCCAGCCCGGGACGACGCCCAGGGCGAAGTCCCACGAGACCACGCTGTGGACCGAGATGACCAGCGGCGTGGCCAGGGCCGCAAAGAACAGATAAATCCGGGCGTAATGGCGCCACTGCTCGTGCGCGCCGGTCCAGCCCATCGACAACCAGGTAAACACCTTCTTGCGGACCCCGACCGCGGAGTCCCTGACGCGGGCGATGTCCGGCAGCAGACCGGTGTACCAGAACAGCGAGCTGACCGTCAGGTAGGTGCTGATCGCCACCACGTCGAACACCAGCGGGGAGGTGAAGTTGGGCCACAGGGTTCTTTGCGTCGGGATCGGCAGCATGTAGTAGACCAGCCAGACGCGGCCGAGGTGGATGAAGGGGAAAAGCCCGGCCGTGCACACCGCGAAAACCGTCATGGTTTCGGCCGCGCGCGCGATCGGGTTGCGCCAGCCGGCGCGAAACAGGTGCAAAATGGCCGAAATCAGGGTCCCGGAGTGGGCGATACCGACCCAGAACACGAAGTTGATCAGATAGGTCCCCCACGCCACGGGAATGTTCTGCCCGCCGACGCCGATTCCGGTGAAAATCTGGTAGGCCCAGCAGACCGCCCCGATCATGACGCCCAGAAACAAGAGCCCGACGGTCAGCCAGTAATTGCGCCCGGCCGGCGTCAAGGTGTCCAGAACCGTCCGGTCGATTTTGTCAAAGGTCAGTTCGGTCATGGTTGTGTCCGGTTGAGTCGGTTGAGTCGATTGAGTCGGTTGCGTCGGTTGCGTCGGTTGCGTTTTAAACTGACCTAACCGACCAAACTGACCAAACTGACTAAACTTCTACTGTCACCTTCTTCAAATAGATCACCGCCGGCTTGGTGTTCAGATAGCCCATGATCTGGTAGGCCCGCGGGTCATCCGCCAGGCGGCGCACCCGGCTGTCGGGGTCCATCAGGTTGCCGAACGTCAGGGCCCCGGTCGGGCAGGTCTGGACGCAGGCCGGCACCACCTCGCCGTCGCGAATCGGGCGGTTTTCGTTTTTGGCCCAGCCGTGGGCCTCTTTGATGCGCTGCACGCAGAAGGAACATTTTTCCATGACGCCCTTGGTCCGCACCGTCACGTTCGGGTTGAGCTGCTGTTCGAGCGGTGCGGGCCATTCCCAGGTGAACCAGTTGAAGCGGCGGACCTTGTAGGGGCAGTTCTGGGAGCAGAAGCGGGTGCCGATGCAGCGGTTGTAGATCTGGTTGTTCATGCCCTCCTTGTTGTGGTGGGGCGCGTATACCGGGCAGACCGACTCGCAGGGGGCGTTGTCGCAGTGCTGGCACATGAGCGGCAGAAACATGACCTGCCCGGGTCGCGCCTGCTCCTCGTAGCGCACGACGGTCAGCCAGGCCATTTCACGGCCGGCGGCGATCCGCTCCGCGAAGACGATGCCGATGTTGTTCTCCGCGTAGCAGGCGGCGGCGCAGGCACCGCACCCGATGCAGCGGTCCAGATCGACCACCATCGACCAGCGGTAGGCCTCGTAATGGATCGGCGGGTAGAAATCGCGCTTGGGATCGTAGCCCTCGGGCAGTGGCAGGGTCAGGGGGAAGTCCCACATGGCCAGGCCGGCCTTGCGGGCTTTCTTCAGCTCATCGAGCGCCCCGAAGGGCACCGTCAGGGCGATCTTGCGGCCGTGCTGATCGCGGCTGCCGTCGGTGTGGGCCAACGCCACGCCGCGGCCGACCGTTTTCAGCTCGACTCCGGCCGCCGCGAAGTGCGGACCGCCGGTCGCCGGATCCGTTTCGACCGCCATCAGCCGCAAGGGATTGGCGCCTTTTCCGGCCGCATACCGGCCGTATGCCGCATGCCCCTGGCCGATGCTCATGACCACGACATCCGGCCTGAGCCACGGGGATTCGTAGACCGGCGCCGCCACCGCGCCCTGCGGGCTTTCGATCTGCACCAGGTCCCCCTGGACGAGCCCCCGGGATGTGAGGACATCGGCATGAACGAGCAGCGGCGTCTGCCAGGCGACCCGCGTGATGGGATCAGGCACTTCGCACAACCAGGGCCGGTTGGCGCCGCGGCCGTCAAAAAACCGGATGGACGGGGCGGCGACAAGGGTCAGGCCGGTCGGCGCGGGCGCGGCCGGCGCGGAGGCGAGTTCCGGTGCGACAGCTGCGGGGGGGCTTAAGGAGTCGGTTGGTATACCGGTGTCGGGAACTTCGAAAATCCCGCCTCTTTGCAGGCATTGGAGCCACTGCGCTTCGCTGCGGATGAGACCCCCGGAAACCATTTTGGCCATCAGGTAGGCCTTGTAGTTCTCTTCCGGGCCGGTTTTATCGAAAGCGGCGGCAAGAAATATGTCCCCGATATTCGCCGCCGCGGTGATGCCACCCATGGACGGCTGGAGGGTGCCGACGATACCCTTTTTGCCGCCGTACTCGTCCCAGACCTCGAGCGGCAGTCCGGCCGGTATGATGAGATCCGCCAGCGCCGTGGTGTCGTCCATGAAATTGCTGAAGGAGACCACGAAAAGGGATTTCTGTTTCAGCGCCGCTTCGATCTCCGGCGACGAGGCCAGGGCGTAAACCGGATTGACGTTGTTCAGCAGCAGGACAGCGGCCGCCCCTTGGCCGAGGCTGTCAAAAACCGCCCGGACTTGCGCCCGCGACGCGGCGGTCTCCACCCGGTGGCGCTGGGCGAAGTCGATCAGTGAAAGACCGGGCTCGAGAATCAGGTTGAGGTAGTTGGCGGCAAGCTCGGTTGTCAGCGCCGCGGGTCCGGCGGCCGTTCCCGAGCCGAGAACCAGCGGATTGGCGGCCTGCTTCAAGGCTTCGGCAACGGCCTTGATCTGCTCCACCGGAATTCCCGCGGTCCCGGCGGCTTTTTCCCCGATGTAAGCCCCGGCAGCCTTTGCCAGGCCCTGGCGCAAATTTGCGGGTAGGTCCTCGGCCGCCTTCGCGCCCATGACCTCGGCGATCAGGGCCAGGGCAACCAGCGCTTCACTGCCGGGCCGGCAGGCGAGCCAGGTGTCGGCATTCGCGCCGGTGAGCGACCGGTAGGGGCCGATGTGAATGAACCGGCCCTTGCGCCCGGCGTTAAGGGCGTGCATGTCCTTGAACTTGCGCGCGTATTCGACCGGCGACAGCCAGGTCTCGAGGAAATCGGCGCCGAAGGAGACGAGCACATCGGCTTGCTCCAGGCGGTAGGACGGCAACCCGGCCACGCCGTAAACCCTCTCGTTGGCGAGCTTGAGCGCCTCGTAGGCAAACGGTTCGAAAACCAGGGGGCCGCCCGAATTCCAGCGATCCAGGGATTCCTCGAAAAGCGTCAACAGGTGCTCCCCCGCGACCTCGGTGATCAGCCGGACCCGGTTCTTTCCGGACGCCGCGGCCGCATCGGCTTTTTGTTTCAGCCGGTCGAGCGCCTCGGCGGCGGAGATCGGGCGCCAGCGGTCGCCGTCCTTTAACAGCGGCGTTTTAATACGATCCGGATTGTAGACGGCCTGCAGGGCCGCCTGGCCGCGCATGCACAACCGGCCCCGGTTGATCGGGTGCTGCGGGTTGCCCTCGAGCTTGATCACGCGGCCCTCGCGGTTTTTGGCCAGAACACCGCAGCCGGCCGGGCACTCGCGACACGTCGAGGCATACCACGCGGGCTCCCCGACGACCATGTCGTCAGGGGCGCGGACCAGTGAAAAGAGGGTTTTATGGGGATAGGGACCGCCCTGGTAGTCAGGGGAACACCCGGCGGCGATCGACATGCTGCCCATACCGAGAAGCTTCAGAAAGGTGCGTCGATTCATGTGACAGTGTTCTCCACAATGTTCAGGCCGGACGTGATGCGCGGGAGCCATCCCCGGCGACCGGCGGGTACCCGCGACCTGATGCATTTGTGTCGGCCGGATACTGCAGCACCGTTCAGAGGCGGCATGAACTGAGCGTTTCATTCAATTAGTAAATAATAGATCCTGTGTCAAGGACTGTTGACGCTGCAACGCCATAATCCTTGCGCTCGGCTTGAAGGCGGCCGCGGGCCCTTTCTCACGGCGGCCCCCTCCTGCGATTGACTTCCGAACCCGGAATGATTAAGCGTTTTACCACGCAACGTGACAAATGCGCCCGTCGGTGGGTTAAGGTTTTCCGGCCCCCGATCGGCAACCGATATCAAGGAGGCTGAAATGAACGAACGGGAAGAGTTGTTGCAGGAATTGATGGACGTTATCGGAGAGGAAGGCTGCGGGGTGTCCTGCTCGGAGGCGAGCGTTTACAGGGAAGCGGATGGCTGGAAATTGATGCTCGAAGGGTTCATGGCGCCGTGGGATTTGGGTCCAACGGTTTCAGAAGCCAAGACCAGCATTCGGGAGTATGCCGCCATGGGATTCGGTCTCGGATAGTTACCGCCCATAACTGCCGGTGGAACAGGTGCGTTCACCCTGCCGCCAGTTTCAGCAGTTCTTCTTCGATCACGCCTTTGAAGAGCGGGATCTTGTAGTCGTTCTGCGCCAGGGGCTCGGCATCCGACATGGCGGCGGCGGCGGCTTTATGGGCGGTCTCGAGCGAGATGGAGCGGCCGATGACAGCACTTTCCGCCTCCTTGGAGCGCCATGGCACCGGTGCGGCGCCGCTGAGCACGATGCGGCCGTCCGTGACGGTGTCGCCCTCCATCACCAGCGCCAGCGCGACACCGGCCAAAGCGAAATCCCAGGAGCGGCGAGCGCGGATCTTGCGGTAGGAACTGCGAAGGCCCGCGGGCGGCGCCGGCAGCAGGATGTCGGTGACCACTTCCGCTGGTTCCAGAACGGTTTCCCTGCGCGGGTCGACGGCGGGCAGGACATGAAAGTCCGCCAGGGGAATGGTGCGGCCGCCGGAGGGGCCGGCGGTCCGGACGGTCGCGTTCAGGGCCACCAGGGGAGGGGCCGTGTCGGAAGGATGGACGATATAACACCCGTATCCGCCCAAAATGCAGTGGAAGGCATTCTCGCCGCCGTCGGCGTAGCAAAGTTCCCCGCCCTTCCTCAGGCAGTCAAATTCTCCCCGGTAGTACCAGCAGCGCGGTTTCTGGCAGATATTACCGCCGATGGTGCCCTGGTGTCTCAGCTGGGGGCTGGCCACTTCGCGCGCTCCCTGAGCCAGAGCGGCGTATTTTTCACGGATAATCGGACTTTCGGCCACCGCGGTAATGGTCGTCAGGGCGCCGATGCGCACCCCGCGGCCGGCATTTCCGATTCCGGAAAGGTCTTTCAGACCGCTGATGCTCACCACTTTGCGGACATCGAAGACGCGATCGCGCAGGCAGCTTAAAAGATCGGTGCCGCCGGCATGGATGGCGGCCCCGCTGTCGGAAAGATGCCGCACGGCCTCATCGATGGAATCGGGGCGGACATAAGCGAAGTTCGGAAGCATCATTTCTCCTTTTGCCGACCGGCAAGCTGGCGCATCATCGTGATCGGATTAATCGGCGTTTCTTCCATGCGAATCCCGGTGGCATTGAAGACGGCATTGGCGATCGCCGCGGCCGTCGGAATGGTGACCGGTTCGCCCAGCCCCTTGGCGCCGGTGATATTGGCTTGCGGGTCCGGCTGGTCGATGGGCAGCGATATCTTCTCGGCGGGCACGTCCAGGGCGGTGGGCAGTTTGTAGTCGTGCCAGTTCCGGTTCACCATCTTACCGGTTCGCTTTTCATCCAGAACCCGCCATTCCGTCATCGCCAGCCCGATCCCCATGGTGATGCCGCCGTAAACCTGGTTGTCGAAGGTCAGCCGGTTCATGACCCGGCCGCTGTCATTCGCCCCGAGAAACCGCAGGATCTTCACCTCGCCCGAACGCAGGTCGACCTCCACTTCACAGAACTGCGCCGCGAAGGGATTCACCACCTTTTTTTCCGGATTGGGGCCGCGGTACCCCACCCCCATGATAACCCCCCGTTTTTTCAGACCGGCGATGTCGGTGATCGCCAGTTTTTGGCCGGTTTTCTGCACGAGTATCTCCCGCCCCAGGTAGCGCAGGTCGGCTGTGTCCGCCTGCAGGTCTTTGGCCGCCATTTCAAGCAATTGCCGCTTGACCTGAATGGCGGCACTGCGCACCGCCGGCGCTTCGGTCGGCACGGTTTTACTGCCGCCGCTGGGCGTGGCGTACTGGGTGGTTCCGGTGTCGGCGTTTTCGATCTGGATAAATTCCGGAAGCACGCCCAGCTCCTCGGCCGCCACCTGGGCCATGATCGTCTTGGTGCCGGTGCCGATGTCGCTGGCGCCCATGTTCAGGTTGATGCTGCCGTCGGAGAACATCTTGATGATCACCGTGGAAGGCGGCCCGCCGCCGCCGGCGACCCAGAGGCAGGCGGCCATGCCGACCCCGCGCCGGATGTGACTTTGGTCGGTGCCGCCGGCAGCCCCGTGGGTTTTTTCCCACCCGAATGCCCGCGCGCCCTCCTCGATGCACCGCCGCAGGCCGGTGGTGGTGTAGGACGGCCGCCCCTCTCGGGCCTGGCTGACCGCGGGGATGTTTTTCAACCGGATGTCCACTGGATCCATGCCGATCGCCCCGGCCAGCTCGTCCATCATCTGTTCGAGCGCCCAGGCCCCCTGCGGATGGCCGGGAGCCCTGAAGGGGCGGCTGAGGCCCGCATTGATGAAAACGTCCGTGCACGCGGTGCGCACATTGGGGCAGGTGTACAGATCCCGGACCAGCCAATCCACCAGTGAGGTGCCGCCGGAAGGATAGGCGCCGCCCGTCCCCAGGCAGGTGAAGTCCAGCGCCGTCAGCGTGCCCTCTTTTTTGACGCCGGCTTTCAGGGTCATGTGGCTCGGCGGCCGGTTGCCGGCATCCAGGTACGTGTCCTCGCGCGTCATGAACAATTTGACCGGGCGGCCGGATATCCGCGCCAGCAGGGCCGCAATGACCGTGTATTTGCCGGGCTGCAGCTTGCTGCCGAACCCGCCCCCCAGGTAGTGTCCGATGACCCGCACCTTGGAAAGCGGCAGACCCAGAACCTCCGCCACCCGCGCCTGGACGGCGTAAACCCCCTGGGTCGACTCCCAGACGGTCAGCCGTTCCCCGTCCCATTTGGCCAGGCAGCCGTGCAGTTCCAACGGGGTGTGGATTTCACAGGCGGTCCGGTATCGGCGTTCCAGCACCACGTCGGCTTCTGAAAAGCCGTTGTCGACATCGCCGCGTTCATAGTTTTGCGTCTTGTGGCGGTTGCCGCCCGGATGCACTTCCGGCGCTCCTTGTTCGAGAGCTTTTCTCTCATCGGAGACATGCGGCAGCACGTCGTATTCCACCGCGATGGCGCGGGCCGCCTCGAGCGCCTGGTAAGGGGTGTCTGCGGCGACGGCCGCAACGGTTTCGCCCTCAAACCGGCAGCGGGAGGGAAACAGGTCGAGCCGGTGCTGGTCCGAATACGCCCATGTGACCTTCGCGGCCGGTGACGTGCTGCTGATGATCGCCCGCACGCCCGGCATCCGGCGCGCTGTGTCGCTGTCGAGCCGCTTGACCTCGGCATGCGGGTGCGGGCAACGCAGGATGGCGCCGTAGAGCATGTCGGCCATGACGATATCCGACGGGTACACCGCCGCGCCGCTGACCCGTTCGTAGCCGTCCACCCGGGGCAGCGGCCGGCCGATCACATCCGTTGTCTCCCACGGTCCGGGGTCGCGGTCCGGCAGTGGCGTTTCGGGAACCGGCAGTCCTTTCAGGTAGTACATTTCTTTTTGTTCTTCAGCCATGGGCACCTCACCGGTTCCACTTGAGTTCCGCTGCATATTGGGCGGCGCTGAAAATGTTGACGTAGGCCCCGCAGCGGCAAAGGTTACCACTGACGCCCGTGCGGATCTCCTCCGCAGACGGTTGCGGTTTTTCCCGCAACAGGCCCTCGACCGCCATGATCTGGCCGGGAGTGCAATACCCGCATTGGTAGGCGTCCTTCTCCAGAAAGGCCTGCTGTACGGAGCCGAGTTTTTCCGCATCCATCAGCCCCTCGAGCGTGGTGATTTTGCGTCCTTCGGCCTCCACGGCCAGCGTCAGGCAGGCATAATGCGGGATATCGTCCAGAAGAACCGTGCAGGCGCCGCATTCTCCGCGTTCGCATCCGACCTTCGTTGCGGTCAGGCCCAGTTTTTCACGGATGACAAAAAGCAGCGACCACCGGGGTTCGACCAGCAGGCGATAAGGGTGACCGTTGATATCCAGGATGACGGCGGTCATAGACTCCGTCGTCTCTGACCCTGCGGCACCGGCGCTTTGCGCCTTCTCGCCCAGCATGTGTCCACTGACGGCAATGGCGACGGCACCGGCCCCCACAGTCGTGAAAAACTGGCGGCGGCTGAACTCTTTTCGGCCGCCGCCCTGGGTCTTGTCCGGGTTTTCCTTGTTCATCAGGGACCTCCTGGCATTTTCTGGCTCTTCTCGGCGGCGGGATGCGGATGGCTTTTCGATACCAAAGAAAGAACCGGTCTGTCTGAAAAATATGCCCTGAACGCTGGCGGGGACTTTGGAAAGAAAACGGGCACGCATGTTCCGCGTATCGCGCATCGGGGCCGCGCATCAATGGGGTCCAGCATGTATTTTTCAGCGACCCGGATTGTTGCAGGGACGGCCTCGGGCGCAGGGGGGCACCGGCGACGAGAGCCTCGCGGCGAAAATCAAGCAGCGGATCGCCGGCGCATTCTTAAATTGATCTCGAGATGCTCGAGCGCCAGTCGGACCACATCGCCGGTCTGGGGACGATCGGCCACGTATTTTCTGAAAAAAGCGACGACGCTGGCGGGCCGCTCGACGCCGGCCGTCGGAACGATCGCGGCGATCACTCTCTCGTAGAGCAGGGGGTGAAAGGCTTCGAGTTCCGGCAGGTGCGCCAGATACCAGTCCCAGAGATGGCCGACGGCATGCGGGTTGGCGGTTGCCGCAACGATCGGGATGAACTTGTTGCGGTCGGGCACCTCGTCGAGCGCGAACCGCAGGGCGTCCTCGAGAACGGCCTTATCCCCGAACCATCCCAGGGCCGCCAGGATATTGAGCCGTTCGTGTTCGCTGATGGTGGACCGAAACCTTTGCTGAAGCCATGCCAGAACCGGCTGGGCGCCGGTCAGGGCGCCGATTTGAAGCGTGCTCTTCAGGATGTCCGGGTGGACGGCCGCACCGGATGTCAACCGCGCAAATTGTTTTTCGGCGAACGCGATGACCTCCTCGGCGCCGAAGACCGCGGCCGGCAGCATGATGTGATCCCGCAGCAACGATGCCGTGAAGGGTTCGCCGGATTGCGGCGCCAGTCCGATGGCCGCCAGCGCCCTTCCGAGCAGCGTCCGGCCCCTGCCTTTAAGCCGTTCCGCGATCGTACCCGATAGAATGCGGGCCGCCTGGAACAGGTGGTCGGAAATACTGCTCAAGGGCAAAAAGGCCTCTTCATCCCGATAGTACTCGAGAAAATCGAGGTAGGACTCAATCCGGTCGGCACCGCTTCTGACCAGGGCATACACATCGTTTTGCAGCCCCCAGCGGTCTTCGGTCGCCAAGGATTTGTCGCGGACCTTTTCCCCGAGCGTTTTAAGATCTTCGGGATTCAGATACCGGACCCGGTAGAACCCGGTTTGATCGACGTTGATTTTGTAGGCCGCCGTGTCGGCCGGCAGCTCGATGACCGCGGATTTTCCGGCCATGAGGTCCCCCACCGTCCGCTGCGCGCCGCGACGATCTACCAGACGCACGGTGATCGGCAGGTCCCAGAGCTGTTCGGAGGTGTTGGGCAGATAAGTGAACCGTTGCTGCTGCAGGTGAAGACGTCCGTCGTGGCGTTCGACGCTGACCAGCGGATACCCCGGCTGCTCGACCCAGCTTTTCATCATCCGGGTCACCGGCTTTTCGGACGAGGATTCGAAGGCCTCCCATAGCTGCCGGCTGGCGGCGTTGCCGTAGGCGTGGGCTTCCAGATACCGGTGCAGTCCGTCGCGAAACAACTCCGGGCCGATAAAGCCCAGAACCTGGCGCAGGATGCTGCCGCCCTTGCTGTAAATGATCGGCGCCGTGCTGGTGTTGATCACGATGTGCTCGCCACCCGGGATTTCGATCGCGAAGGTCTCGTGCAGGCCGTCGCGCACCAGCGCGCTTTCGGTCTGGCTGCCGATAAACTGCTCCCAGATCCCCCATTCCGGATGGTAATAGTCGACCACTCCGAAGCCGAAAAACGTGGCGAAACTCTCGTTGAGCCACAAATAGCGCCAGTCCGAGGGGGTGACGAGGTTCCCGAACCACTGGTGGGCGATTTCGTGGGCGATCACTTCGCAAATCCGCTCCTCGGCCGCCCGGGAGGTCATGTCCGGATAGTGCAGCAGGAGATTTTCGCGAAACGTGATCGCCCCCCAGTTTTCCATGGCGCCGAAAGCGAAATCCGGAATAGCGATCAGGTCCATCTTCGGCAACGGGTACGGGATTCGGTAGTAATCTTCACAGTAGGCCAGGGCCTGGCGGCCGAATTCGAGACCATAGCCGGCGTA
Source organism: uncultured delta proteobacterium (assembly GCA_963779885.1). GTDB lineage: Bacteria > Desulfobacterota > Desulfobacteria > Desulfobacterales > SG8-13 > JARFQH01. Next base: position 53,567 of record CAWAAN010000016.1, on the reverse strand, counting down.
GGGTGTCATGCCCGGTACGGTGGCGACCCGCACCCGCGGATCTTCTGAATTCACCACGGAGTCGAAATCCCCGACGCCGAAGAACAGGAGGTAGGTCGACATTTGAGGCGTCTTTTGAAAGACGATCCGCTTTTTGCCGTCCTCAAGCGCCTCTTCGGTGTCGACCAGCGTGTTGGAAATGGCGCAAAGGCCGCCGTCGATGATCATCTCGACCGTAAAAGTCGCTTTCTTGAAGGGATGGTCGATGCAGGGCAGCGCCCGCCGGGCGTCACTTTCTTCGAACTGCGTCACGGCGATATATTGCGTCTGGCCGTCTTTTTGGTAACGACTGCGATAAAAGCCCGCCATGCGATCGTTGATCTGGCCTTCGTACTCGACAATCACGGTCAGTTTTCCGGTCATCGCGCGTGGCAGCCGGATGTGCAATTCCTCTTTAGCGGGCTCGACGCTGAAAGGGCAGGCAGCGGTCTGCCCGTCGCTGCGCAGCAGGCAGCGCCAGACGGCCAGTTCCAGAATATTCAGGACCACCTCTTCCCGCGGTTCTGTGAACTTACCGGTGATCTCGATGCCGGCCGAGAATTTGAACCCGGCCAGATCGGGAGTCAGTGTTAGATGATAGTGACTCGGTTTGAAATCGTTCATTGAACCTCCAGGGCTGCAAAGGTCACGCTAAAAAAATAACGTTATCTTTTAAACGCCGATACAGCCCGTTCGCCCGCCTTGTGAAAACTCGGAATATCCAGATATTCGCGCGCTTTCACGCCTTGACGACCGAGCGTCTCAACGTCGAAAATTTTAACCTTATTCTCTCGCGAGCCCAACGTGGGCGAAACGAGTCATCTCATGTGACATAGAAATGTAAAAATCACAAGGCGGGATTGGCGGATATGGGGGGGTGTTCCGGCGGGAAAAATACGGGATCTTAAGCCGGCCGGAAAGGGTCCGTCCGGAAAACGACCGATTTTGCGGCCGCCAGGAGCCTCGAGAATATCGCCCCGGCCGGCTTTGGTGAGATAGCCGGGCGCGGGGGAGGCCCGAACAGGGGTGAAAGGTTCCGGACAGAATCTGGGCGCATTACGGTCTGATATTCGTGCAGCCGCGCGGCTGACCCTGCGCCCGGACCGCCGCCCGCCGGCTTTGCAAATCGATGATGTGGTGGCGTTTCTTTAATTTCGCCACGTGCATGGCCAGGGTCGCCCAGAGCGTATCGAGGGTAAAGGGTTTCTGGATGTAATCGTTCACGCCCATGGCATAGGCCGTGGCGATGGTGCCATGATCACCGCAGGCGGATGTGAGAATCTTGATGATGCCCGGCCGGTCTCCGCCGGCATGTTTGAGAAAGGTGAGGCCGTTGATCCCGGGCAGTTTGAAGTCGCTGATGATGATCTGGAAGTGTTCCGTGGCCAGTTTCCGCAGGCCGTCCTCGGCAGTGGCGGCCGTTCGCAGCGGGTAGCCTCTCTGGCGAAAGGCGATTTCCATGGAATTGCGGATAAACTCGTTGTCGTCGACCAGAAGCGTTCTGATGCTTTTCAGCTTGGGATTGGTGACCATTATTTTTTATGCCCCCCGTCAGTCAAATGGATGAGTGTTGGCGTGCTGTCGCTGCCTGCTTAAAACAAATAGTGTGCCAGCAGGCCGCAAGTTTATTTAATCACGCGATCTCAAATAGTTGCGACATCCGGGGGGGAGGTGTGGCTGCCAATGGGGCGAGTCGGATTGGGGAAAAAAACGCAGCCGGGGTGGGAATAATGCCCCAGGCCCGTTGGCGTTTATTCGAAAAGCTTCTTGCGTCGATACCGAAAGGTGTCACGGCTGACATTCAGGGCACGGGCCGCGCGGCTTTCGTTGCCGCCGGCCATCTGAAGCGCGTCCTGGTAATATTTTTTTTCAATCTGCGCCATGACCGCGGGCAGGTCGATGCCCTCCGGGCTTAAAACCGGCAGTCCGGCCGCGGCGGCGCCCGACCCCTGGCACCCCGGCGTCACGCCGAGGTCGTGCAAGTCCATCAGGGGGCCGTCACCGAGCAGGACGGCTCGTTCGATCAGGTTTTTCAGTTCGCGCACGTTGCCGGTCCATTTAAAATTTTTCAAGGCCTTTTCGGCCTCGGCGCTGATCCCGGTGTAGGACTTGCCGAACTTGGACGCGAATTCGACCAGGTAGTGCTTGGCGATGGGCACGATGTCTTCGAGCCGCTGGTTCAGTGAGGGGATCTCGATCTTGATGACCGCCAGGCGATGGTACAGGTCCTGTCTAAAACCACCGGCGGCGACCATCTCCTCCAGGTTCTTGTTGGTGGCGGCGACGATGCGGGTCTGGGCCATACGCTTCTTGGTGCCGCCCACCCGGTAGTATTCGCCCTCTTCCAGAAACCGCAACAGCTTGGCCTGGGCCTCCGTGCTCAGGTCCGCCACCTCATCGAGGAAAAGGGTGCCTTCAGCCGCTTTTTCGACCAGGCCCTCCTTGCCCGATTTGTCGGCCCCGCTGAAGGCGCCCTTTTCATACCCGAAGAGTTCGCTTTCTATCAAATCCTTGGGGATGGCCGCGCAGTTGACACTGATCATCGGCCCTTCGAAATTGGGGCTGCGGTAGTGAATGGCCTTGGCGATCAGTTCCTTGCCCGTACCGGTTTCACCCAGAATCACGATCGACGTGTCGGGACTCTTGGCGACCTTGGTCACCACTTCCATGACGTCCTGGATGGCATCGCTCTCGCCGATGAATCCCGGCAGGTTCTCCTTGAGATATTTTTCGTGGAGCAGCTGAATCTCCTTGCGCAGCTTGATCGTTTCCAGGGCGTTGCGCACGGTGACCATCAGGGTGTTCATCTGCAGCGGCTTGACCACGTAGTCGTAGGCCCCCTGCTTCATGGCCGAAACCACGGTCTGGACATCCTCGTAGGCGGTGATCATGATCACGATGATCTCCGGATAGAGGCCTTTTATTTTTCTGAGCGCTTCGATGCCGCTCATGCCGGGCAGGCCGATATCCAGAAGAACCAGATCCGGCGGGTTGCCAAGCACCGCCTCGATAGTGTCCTCGGCATTGGCAAAGCCCCTGATCCGGTAGAGCTTTCTCAAGGCCAGCACCACGCCCTCGCGGGCCACCTCTTCATCATCCACCACGTAAACCGTGTACGGCGTCATTGGACCTGCATCCTTTTCTCTATCGGCAGTTCGATGGTGAATCTGGCCCCGCCCGACTCGTTGCTCTCGACCGTGATGGCGCCGCGGTGATCGTTGATGATCCGCAGCGAAATGGCCAGCCCGATGCCCGAACCGTCTGTTTCGGTCGTGAAAAACGGGTCGAATATTTTCTCGCGGATACCGATGGGGATCCCGCCCCCGGTGTCCGAGACGCTCAGGCAGATGTTATTGTCGGCCGCGTAAGAGCGCAGGATCAGACGCTTTTGGGCGGCTTTCTTCTCCATGGACTTCACGGCATTGTCGATCAGGTTCAACACCACCTGCTCGATCAGGTTCACATCGCCGTAACTCAATGGCAAATTTGGATCCAGGTCGATGACGACCTCGATCCCCTTCTTGCGCAGACTGACCGCCGAAAGAGTGAGCGCCTCCTGCAGGGGCCCGTTCATGCTGACCAGGGCCATGGAGGGAACACCGGGCCGCGAAAAATCGAGCACCCGCTTGATGACCGATTCGATCTTGTTGGAAGCCCCCTGAACCTGGTCGACGATCTTTTTCATCATAGCGACCGTTTCGGCATCGAGTTCTTCGGCTTTCAGCAGGTCCGCCAGCGAAAAGAGATAGGAATTAATGCCGGTCAACGGATTTCTGATTTCATGCGCGATACCGGCCGCGACGCGTCCCAGCGAAATCATTTTACTTTTGACCCGCAGGAAATGTTCGAGTTCCTGGGAACGGGTGATGTCCATCAGGTTGATCAGGACGGCATCGGCCCCGCGGTAGCGAAACAGGCTGGCGCGGCACTGCAGCCAGCGGATCTCCATATCCTGCTTTTCACTGCCCGACGGGTAGATCCGAAAATCGGTTTCCACCGATTTCTTCTGGCCGCTCATCAGCGCATGGTAGCAGCGGGTCACCTTATCGACATCATCGGGGTGAATGAAATGGATCAATGTCTCCGGTGAGACCGTGGCAAAGGACCGGTACAATTTCTGGTGTTCGGGATTTTGATAGATGATGGTGTTGTTCTGAAGGATGCAGATGCCGATCAGCGAACTTTCGACCAGGGTCCGGAAACGTTCCTCGCTGTCGCGCAGCGCGGCTTCCGAACGCCGGCGGGCCTGATCGAGTTCACGATGGTCGAGGGCGTTTTTGACCGTCTTGGTCAGCTCCTCGATGCGGACCGGTTTGCCGAGGTAGCCGTATGCCCCGCTTTTGAGTGACTCAACGGCCGTTTCGATGGTGGCATCACCGGTAATCATGATGACCAGGACGCCGGCCGCTTCTTTGCGGATGGCGGCCAGGATCTGGAACCCATCCATGTCCGGCAGCCGGATGTCCAGAAAAACGAGGTCGAAACTCCGGCGGCGGATGCACTCCAGGGCCTCGGCCCCGCTGCTGCAGGTCGCCACGCGGTGGCCCTGGAAATCGAGCAGGCCCTGCAGGGTTTCACAGACAATCGGTTCGTCATCGACGATCAGGATGTCGGCGGCAGTTGGCATATCTACCTCAGCTATAGGGTTCGATCATGGGAACCGGCCTGAGCCTCTGGAATGTCGACAGCGCGAGCCCCTTCCCCGCCCGCACGCGCCGGTGTTGCCGGAAAAGGATGCATTTGCTTCTCATATCGGGCAGTTCTCCATTAACGAGTTGTTAACTTTTTTTTGAAGCGTGATGCCGGTGGCTCGACCAGAAAGAATACCATCATCTATTTTAATAAAAATTTCTATTTTAATCAAGATCTTATAAACGGTTTCTTCCCCAGAATTAACGCGAAAATAGATTTAACACCGCCAATAGGGCCGTATCGTTTCAGCAACTTCTTGCAATTATTATCGAATAGTTATATATTAACGCCCACTTATCGCCCTTTGAAAAACATCGTTCAATGTGATCCTGTTTTTTCGATGCCGATTTCTTCCGCTCGACACGAAGTCGCCGTCTCCGGCGTCACGACCGCATCACCCGCGCGCAAGAAAAATTATGAACTCGATCGGTGATCCCTGCAGCAGCCACCTGAAGCCGGAAATTCGCGCCGCCACGGTGTTCGAAAATCCGGACGATCTGGTGACCGACACCGTCGCCCTCTGTGCGGATTCACCCGCAGGTGATTTCGACAACACCTTGTCGTGCATATTGGCGCGGATCGGCGCATCCTTCCGGAGCGACCGCTGCTACGCATGCGTTGTGGATGAATCGGGGCACACCATTGTCGAGCGCGTCGATTGGCGCGCCGGCTCGCCTTGCCACCATGCGCTGGCGAAAGGGCTGCCGATCAGCTTATCGGATCGACACCTCGGGCGCCTGCGATGCGGGGAGATCGTCCAGCTTGCGGGCCTGTCGCCACCGGGGCCAACCGGCTGGCGGAATTCGACCGCCGACCAGACCGTTCAGTATTCGAGCCTGCTGGCCCCGTTGATCAACGGTGGCGCGATGACCGGATTTCTGGGCATGGATTTCGCGGCAAATAATTTTCACCTGGCGCGCACGCCCATCGGCATGGTGAAGACGCTGACCGGAATCATCGCTCTGGCGTGGGCCGGCGCGCGCCACGAGAAAAAGAGGCGTCTGTTTCAAACCGCTGTCGAGCAGGCCGCCGAACTCGTCCTGATCGCCACGGGTGACGGCACGATCGAGTACGTCAACCCGGCCCTGGAAAGGGTCAGCGGTTTTTCGCACGGCGAGCTGTTAGAGCGCCATCCGGCAATCCTGACAAGCGGTCTTCAGGATCCGGATTTCTGCCAAGACATCTGGCGCACCATCTCGACCGGCCGAACCTGGCAGGGCCGTTTCACCAATCGCCGCAAATGCGGCACCCACTATACGGTGGAAGCCGTTATCGTCCCGGCCAGAGGTAAGGGCGGAAACGTCTGCAACTTCGTCGGCGTCGCACGCGATGTGACCGAGGAAAACCACCTGCAGCGGCAGCTGATCCAGTCGCAGAAGATGGAGGCGATCGGAACCCTGGCCGGCGGTATCGCCCACGACTTCAACAACATCCTTTCGGCCATTCTCGGATATGCCGAGCTGGCCGCCTACGAAATGCCGGCCGGCAGCCCCGGCCGCCAGGACGTGGCCGAGGTCATCAACGCCGGCAACCGGGCCAAGGATCTCGTCCGGCAGATTCTGACGTTCAGCCGCAAGACGGAGCATGAATTCAAGCCGATCAATATCGTGCCGCTGCTCAAGGAAGCCCTCAAATTCCTGCGGGCCTCCCTGCCGTCGACCATCGACATCCGCACCCGCATCACGGCCGAAAACGCCCGTATTCTGTGCAGCCCCACGATGATCCAGCAGATCCTGATGAACCTTTGCACCAACGCCGCTCAAGCCATGAAAGACTGCGGCGGCATTCTGACCGTGAACCTGGCGGATAGCGACGTCAGGGCCGACGAGATCGCCGCCGGTTTTCAACTGCGGCCGGGACCGTACGTGCGCCTGACGGTGAGCGACACGGGGCCCGGAATCGACCCGCAGATTCTGGCGCGTATTTTTGACCCTTATTTTACAACCAAGGAAAAGGGTGAGGGAACCGGCCTGGGGCTATCGGTGGTCCACGGCATCATCCAGACCCTGAAAGGGTCCATTGCGGTCGACAGCCCTCCGGGCGGGGGGGCGGCCTTTCATGTGCGCCTGCCATGCATCACAAGCGACGAGGAACCGGCGGTCATTCGCCGCCAGGCGGCGCCCACCGGAACCGAGCGGATTCTGTTGGCGGACGACGAAGACGTGTTGACCGCCATGGGAAAACAAATGCTGGAACACCTCGGTTACCGGGTCACTGTCCGGACCGACAGCCTCGAAGCCTTGAAGACCTTCCAGTCGCATCCCCGGGATTTCGACCTGATCATTTCCGACAAGACCATGCCGCGCATGACGGGCTTTGAGCTGGCGGAGCAAATCAAAACAATACGCCCCGACATCCCGATCATCCTCTGCACCGGCTATTGCGGCGAGTTCGAAATCGAGCGCGCGGCCGCACTGGGCATCAGCCGCCTGGTCGTGAAACCACTCGGCATGAACGAGCTGGCCGAGGCGGTCCGTTCGGCACTCGACGCGGCCCCAAAAGCCGCTGGCGGCCTTAAACATATCCCGAATGGACTCAACTAAACGGAGGCCGGCGGATGAGTGTCATCATCGAACTGTCGATCTTTCCCACGGACAAGGGCACCAGTGTCAGCCCCTACGTCGCCCGGGCCCTTGCCATCATACGGCAGAGCGGTTTGCCGTATGTGCTGACGCCCATGGCCACCTGTATCGAGGGCGACTGGCCGGCCGTCATGGCGGTCGTCGACGAGTGCTTTAAAGATCTTGCAACCGACTGCGAGCGCGTGTACATGACCCTGAAGGCGGACTACCGCAAGGGACGCACCGCCGGCCTGCAGCAAAAAATCGCGGCGGTCGAAACGAAGTTGGGCCGCGGCTGACTAAAGAAAAAACACCGGCGCCCGGTACTCGGGCATCCTGGGCCACTATTGCCTTGTCACCCGTCAATCGTCTAAATACAGGCGTTAAGATAATGGTTTTGGCAAGGCCAGAGGAAGCCGACAGTCGCCACCTGGAACATCGAATCGCTTTCATCCACCAACCTCGAACCATAAACCGTTAACCGTGAACCTTTTCTCTGTGCCCGCACTTGCCTCATTCAGGTCCGTTGCGACACGTCACAGAAGACTCGACACTATTGTTTTTTGAGGTCTCCACCATGTCCACCATGCGCCGGCGGGCCATCCGGGGCTTAGCGGTTGGCGACGCGTTCAGCGTCACCCGCACGTTCACCGCGCCTGAGGTCGCACGATTTGCCGACATCACGCGCGACTTCAACCCGGTTCACTTCGACGAAAGATTTGCCCGGGCCCGGAAAATGAACACGGTGATCTGCCACGGTCTTCTTATCGCCGGCATGCTGACTCAGATCGGGGGGCAGATCGGCTGGCTGGCTTCCGGCATGAATTTCAAATTCAGAAAGCCGGTTTACATCGAGGACACCATCACCTGCACCTTCACCATCGGGCAGATCGACGACGACGGCCGCGCCGCCGGCAAAGCTCTGTATACCAATCAGCGCAACGAGTTGGTTCTGGAGGCGGATCTGAAAGGAATTCTGCCGGATCCGGCCGCAAGACAGGTCCTGCAGATGATGGCGGCGGAAGGAGATCCCACGAACAGCCGCCATGGCCTGGATTAAACCCTGTCAAGACCGACCGGCATTGAAACCTCCCGCGTCACGTAAGGTAAATAGCGCCGTTTCAAGAACGGCTACGGTATCGGTTCGGCACGACTGAACCGGTTGAACGAGCCCGACCGGTTTTCATCATGACCATCTTCCGAACAGACAGTCTATCGAACTTCCCTTACCATTCCCGGCGGGCGCCGGTGTTGGCCCGCAATATCGTGGCGACGTCTCAGCCGCTGGCGGCCCAGGCCGGACTGGACATGCTGCGCCGCGGCGGAAACGCCGTCGACGCCGCCCTGGCCGCCGCCATCACCCTGACCGTCGTCGAGCCGACCGGCAACGGGATCGGCAGCGACGCCTTCGCCCTGATCTGGGATGGCCGCGATCTCCACGGCCTCAACGGTTCAGGCCGCTCGCCGGCGGCCTGGTCGCCGCAGCGTTTCGCCGGCCGCACCAACATGCCCGAATTGGGTTGGGAGGCAGTCACCATTCCCGGCGCGGTGGATGCCTGGGCCTGTCTGTCGAAACGGTTCGGAAAGCTGCCGTTCGAGCACCTTTTTGAACCGGCCATCAGCTACGCCGAACACGGGTTTCTGGTGACACCCGCGGTGGCGTCCATCTGGGCCGAGGCGCCCGCGCGTTACCGGGGATTTGCGGAATTCGCGCGGACTTTTCTGCCCGGCGGCCGTGCACCCGCAGCCGGCGAAGCCTTCGTCTGCCCGCAGCAGGCCGACACCCTGCGCAAAATCGCCGCAACCGGCGGCGAAACGTTTTACCGGGGTGAGATCGCCCGGCGCATCGCCGCCCAGGCGGCCGCCGACGGGGGCGCCGTGACGCGCGAAGACCTGGAGCGTCACGCCTCCGAGTGGGTCGCCCCGCTCCGACAGGCCTATCGCGACATCCAGCTGTACGAAATACCGCCCAACGGTCAGGGCCTGGCCGCCCTCATAGCCCTCGGAGTCCTGCGCCGATGCGACATCCGCCGCTACGCCGCGGATAGCGCCGAGAGTATCCACCTCCAAGTCGAAGCCATGAAGCTGGCCTTTACGGAAACCTGGCGCCACGTCGCCGATCCGGCCGCCATGGCGGTGGACCCGCAATGCTTCCTGGACGATGACTTCCTGGACGAATGCGCCGCCAAAATCCGAATGGACCGGGCCCTGACGCTGCAGCCGGTGATCCGGCCCGAAACCGGCACGGTATATCTGAGCACGGCCGACCAGAACGGGATGCTGGTGTCTTACATCCAGTCCAACTACATGGGATTCGGATCGGGGATCGTCGTTGCCGGCACGGGAATCAGCCTGCAAAACCGCGGGCGGGGCTTCACCCTGGAGCCGCAACATCCCAACTGCGTCGGCGGCGGCAAGCGCCCTTATCACACTATCACCCCCGGTTTCGTTATCCACGACGGCCGCCCGCTGCTCAGCTTTGGCGTCATGGGCGCCCTGATGCAGCCGCAGGGACATCTGCAAATGATCGTCCGGATGTTCGATGACGGTCTCAATCCGCAAGCGGCCTGCGACGCGCCGCGGTGGTACCTGGCGGAAGATTTCCGCCTGGCCCTCGAAGCTGGTCTGCCGGAGCGAGTAGCCGCGGAGCTGGCCGCCCGCGGCCACCGCCTGATGCCCGATCCGCCGACCCGCCTGTTCGGCGGCGCCCAGCTCGTCGCCTGCCTGCCGCAGGGATACTGCGGTGCCTCCGACCACCGCAAGGACGGTCAGGCCGTCGGTTTTTAGTTTCCGTCCGCAAACGGCTCTTCACAGATTCCGGTCCGTGCCGGCTGCCAGCCCTCCCCGGCACGATTAAAAAAGCCTTTACAAAGAGAAACGCTTTTTCTAATTTGGCTTCAGGTCCGCCACCGTCGGGCAGTCCAAATTGTCGCATCGAAAAACTTTCTCTCCAAAGCACGGTCAAGCCCAACAACCTTTAACCGGATATTCAGCAGGGAGTCGACTATGGAACACCAGTATGACGTCGTCATCGTGGGCGCCGGATTGGCCGGCCTGCGCGCGGCCATCGAGCTGGGTGAAGGCACCCGGGTTGCCGTCCTGAGCAAGGTTTTTGCAACCCGCTCCCACTCCGGAGCCGCCCAGGGCGGCATCGGCGCCGCCTTGGGTAACGAGGAAGAGGACAACTGGGAATGGCACATGTTCGACACCGTCAAGGGCAGCGACTACCTCGGCGATCAGGATGCCATCGAGATCATGACCCGCGATGCCCCGAAAATCGTCTATGAGCTGGAACATTTGGGGGTGCCGTTCAACCGCACGCCGGAAGGCCGGATCGCCCAGCGCGCTTTCGGCGGCCACACCCGGGAATTCGGCAAGGCCGCCATCAAAAGGGCCTGCTACGCCGCCGACCGCACGGGCCGGGTCATCCTGGACACCCTCTGGGAAAAGTGCCTGCAGCGCGGCATCCATTTTTTCGACGAGTTTCAAATGCTCTCCCTGCTCGTCAAGGACGGGCGTTGTTGCGGCCTGACGGCCTACGAACTGGTCACCGGCAAGATCCACGTGTTCAACACCAAGGCCGTGCTGCTGGCGACCGGCGGGGCCGGCAAGGTTTTCAAAACCACCTCCAACGCCATGGCCTCGACCGGCGACGGCATGGCCATCGCCTATCGCGCCGGCGCCCTGTTGGAAGACATGGAATTCATCCAGTTCCACCCCACCGGCATCTACAAGCTGGGCATTCTGATCAGCGAGGCCGCGCGGGGTGAAGGCGGCATCCTGCTCAACGGCAAGGGCGAGCGCTTCATGGAACGCTACGCCCCCACCATCAAGGACCTGGCGCCGCGCGACATGGTCTCGCGCTGCATTCTGAAGGAGGTGCGCGCCGGCCGTGGCATCGACGGAAAGGATTACGTGCACCTGGACCTGACCCACCTGGGGGCCGAGGTCATCGGTGAAAAGCTGGTCGAAATCATCGAGTTCGCCAAAACCTACGGCGGGGTGGACGCCCGCAAGGAACCGATCCCGGTTCAACCCACCTGCCACTACATGATGGGCGGCATCGCCGCCGACGCCGACGGACGGGTGATGATGGATGACAAGGGTACACCTTTCCCGGGCCTGTATGCGGCCGGTGAATGCGCCTGCGTCTCGGTGCACGGGGCCAACCGGCTGGGCTGCAACTCGCTGCTGGACACCCTGGTGTTCGGCCGGCGCTCGGGCATCGAGATCCGCCGGTTCATCAATGCCAATGGCCTGTGCACCATACCCGACGATCTGGAAGACCTGGAAGCCGCGAAGATCAGATACCTCATGGAAAAAGACGGCACCGAGAAGCTGGGGCCGATCCTGCAGGAATTGCAAGCCGTGATGATGAACAACGTATCGGTATTTCGCCACCGGGAGACGATAGAAGAGGCGCTGCAAACCGTCCGCTCGCTGAAGCAACGGTTCCACGATATCGGCGTCCGCGACAAGGGCACCTGCTTTAACCGCGAGTTGCTGGATGTCCTGGAGCTGCGGCACATGCTGGATCTGGCAGAGGTCATGGCCATGGGCGCCCTCAGCCGCGAAGAGAGCCGCGGCGCCCATTCACGCGAGGATTTTCCCGAACGGGACGATAAGCGCTTTCTGGTTCACACCCTGGTTCGCCACGAAGAGCAGGCCGACCCGCAGCTGTTCACCAAGCCGGTCACCATCACCCGATTTGAACCCAAAGAGAGGAAGTATTGAGATGAAAGCCACTTTTGTCATCTTTCGCTTCGATCCCGCGGTCGACCAAAAGCCCCGCTACCAGGAGTACGCCATAGAGGTCGAATCGACCGACAAGATCCTCGACTGCCTCAACCGTATTCGCTGGGACCTCGATCCCACGCTGGTCTACCGGGCATCGTGTTCGCACGGCATCTGCGGCTCGGACGCCATGGTCATCAACGGTCACGTCGGCCTGGCCTGCCAGAAGCTGGTGCGGGATTATAAAACGGCCAACAACTTCGTCATCGAACCGCTGCCGCTGTTCAACGTCATCAAGGACCTGGTCGTGGACATGAATCCGTTTTTCGAGAAACATCGCTACGTGCGGCCCTACCTGATCAACGATGCGGATGCGCCGGAAAGAGAACGGCTGCAGAGTGCGGAAGAACAAAAAGTGATCGAACCGGCCCTGCGCTGCATCCTGTGCGCCTCCTGCACGTCGTCCTGTCCGATTTCCAGGGCCAATCCGAACTACCTGGGCCCGGCGGCGCTGCTGCGCGCCTTCCGCTATATCAAAGATTCCCGCGACACCGCCAGCGGCAGCCGCCTGGCCGAGCTTGACACTGACAATGGCGCCTGGGGCTGCAAAACCATGTGGTGGTGCACTGATGTCTGCCCCAAGGGAATTCCCGTGACGAAGTGCATCGGCCAGATCAAGCGTGCCATAAAACAGACGGAGAAAAACGCTTGAAAGACAGAGACCGGAAACTTGAAACTGGAAACTTGAAACTTGCAATACGGAAATCCGCGATTTTTTAAATATGGAAACATTCGACCCAACGGGCGCAACCGGCCAACTTGACATAGGATTAACTCCAACAATAAGGAACGACTTATGTATACATTGAAAACCCTTTCGAAGGCGGCGATACCGGGCGCGTTGGAAAAAGCCGAACGCTACCGCCTCCTGAACGAACCCCTGGAAGCCGAAAGCATCTGCCGCGACGTGCTCGCGGTGGAACCCGGAAACCAGCAGGCCCTGATCGTTCTGCTGCTGGCGCTGACCGACACCTTCAAGCAGAATCTGAGCACCGCCTTCAACCAGGCCCACGAAGTTCTGGAAAATCTGAGCGATCAATACTGCAAGGCGTATTACGGCGGCATCATTTCCGAACGACGAGCCAAGATTCATCTCGAGCGCGGCGGCCCGGGTTCCGGGCGGCTGGCCTACGAATGGTTCCACAAGGCGATGAGCCAATACGACACCGCCCTCAATTCCTGTTCGCCCGGCAATCAGGATGCCCTGCTGCGCTGGAACACCTGCGCCCGGATCATCATGCGCCATCCCGAAGTCGCGCCCCCGGAAACCGGGACAAATGAACAGATGCTGGAATAGACGGACATCGTCAAATCCCTTGTGCCGACAATCCCGCGAAGTGACCGCCGTCGTCTTCACGGCGATGGGTGACACGATCGTCCGGAATCCTTGGCCATGCCCTTCTCATGCCGATTGAAACCGTCGGCCCTGATGGCCGTCGTTTTTATTGTGGCCGCTATCGTTTCATTCGAGGCCACTGAAGGACGGGCTGCCGACGTCACCGCCGCAGATGAACAGACCGCTGTTTATCACTTGCCGCCTTCAAAGAGAGGCGGCCACGCGGTCAAATTGATCTACACCGTCGCCGTGCCGATCGAGGTTTTCTGGAAATTCAAAACCGATTTCGATGGTGATTTTCTTGAAACCAACCGCTATATTGACTCCAGCCGCTTCGTCTACCGGACCAATGACACCGTCGTAACGGAAACCCGCTATACCGGCTCGCCGAATGTCGCCTTCAGATGGCAGACCACGCTCTATCCATCGGTTCACGGCCTCAGCTATGTGCTTCTCAATCCAAAGGACTGCGGCCAAAAATTTAACTACGGGTTCATCAAACTCGAAGCCGTTGCCGGCGGCACGCGGGTGACGCACACTTCCTATTTCGACTTCTTCGGCGCCACCATTTGGGCCGGCCTTCCCGGACCCATCGGCATGGAGGCGTTCCTGCGGTATACCGCCCGCTGGGAGCGGGAAACCATCTTGCGGCTGCTCCCCAGGTACCAGCCGGATACCCGCTGATGAAACCGGCTTTCTGACGCACTCAATCCCCTTAAATCCCTTCTTTTCCGCAATTTTCTGCCCTCGGCCACAGCCCGACTCATGGTTGCAGTCCTGCCGAAAATGTTTACTTATTTACTTGATCCGTTTCTCAGATCAGGTCATCGCACAATGGGTTGAGCCGTCCGGCGAACAGGAAATGCTGTTGCCGAAGTGTCTCGCCGTTACGGGAGCTGACGGATTATTCATGGGCCCCCACGGGCCCAAGGCACTACCACCGGCAAATAGCGCTTCCGGCGGCGATTGAATACCATATTAACAGGAGGAGGACGTCACCAATGGCATCCAGGGATCTCGACTTCGTTTCGCTGCCGCTGCTGACGGTCGGCGAAACGGCTAAATACCTTGGCGTCGGGCGCAAGATCGTTTATCAATTGCTGGAATTCGGGGAACTTCGCGCCGTCAAAAAAAGGGGGGCCGTTCTGATCGAAAAAGAGAGCATCGACTTATTCAGGTCGAACGGCAAACTGACCTGACCGGCCGTAAGCACTTCATCGGTTGATCGTAACCATATATCCGTCACGATAAAAATATTCCGACTGGTGTGTCGGTCATAGTTGGATGACACGCCACCCTGGCTCCCTGCGGCTTTGCCAACACCCGTATCCAGCGCCTATGCGGCCGATGGCAATGGATCGATGCGCTGGGACTACCCAATTGACAAGCCATGAAGAATACTTAAGGTTTAACCTATAAGGACAACCCGGATCGAATGGCTCGGTTGCCTGAAAATCACCAATGCATTCAGCTCAGATTCAGTTCGGCTGATGTCGCCGTTCAACCCGCCCCGTAGAAATGACCCTCAGAAATATCAACCCTCGGAAAGGAAATTTACTGATGACGGACAAAGATAAAGTCGATACCCATTTTAATGAAGCCATGGCCGAATTCGTCGGTCAGAACTACGACAAGAGCATCGCGGCCCTCAACCGCGCTCTCGATATCGATCCGCAAAATAAAATCGTGCGCCTGAGCCGCGCGTCGGCTTATATGAGGCTCGGCCGCCTCGATGAGGCCCGCGAAGATTTCAACCGGGTCATCGAAAACCATCCCGACTATGCCAAAGCCTACCACTTGAGAGGTTTGGTCCATGAAAAATCCGGCGACAACCCAGCGGCCCTTAAAGATTTCGATCAGGCCATTGCACTCGATCCGGAATACGGCGCCGCTTACTACAGCCGCGCGAGTCTTCACTCCAACATGGGCAATGAAGACCGCGCCACGGAAGATATCGAAATGGTCACCCACCTGTCGAACGTCAACATCGAAACCTTCGCCAACCAGAACAACATCTGGCGTTCACAGCACCTCAAGCTGGAGGAGGCCGGAGAGCTGACCAGCGCCGTGGATCGGTAGCCGGTGGTATTCGCATTCCATCCGCTCGATCTGCATACCCTGCTGAACTGTTATTGGTCGTCATAACCCTCGTCCGACGGGGCCGGCAGCGCCCGAGAAAATCCCGCGCTGCCGGCCCCGAACTTTTTTCTTCCCCGATAGGCATCTCTTTGCACCGGATAGTTGCGTGATCCAGGCTGGTGGAATCTGAATCTCCATGATAGAAGGGTGTCGATACCCCTGAATCCGGAACCGGGAACCGCATCGCACCTGTGAATCCGGCATCCGGGTCACCCCGTGCTCCCTTTTGAATCATGAGTGTCATGGGCCCCACGATCCTTAATTCAGGTATCCGTCGCCATGCCCGATATCCTGCTCGTTCAGCCGCCCATCAGGGACTTTTACCTGACGGCCAAACGCACCGTGCCCTACGGGTTGGCCTGTATTGCGGCTGGCCTGGAAAAGGCCGGCTTTACGGTGGAGATTCTCGACGGACTGGCCACATCCCGTTCGCGAGACCTCCCGTGGCCGGCGAACATGGCGTACCTCCGGCAGTTTTATGGACGCGAGGACCGGTCGCCCTTTGCCCTCTTCCACCGGTATCGGCACTACGGCTACAGCTTTGAGCATCTGGCGCGGCAAGCCGCGCGCACCGGTGCTTTCCTGGTGGGCATTTCGTCCCTTTTTACCGCCTACAGCGGTGAAGCGCTGGAAACCGCGCAGCGGATCAAGGACGCACTGCCGTCCTGCAAAATCGTGATGGGGGGTCACCACCCGACGGAACTGCCGCAAAGCGTCATGCAACACCGGGCCGTGGACTATGTCATCCGCGGTGACGGTGAGGAAGCCCTGCCGCAGCTGGCCGCCGCATTGAAAGCCGGGCGCCGTCCGAATGGTGTTCCCGGCATCGTGTGGCGCGCTGCCGATGGAACGCTACAGATCAGTGCACCGGCCCGCTGGGGGGACCTCGATGGTTCGCCGCTGCCGGCCACCCATTTGATCAAGAACCGCCACTACCGCCGGGGCAAAAAGGCCAGTGCGGTCGTCGTGACCAGCCGGGGCTGCCCCATGCGCTGTTCTTACTGCGCCATGCGCCGCTCACGCGACCGGACCTTTTGTCGACGTTCAGCATCATCCGTTTTAGAGGAGATCGAACGCGCCGTGGAACGGGACGGCGCCGGCTTCATCGATTTCGAAGACGAAAACCTGACGCTCGATCGCGCCTGGTTTGCGCGCCTGCTGCGTGGCGTCACGACCCGTTTCGGCCACGCCGGCCTGGAACTGCGGGCTATGAACGGCCTCTTTCCGCCGTCCCTCGATGAGGATGTGATCGCCGCCATGGCGGCGGCGGGGTTCAAGACCCTCAATTTGTCGCTGGGATCGAGCCATCCGGAACAATTGAAGAAGTTTCGGCGGCCGGATGTCCGGGCGGCCTTCGATGCCGCACTGGCCTCGGCCCAAAAATATCGTCTCGACTGCGTCGGCTATGTGATTGCCGGCGCACCGCATCAGTCGCCGACGGACTCCGTGGCCGATCTTCTCTACCTGGCGCGGCGGCGGGTGCTGGCCGGGGTCTCTGTTTTTTATCCTGCACCGAAAAGCCCCGATTATAGAGCCTGCGAAGAGTTGGGGCTCCTGCCGGACGACTTTGCGCTGATGCGCTCGAGCGCCTTGCCGATCGCTCACACCACCGACCGTCAGCAGGCCGCCACCCTGCTGCGGTTGGGACGCATCCTCAATTTCATGAAATCCCTGCTGGATCAGGGCACCGAAATTCCGGAGCCTCAGAAATTCGCGGCCGGCACGCGTTTGAACCCCCAGGACCGCCGCTTGGCCGGAATCCAACTGTTACGCTGGTTTCTTTTCGATGGGCAGCTGCGCGGCATCGACGCCGCGGGTGAGGTCTACCGCCACGCCACGGCGCGGCAACTGACGAAAATTTTTCTGAGCGGACTGCGGCAGGATACCCTACGGGGATGTGTTACCTGATAAGCATCCACAGGCAATCGATCTTATCCAATGCCATGTGAATCAGCAGGCCCAGCCCGATCAACCGGATTTTTGGCATCAGCAGCAACAGAAAATAAAAGCCGATCGCCGGGTAGGTGTGCAGCGGGTGGAAACCGATGCTGCAGCGATTGGGGTCGTACACCGGTATGGCCAGGAGATGGTCCAGATCGACGATCATCGTGGCCAGCATTACCAGCCAGGCACTTTTCCAGCGCTCGGCATAGGCGGCTTGGGCGGCAACTCCCGGCACGAGAACATGCAGCACCAGATGAAACGCCGGACGGAACATCACTGGCTACGGTCTATGGCGTCCTGTTGCCAGAACGCTACGCTCCGCAGCATTTTTTATACTTTTTGCCGCTGCCGCACGGGCAGGGCTCGTTGCGCCCGATTTTATTTTCGACCCGTCTGGTTTTCGTCGGATTCAGCAAGGTCTCCAAATCGGTGATATCCTCGGGCTCGTGCGGTTCCAGTCCGATGGTGAATTTCCAGCCGTTTTCTTCGAATATGGCCGCCACCTCCTGCATCCTCTCTTCAGTCTGAACTCTGACAATCGCCGGTCGTTTCTCCGTGCCCAACTTTGCCGTCTTTGGGCCGCCAAATGTCTTTGCCACGTGCTCTCCCTTTTCTGTCATTATATGTTACACGGCCATGGCCCTATGGGCCGCCCGAAGCATGAAAACGATGCGACGGAGACCGGATGGGCGGTTTTCGAATGGTGGCTGACTATAACGTAGGGGCGAAAAATCTTTCGCCCCTACCGAAATCCGAACCCATTTTCAAATACGGCAACAACGCCGATTCAGTTCCCTGTGACCGCTGACTCTTTTTCAGCACCTTCAACCCAAAGGGGCAGACGGCCGAGCAAATTCCACAGTTTTGCCCCTTATGAAACTGAAAGTAGTGCTCTTTTTTCCACCGGTCACAGGCCTGCACGTCCAGTATCTCTTCCCGCGGCACTCCCGGATGCCAGGCGTTTCCAGTCAATGCCCCGGCTGGGCAGGCGTCAACGCAGCGCCGGCAGCGGCCGCAGAAGTTTCGTTCTATAGCCGGCCCGCAGGGCAGTTCGATGTCGGTGAAAACGGTCCCCAGCCGCACCCATGAGCCGTAGCGGCGCGTAATCACCTGGCAATGTCGGCCCACCCAACCCACGCCGGCTTTTGTGGCGGCGGTTTTATGGGGAAAATCGCCTTTAATATTCAGGGTATCGGTGCGTTCCGAGGGCGCCAGCGGTTTGGATCGAAACCCTCTGGCTTTGATTTCGGCTGCCAATAAAAACGATAATTTATCGATGCGGTGGTTGACATCGGCATACTCATCGGCATAGGCGCGGTTAGGGCCATTCCGGATACTGGCCATGATGCCGGGGTTCATGGGAAGTGCATGTGACAGCGCGCAGGGAAACGCTTTTCCGTTATCATCCAAGGGAGTGGAAAACGCGCGCAGATCCGCCGCACCCCAGGCGGAAATCCCGTGATCCGTCATCCACTCCGTCAGCCATAGCGGAAGAACCAACGCAGGATCCATAATTTTCTCAGGCATCCCTTGAGTTAATAAGAGTTATCTGCAAGCGGGTTGGGTTTGTTTGCAGTCGGGCTATTTGCACAAAAACCTATAAATCGATGCGAAATCTTTTCTGCCATAACCGCTTTGCTTCGCATCGGCGTACACTTCCTTGACTAAATTGGCCGCCATGAGTGGCTGGTTGTTTTCATAAGCAGTCAGTGCCACCAGATGCAGGTCCTTGTGCATTAATTCCAAGGGAAAGTGGGCCTCAAAGTCAGCGGAGCGAATCATCTCCGCCTTGGCCTTTATAAATGGTGCGCAAACAGGCAAGTTCGGCAGGCTGTCCAGCAAAAATTCCTTTGACAGCCCCAGTTTTTCGCCCAGCAGGAGAGCTTCGGAGAACGCCAGCATGGACTGCGCCAGAAGAGAATTCACCAGCACCTTAAATGACGTCCCTTTGCCTGGCCCGCCGACGTGAAGGACCTTGTGGCCCATGAATTTCAGTAAAGGCTCGATCTCGGTCACATCATCTTTCTCTGCACCGACGAAAAAGACCAGTTCACCCTTCTCGGCCTGGGGTTTCGATCCGGCCACCGGCGCATCGACAAACCGGACATGATGTCGCTGGGCGACGCGGCTTTCTCTCTCCGAAAAGGACGGATTGACCGTCGAACAATCGACCCAGACGGCATTTTTTTTCATCGCGGAAATAAACCCGTCTTCCGCCAGCGCGAGCATGTCAACGACTTCCGGAGAAGCCAGCATCGTAATGACGATATCGGCGTCTTTGACCGCTTCTTTGGGTGAACTGGCCGCTGTCGCGCCGATTTCCTCCAGCGCCCGCACGGGATCTTTCGATCGATTGAATATGCAAAGAGCGACGTCATGGCGCAACAGGTTTCTGGCCATGCGGCTGCCCATGATCCCCAACCCGATAAATGCTGCCTGCATGATTCCTCCTTGTGCCTCTAAGCCGCCTCTCTTGGCATGGTTCTACGGCCATGATTTTCAATTCAGCCTGCCCCAATCGGTTACTCGGCCCTGGCATCGGACCCGTGCTCGGACAGCTGCGCCCCGAACCACCGGTGCAGCGCCGTCAATAACTGAAGATCGGGAGTCAGGAACGTTATTTCAGCACCTGATGGCAGCTCTGCATAGGTCGTTTTGATGCGCGCGGCTCCGGCCTGAAGATCCTTGAGCCCCGGCATGTTTCCCCCATGCAGGCTCGCCGGGTCGCCAAAATCGCCCTTCTGAAACTTCTCGGCCTCGCGCTGCAGGTGCTCTCGAATGAGCGCCACCTGATCCGCTGCGCCGGGATCGCGTGCGATGACCCGCAGCACGCCGCCGGTCTGGGTCATCTCGAAGATGTGCTCGGTCTTCGACATGTCGAAGGGCATGACCCGCGGGGCCATCTGGTGCACATGCTCCTGGCGCGTTTGGGCAAAAACGTTGGACAAACCGAGCGATAAGAACACGACGAGTAACTGAGCCAGGCAGGAAAGTTTGGTCGGCAGATGTTTCATGGGCCTCCTGGATGTTTAGCCTTCTAAGCCGCCGTCAATCTGTTGTTTTTTGGGTCCGCTGTCGTTCTTTAAGTTGCTTAGGCAGGCTCTTGGGTATTTTAGGCTTCTTTTGCCTGGCTGCCATTATTGTTTGTCTTTCAGCAGGTCCTTAAGGCTCGCAAAAGGCTTGTGGCCTCCGCGCGTATCATTCTCGACATTCGGCGTTGTGTCGTCATACCAATCCGCCACCTGATGCCGTGAATGTTCATTGTCGTGGCAGTAGATGCACAGCAACTCCCAGTTGCTGCCGTCCGGCGGATTGTTGTCATGATTATGGTCCTTGTGGTGAACCGTTAGTTCCCGGACCCTCTTGCCTGAGAATTCGCGCCCGCACCGCGCGCAGATCCACGGAAACAATTTAAGCGCGCGTCCGCGGTAAGTTTCTTCCAGTCGCTTTTTATCGCGCCTAGCCTCGGCGATGATACGCTCCAGCCTCTCGGAACCGGAACCCGTTTCCTTAGACGACATGCGTCAGCCCTCCCGTCACTGGCATGATCTATTCATGACCTCTACCGTGTACGGCGGCACCCGACTTCACATGGGCATACCCTTTGCCACGGCAGGCGAAAATGCCTCATATTCTGATGAAATAAGGTATCACCACGAAAACAATGCCGACGATGACTAGTATGTAAACATTCGATACAACATAGGCAAACACCATCAGGGCGATTCCTGAAATCAGGGGAACGACAGCCTTTTGTTTTTTGCCATATACAAAGAATCCGAGGCCGACTGACCCGAATAGCATTCCCCAAATAAGCAGCGAGGTACCTTCCATTTTTAGACTTTAATAAAGAGAGACTTGCAGGGGTGCTAGGGGTTTAAGGGTTTTTAATGCGTCGGTTTCAGACTTGATTTCCAAATGATATTATCATGACAACGCCATAACACGGACATCACGCGAATTCAAGGCGGCTTCGGCGGAAACTATTTATTTGTGTTCCCGGCCTCCGCCCGCGGATCTATTTTGGCCCCTTTCCCGGTTCTTTTGAACATGATCGGCAGGCTGTACCAAATCGTCGGCTCTGTGAATTGGTGCCAACCCCATTTCAGAATTCCCACAAGCCAGAAGGATACCCAGAGCGCCCAGGTCGACAGCGGGACTCCGGTAGCGGGTGGTTATGCCGCTATCGTCAAGCCACTTCAGTTCAACCTCCTGCTGACCGGGCTTGCCGAACGCCAAATTGAGCAGCGCCGTAAAGGGATAAAAATACCTATCTGAAGGAATATTTCCTAAGCTCAACCTGCTCAAAACACGCCGTCATTAGGTGTCTGCTCAAATGATATGTTCGCCGAAGGCGATTTATTCCATAGCCTCGGCGATCTTTATATCGCCCCTTAGCAGTTCGTTCACCACTATAGATCGATCAATCCCCTTCTTTGAAGCGATTTTCTCTATAAAGGCCGAAACTTCCTCATCAAGATAAATTGGAATATTTAGCTTCATATCTGGATGATAAAACTTGCCTCTTTCACCTTTTGAAAAATCATATTCCTTACTCATTCGGTTTTGTGGCAATGCAAATAGCTTATTAGGCGAACGAAGAGCTGACCAGCGGTGGGATAGTTGCCACCGCCTTATGGATAGCTCGAAAATATGTTAACTGAACTACTGTATAAAACCGCCTGGTAATAGGCATCTGAGTTAAGCGCCTGGTTAGAAATTCGGAAACCTTCGTGGACGGGTATTTATATATTGATCTATGTCATTCCAGCAGTTTAATCTGGCTGGACAGCTTCATGAAAAGACCTCCATTTCCTGTTTTGACTTAAAATAGTCCATAAACAGGTCAACAGTCAACCTTCCACGTCCGTCAAAGGATTCGACTGAACCGGCATCCAGACCTCGCTTTTCGGCTGTGGAGAGAAAATGGACCTTGACCGTTCCTTCCGTTTTATGTAACGAGGGATGGCGTCTATCAACCGATAAACGGTCGAAAAACCGGCGCCTGCGCCTCATGCTGATGAGGTTACCTTGTATATACTTCCGGCGGCCTTTGCGGCCCTGCGGTGAATTCATTTTGCGACAATGATCACCACTCCCAAAAAAGTGACGCTTTTTGTCCAGTGCCTGGTCGACAGCCTCTATCCCGAAGTCGGCGAGGCCATGCTGAAAATATTTCGGCGCTTGAACCTTGCCGTCGATTGCCCCACGGAGCAGACCTGCTGCGGACAACCGGCCTTTAATTCCGGCTACCGGCGCGATGCCCGCATCGCCGCCGAGCGGTTCATCCGGATCTTCGAAGAGGCGGAGGCGATCGTCTGCCCTTCGGGCTCCTGTGTTCATATGGTCCGCCGGCACTATCCGGACCTGTTTCGCGACTCTCCCGATTGGCGGCGGCGCGCCGCGGCGGTGGGCGAGAAAACCTTCGAGCTGACGCAGTTTCTGGTGGACGTCCTGAAAGTGGAGGATCTTGGCGCTCGTTTTAACGGTCTAATCACGCTGCACGACTCCTGCCAGGCCCTGCGTGGCCTGGCTATCAGCGCGCAGCCGCGCCGGCTCATCGCCAAAATAGCCGGCGCCGAGTTCGTCGAAATGCCGGATTCGGACCGCTGCTGCGGCTTCGGCGGGTCGTTCGCGGTGAAATACCCGGAAATTTCGACGGCCATGGTCGATGACAAGGTGCGCGACATCATCGCCACCAAGGCCGACGTGGTGACGGGCGTGGACGTCAGCTGCCTGATGAACATCCAGGGGCGGCTGAGCCGGTTGGCGTCACCGGTCAGGGTCCTGCATATCGCCCAACTGCTGGCGGAAGCTGAGTGGGGTGAGGGAGTGCGGATCCCGTCCGGAAAAGACCCGTTTTTGGGTTTCATTCCCGGAGAGGGATGATGGAGTGCTGGAATACTGGAAAACCGGATTATTGGAATATTGGATGTGGGAATAATGGAAAATTGGTAATTGGTTTGAAGGGATCATGGACGAAATGACGGATTGTCGAGGATAGAAAGCGGCGTCGTTCATCGTCGAACTCTCTGCCCCGAATGGTTTCTGTTCCGCCAAACCCAATTTTCCAGAAATCCGACAATCCACCATTCCGGCCCAGCCAGTTCGGTTGCGCTATCCATCCCCGGTCAAAACCGGAACTTCGTTCATCACAACCGATCGGAATTGACCACCCCAATGAGCCGTATCACGACCGAAAACTATAAATCCGAAGCCCGCAAGGCGATAGGGGATCCGGTGTTGCAATCCGCCCTGGCGAGCGTTCAGAGCCGCCTGGGCCAGGGCACGGCCAAGGCCTATCGCGAGCTGCCCGAAGGACCCGGACTGCGACGCACGGCGCACGACCTGCGCATGCAGGCGGTGGAGAACCTCGATATCCTGCTGGAAACCCTGGCGGACAACATCGGAAAAAACGGGGGCCGGGTCATATTCGCCGGCGACGCGCAGGCGGCGGTGGCGGCCTGCATCGACATCGCCCGCCGGCACGATGTCAAATGCGCGGTCAAGGGCAAGTCGATGGTCACCGAAGAGATCGGCTTGAACCCGGCCCTTGAAGCCGCCGGCATCGAGGTGACCGAAACCGATCTGGGCGAATACATTGTCCAGTTGGCCGGCGAGTCACCCTCGCACATCATCGCCCCCGCGATCCACAAGACGCGCGCGCAGGTGGGCCGGCTTTTTGCCGAAAAGCTCGGCGTTCCGTACACCGACGACCCGCCGACCTTGACCCGTATCGCCCGCCAGGCCCTGCGCCAGAAATTCCTGGCGGCCGACATGGGGATATCCGGCTGCAATCTGGCGTGCGCCGAAACCGGTCACATCACCACCGTTTCGAATGAGGGCAACATCCGCATGGCCACGACCTTGCCGCGGGTGCATGTGGCCTTTATGGGGATGGAACGGGTCACGGCGCACCTGGAAGACCACGACATTCTTTTCCGGCTGCTCTCGCGCGGGGCCGCCGCCCAGAATCTGGCCGGCTACGTCAGCTACATCGGCGGGCCGCGCCAGGCCGGCCAGATGGACGGTCCCGAAGCTTTTTACCTGATTATCATCGACAACGGCCGCTCGAAAATTTTGGCGGACCCGGAATTTCGCGAAATCCTGTGCTGCATCCGCTGTGCAGCCTGTCTAAATGTCTGTCCGGTCTACGGTAAAATCGGCGGCCATGCCTACGGCTACGCTTACTCCGGCCCCGTCGGCGCGGTGGTGACACCCCTGCTGGTCGGCATCGAGCGCGCCAAGGATCTGTTTCTGGGCGAAACCCTTTGCGGCGCCTGCCGGCAGGCTTGCCCGGTCGACATCGACCTGCCGCGGATGCTGTTGGCCTTGCGCGCCAGCCTGGCGGAAGGTTCTGCGGACCGTCACGCCGGGGGCGGCATCACGGCCGAAAAAGTGTTTTACAAGGCCTGGTCCGCCGCTATCCGCCATCGCCGGACCTATGCCGGGGCGCTGCGGGCCGCGAGCCTGGCGCAGCGGGCGGTCACCGAGTCCGACGGCCTGATTCACCACCTGCCGTCTCCGCTCGACGCCTGGACCCGCAGCCGGAACCTGAAACCTCTGGCATCAGCCAGCTTTATGGATCGCTGGAAGAAGTCACTAAAAGAAGAGTCAATTACCTTCGGCTAAAAGCCGAAGGCTTGGGAGTCAAGGCTTCTAGGATTCGAGGGGCCAAGCTAAAAGGACCATTCTATCCTTTACTTGGATTCTTGGCCCCTGGACCCCTTGAACCCTGGGGCACTTTCAGGAAGCCATGACGACCCGAACAGAATTCATCCGCCGAGTAACGGCCGCACTGGGATACACGGGACCGCCTGAACACCGGCGGGCGATGGCCTATGCCGCGCGCCCCGGCAGCGAGGCGGCCCGGATCGTTAAGCGGGTCCGTGCCCGAACCGATGCCGACCGATCGGCCCTGCTGCAACAGCTGATCACGCAGGGCAAACCGCTTAATCTAACCGTCATCCCGAAAAACGGCCCCGGCGCCGTCGCCACCTCTATCGCTGAATTGGCCGCGCAGAAAGTTCCCGAGTGGGACGGACCAAAGTCGGTGGCCGTCTGGCGCCATCCGTTGATCGACCGCCTCGGTCTGCCGGAAATCCTGGCGCCACTGGGGATCCCGGTTGACGCACCTCCCCGGGCACCTGACGACCTGATGCAGGCCCACGCGCCGGCCCCGGTTCGCCGTCGCCTCGCATCGGGCTTTATCGGCGTCACCTCGGCCGATTTCTGCCTCGCCGAAACCGGCACCCTGGTCATGAAAACGGTGCCGGGCCATGAGCGCTCTATTTCTCTTCTGCCCTCACTCCACGTGGCCGTCATCGACATCGGCCAAATCATTCTGAACCTGGCGGAACTCTATGCCGTCTTACGACACGACGGCCAACCGCCGGACCACGCGTTGACCAATTGCCTGACACTGATCAGCGGCCCGAGTAAAACGGCCGATATCGAGCTGACGATGGTGCACGGCGCGCATGGTCCCCGCGAACTGCATCTGTTCGTGATCACGCCGCCACCGGTTTCAATACCGTAAACCGCCGCCGGTAAAAGACAAAACGCCGCGGCTGATGAAACTTCTTGACCCCGTTCGCACCCTTCGATATTTCTATTGACAAAGGCTCGTTAAAAACTTCCGCTACCGGTTTTTTGCACCTCCTCTCTTTTTATAGGTGAGGCTCGACATGCAACCCTACAATCCCGAACAAGCCCTGTGGCGCGCGCGCCGTGAATTCGGCGAGCACGGCGGGGTCACCCCGTCGGTATCACGCTCCTCGACCTTTACGGTCACCAATCCGCGCATCATGCCCGAAATCTTCGCCGGCCTCAGGGGCCCGGAAAAAGACGGCTGTTTTCTGTACAGCCGCCACTTCAACCCCACCGTCGATGTCCTGGCCCGTTACCTGGCCGCCATGGAAGGCACCGAAGGGGCCGTTTGCACGGCCAGCGGCATGGCGGCTATTTCATGCACGCTGCTGCAGTTGTGCCGCGACGGCGACCACATCGTCTCCAGCGACACGGTTTACGGCGGCACCCATGCCCTGCTCAGAGAGCTGCTGCCGGATATGGGAATCGAGACGAGCTTCGTGAACCCGATCGATACAGCGGCCTTCGAGGCGGCCATTACCAAGAAAACGCGGGTCATTTACACCGAAGTGCTCGGCAATCCCACCCTGAAAATTGCCGACATCCCGGCCCTGGCCCATCTGGCAAGGGCCCGTGGCCTGACGTTGGTGGTGGACAACACCTTCTCTCCGATCATCATCTCACCGGCCCAGTTGGGGGCCGACATCGTCATTCATTCGTTGACAAAATTTATCAATGGCGCCAGCGATGCGATCGCCGGGGTCATTTGCGCCGCCAAATCGTTTGTGCACAAATTGATGGACCTGCACACCGGACGGGTCATGCTGCTGGGGCCGACCATGGATCCGCGCATCGCCTACGACATCATCCAGCGTCTGCCGCATCTGGCCCTGCGCATGCGCGAACATGGCGCCCGGGCCATGATCGTCGCCGCCAAGCTGACCGAAATGGGCATCGGCGTCACCTATCCTGGCTTGCCCGCCCACCCGCAGTATCCGCTCGTCAGCCGGCTCATCAATGCGGGCTATGGATATGGCGGCATGCTGACCATTGACTGCGGCAGCCGCACCAAGGCCGAAGACCTGATGGACATCCTTCAGAACGAAGAGCGCTTTGGATATATCGCCGTGTCGCTCGGCTATTACGACACGCTGATGTCCTGCTCGAGCTCATCCACCTCCTCTGAAGTCCCGCCCGAGGACCAGCACAAGATCGGCTTGTCACCCGGACTGGTGCGCCTGTCCATCGGCTTCACGGGCAGTCTGGCCGCCCGGCTGGAACAGATCGAGCGGTCTGTTGCAAAGGTGGGGCTGGTAAAATAGGCGGGTTGGATTTTGGCCAGATGAAACCCACGCAGCACGATGTATTTCGGGATATCGTTGGTGAAAGCGAGTCGATGCAACAAGTGTTCGACATCGTCGAACGCGTTGCCGACAGCGACACGACCCTCATGATCAACGGCGAAACCGGTACCGGCAAGGGCATGATCGCCAAAGCCATTCACCGCTGTTCCTACCGGCGCGACAACCCCTTCGTTCAGATCAACTGCGGTGCCATTACCGAAGGGCTGCTGGAAAGCGAGTTGTTCGGCCATGTCAAGGGGGCCTTCACCGGGGCCATTGCCGACAAGCCGGGTAAATTCGAGCAGGCGCGGGGCGGCACGGTATTCCTCGATGAAATCGGTGATATGATCCCGGATCTGCAGGTCAAGGTCCTGCGGGTTCTGGAAGAAAACGAATTCGAGCGGGTCGGCGGCGTACACACTATTCAAGCGGACGCCAGAATCATAGCGGCCACTCACCGCGACCTGGAAGAAGAGGTCCAGAAGGGCCATTTCCGCGAAGACTTGTTTTACCGCCTGTTTGTCATTCCAATTGGATTGTCACCGCTCAACCAAAGGAAATCGGATATCCCCCTGCTGGTCTGCCATTTTTTGAAAAACATCAACCAGACCAAGGGTCGAAAGCCCATCAAGATTCAGCCCGAAACCATGACCCTACTGCTGAAACATACCTGGCCGGGCAATGTGAGGGAGCTGAAAAACCTGATGGAACGCCTGGTGGTTCTCAACGAAAACGGTGTCATCCGGCCCGCAGACCTGCCGGACCGCATCCGCGGTGTCAACCGGCCGCGCGCGCAACCCAACCTGGATATTTACGCCGAAGGGGTCGACTTCAACACGGCCGTGACCGAATACGAAAAAAGACTGATCCTGCGCGCCCTCGAAAAAACCAAATGGGTCAAAAACAAGGCGGCGGAACTCTTGCAGATCAAACGGACCACACTGGTCGAAAAGATCAAACGCTACGGAATCGTCAAAAAAAAATAGACCAAGGGCTTTTGAATGGTGTCGGGTTCGCGGTCGCTGACACCGGAGGTAGAGATGAGAGAGAACGACATTTTATTTGTCGATGATGACAAGGCGATCCGCGACATGGTGAAACGCTACCTGACCCGCGAAGGCTATGCGGTGGATCTGGCGGATAGCGGCCGCAAGGCCCTGAGTCTGCTTAAAAAAAAGAAATTCGACATCGTTTTCACGGATTTCAAGATGCCTGAAATCGACGGTATCGAACTGTTGTCGGCCATAAAGGACCGCCAGCCTGAAACCGAGGTCGTTATCGTTACCGGCCACGGCACGATGGAAACGGCCGTCAAAGCCATGAAGATCGGCAGCTATGATTACCTTCAAAAGCCTTTCAAGCTGGACCTGCTCAAATTGATCATCGACCGGATCGTCGGCGAAAAACTGCTCAAGGAAGAACGGGCACTTTTGAAGAGCAGGGTCAAGGAACGCCACCGCTTTGATTCACTGATCGGTATCAGTCTCGGGATGCAGGAAATCTACGAGATCATCGACCGCATGAAAGACGCCGGCCCCAACGTTCTGATCCGTGGTGAAAGCGGAACCGGAAAGGAGCTGGCGGCCCGGGTGATCCACCGCGTCAGCGACCGTGGCCACCGGCCCCTCATTCCCGTGGTGTGCCGGACCGCCCTAAACGGGCGGCCGGCCGAGGATGTGATGCCGCGTCTAACGGAACTGCTGGCCTATGCGGAGGGCGGCACTCTTTAC
Organism: uncultured delta proteobacterium; assembly: GCA_963779885.1. Classification (GTDB taxonomy): domain Bacteria; phylum Desulfobacterota; class Desulfobacteria; order Desulfobacterales; family SG8-13; genus JARFQH01. Next base: position 24,421 of record CAWAAN010000016.1, on the reverse strand, counting down.
CTCGATGACATCACGGACATTTCCCTCCCGGTTCAGGGAGAGTTCCTGCGGCAGCTGAACGAAAAGCTGAAGGGTAGCGAACCGACCGCGGGCGGCCCTGCCAGGGATGTGCGGGTGATCGCCGCCACGGGCAAAGACCTCAGGGACACCATCGAGGGCGACCTGGTGGACCGGAATTTTTTAAACCGCATCAGTGCCGTTACGATCAACATGCCGCCGCTCAGGGACCGCAAGGAGGATATCTGTCTGCTGATTCATCATATTCTTCACAAGGTCAATGCCGGCAGCCCCCGCAAGGTCTATACCGTCGAACCGGAAGCGTTGTCGTATCTGCTTCAGTATCACTGGCCCGGCAACGTCATCCAGCTTGAAAACGTCATCGAGAGGGCCTTTGCGCTGGGGGTGGAAATCGAGATCTCCGTCGCCGATTTACCGATTGAAATCAAGACCTTCGGTGAAATATCGAAATTCGACAGGACCTCAAACCGAATTGAAAGGAGGACATAGTGGAAAACTGTATCTTCTGCAAGATCATCCGGGGAGAAATCCCGTGCTTCAAAATTTTCGAAGACGAAAAGGTGCTGTCGTTCGCCGACGTCAACCCGATCACGCCCGGGCACATTCTGATCATCCCCAGACGGCATGCCGAAAACATCTGGCAAATCGAGCCGGAAGATCTCGCCGCGATTCACCAGGCATCCTTACGGATCGCCCGGGCCATGAAAGCCAGCCTGGGAGCGGAGGGCATTGCCTTGCTGCAGCTCAACGGCCGGGCCGTCAACCAGGTTGTCATGCACTACCACCTGCACCTGATTCCACGCCAATCGAGCGACCCCCGGTTGACGATGACCGAATGGGAGCTGGTGCCCGGGGACATGGCGGCCATCAAGGAAAAGGCGGCGGCCATCGCGGCGGCCATCAAATAGCATCCTTCCAACAGTATCGTCGTGTCATCTTTGACGTATCGCGTCGGCTTCGAACAAGGCAAGGGCGCGGACTGGAGAATTTCACGGGCGCTGACTAAATGGTGGCCGCGATCGTCGTCCGCCCTTTGGCCTCCGGGACGCCGACAACTGCGGCCGGCACAAGATCCCCCCATGTTTCGCGATACATGGCTTTCTGAACAACCCCGAACATGAAAAAAAGCAGGTCATAGGCCGCAACGGTCGCCCGGGTGGTCTCAATCAAGGTGATCCACTGCCGGTTCTTTTCGGCCGCATGCTTGAGGGTCTCGATATCGCTCAACACCCTGAGCCCCTCTTTGCCGTCGGGATGAGCCTCTTGCCACCGGGCTTTGACCTGAGTTATTTTCTTGCGCGATGCCGCTGCGAGATTTCGGCGCGTTTTCTCATTATTAAACACCTTCTGACCAATGACGGTCTCCTGCAGGCACCGGGCGATACACCGTTTTTCTCTTTGCAATTCTTCCCGCAGCAACACGCGGATGTTTTCGGTCAGTTCGACGGCGACCTGCTGCAAAATGACCTTTTTATCTCCGGCTTTCTGCGCTATTTCCGTCTGGGCGCTGTGCCAGAACATCCGGCTGGCGTTCTTGAATATCTCGGTCTGCACCGCCGTGTCGCCCACGTTTTTGACTATCAGGGTCTTGATGCCGATGATCAGTTTGCCGGTCTGATCGAACAGGCGCTCGCCGGTGATGATTTCATAGATAATGCCGATGGCGGCGTACCAGTCCTGAAGATACAGGATGCGGCCGGCGCCTTCAAAGCAGGCCTCCAGCGCCTCGTTCGGCATTAAGTGTGACGGTGTCGCATAGGTCGGGGTTCCTCCCAGGACCGGCTGCGGCGCCTGTCCGCCGTCATCCGCACCATAGGCCACGGCTGTCTCGACATCGATGAGGCCGACCGTGTAGCGTTCGATCGTGTCCAGAAATTCCGGATACCGGGCCTTGTCTCCGGCAATCAACAAGTTGTCGGGTTTCAGATCCCGCATGGCCACGCCCCTTGACCGCAGCCAGGCCAGCAAATCGAGCAGGTTGGTCACCAGGCCGGCAATCTGGCGCGTGTTCTGACTGACCGTAAGGGTCTGGATGCATCCCCGAATCGTCCGGCGGTAGCTGACGATGGCATCCTTGTGCTCCGCAAAAGTTTTTACCAGAAGCTCATTGAGGTCCGCGATGCGCTCCGGGGGCAAATCTTTTTCGCCGGCCTCCAGGAACCGGCCGGCCAGGTGCACCAGAAACCACCTCTGCAACGTGTAGCGGGGCAGACTGTGTCTGGCGGTCTGGTTCAACAGCGGCTGCGAGGCTTCCTCGAAAGCCGTATACGCCTTGCGGATGGCATCGAGCTGTTCGTCGTTTTCGGTGGCATAGCGGCCTTCGAAACCGTGGTTCTCCCAGATGACATCCGGATAACCGACGATCTCCTGAACCATTTTGTTGGGCAGGTCATACAGATCATTGATAATGTGGCTGAGGAAAAAGTAGCGTGAGAGATCCATGACGAAGATGAAGGCCCCGCCGGTTTTCAGATGGGTCTGGAAAGCCGGGAATTTTCTCAACCAGTCGAGATATTTTTCCTCCAGCCGTTCGGGGGTCAGATGGTCGCCCTCCGAGAACGGATGGATCATTTTGAGGACAGCCGCGACCGTGGGCACGATGCATTCGCGCGGCGCAAGCTTCTTGACGATTTTCCGGTCGGCTTCGATGGCGGCAATGAAGTGGTCGAAGTTCGTGATGGGGCTCCGGGGGACCTTGATCACGTAGTGGTTGTCGTAGATAACGGTAAAACACTGGCTGCGGCTGGCGCTGTCCTCACCTACCAGGCCGACGCTCATGCGTCTGGACGCCCGTTGCTTGTCGTGCAGAACGGTCAATTCATATGTCCGGCGCGTCTGGGCCGCCCCGGTCTCCTGCAATTTGAAGTGGCCCGTTGTCTGCGGGGTCCCGCCCAGCTGCACCTTGTAAATATTGAGAAAAAAATCGACAATGCCGTCCTCGTTGATGTCTTTCGCCTCGGCAATGGGCTCGATGAACTCGGCTGTTTTTTGCGGCGGATCGTTTTGAGGGATTGTTATTTCTGTTCGTTTGCGTTTAACAAGAAATAGCACCAGGAGAATAAGCAAGGTGAAAAAAACGAGCGCCGCCAGCGGGTCGATGTGCCGCCCAATCAGCGGCAGGCTTCGCCATGTGATGTCAATCTCTTTGAATTTGTTTAATATTTTTTCGAAAAAATCGAATTGACTCAGTTGCATGCCGATCCACCCTGTTTCGCTTTCCGGCCATTTCACGCGTACTCAATTTATGAAAGACAACAAAATCAGGTAATTATACCGCGAATGCCTGTTTTGAGCAACTCATTTCGTCAAAGGCCAGCGGGTGACCGCCGGTCGCGAGCCCACCCGCGCTCGTGACGGCTTGATCCCGGAGTCGATCGGCCGGTTTTGGGCGCCGTCGCTTGACACCCAAAATGGTTTCTTGTAAAAAAATCATGTCGGGGCGAGCCACCAAGGCCGCGCGGGGTCAATGGCATGAAACCGGGAACCATAGTTAGTGCCCATCCGCGATCTCTTAAAGGCACTTCTGAGTGTCCAATGCATAAATGGAGATTTTTTCCGTGGACAAGGCCGCACAAGGGTTAGCGGCGAGGCGTTCTTTATGTCCGACCGCAGCCGGAAAACCGCTACGACTGACCGCCCAGCGGGAAAAAGACCAATTATGGATGACAACAACCATAAATGTGCAGATGCATTTATAGAAGAATAGGGCGGCACCCGCGGTGGTTTTTTTCTTTAGGAAGTGAAAACAACAAGGAGTTCGAAGATGTGCGAGGCCAATGCGTATTACTATAAGGACGGCAAAGAGGAACTGGTTCTTGAATCGGTCGATGTCATTGAACCGGAAGAAAAGAGCGGATTTCGTCTGGTCAGTATTTTCGGTGACCAGAAGTTCATCAAAGGCCGATTAAAAACCATGAACCTGGTCAACCACAAGATTGTATTCGAAGCCATCGACTGATAGCGAACGGTCCCGGAAACATCGATTACATGATAGTTCGGCGCGAGGCGGAAACCCCGAGCCGCGCGGTAACCCTGGGGGGCCTGAGTGGTACCACTAGACAGATTGGGCAGATTTTTTCAGACGTCCGCTTACCGGTACATTTTCTGGACGATGTTGATCGTGTTGCTCATCCTGGCCAACTGGGCCCTGAGAGCGGACCATCATTTGCTGCTGCTGGCCGTGGCATTGATCGGCATCGGGCTCGGTGCCGTCAGTATTTATGTCGAGAGGATCAACTTCAGGCGCGGTGAATCATCCGAGCCGGCCTACACGACCCGCGTCATCCGCCCGGTGGCGCTGCTGGCGGTCAGCCTGGGACTGGCCGTGCTGGCGATCATCCTGATGCTGGGCGTCCACGCCGGATGAAACATGTTTCTCTCAAACCGGGCCGGGACAAGTCGCTGCACCGGCGCCACCCCTGGATTTTTTCGGGTGCCATCGAGAGCGTCGACCCGGCGGCGGCGCCCGGAGAAACCGTCAGAGTGCTGGCGGCGGACGGCTCGCCGCTGGCAAGTGGCGCCATTTCCCCGCAATCCCAGATACGGGTGCGGATCTGGTCCTTCGATCCGGCCGAGGCAATCGACCCACAATTTTTCGCCCGCCGTCTCGCCCGCGCCTTGCAGGCGCGGCGCCTTCTTTTCGCGGAGCCTGCACCCTCCGCCCTGCGGCTGGTCAATTCTGAATCCGACGGCCTGCCGGGTCTGATCGTCGACCGCTACGCGGATTATCTGGTGTGCCAGTTTCTTTCCGCCGGGGCCGAATATTGGAAAGGCGAGGTGGTGCGGCTGCTGGCGGGCCTGAGCCCGGCATCCGGTATCTACGAGCGATCTGAAGGCGAAAGCCGTTTGAAGGAAGGCCTGCCATCGTCCGGCGGCGTCCTGGCCGGCGCAGTGCCCCCTGAGACCATCGAGATTCGGGAAGGCCCCCTTCGTCTGCTGGTCGATGTGCGCCGCGGCCACAAGACCGGCGGCTATCTGGATCAGCGTCAAAACCGCACCCGGCTGGCGCCCTTTTCACCCGGTGCCAATGTCCTCAACTGCTTCGCCTACACCGGCGCTTTCGGCCTGCAGGCGCTGGCAGCCGGTGCCAAGAGTCTGGTCAATGTCGAGACGTCCTCCGACGCCCTGGTCCTCCTGCAGCGGCAACTGGCGTTGAACGGATTGGATGCCGCTGCGGTGGAGAACATCGACGCCGACGTATTTCAGGTTCTCAGGTCTTTTCGGGACGCCCGGCGTGATTTCGACCTGATCATCCTTGACCCCCCCAAATTTGCCGGCGCCGTCCATCAGGTGAACAAGGCGACCCGGGGATATAAAGACATCAATCTGCTGGCCTTTAAATTGCTCAGGCCCGGCGGCGTGTTGGTCACTTTCTCCTGTTCCGGGCATGTGGACGCCGCCCTGTTTCAGAAAATCGTCGCGGGCGCGGCCCTGGATGCCGGCCGTGACGTCCAGGTGCTGGAGCATCTCGAGCAGGCGCCGGATCATCCCGTGGCGCTCAACTTTCCCGAAGCCGCCTATCTGAAAGGGTTGGCGTGCCGGGTGTGGTAATAGGAGGCAGACGATGAAAAATTCTTTCCCCAACGAGGTCGCGACAGTCCGTGTCAATGGGATCGAGATCGCCCATCAATCTTTCGGGGACAAAGAGGCCAGTCCCCTTTTTCTGATTATGGGACTCGGCTCGCAGATGGTGCTCTGGGACGATGACTTCTGCCGGCAGCTGGCGGCCGGCGGCTACCGCGTGATCCGCTTCGACAATCGCGACATCGGCCTGTCGACCCGATTCGATGGGCTGCCGGTGCCCGATCTGACGGCCGTGGCGGCGGCCCTGCAGCGTGGCCAAACGCCCGCGTTGCCCTACACGCTCGCAGACATGGCCGCGGACACCGTCGAACTGATTGCGGCCCTGGGATATGACCGGGTCCATGTGGTGGGCGAGTCGATGGGCGGCATGATCGGCCAGATCATGGCGGTCACCTTTCCCGAGCGACTGCTCACCCTGACCTCGATCATGTCCTCCACCGGCAGCCCCCTGCTGCCGCCGCCGAAACCCGAGGCCCTTGCCATCCTTGCCGCGCCGTTTCCGACCGACCGTGACGGCTACATCAAAAGCTTCGTGCGGGCCTACGGGGTATTGAGTGGGCCGGCGCTGCCCATAGACAGGACACGGGCCCAAAAATGGGCCGAGCAATCCTATGAACGCGGCATCAACCCCGCCGGAACCGCCCGCCAGTTTGCGGCCCTGATGGCCGCCGGCGACCGGACAAAGGCCCTGGCAACCGTCAGCGTGCCGACATTGGTGATCCATGGCGATGCAGACCCGCTGCTGCCGGTCGATTGCGGCCGGGCGACCGCGGCGGCCATCCCCGGCTCACGGCTCAAAATCATCGCGGGCATGGGCCACGCCCTGCCCGAGACCGTCTGGGCGGAGGTCATCGCCGAGATTACCCGGCACGCGCGGCGTAAGTCCATTGCCTTCGGCTAAAGCCGAAGGCTTGGGGGTCAAGGATTCGAGGGGTCCAGCAAAAAGAACCATTCACGCCTTTGCTTGGATCCTTGGCTCCTGGACTCCTTGACCCCTTGTGGCAACATCACTCCATTGAACTGAAGTCTTCGCCTAAAGGCGAGGGTTTTTCTCCCATTCACCGAGTGGGACAATAAGGTAAACGCATGCCTTTCCCATTAAACATATACAGCCGACGGATCACTCAGCCGCGATCGCAGGGTGCCTCACAGGCCATGCTGCACGGGGTCGGTCTGACCGATGAGGATATGCTCAAGGGACAGGTTGGCATAAGCACCATGTGGTTTGAAGGCAACACCTGCAACATGCATCTCAATGAGCTTGCCGCCGAAGTCAAAAAGGGCGTCACGGCCGCCGGTCTTGTGGGAATGAGATTCAACACCATCGGGGTGAGCGACGGCATCTCGATGGGCACCGCGGGCATGAGTTACTCCCTGCAGTCGCGGGACCTGATCGCCGATTCTATCGAAACCGTCATGCGGGCGCACTGGTACGATGCCAACATCTCAATTCCCGGTTGCGATAAAAACATGCCCGGATGCCTAATGGCCATGGGCAGGCTCAACCGACCTGCCTTGATGATCTACGGCGGAACCATCCGGGCCGGACACCTTGCGGATCGCAAGCTCGACATCGTGTCGGCATTCCAGAGCTACGGTGAATTCATCGCCGGTGAAATCGACGAGGAGACCCGCAGGGCCATCGTCAGGAGAAGCTGCCCCGGCCCGGGTGCCTGCGGGGGAATGTACACCGCCAACACCATGGCGTCAGCAATCGAAGCCATGGGGATGAGCCTGCCTTACAGCGCGAGCACACCGGCCGACTCTGAAGAGAAACGCAACGAGTGCCGACAAGCTGGCACAGTCATCCTCCGTCTGATGGAAACTGGTATCCGACCGCGGGACATCATGACGCGCGCAGCGTTTGAAAACGCCATCACGGTTGTCATCGCCCTCGGCGGCAGCACCAATGCCGTGCTGCATTTAATCGCCATGGCGCGATCGGTTGATGTAAGATTGACTCTGGATGATTTTCAGTTGATCAGCGACCGCGTGCCGCTGCTGGCAGACCTCAAGCCCAGCGGCCGGTTCGTTCAGGAAGACCTGCACCGCGCAGGCGGCCTGCCGGCGGTAATAAAGCGTCTGCTGAACGCCGGACTGATGCACGGCAACTGCCTGACGGTTACCGGAAAAACACTGGCGGAAAATGTTAAGGATCTACCCGACCTTGCCGACGGTCAGGAGATCATCCGCCCACTGGACAATCCCGTCAAGTCCGGCGGCCATCTGCAGATCCTCAGCGGCAGCCTGGCACCGGAAGGCGCCGTGGCGAAAATTACGGGCAAGGAAGGCACCCGATTCCGCGGACCGGCTCGGGTCTTCGATTCCGAAGAAGATATGCTCATGGCACTTGAGGAGAAAAAAATCAGCAAAGGAGACGTCATCGTCATCCGTTATGAAGGTCCGCGCGGCGGCCCCGGCATGCCGGAAATGCTCACGCCCACCTCGGCCATCATGGGCGCCGGTCTGGGTAAGGATGTGGCGCTTCTGACCGACGGGCGCTTTTCGGGAGGATCGCACGGATTTATCGTCGGCCACATCTGCCCTGAAGCCCAGGACGGCGGTCCAATCGCATGGGTAGAAAACGGCGATAGGATAAATATTGATGCAGTGAGCAAACGAATCGATCTGGAGATCGGTGACGACATCCTGTCTGAGAGACGACTCCGATGGCAAGCCCCGCCGTTAAAGGTCCAGCGGGGCGCACTGCACCGGTATATCAAAACCGTTAGACCTGCTTCCGAAGGATGCGTGACAGATGAATAATCGGTCATCGGGTACAGGCACCGGAACAACAGAATGACCACTGTTTATACCGCGGTTGCCGAACTCCTGCTGACACTGAAAAATTGTGTCGCGCTCACCGGCGCCGGCATTTCTGCGGAAAGCGGCATTCCGACCTTTCGGTCGAAGGACGGACTCTGGGAAAAGTTCGATCCGCTGGTCTACGCCTCGATCGAGGTCTTCCGCCGCGATCCGTCAAAGTACTGGCAGATTCGGGGCGAGTTCATTCGCGATTACGATACCTATGCCCCCAACGCCGCCCACCGCGCCCTGGTCGAACTCGAGCAGATGGGCCTTGTGCGCCCGGTCATCACCCAAAATATCGACGGGCTTCACAAAAAAGCCGGCAGCCGGGAAGTCATCGAACTTCATGGCAGCCTGCGAGAAATCAAGTGCCTGACATGCGGCAAGAAATACCTGGCACCGCATATTCCGCCGGGCGATCCACCTTTCTGCGAATGCGGGGGTGTTCTCAAGCCCGATACGGTCCTCTTCGGAGAGCCGCTGCCGAAAATCGCCCTGGAAGCGGCTTACCGCAAATCGCAGGCCTGCCGGGCCATGCTGGTGATCGGCACCTCGGCCGCGGTCTATCCCGCCGCTCACCTGCCGGTTGTGGCCAAGCAACAAGGGGCTAAGATCATCGAGATCAACGTCGAACACGCTTGCGGCGGTGCCGACATCGTTCTGCTCGACAAAGCCGCACCCGCCATGACACGGCTCCTCGACACGATCAAAAAAATGTCCGGTGCTGCTGGCGGTGCCGCCGCCGGCAGCAGGCCGCAGGTGCCATGAGAATACTTTGCACCATCACCGATGAATTGGTTGCCCAACTCGAAACGCTGACATTCGGTCCACCGGTGACGCATGTGTACAACCCCCTGGTGTATGCCCGCAAGTCCTACGATGTTTACCTGAACCGCTACGCCTTGCGGCCGAAGGAGATTGTGCTGGTGGGAATGAATCCGGGCCCGTGGGGGATGACCCAGACCGGGGTTCCATTCGGTGAAGTCCGGGCCGTCAAAAACTGGCTCGGGATTCAGACCGAGGTCGGCGTACCGCAAAACGTGCATCCGAAAAGGCCGGTAACGGGGTTTTCCTGCGAGAAAAGCGAGGTGAGCGGCAAGCGTTTGTGGGGCTGGGCCATGGCGACCTGCGGATCACCGGAGATTTTTTTCAGGCGCTTTTTCGTGGCCAACTATTGCCCGCTGCTCTTTCTGGAAGCCAGCGGACGCAACCGCACCCCCGATCATCTGCCGGCCGCCGAAAAAAAACCGCTGCTAAACGCCTGTGATCGGGCGCTGCGCCGGATGATCGCTCAATTGCAGCCGCGTTATGTCATTGGCATCGGCAATTTCGCCCGCGATCGCGTTCGGGAAGCCCTGCGGGAGACGGGCCTGGTGCTGGGGCGCATCACCCACCCGAGCCCGGCCAATCCGAAAGCCAATCGCGACTGGGGCTGCGTCATCGAGAAAGAGCTGTCCGTCCTTGGAATTCAAATCGGAAATGAAATAAAGGCGTGAAGAAACCTGCCTGGAACGGCACCGAAGCAAAAGTGGCAAAAAGAAGGCGACCGGAGAGGCGGCCGGGTTTTACTTGGCCTTGCTCCGCTCGAGTACGGCGACTTTCTTGACGAGCGCCAAAATGGTTTCCTTGAGCTTTTTAGGCGGCTTGACAAACTGGACGCCCATGCCCGGGTCTTCGCTCGACTCCGAATCGTTGACCCAGACGACCTTGGCATCGACCGACACCTTTTCGACATTGCCGATGGAGAAGGTCAGCTTGGTGAGTTCTCCGACCGCCGGCGCGCTCTCGGTTTGGATGAACATGCCATCCACCGAAATATCTTTGCTGTAGGATATCAGGTAGTCGCCTTCGTTGATGAAGTTGATTTCATACTTACCCGGCACCCGAACGCTGGACCTGCGATCAGCCTCTCCCATGTTGTGTCTCCTGCTTGAATTGGGCGGACAACCTGATAAAAATCCCCCGGCCCTTTAAAACCGTTTCGATATTTGTTAGGGTCCGCCCTGTATGATCATTTTATTGGATTCGACATCATCCACCGGTATTAAAGGAATTACGTCCGGTAAAGTCAAGAATAATATTGGTTCACGGAGGAATTTAAGGCATGTTTTTGGACCTGATTGAAAAAAGAAGAAGCATCCGGCGCTTTACGGGCACAGCGATCGAAAGCGCTAAAATCGAAACCCTGCGGGAGGCGGCCCTGCGGGCCCCGTCCTCCCGGGGCCTGAACCACTGGGAGTTCGTCTTTGTCACCGAGTGCGGCCTGCTGACGAAACTGAGCCGTGCCAAGGCGCATGGTTCAGCCTTTTTGGCCGACGCGGCCCTGGGGATCGTGGTCTGTGCCGACCCGGCCAAATCCGATGTCTGGGTGGAGGATGCCGCCATCGCCACCATCTTCATCCAATTGGCGGCCGAGGCCCTGGAGCTGGGCAGTTGCTGGATCCAAATCCGCCAGCGAATGCACGACGAGTCCATGAGCGCCGAGGCCTACATCGCCGAAGCGCTGGGGCTTCCAACGCATCTGGCGGTCGAGGCCATGGTGGCCCTGGGGTATCCGGCCGAAAAGAAGCCACCCCACAAACGCGAAGCGCTCCAGTATGAAAAGGTATTTTTGAACCGGTATGGCGCCTCCTTCTGACCGGTGATAACGAAACGCGATAGGTACCTTGGAAATGCAAAAAACCCTGATAGCCATCGGCCTCCTGGTGCTCGTGATCGGACTCTTGTGGCCCTGGGTTTCCAAGTTTCCCATCGGTCGGCTGCCGGGTGATATCATCATCGACAAACCCGGATTGAAAGTCTATATCCCGATAACCACGATGATCCTGGTCAGCGTCATCGTATCGGTCATCCTGTGGCTGCTGCGAAAATGATGACCACACAAATGACATGATTCGAAGCCTGTCGATTGTCGCGGGTCTCGCCGCGGCTCATTTTTTCGCCTCGAAAATCGTCGTGGCGCTCACCATGCACATGGGCATGTTCGCCGCCGGCGACAGTCCCGGCGCCGGTGTGCTCGGCAACTTTCTGGTCGGACTCACGCGGGTGCTCTATTTTCCCGTCATCACCCTGTCCCTTTATTCACGCCAGAGGTTTCCGGGAGAGTGGGTCCTGGTCCCGATAATCGCCAACAGCCTGCTGTGGGGCATAACCATTTATGCCATCGTCAGGATCGTCAAACGAATTACCCGCAGTGGCGCCGGATCAAAACGGACCGCCTGATCATCAGCTTCGCTTAGGCCAAGAAGCCGGTGCCGCCGAATTTGACCGGAACGGTACCGGGGCTGATCAACAGGGGCGTTATCATGAGCCCGACCCTGTTGCAGCCGGCCGTGGGGTGGATGCTCGATCGAGGCTGGAACGGTCAGATGCTAAACGGTGCCCGGATCTATGACCTGGCGGCATATCATGGCGGATTCAACCTGATGTTCGGTTGGATCGTGGCGGCATTTGTCCTGCTTTACCCGTGAAACCCACTGCCGCCAGGTGGTCATTCACTCGAACACGAAAAAAGCGGCGTCCCGGTGAGCCGGCAGCCCGCCGCGATCCCGCTGACGATGGATAAAAGTCCGGAATACATTCAGATGTGTGCCGCTGCCACGGAAATTCAGATGCCGTGGCAGCCGGCTTACGGCGATTTTTTTGTCGACGGCGAGGGGCGCACCCGCTGTTGGATCTCCCGAAGTACCGGGCCGCTGCGCATCAAGAAAGGGTTCGGCATCTGTGTCCAGGACGGCGTTATCCATATGTCCAAGTTCACCTGGCTGCCCCGGCAGAACCAGCTGATCGAGATGGCCCAGCTTCCGGGTCGCCGGTATGAAAGCATTGTTCAGGATTTTTTCGATTGGACCCGCCGGCCGTATGATCGCCGGGGGCAAACGCCGGGCAAGCTGTTTCGCTCCATGGAAAAAATCTGGCTGGCATTTTTGATGCACCAGAAATGTCTTAAAAAGTGGGACAGCGATACCTGGATCAGAAAACCGGCTTCTGTATGAGAACACCTACTGCGGCAAGAAAGGAATTTTGATGATATACATCGGCGAATTCTTTCATCTGACAAATCAAGAGGAAATTGAAGAGCGCGATCGGCGCCACGGCGAGTTCAACCTGATCATCGATGCCCCGGATTCCCAGAGCGCCGTTGACAGTTTCCGGCGCCGAATCGTCGAGTTCAGGCAGAAAAGCGAATTTTTCGACGGCGACTGCCGGATTTTCTTTGTGCGCCTGCTGGAGTTTGAAAACTTTCCTCAATCCAAGGCGCTGATGGTGAATTATAAATCAACAGTCGGCGACCCGCTCATCCCTTTTATCGGCTGCACCATTCCGTCCGACCAGACCGATGCCTGTCGCATATACGACTGGAAGGACAATGTGCCGGAAATCGACGGCCGCCATGAAAATCTTTTCATCGAGTTTAAAGGCGATATCAAGCAGATAGCTTGAGCGTGTCTTATCTTTTTCCGAGGCCCCTGAGCCGGCAGCAGGGCTGAACCGCGAATGGGAACTTGAAACTGGAAACTTGATACGCGCAAATAGGAAATTGAAACCGATCCGAAATCATAATTGATGGCCTCGATGGTCCGGGGCGTCTCTATCCCCGATCTTCTTCAGTATCCGGCGGGATGTCATGACCTTTTTTTCTTGTCACCTGACAAGCATCATTCATTCAGGTTGATATCCCCATTTTCGGCAAAATGACGGCTTGCAGCAAAATCCACACACCGATAACCACAAGTAATATAAGAATTTCTTTCATACCTCTCCTTTGCGAGTTACTGTCGGGTAATGCCGGTGCTGTCTCCTCCGGATCGGTCCTGAGGCCACCCGGTTCGTCACCCACCGCCCCTGGTTCAACGCTCTCATCGATCAGCCCGCTGCCTTCAAGCGTCTGAGCCTCGAATTAATGAAAAACTGCCGATTCGTGAACCCTGAGGCAACCGGCAGGTGCCAAATATTATCGTAATCGTTCACGGGGTTACACAGTCCGAAGCGCTTCAAACAACCTATTGTCAGCGTTTACAGGGTGCCGCAGATGCCAGGCGTCGGGCGCGCCGGCGTACTTTTGACCGTCAAGTGCCCGACAACACGGCAGATGCGGCTTTGCCGCGCTGTGAACGCTGACAAATTATCTGGTCAGTTGCGAAAAATCGGCCCGGTAGAGACGCAGGCTGTTACCGACAACCGAGATGCTGCTGAAAGCCATGGCCAGCGCCGCCATGATCGGATGAAGCTGGCGCAAGAAATGCGGCAGGCCCTCGAACGGATTGAGAATCCCGGCGGCGATCGGGATCAGCACCACATTGTAACCGAACGCCCAGAAAAGATTCTGCCGGATCGTGCGCATCGTGGCCCGACTGATGGCGATCGCCCGCGGCACCCCGGTTAGACTGCCGCTCGACAAGATGACATCGGCCGTTTCGATGGCCACATCCGTGCCGGTGCCGATCGCCAGGCCCACATCGGCCTGGGCGAGCGCCGGCGCGTCGTTGATGCCGTCACCCACCATTCCGACCGTGCGTCCCTGGGCCTGCAGCGCACCGACTTTGATTGATTTTTCGTCCGGCTTGACCTCCGCGACGATCTCATCGATTCCGACCTGTCCGGCAATCGAGCGGGCCGTTTCCGGATTGTCGCCGGTCAACATGACAACCTTGAGTTTTTCGCGGTGCAGGGCCGCGATGGCCGCGGCGGATTCGGGCTTCACGGTATCGGCCACGGCGATCACACCGAGCAGGGTTTCGTCACTGGCGGCCACCATGACGGTTTTGCCCTGCGACTGCAGCGCATCGATGGTCGGCTGCGCCGCTCTTAGGTCGATCCCTTGTTCTGCGAACCACTTGGGCTTGCCGACCTTGATCGGTCTATCGCGCACCAGCGCCTGAACCCCCATGCCGCCAGTGGCTTTGAATTCGGCCGGTTCACCGAGCGGTATCCCGCGCGCGCGGGCCGCCGCCACGATCGCCTTGCCCACCGGATGTTCGGAGCCGCGTTCGACCACGGCACTCATTTCCAGCAGACGGTCCTCGTCACCTTCCAGGGCATCGAAGGCCACCAGGTCCGAGACCGCGGGTTTGCCGAGCGTGATCGTGCCGGTCTTGTCGAGCACGATCGTATCGAGCTTGTTCGCCGTTTCGAGCGCCGCGCTGGCCTTAAACAAAATGCCGTTCTCGGCCCCCTTGCCGGTCCCGGCCATGATGGCCGTGGGCGTAGCGAGCCCCAGCGCGCACGGGCAGGCGATCACCAGCACCGCCACCAGCCGGATCATGGCGGGAACGAAGTCGCCCGTGACCGTCCACCAAACGGCAAAAACCACCAGCGCGATGCCGATGACCGCCGGGACAAAGACGGCCGCCACCCGATCGGCCAGGGCCTGGATCGGCGCCTTGCTGCCCTGGGCCTCCTGGACCAGGCGGATGATCTGAGCCAGCACCGTTTCCCTTCCAACGCGGGTGGCGGTGAACCGCAACAGCCCTTGGCCGTTGATCGTACCGCCGACCACCATGTCGCCGGCCTGCTTATCGACCGGCAGGGGCTCACCGGTCAGCATCGATTCGTCCACGGCGGATTCGCCGGACAGCACGATGCCGTCAACCGGCATCCGCTCCCCGGGCCTGACGATGACGGTGTCCCCGACGACCACCCCCGTAATCGGGATCTCGATCTCGCTGCCGTCGCGCAGGACGGCCGCGTTTTTGGGCCGCAGCCCGATCAGTTTGCGAATCGCGCCCCCCGTGCGGCCCTTGGTGCGCGACTCGAGCATTTTACCCAGTTTGATCAGGGTAATGATCACGGCCGAGGTTTCAAAGTAGACGTGCGTTCCGACACCGGGGATCAACAGGACCACCACCGAATAGAAATAGGCCACCGACGAGCCCATCGCCACCAGAACGTCCATGTTGGCGCTTTTGTTGGCCAGGCTTTTGAAGCCGCCCCGGTAATAGTCCCATCCGGTGTAGAACTGCACCGGCGTTGCCAGCGCGAAAAAAAACCAGTTCATCCAAGCCGCGTGACTCCAGGGGCCGATGAGGCCGAAGTCGCGCGCCATGCTCAAAACGAACAATGGCAGGGCAAAGACCACCCCGACAATAAATTTGTGCGTTTGATCCCGAATCTCTAAATCCCGGGCCTGCTGTTCGGCGTCTTCCGCGTCCAATCCCTCAACCGGGGCGATGGCGCCGTAGCCGGCTTTTTCGATGGCCGCGATCATGTCCTCGATGCCGGCCACGCCGGGGACGTACGACACGCCCACGCGTTCGGAGGCGAAGTTGACATGGGCCTCCAATACGCCCGGGACTTTTTTGTTCAGGGCCCGTTCGATGTTCATGGCACAGTTGGCGCACGTCATTCCGGTAACCGGAAATTCAACCTTGGCCGTGCCGATGCCGTAGCCCATTTTTTCGATTTTTTGGATCAGGTTTCCGACCGCCAGCTTTTGCGGATCGAAATCCACGGCGGCTTTTTCGCTGGCAAAATTGACGTTGACCGCCGTGACACCGTCCAGCTTCCTGAGGCCGCGTTCGATGTTGGCCGCGCAGTTGGCGCAGGTCATGCCCGTAATGGGCAGGTTTGCTTTTCTTTCGCTCATGGGTGCACCAGTTCGGTTGTCGCGTTTTTCGACCACCCCGGTCGAGGCCAGCGCGGCGGCTAGCGGCGAACGACAAACCAGGGATTGATCAGATCGGGCCGGTTGTAGGTCAGCGGCGCACCGGTCTTATAATCGAGTAGTTTGGCACCGGCCGATTCGGCCACCGCCTGCCCGGCCGCCGTATCCCATTCGCACGTCGGACCCAGACGGGGATACAAGTCGGCTGAACCTTCGGCCACCATGCATATCTTCAACGAACTGCCGGCCGTCATGAGCTGAACCTCGCCGTGTTCGCGCCGCTTTTGCTCGACGAGTTTTTCGAGATCCGGATTGGCATGCGACCGGCTGCCGACAATGACAAAGGGTTTCAGGGGCCGTCCTGCAATCGGCAGTTGGACCGCCCCTTGCAGCAGGCTCTCAAGTGATGCCCCCTCATCTCGCGAGTTGCCGTCAGCCCCTCCAGAGCCTGCCGGGACCGGAGGGCGATCAATTTTATGGGCCCCTAATTTTCTGCTCGCAAAATAAAGCCGGTCCAGGACCGGGGCATAGACGACGCCGATTTTGGGCTGGCCGTATTCGATCAGCGCGATATTGACCGTGAATTCATCGTTGCGCTTGACGAACTCCTTGGTCCCATCCAGTGGATCGATGATCCAGAGCCGCTCCCAGCCTTTACGGTCTTTGTAGGGAATCTCGCGGCCTTCTTCACTTAAAATCGGAATGCCGGCATATTTTAACGCCGCCGTGAGCAGTTCGTGCGACAGCCGATCGGCGCGCGTCAGTGGCGAGTTATCGGCCTTGTGCTCCACTGCGAATTCCGATTGATACACCTCGCGAATCACCTGTCCCGCCCGCAGCGCCGCCTCGACTGCCTGGACGAGTAAACCGTCTTCCCCGTTTGCCTTCATGTCTGTCCTGTAATTTGGATTGAATTCGCCCGCCGTCTGGCCGGCACCGGGCCTATGGCTGAGGCCTATGCCGCCGGGTAGTTGATCTCCTTGAGGGTAGCCTTGATCTTCTCTTCCGTGACCGGCGCTTCCCACGCAACGGTGACGGTCTTGGCGCCCGGGTCACCTTCCACTTTCTGCACGCCCTCGAGTTCGCTCAGTTCGTTTTTGATGTTCATGACGCAGTGGCCACAGGAAATGTTTGGAATCGAAAAGGTTTGTTTGGACATGTCGCGCGTCTCCATGTGATATGTTAAACGTTCCCAAAAAACGTTCTCAAAGTTCGACGAGATGGCGTCCGGCCGGCAAGGCGCATCAACGCCGGAATACAGGGACGTCCCGAGTTTTCGGAACGCCGCCGGACGGGCTGCATCGGCGTCTAAAATCGGGCATTGTCCAGACGTCAGCCCTGCGCAAGGATGGGCTTCACTCTACTGGACATAATGAGTACCGAATGAGGCAAAGTCAAATGGGCGGTGTGCGCTTCGAAACATTCAAAATCTCATTTATCCGGATACCCAGCGACTCGAAATCCGCCGATTCGCAAGGGGCCGATTCGCATGGGACCGGTAGAGCATGACCTGAAAATATCAGTTGACATGCGATTCGGAAATACTGTAGCCAAATATGACAATGTGGTAGTTGGATGGTGCGGGTCGCATGCCGTTCTGAAGCGCTGGAATTCGCCGTTAGTGTCTCTTGCTTACATCCGACCTGCTCTGTGCATGACACCGTCTTGCTTTTAATGCATTTTATGTTTTTTCGGTTCCATAGCCTTGGCCATGAAGCTGCAAAGCCTCAAAAGCAAGTTGTTGTTGGCGGTATTCACGCTCGTTCTCGGCAGTGGATCGCTGATCTCTCTGCTCGTCACCCACCGTTACAGTGTCACCCTTTCAGAAAACCTGGTCACCCAGGGCCAATATCTTTCCAAGACACTGGCCCACGAAGCCACCGACAAAATTCTCACCGACGATGTCGTGGCCTTGCAGAAACTCCTGAGCGACCACTCGGTCAACAATCCCGACGTTGCGTATGTTTTTGTCGTTCGATACGGCCGGATTCTGGCCCACACTTTTCCCCAAGGGTTTCCCATGGGGTTGATCGGGGCCCATACTCCCCAAAGCGATGAATCCGGAAAATTCTTGCGGATCACCTCCGACACCGGCGAGGAGTACCTTGATTTTGCGTGGCCGGTCTCAGCCGCTCAAGGAGGCGGCATCCTGCGCCTCGGCATTTCCGACAAACCCTATCGTAACCGGATCAATCGGTTGTGGCTGCAAATAAGCGCCATAACCCTCGGCATCCTCATTGCGGCCCTGACCGTCAGCTACCTGTTCATCAGGCGGTTTACCGGACCGCTGACGGCGCTGGCCGAAGCCGCTGAAAGAATCGCTTCCGGCAATCTGGACATCGACCTCAAATCGACCGGACGAGACGAGATCGGCCGCTTGACGACATCCTTCAACCGCATGATCGACCGACTCCGCAACCATACCCAAACACTCGAAAAAAGGGCCGCGGAACTCGACCGGGCCCAGGGGCAGACGCGAAGATCGTTTGAAATTATCCAGAAGATCGGCTCTAAGTCCACACTGCAAGATGTCTGTTTTTATTTGATTGAAAAACTACGGAAGATCGTCACCTGCTCCGATCTGGTATTCATGATCATGAGCCGGAACCGGGAATCTGTGTTCGTGTTTGCCGGTGATCGGTTAACGGTGTTGCCGGCGGGTTCCTTTGAAGGCGAATGGAGGTCACTGGAAACCTTGGAAGACATCTCTTTTATCGATAAAAATGATCTCAACGTGTCCATCGTCTCCGAGGCCTTCCCCGCCGCTCACCGGTTGGCAGCTTTCCCCGTAGATTTCGAAAATCAAATGCTCGGGGCCCTATTGGTCGGCTGCCCCAAGGTGTGCCGCTGTAATTCCGAAGACCTGGAGGTGATGAACTTAATTTTACAGGAATCCGCCGGCGCAATCAATCGCGCCGTCAGACACGAGGAGGATCTGGGGCATATCAAAAGCCAATTGGAGACCCAATCGGAATTTAATGGTATCGTCGGCAAGGATCCGCAAATGCAAACCATATTCAAACTCATTCAAGATATCGCCCCGACGGATGCCACGGTGTTGATACAAGGTGAAAGCGGAACCGGCAAGGAATTGGTGGCCCGGGCCGTTCATAATCAGAGCCTTCGCAAGGATGCCCCGTTCATCATCATTAATTGTTCGGCCTACCCGACGACGCTGGTGGAAAGTGAGATCTTCGGCCACGAAAGGGGCGCCTTCACCGGAGCCCTCAGGCAGAAGAGCGGGCGGTTCGAGCAGGCGGACGGCGGAACCGTGTTTCTGGATGAAATCGGCGAGATTCAGCTGTCGGCCCAGATCAAACTGCTGCGTGTCATTCAAACGCAGAAGTTCGAGCGGTTGGGAGGCGAGAACACCCTTGGCGTGAATGTCCGCATCATAGCCGCGACCAATAAGGATTTACTCGAAGAGGTGAAACGCGGCAGTTTCAGAGAGGATCTTTTTTACCGCCTCAATGTGATACCGATTCAAATGCCGCCCTTGCGAAACCGCCGCAATGACATACCCATGCTGGCGCGCCACTTTTTACGCCACTTTGCCGTCGAACAAGGCAAGGAGGTTCAGGATTTCAGCTCCGAAGCCATGCGGATGCTGTTGGACTACTCCTGGCAGGGGAATGTCCGCGAACTGGAAAACAGCATAGAGCATGCCCTGGTGCTGGCCAAGGGCGACCGCATTGAAGCAACCGATTTGCCTTCAGTGCTCCAGACCGCCTCAAAATCACCCGTAGCCATGACCGGATCGTCTCGGACGATTCTGGACAGCGAAAAAAAACTTCTGCAGGAAACGTTGGAAGAGTGCGGTTGGAACAAAAAACTTGCCGCCCAGCATCTTGGCATCAGCCGCAGCACCCTGTACAGCAAGTTGAAAAAATACCGGATCTCGACGCCCACCATTCACTGACCCGACCCATCGGTCGCTCGTCGCCCGCACCTCTCGATCAATACCCCGCATTCAATTCAATTGAGCACTGCTGTTCAGTGGGTATCCGCGCCATTTTAGGGCGGCACTGACGGGCCTGATTCAGCCATGGCGTCAAAGTCCGAGTAGATACCGCCGGTGCCGAGATGGGCACGTTCCCGAGCCGACACATTGTTCGCTCTATCACAAGGGTGTTCGAATTTCGTACACAACCAACTACCCGATATAAAGCGTAATTTATACTTCCGCCGCCGTTGCGTTTTTGATTTGGACACGCTGCCCGCCGTTTGGCGCCGCGACCGCCGCGAGGCGTTTCGGGGGCCTCGGTCCGGTTACATAAAATAAGCGGCATCGTTTCAGTATGTTAGAGACACCCGGCCCTTTTTCCAGGCACGGGCGATCTTGTGGCTATGACCCTGGCACACACCTTGCTCAAAAAGTGATTGGAAAACAAAGGATTTTACCTCGCCGCCCCATTCGGAATCAAAAGGCGCACCAGGGGGTATCAGCTTGCGATGACAAATAAGATTGTTGTGCTCGATACCGACCTTGCCCAATGCCAGGAGATCAGAACCCTGTTAGGCAGCCTCGATGTCTCAGCCATGCATTCGGTGCCGGAGCTACAAGAATTTTTAACCGTGAGCGATTGCCGGGTCATATTGGTCGACCTGGATACGATAGCCATCGACAATCGAACGTTGGTTCAAATAAAACGTCAGCACCCCGAAATCGAAATCATCGCAAAGTCCGAGCGCACGTTTCATCCGGAGCTGGAGGAAGCCCTGACAAGCCACATCCTCGCATGCCTGGCAAAGCCACTGAACCCAGACGAGCTGATTTTTTGGCTGAAGAGCATCTTTCAAAACAGCTCGCCTCCGGACAAATCGTTGAATCGAATTTTGAGCTGACGGCCGGCGTGATGGCATTCAATTTCGTGACGGCTGGCTCCAGGACATAAACCCGACCCGGCTCGAAACTGTTGCACCCCACACGCAGACTCATCAAGGAGAATACTATGGCGAAAAATCGTCTTGCAGTAGTTCTGGTTTTCGGGCTGGCGGCGCTGTCACTGGCGGCTTGCGGCGGCGAAAAGCGGGTCGACGTCGAGGCCATCATGGCCCAACCCCAGGCGTTCGTGGGATCGGACACGTGCAAAATGTGCCATCTGGAACACTACGATTCCTGGAAAATGACGTTGCACAGTCGAACACTCCAGAACGCCCAAAACAACACCGATGCGGTCGTCGTCGATTTAGATCCGGATAAAATCCGGCAGAATCTGGAGGAAAGCGGCGCTAAACCGCAGGTGCCCATCGATCAAATTTTCATCCCCCAGCTCGATGATTTGCGATACACGATCGGCACCCAATGGAAACAGGGCTACATCGTCGAAAAAAACGGCAGCCTCTTCGTCGCCCCGGTTCAATACAACGTCGAGACCCATAACTGGTCGACGTACCACCCATCAGACTGGGATCAGCGGGACTGGACGCTCAACTGCGCCGGCTGTCACACCACCGGCGTGGACTTGGAAAAGAAAACGTTTCTGGAACCCGCAGTCGGTTGCGAGGCCTGCCACGGTAAGGGGTCATGGCACGCCGCCCTGCCCAAGACCGCCGTGTTTGAAAAACGGCAGACAATCGTCAATCCCGCCAAGCTGACCCTCGGCCTCGCCGCCCAAATTTGCGGTTCCTGCCACAACCGCGGCACCGCCACGAAAGTCGAGGAGGCCGAGTGGCCCGTTGGCTACGCCCCCGGCAGAGCCCTCGAACCGTACTACCGGTCCGTGGTCTATCCCGACGGCGACGTGAAGGAATACTATGCCGATCAGTTTACCAAGGGCCATCACCAGCAATACCTCGACTGGATGCAATCTCAGCATGCGACCGAGGGGGTCACCTGTACGTCCTGCCATTACGTTCATCAAATCGGGCTGCCGCCGACCCGGTCACAAACGGTGGGCGCCGGCTCGCAGCAGTGTTTCGAATGTCACATCCAGTTGAACAAGACCTCGGCGCACGCGATCCACTCTTTCGCCAACTGCGTCGGCTGCCACATGCCCAAGGTCGTGACCAGCGCGGAGTCCGGAACCGTTCACAGCCATGTTTTCGTGACGCTGCTGCCAAAGGACACCTTGAATAATCCGGACCTGCCCAATTCTTGCCAGACATGCCACAAACACAAGAACGAGGACATGGAAAAGCTCCAGGAGACCGCTTTTCCCGGATCGATGGACGAACTGGACTGGTAGGGCTTCCAGCAAAACCGCATCAACGACCATTGCCGGACTCGGTATATGTATCTCAGAAATAGCATAGGTCATCTTCTGTACGGCCTGAGGGGGTTGCTGATAGCCCAGTTCCTGCTCATGCCGGCGGCGACCCATGCGCAGGAAGAAGCGGCATCCGCCTTCCTGCGTTACAGGGACCGTGAGGCGAGCACCGGTTATTACGAAGAATATGAGGTATCGCCGCGAAGGACGAAACCGATAATCGCAGTCCCCGGGGTCGGTCCGGGTGTTTTTGCCTACAGCCCGTCTGCCTCCCGAATTCGCACGAGGACCAGGCTGGCGGACTCACATCAAGGCATCAAGTTTTACAACGTCCTGCGTTGCGAATACTGCCACATCGAGCAGACCAAAGGCATCCACACAGTCAGAGCCAGGCTGACATGCCGGCAGTGTCACGGCGGCGAGCCGATTGCGGGCATCGAATACTACTACTCCCCAATGAACCCCGTCCGCCGGCATGCGTATGTGTGTGCAAAATGTCATGAGGGTTCCAGTGCCTCTTTCGCGAGTTATGTGGTGCACCCGCCGAACCCGACCCAGATAAGCGCCCTGAAATCATTTCCGGTGTTGTTCTACGTCTTCTGGTTCATGGTCGTGCTCGCCGGAGGAACGTTTCTGGTCTTCCTGCCGCACACGGCCCTGTGGGGTATTCGTGAATTTCTGAAGACCAAAAAGAAGAAAGACGGTAACGCGCGTGGAGAACAGAACGCGGATTAAACGCTTTACACCGATTCAACAGCTGTTCCACCTGCTGCTGATCGTGACCTTTCTGATCCAGGGGGCGACCGGGCTGGCGCGCATGTTCATCGAGACCGCCTGGGGCCAGTCCCTCGCGTGGGTCTTCGGCGGGTACGAAGCCTGCCGCACCCTTCACATCTATGTGGGAATCTTGATGTTGTGCGGTTTTGCGCTGCACGGAATCTATATGCTCGTCAAAATCAACTGGAAGCGATTTCCCGAGAGCCTCTTGTCGCCGGACTCGCTGATGCTTCGGCCCAAGGATGCCAGAGAATTTTTCCAACACGTCGGCTGGTTCTTCGGAATCTCGCAAGCGCCGCAGTTTGATCGCTGGGGCTATTGGGAGAAGTTTGACTACTGGGCCGTGTTCTGGGGCATCCCGGTGTTGGGTATCACCGGCCTGGCTCTGGCGTACCCGTTGTCCGCCACCCAGGTGATGCCCGGTTGGCTCCTGAACGTCGCATTTTGGATCCACCGGATCGAGGCCCTGCTGGCCATGGGTCACGTGTTTATCATTCACTTTTTTATCGGTCATTTGCGTCGCCACAATTTTCCCATGGACCGGACCATGTTCGAGGGAAGCGCGGACCTGGAAGCCACCCGTCTAGAACGGCCGGCGTGGCTGGCCAGACTGGAGCAAACCGGCGAGCTGGATCGGAAGCTGGTTTCGGAGACCGGCGTCGCCCGCCGGACCGTCTATTACGTGGTCGGCTACCTGGCGCTTATATGCGGCATATTTCTACTCGTCGGTGGACTCATCAACAGCCCCTACATCACATGGTAGCTCGAAATGCGGACAATACAGTCTCGTGAGGTCTTGCTCGGTGGATAAAGACATCGCCAACAGCAGAATTGAATTACACCGCCTGACGGCACCGGATGTCGCTGTCATCTGTTTGATCCTGAGTTTGTCACTGGCTCTCATAGTGAATGCGGCTTTTGGTTCACGGAGTTCTTCCTCCAAGCCGGTCGAAGCCTCCATTTATCAGGATGGCCAGCTGGTAAAGCGTCTTTCGTTGAAGGAAGATCATCAAGAGTCGCTCTACGATGGGAAAATGCTCATCGAAATCACGGGCGGCAAAATCAGGGTTGTCAGGTCCGATTGTGCTCATCAAGTTTGTGTGCGGGTCGGCTGGATCGCTCATTCCGGCGAAGCCATCTCCTGTGTTCCCTATAAAACCGTGATCGAAATCGGTTCGGCGGAAACGAATATAATCGATGCAGTTGTATACTAAAACAGAGCCCAACGAGAAATTTCAGTGATGCAAATATACCCAAAAGACCACAAAATCTATCAAATAGCACTGCTAGTTGCACTTGCCTGCATTCTGCAGATTTCCGAGTCGATGATCCCCCATCCGATCCCAGGCTTGCGGTTGGGCCTCGCCAACATGGTCACCTTGACGACCCTGGTTTTATTAGGCTTTCGTCACGCCATGGAAGT
>CAWAAN010000015.1:0-51406 GCA_963779885.1 uncultured delta proteobacterium | reverse complement strand
AGCACCGCCCTCAACCCGGAGGCGCCTGTCGAAAGCGACGATCTGGGCCTATTCAAGCTGGAGGACCTGTCCCCGCAGCTCAAAGAAACCATTGACGGCATGCGCGCGGGCGAACTGACGCCGGTGCTCGAGGCCCCCTTCGGTTTTCAGGTTTTGATGGTGGAGGAGGTCGTCGATACCGCCGGCAAGACCCCGGCGGAAGCCGCCAAGGAAATCGAAGACAAGCTTTTCAACCAGATCGTCGATCAGAAATATCAATCCTGGGTGCAGGACTTAAGAGACCGTGCCCACATCAAAATCATCAACTGATATCCCCGGCAGGGCCAGCCATCCGGCCGGCCGGCACGATGCAGGAAACGGACGCGTAAAGATGACAGCTGAATCCGGAAACACCGCCCTATCCTTCGGACGCTACCTTCAGGCGATCCGGGTCGAAAAGGGCATAAGTCTCAAAGAGATTTCAAAGGAAACCCGCATCAGACTGGAAACCCTGCACCATATCGAGGAGGAGGACCACCGGCATTTACCCGACGAGGTGTATGTCAAAGGCTTCTTGAGATCCTACGCCAAGGCCATCGGCGCGGACGGCGAGGAGGCCGTGCAGCGCTACAATTCCCGTTTGGCGGTAAAACGGAAGATCGCGCTGTCCGAAGCCGCCCTGTACCACACGGGTGGGGGCTTCTGGCGGCGCCTGCTGTTATCGCTGGCGGCCGTGCTGTGTCTGATTGCCGTGACCGTTTACGCTGTTTCGGCGTGGCGCGAACGGACCGCCGCGAAGACGGCGGTCAGCGGGTCGATCGAACAACCACCGCCGGCGCCGGCGGCCGAGACGCCGGTGGCCGTTTCAGTACCTCCTGAAGAAGAAAAGGCGCCGGCGGCGGCACCGGCGGCCGGTTTGCCATCGGCGCCGGCCGAGGACAAGGACGGTGTTGCCGAATCTTTGGCCCCATCTGAGGCGGCGGCCCCGGAAACAGACGGCCGGCTGCGTCTGACCATCGACACCATCGAGGAGACCTGGCTCAAGGCCATCGTCGACGACCAGCGCGCCAAACAATACCGGCTCAATCCGGGCGATCATATCGAACTGGAGGGTACCCGCAATTTCAACCTCCTGATCGGCAATGCGGGGGGCATCAGGCTCGCCCTGAACGGCAAAGCGGTGGCCCTGTCGGGTAAGAGCGGTCAGGTCGTGACCCTTCAACTTCCATGAAAACCACATGTCGAGCCTGTCAACCCCCGCCATCGTGCTGCGACGGATCGAGTACGGTGATTTCGATCTGATCCTGTCTTTCCTGACGTGGGAAAAAGGAAAGCTCTGTGCGATTGCGAAATCCGCCAGAAAAAGCACCAGACGTTTCGGGGGCATACTGGAACTCTTCGCGGCGCTCGACATCCTCTGCAGCTCGGGGCGGCGCGGCGGATTGCCGGTTCTGCAGGAAGCCAGCCTGAAGCATCCGTTTGCCGGCATCAGGGCCTCTATCGTTCACACGGCCTATGCGAGCTACTGGACCGAGCTGATTGACGGCTGGTCGGAAGAGGGCGAGCGTCAGCCGGACCTCTACAGCCTGTTGCTGCATGTGCTCACCGAACTGAGCCGCGGGCGGACGCCGGCCGACGTCCTGAGTATTTTCTTTCAGATTCGTTTTCTGGTGCTCTCCGGGCATGGCCCGAACCTGCGGGCCTGCAGCCGGTGCCAGCGTGCGGCGGACCGGATCGGGGGTGCGGATCTGACGTTCGAGCCGGCGCGTGGCGGCATCGTCTGCGGGGACTGCCGGGCGGCCGGCCCGGGCCGGCTGACACTGTCGCGGGGCACGCTCAAACAACTGCAGTGGCTCGAAGCGATGGACCTGTCCAAGGCCGGGCGGCTGCGGTTCTCCCCGGCGGCGGTCGCCGAAAGCCTGGCGGCCATGGAAGCCTTCGTTCCCTACCAGATGGGCCGGGAGCCCCGCAGCCTGACGTTCCTGCGGCAAGTCAGAAAACCGGCCCCACATCACTGATACCCGAAAGTGAGCCGTCACCGATGAAGGGCAACCTGCGAAACCTGCTGACGCTCGAACCGGTGGTGACCTCGGCGCCTTGCCGGATAGACATGGGCGGAACGCTCGATCTGGCCGTTTTTTACAACCCGCTGCGGCACCTTGCCCCCTGCACGTTCAATCTGGCCATCGACTTGCGGACTACGGTCCGACTGCTGCCGCACCGGCCCGGGCGGATCAAGATCTCCTCGCGCGGATTCGAAAGCGCCGACTTTGCCTCCGATGCCGCCCCCTTCGACCATCCGCTGGGCCTCATGTTTGCCACGGCGGCCTATTTCGGGGCCGACGGCGTGCAGGCGGTCATCGAGTCGGCCTCGCCGCCGCGCAGTGCCCTGGGAGGATCCTCGGCGGCGGCCGTGGCCCTGGCGGCCGCTTTTTTGTTGGCCATCGACAAAATAGGGTTGACACCCGCCAGTCGGCGGCGAATCGCCCTTCTGGCCCACCGGATCGAGGAAAGCGTGGCCGGGGTGCCCTGCGGACGCCAGGATCAACTGGCCGCGGCGATGGGCGGTGTCAACGCCTGGTCCTGGCGGCCGGGATGGCGGGGCTTTGAATTCGAGCAAGAGGCGCTGTTCAAAAAGGATTATGACCCTGTCTTAAGCCGCCACCTGCTGTTGGCCTACTGCGGCGTGCCGCATGAATCCCGAGACGTCAACGGGCAGTGGGTGCGCCGGTTTCTCGGCGGCGGCCATCGCCGGCACTGGGTTGAAATCGTCCACTTGACCAAAAAGTTTATTGACGCTCTGCGTCGTTGCAATTATAAAGAGGCAGCCGCGGCCATGAACCGTGAGACGGCCCTGCGCCTTGAAATGACACCGGACGTGCTCGATGACATCGGCACCAAACTGGTGACGGTGGCGGTGCGCGGCGGCTGCGGGGCGCGATTCACCGGCGCTGGCGGCGGCGGGTGTCTCTGGGCCCTGGGTCGCACGGAAGATATCCAGAGGCTGGCACCGCTTTGGGAAGAAGTACTTTCGGAAAGGCCGGAAGCGCGTTTGCTGCCGTTTGCCATCGACCGCCAGGGCCTGGCGGCGGCCATCGGGAATCCCGGTCCCGGCCCGAGATCGTAGGGGCGAAAAATTTTTCGCCCCTACCCAACAAACCCAACAAACCCGAAACCCACAACCCGCGGTGGCCCCCGGCTGACACGCGCCGCCGACGGGCACTAAACTTCCATCACGAGAGACAACCGATGAATTTTCAAGACGTCATCTTCGCGCTGAACCGGTTCTGGGCCCGCAAGGGATGTGTGATGGCCCAGCCGTATGACATGGAGGTCGGGGCCGGAACGTTTCACCCCACGACCCTGCTCAAGGCCCTGGGGCCCGAGCCCTGGAAAGTGGCCTACGTGCAGCCTTCCCGCCGTCCGACCGACGGCCGCTACGGGGACAACCCGAACCGCCTGCAACATTACTACCAGTACCAGGTGCTCCTGAAGCCATCGCCGTTCGACGTCCAGCAGCAGTATCTGGAGAGTCTCAAGGCTCTGGGGGTCGACCCGCTCGACCACGACATCCGTTTCGTCGAGGATGATTGGGAATCGCCGACCCTCGGCGCTTCCGGCCTGGGGTGGGAAGTCTGGCTGGACGGCATGGAAGTGACCCAGTTCACCTACTTCCAGTTGGCCGGCAGCATCGAATTGAAGCCGGTGTCCGTGGAACTGACCTACGGTCTGGAGCGCATCGCCATGTATCTGCAGGGTGTCGACAACGTCTACGACCTGAAGTGGAACGATCGGATATTGTACGGCGACGTCCACCATCAGCAGGAAGTCGAGCAGTCGACCTATAATTTTGAAAAAGCCGGCGTGCCGGTCCTCTTCGAGCTGTTCGCCAAATACGAGGCCGAATCGCTGGCGCAGGTCGCGGCCGGCCTGGTTCTTCCGGCTTACGAGTACTGCCTGAAGTGTTCGCATACCTTCAACCTTCTCGATGCGCGCGGGGCGATCAGCGTCACGGAGCGCACAGGCTACATCGCCCGCATTCGCAACCTGGCGCGGGGCAGTGCCGAAGCCTATGTCGGCCAGCGCCGGGAGAAAGGATTTCCGCTGCTGGCCAATGTCCATCCATAAATGACCTTTTTTTCCGCTGGGCTGCGTTCCCCGCGGATTTCCGGCTGCGGCGTACTAAAGTACGCCTCGCCGTAAATCCTTGTGCGGCCTTGCCCAGCGAAAAAAATCCGCATTTATGAATTGGACATTCAAGAGTGCCTAAATATGTATCGGATGGGCACTATGCAGAAAAAGAAGTACTTCGGATCATTCAATCGGACCAGAGGACACCATGGATACGCTACTGCTTGAAATCGGTTCGGAAGAAATTCCGGCCGGCTATATCGCCCCGGCCCTGGAGGCGCTGGCCTCCCGGCTGAGCCACAGACTTGCCGAGGCCCGCATCGAACACGGCGCCACGATAACTTACGGCACGCCCCGCCGGCTGGCGGTTGTCGTCGATCAGGTCGCCCCCCGGCAGAAATCGCTGAAAACCGAACTCATCGGGCCGCCGGCCGCCGTTGGCTTCGATCAGAACGGGAGCCCCACGGTGGCCGCCCGCAAGTTCGCCGAAAAAGCCGGCGTTGCGCTCGAACGGCTGCGCACCACCCATACGTCCAAGGGCGACTACCTGGCGGCCGATATCATCGAGCGCGCCCAGCCCACCCGCTTTCTGCTGCGGGAGATTTTACCGGAAGTGATTCTGTCCATTCCCTTTCCGAAGAAAATGCACTGGGCCGATCTCGACATCGAATTCGCGCGGCCCATTTTTTCCATCGCGGCGCTGCTGGGTAAAAGCGTCATCCCTTTTCGCCTCGGCAACTTGAAAAGCGGCCGCACCACCCGCGGGCATTACTTCATGTCGCCCGGCCGCCTGAAAATCCTCCGTGGCGAGGAGTACAGCGATGTCTTAAAGTCCGCCAACGTCCTGGTCGATATCTCCGAGCGCAAGAAGGTCCTGCAGCGCGAGATCGCCGGCGTTGCCCAAAAACTCGGCGGGCGCATTCTGCCCGATCCCGAACTGGAAGACATCAACACCAATCTGGTCGAGTATCCGGTGGCCGTGGCCGGCAACTTCGACGAGGGATTTCTCGAGGTTCCGGACGAGGTGCTGATCAATTCGATGCGGGAGCATCAAAAGTACTTCGCGGTCGTCGATGACAAGAACCGCCTGATGC
The DNA here is from genome assembly GCA_963779885.1 of uncultured delta proteobacterium. Classification (GTDB taxonomy): domain Bacteria; phylum Desulfobacterota; class Desulfobacteria; order Desulfobacterales; family SG8-13; genus JARFQH01. The sequence continues at coordinate 46,202 of CAWAAN010000015.1, read as the reverse complement.
CCTGTTTCATCTCCGTCAACAATACCAAAGCCCGCGACATGGCGCTGGTCGCACGCGGTCACGAACGCGTGATCCGCGCCCGCCTGGCCGACGCCCAGTTCTTCTACCGCGGCGATCTGGAGGTGTCGAACGATCAGCGCGTGGAACAGCTCAAGGGGGTGTTGTTTCAGGCCCAGCTGGGCACCATGCACGCCAAGACCGAGCGCGTGAGCCTGCTGGCGGACTACCTGGCCGAGAGGACCACTGCCGGCCGACAAGCATCCGCCGATCTCAAGCGCCATGCCAAGCGCGCCGCCCACCTGTGCAAGTCCGATCTCGTGAGCCACGTCGTCGGTGAATTTCCAAAACTCCAGGGCGTGATGGGAAGGGTTTACGCCGCGCTGGCCGGCGAGCCGGCCGAGGTCGCCGCCGCCATTGAAGAGCACTACCGCCCGGTCTATTCGGGGGCGCCGCTGCCCGAGACGATGACCGGAGCGATAGTAGGCATCGCCGATAAGATCGATTCCATTTGCGGCTGTTTCAGCGTGGGCCTGGTGCCGACCGGCGCCTCGGACCCTTATGCCCTGCGCCGGCAAGGCATCGGCATCATTCAGATCATGCTGGACAAGGGCTTTTCCTTTTCCCTGTCGGCCCTGATCGAAAAGAGCCTGAGGCTTTTCGAAAAGAAAAGTGAACGTGAACCCGGCGATCCGGCGGCCGACGTTTTAAGTTTTATTAAAAACCGCATGGCCCATCTGCTGGCCGAAGAAGGGTTTTCGAAAGACGTGATCGCGGCGGTGATCGACATCTCCGGCGACAACGTGCCCGACATCTGGAATCGCGTGCGCGCGCTCGAGGCGTTGAAGGCCCAGCCCGATTTCGAGCCCCTGGCGTCGGCGTTCAAGCGGGTTGGCAACATCATCCGGAAGGCGGGCGCGGAGGGCCGTGGACCGCATAAAATCGATGCCGCCCTTTTCGAACACGACAGTGAAGGGGCCCTGTTTGCCGCCTTCCAGGCCGTCGAAAACAAGGCCGCGGCCGCCATGGACCGCGGCCGCTTCGATCTGGCCCTGCGCGAAATCGCGACCCTGCGCGCCGGCGTCGACGACTTTTTCGACGGTGTGATGGTCATGAGCGACAAGAAACGGCTGCGTGAAAATCGCCTGGCGCTGCTGGGCGGCATTGCGGAATTGTTCGGGAAATTCGCCGATTTTTCCAAGATTTCAACGTAGGACTCGTGAGCAGAAGAAGGGATAAACATGGTCTACGATCCGGGTAAGGACAAAACGCTCGAACAGTGGAAGTGCCAGGAGACCGGTTTGCTGGTGTCGATCAACCGCTACGGCGACGGTGAACCGAAGGTGCAGATCGGCCCGCGGATTCTCACGAAAAAGGACGGCAGCGAACGGGCGCCGGCCAAGGCGGGGCGTTTGAGCGTCGAGGATGTCATGTGGCTCTACGACATCATCGATGAGGTCAAAGAAAAATTGTCGACCCTGGCCAAGCCCGCCTGACCGCAACCCCTCTATCGTCAATGACAACCGAAGACCGGACCGCTCGACCGCCGACACCACCGGCATCCGCCGCGAGTGTTTTCAGCGACGATGCCGTCGTCAAACCCCTCAAGGGCCGCCGGACGCCGGACCCGGGCCGTTTGGCGGTTCTGGTGGCGACCACCGTCGATCTCGATCAACTGGTGCGCGCGTTGGGCGCAGCGGCGCTGGCGCCGCAGCGGCTGTTCACGAGCCGGCTGTACGTGCACCGGATCGCGGGGGCCGAACCGTTCACGCTCATCGGTCCGCTGGTGGGCGCGCCCTACGCGGTGATGCTCCTGGAGACCCTGGTGGCCTGGGGCGTTAGCCATTTCTTCTTTCTCGGCTGGTGCGGCGCCTTATCCCCCGCGGTAAAAATAGGCGATCTCCTGGTGCCGACCGCGGCCCTGATCGACGAAGGCACCTCGGTTCACTATCGCGGCCCCGGCCGCTTGCCGCCGGTTTCCTATCCGGCGCCGGCAGCCGTCGAGCGCATCCGGCGGCTGCTGGCCCCTGACACCGGCCGCCTGCACACCGGAGTCGTGTGGACCACGGATGCCATTTTCAGGGAGACTCCCGCCAAAATAAGGCATTTTCAGGCCGAGGGCGCCCTGGCGGTCGACATGGAAACATCGGCCCTTTTCTCGGCCGCCCGCTTTCGGGGGGTCGACCTCGGCGGCCTCCTGGTGGTGTCCGACGAGCTGTCTTCACTGCACTGGCGGCCGGGGTTCAAGACCGAGGCTTTCACCACCGGACGCTCCCGGGCCTGCGAGGTGATCAAACGCTTATGCCACCTGCCGCCGATTCGCACATCACCCAAAGAGTCGCCGCCCTGAGGGCGGCGCTCCACCACCACAACCACCGCTACCATGTTCTCGACGACCCGGAGATTTCGGACGCCGAGTACGATGCCCTGCTGCGGGAGCTGATCCGGCTCGAAACCGATTATCCCGATCTGGCCAGCCCGGATTCACCGACCGCCAGGGTCGGGGCGGCGCCGCTGACGAAGTTCGAGGGCGTGCGGCATGCCGCGCCGATGCTGAGCCTCGACAACGGATTCGACGACGGCGATATTCGCGCCTTTGACGAGCGGGTGCGCCGGCAGATCGGTGACCAGCCGGTTCTGTACACGGCCGAGCCCAAAATGGACGGGGTGGCGGTCAATCTGGTCTACGAGCAGGGCCGGTTGGTGACGGCCGCCACCCGCGGTGACGGCGTCACCGGCGAGGTGATCACCGCCAACGTGAAAACCATCCCGGCCGTGCCGCTCGTGCTGCGCGATGGCCCCGGCGGCAAGGCCCCGCGGCTGCTGGAGGTCAGGGGGGAAATCTTTTTGGAACGCGACGGATTCAAGCGGCTGAACGCCGAACGGCTGGCGCAAGGCCTGCCGCTTTTCGCCAATCCGCGCAACGCGGCGGCAGGCTCCCTGCGTCAGCTCGATTCGAAAATTACCGCCCGCCGGCCGCTCAGCATCTACGTCTACGGTGTCGGCGCGCTGGAGGGGCCGGCCGTGGCGACGCACGCCGATCTCCTGCGGCATCTCAAGAACCTGGGTTTCAGAATCAATCCACTCACGCGCTGTGCCATCACCATCGATCAGGTGCTTAAATTCCACGACGAGCTGCAGGAAAAACGTCACGGCCTGCCGTATGAAATCGACGGCATGGTCATCAAGGTCGACCGCCTGTCCGATCAGCTGCGGCTGGGCAGTACGTCCCGGAGCCCGCGCTGGGCGATGGCCTACAAATTCCCGGCCGTCCAGGCCACGACGACCGTCGCGGCGATCGAGGTCCAGGTCGGACGCACCGGAAAACTGACGCCGGTGGCGCACCTCAAGCCGGTCAAGGTCGGCGGCGTCACGGTCAGCCGGGCCACCTTGCACAACGAGGACGAGGTCCGGAAAAAGGATGTCAGAATCGGTGACCAGGTGTTGGTCCAGCGCGCCGGGGACGTCATTCCCGAAATCGTCAAGGTGATCGACTCCCGGCGCAGCGGCACGGAAGTCCGGTTCGACATGCCGAAAACCTGTCCGGCCTGCGGTGCGGCGGTCGTGCGCGAAGAGGCAGAGTCCGCCACCCGCTGCGTCAACGCCGACTGCCCGGCCCAGATCAAAGAACGCATCAAACACTTCGCCGCCAAGGGGGCCTTCGACATCGACGGGCTGGGGGCGAAATTAATAAACCAGATGGTCGACAAAAGGCTGCTGGCTTCCTTTGCGGACATTTTCACCCTGGATCAGCCGACGCTCGCCGGGCTGGAGCGCATGGCGGACAAATCGGCCCGCAACCTGATCGAGCGCATCGACAGCGGCCGGCGGATTTCGCTGGAACGGTTCTTATACGCCCTCGGAATACGGCACGTCGGGGAGCATGTCGCCCAAAAATTGGCTGAACACTTCACGGGGCTGGACGCCCTCCTGAAGGCCGGCCGGGAGGAACTCGAGGCCGTCGCGGAGGTCGGGCCCATTGTAGCGGCAAGCGTCGCGAACTTTTTCAGCCGGCCCGAAAACCGGGAAATGCTGGATCGGCTCCGGCAGAACGGTGTGGTCATCCGGGGCAAAGACCAGTGGCAGACGTCTACCCTGACCGGCCGGTCTTTCGTGTTGACCGGCACGCTCGCCGGCCTAACGCGGCAGCAGGCCAAGAAAATCATCACGGCGGCGGGCGGAAAGGTCAGCGCCGCGGTCAGCCGCAACACGGATTACCTGGTTGCCGGCGGCGCTCCGGGCGCCAAGCTGCAGCGCGCCGCAGAGCTAGGCGTGCCGGTCATCGACGAGGAAGAATTGCGCCGGCTGGTCGGTCAGGAGAGTCTTTTGTAAACTTCTTTTCGGTGGGCAATTTTTAATACGGTAATCACCAAAATATCGCCGTGAATCTCATAAATAACCCGATAATCCCCCAACCCTGATCCAATGAAAAGGATTATCGCCCTTCATTTTCGTCGTGGCGGTATCCGGCAAATTTTCAGAAAGGCTATCGATCCTATCGCGTATTCGCCTTTGGTCTGATTTTGGAATTTTCTTGAGTGCTTTAGCTGCCGAGCTTTTAAACTCGACTCTATATGTCAACGTTCAAGCTCCTCTCGAAGCTTTTCCCACGAAATATTTTCGCCTGACTCGTTTCGAGCCTTCCAGGCATCATCGATATCCATTTGTTCTTCAACTTCCTGCAGGAGCTTTAATTCCTCCATTGAAACAATAGCAGCCAGTGCTTCGCCGCGTCTCGTCAATACGAAGGATTCTTTTCCGTATGCGACCCTATTGATAATATTCGCAAATTTTTTTCTTGCATCAGCAGCCGATATTTTGTTTAACATGACGTATCACCTTTTGTACAAATTGTTTCTTCTGTAATATAAGTACGTATTGTACAAAGTGCAGATCATCGTGTCAATAACCTAAATCGTAAAAATAACAGTATCCTATAAAAAAACTCAAGGGATGTGAGCATGGAGGAAAAGGCCAGGGCCCATATCGTTATTTCCGGAATCGTCCAAGGGGTGTTCTTCAGGGTCGAAACGCAGCAGGCCGCCCAGAGGTTGGACGTCAGCGGCTGGGTGAGGAACAAGCGCGACGGCACGGTTGAAGCGGTGATCGAGGGGGAGCGGCAAAAGGTCGAGGCCATGCTGGACTGGTGTCGAAAGGGACCGCCCCGGGCGGTAGTGGACAACGTGGCTGTCGAGTGGGAGACGTATACCGGCGAAATGGTGGATTTTCGCGTGACGCACTGATGAAAGGTTCACCGCCGCGACGCGGAGAGCGCAAAGACGCTATTTGTCACGCAATGCGTTAACTAGTAGCAGTTTATGCCAGAGAAGCCTGCGGCACCGCTTTAACATCACACCCCGTAGGGGCACGGCGTGCCGTGCCCTTCGGCCGCAAAGCATGAATATTGAAACTGGATATTTGAAACTCGCAAAGCGGAAAACCGCCATTATTAAAAAGAGTATCGACCAGTTTCAAGTTTACAGTTTCTACCCGATGCCCGGTCAGAACAGCGCCGCGACAAACTGCTGCGGATCGAAGGCCTGCAGGTCTTCGATCGTCTCGCCGACACCCACATAGCGCAGCGGAATGTTCAACTGGTCGTGGATGCTGATCACGATCCCGCCCTTGGCAGTGCCGTCCAGTTTCGTCAGGACGATGCCGGTGACCCCCAGGGCCTCATCGAACAGCCGCGCCTGGGACAGGGCGTTTTGACCGGTGGTGGCATCGAGCACCAGCAGCACCTCGTGCGGTGCCGCGGGCATGATCTTGGCGATCGAGCGCTTTATTTTTTTGAGTTCTTCCATCAGGTTGACCTTGGTGTGCAGCCGGCCGGCGGTATCAACCAGAACGACGTCGGCAGCGCGGGCCGACGCCGCCTCGATGCCGTCGTAGGCCACGGCGGCCGGGTCGGCGCCGTCTTTGTGGCGCACGAAATCCGCGCCCGATCTTGCGGCCCAGATGGCGAGCTGCTCGACGGCGGCCGCGCGAAACGTGTCGGCGGCGGCGATCAGGACCCTTTTTTTCTCGCGCGCAAACCGCGCGGCCAACTTGCCGATGGTCGTGGTCTTGCCGACACCGTTGACCCCGACGACCATGATGACGTACGGTGTCGAATAGATGGCGGCGGGCTCCGGCGGCCCTTGGGTCAACAGCGCGAGGATTTCCTCCTGCAAAACCTTTCTGAGCGCGGCCGCATCGCCGATGCGGGCGGCTTTGCGCCCGATGTGCTGAATAAGGGCAGTGGTGGTCTGAACCCCGATGTCGGCCGTGACGAGGATCTCTTCGAGGTCCTCCAGCATCTCATCGCCGACACCCTTGTCCTCCGCGAAAAGCTCGTCGAGATCGGTGGTCAGCAATTGCCGCGTGCGGGCCAGGCCGCGGCGCAGCCGCTTAAAAATGCCGCCGCCGTCTTGGCTGCTCCCGACATTTTTCGTCGCCGGCTCGCGGACGCCGTCCGGAGCGCCCGGCGTCGATCCGTCCGCGGTTTCACGGGCGCCGGGTGCTGCGGCATCGGCGGCCACTGCGTCGCCCGGCGGCGGCCCGGCCGGCAATGGATCCGGCGCGCCGGGGGCCGCTTCTTCCTGCGGCGGCTTGTTTTTACGAAACCAGCTCACGGCAGCCGTCCTTTTTGCCTTATTGTCAGCGTTCCAGGTTCACCGACACCACTTTGGAAACCCCTTTGGCCTCCATCGTGATGCCGAAGAGCATGTCGGCGAACTCCATGCTCTTCTTGTTGTGGGTGACCATCACGATCTGGGATTTTTCGCCGATCAGTTTCAGGAGGTTGTTGAAGCGATAAACATTGGCTTCATCCAGCGGGGCGTCGATTTCGTCCATCAGGCAGAAAGACGCCGGACGGATCAGAAAGAGCGAAAAGATAAAGGCGATGGCCGAAAGGGCCTTCTCGCCGCCGGACAGCAGGCTCATGCGGGTCAGCTTCTTGCCGGGCGGGTGGATCATGAACTCGACCCCGGTTTCGAGCGGGTTGTCCGGTTCGGTTAACACCAGTTGGCCGCTGCCGCCCTCGAAGAGCCGCGGAAAAACCTCTTCCAGCTTCTGGTTGACCTGCTCGAAGGTTTCCATGAACCGCTGCTGGGTGATGCGGTTGATCTTGCGGATGACCTTGTGCAGATCCTCGATCGCTTTCTGAAGGTCTTCGCGCTGCTCGCAGAGAAAGTCGTGGCGCGATTTCAACTGTTCGTATTCATTGATGGCCGCCAGGTTGACATCACCGATGCGGCTGATTTTTTCGCGCAGACGGTTGAGTTCCGCTTCGTCGTCGACGGTCGAGATCGCGGCCCCGGGGGCGGCCTCGAGTTCTTGCCGCAGTGTGGCCAGCTGCGGGCCGTACTCGTCGAAAGGCTTGTGGTAGTGTTCTACGAGCCGTTGAACGATGTTGTCGCGGTGCACCTGGCGCTGGGTCTGTTCGATCTCGAGCAGGCGGGTTTTCTCCTGGATCGTTTCGCGCTCGTTCTGGAGTTCGGCGATGACGCCGTCATTTTCTTTCAACTGCGTGTCGATGGCGGCGTAGGCGGTCTCGTTGACATCCAGGGCTTCCTCGACGTGCTTGAGTTCTTCGTACATGCCCGCCAGGCTGGCCTCGTGGGCGGTGACGGCGCTGCCGGCGGCGGCGGCCTTGCGGCTCTTGAGCGTGATGTCTTCGGCCAGGCTGATGAGGCGGGCGGCGCCGTCCTGCCGGAACTCCTGCAGGCGCCTTAAGGTGCTGTTGCTGTTTTCGAGCCGGGCGTTGAGCGCCGTCAGGGTGAGTTTCAGGTCGATGGTTTTCTGGTTGAAAGCCTCGAGCTGGCCTGATACGGCCGCGGCCTGCCGCGTTTTTTCGGCGACCGCTTCGCGGGCGGCGGTGATGGCGGATGTCAATTCGTCCAGGGCGGCGTCGTAGCGGGCCATTTCATCGTCGATGTCGCTCTCCTCGCCCATGAGCTGGTCGTGCTCCAACTCGACGATCTCGAGGTGCCGCCGGGCGTGCTTCAACTCTTCGGAGGCGCGGTAAAGCGCTTTCTCGGCCTCGACGAGGGCGGCATCGACGGTGCGCTTCTGTTCGGAGAGCTGCTGCAGGTCGGTCTCGATCTCGCGGACCTCCTTTTCAGCCGTCTGCTGCCGTTCGCGGGCTTGCGCGAGTGACTGCTCGCAGTCGCGGATTTGCTGCTCCAGCGCTTTGACTTCGCGCTTCTTGGCCAGGATGCCGGGCAGCTTGTCCGCGCTGCCGCCGATCATGATGCCCTGGCGCGAAATCACATCGCCCTGCCGCGTGACGATCGTCGCCTGGCGCCGGTGTCCGTTGACCTGTGCCAGGCCGGCCGGCAGGTCATCCGCGACAACCACGTGTCCCAGAAGGGCTTTAGCGATGGTCTCGAAACCGGGTTTGACCGCCACGTGTTCGATCAACCGGTTCGACTCTTCGGGCAGCGGGCGGCGATCCTCCTCGGTTTGGCCCAGGGCGGCGACCGGAATGAAGCCACTGCGGCCGGCGCCGTGGGACTGAAGATACCCGATGGCGCGCAGCCCGGTTTCGGGGGCGTCGATCAGAACATACTGCAGCGCTTCCCCCAAAACGGCCTCGACCGCCGCCTGGTATTCGGGTGTCGGTTCGAGAATATCCGCCAGCAGGCCGACGATTTCCTTGTTTCCGGCGGCCCTGGCCAACGCTTCGCCGTCAGCGGCGCGGCCCTGGCCGCCACCGAATTCGGGGGCCCGCATGATCGCCTTGACGCCATCGCGGTACCACTCGAAATTTTCCTCCATTTTCTTCAGGGTCGAAAATGTCGAGCGCGCGGTAGTGCGTTCCAACTCGAGGGTCTGGACCTGTTTGACCTGCCGGGCCAGGACCTCCCTTTTGTCGTCGTTCAACCGCCGGACCCGCTCCAAATCCTCTTTCAGGGCGGCGGCCTGCTGCGTCAGTTCCTCCAGGCCGGCCTGGCCTTTTTCTGCCGCGCTGCGCCCCTGGGCGACCCTCTGGCGGGCGAGGGCGGCTTCCTCCCCGGCGCGCTTCAGCCGGCGCTGCAGGTTCTCCTTGTTGTTGGCGGCATTCTGAAAAATATTGCGATAGCGCGCCTCTTCGGTCAGGCGCTCCATCAGGGCGGCCTTGCCGGCTTCGAGCGCCGAATTCATGCCGTCGATGCGGGCTTTGATGTCGGCGGCGGCCGCCTGCTCGCGGTGGAGGCCCTGGCGCGCCTCGTCGGTTTCCGCGCGCAGGCGGGTGATATCCTCCTGGGCCTCTGCGATTTCAACATCGATTTTTTGGTTCTTGTCCGCCAGGTCCGCGCTGGCGGACTCGAGGTCTTTGGCCTCGCCCGCCAGGCGGTCGATTTCCTGGCGCTGATGGCCGAGATCGCTTTCCGTGCGGTCGACTTTTCGCTGCAGTTCGAATTTGCGCGCTTTCTGATCCGAAATTTCCTGGTTTTTCTGGGAGCGCTGTAATTTGATCTCCTCGATCGCGGCGTCGAGTTTCTTGAGCCGGGAGGTGTTGCCGAGGTCGGCGTCCTTGAATTCCCGGAGCAGACGGTCGGTTTCGTCGTAGCGGCGGCTCATCCGCTCGAAATTCAATAGCGCCAGGCGGATATCGAGCGCATCGGCGCGCCGTTGGTACTGCTTATAGTGCTCGGCCTTGCGGGCCTGGCGTTTCAGGCCGCCCATCTGCCGATGGATTTCGCTGACGATGTCCGAGACGCGCAACAGGTTCTGGCGGGTCGCCTCGACCTTGCGCAGCGCCTCGGTCTTGCGGTTTTTGTAGCGCGTGGTGCCGGCGGCCTCTTCGATGAAGTAGCGCCGCTCTTCCGGGCCGGCATCGATGATGGCGCCGATGTTGCCCTGCTGGATGATGGCGTAGGACTTGGTGCCCAGTCCGCTGCCGAGAAAGACATTGTGGATGTCTTTGAGCCGGCAGGGTTGCTTGTTCATGAGGTAGGCGCTTTCACCCGAGCGGAAGAGACGCCGCGTGAGCATGATCTCGGTGAAGTCTTTCAGTTCCTCGGGCGCGGAGCCGTTGTCGTTGGCCAGGGTCAGCGTCACCTCGGCCATGTTGAGCGGCGGTTTTCCGGTCGATCCGGCGAAGATGACATCCTCCATCGCCTTGCCGCGCAACTGTTTGACGCTCTGCTCGCCCATAACCCACCGCAGCGCGTCGACGATGTTGCTCTTGCCGCAGCCGTTGGGGCCGACAATGGCCGACACGCCCTGCGGGAACTGGATGTCGGCTTTATCGCAAAAAGATTTAAATCCTGTAATTTCAATCCTTTTAAGCTTCATGAGCGCCTAATTCCTTGGAGACCGCACGCTGGGGGAACGCCATTGAGTCCATCAGAGCAACCATAGCAGGACAGGGGGGTGATGTAAAGGGAAAAGCACAATGGAAGGGGTGATTTAGCCGCTTAAAATACAATATGTGGGGGGCTATGGGACCGTTGGCCCGTTGAGCCGGTTTGGTCGGTTAAGTCAGTTGAGTCCGTTGGGTCAGTTGAAGGATAAAAGCGATTCAGCACGAAATCAGACCTGAATGATTCCTGGGTTACAGGTTCAGAGGCTATGAATCGTAGGTTGGGTTGAGCGCAGCGAAACCCAACATCGGCATGGATTTCTTTAAACCCGATGGACTGATCATATTTTGGGAAAATATATACCAAAATTCCGTTTCAGTCAGGCCAGAGGTCAGTTCAGTCATCCCGCTGTGACGGCCTCCACGTTCCAAACGCTCCAAACGCTCCTCAACGCTCTCAACGTTCCAAACGTTCCAAACGTTCACAACGATCCCAACGCTCCAACGGGCTGAACCGGCCAAACCAGCTCAACTGACTCAACCGACTCAACTGACTCAACCGACTAAACTTCCTACAGTATCTGGCTCAGAAACAGCTTCGTCCGGTCGTGGGTGGGATTTTTGAAAAAATGTTCGGGCGTGCCGACCTCGACGATGCGGCCCGCGTCCATGAAGATCACGCGTTCCGCGACCTCCCTGGCAAACCCCATCTCGTGGGTGACGCACACCATGGTCATGCCTTCCTTGGCCAGGGTCTTCATCACATCCAGGACCTCGCCGATCATCTCCGGGTCCAGGGCCGAGGTCGGTTCGTCGAACAGCATCACCTTGGGGTTCATGGCCAGGGCGCGGGCGATGGCCACGCGCTGCTGCTGACCGCCGGAGAGCTGGTCCGGATAGACGGTGGCTTTTTCCTGAATGCCGACCTTTACCAGAAGGGCCATGGCCGTGTCGGCGGCTTCCTTTTTAGAGCGCTTGCGCACCACGCGCTGGGCCAGGGTGACGTTTTCCACCACCGTTTTGTGGGGAAAAAGGTTGAAGGACTGAAAGACCATCCCGACCTCCGCCCGCACCTTGTTGATATCGGTCTTGGGATCGAGGATGTCGATGCCGTCGATGATGATGTGCCCGCTGGTGGCGGTCTCCAGGTGGTTGAGGCACCGGAGAAAGGTGCTCTTGCCGGATCCCGACGGGCCGATCACGACCACCACCTCGCCGGCCGCGATGCGGGTCGAGACGTCGACCAGGGCCGCGACCTCGTGCGGGACAAAAAAAGTCTTGTAAACGTTGCGGGCTTCGATCACGTCGTCATGGTCCTCCTCTCCAGGTACTGCACGAACATGGACAGCGCGAAGGTCATTACCAGATACAGGGCCGCACAGACGAAGAACATCTCGAAGGGGTTGAGCTGGGTCGTGATGACCTCCCGCGTGGCCTTGGTCAGTTCCCGCACCGCGATGATGCCCAGCAGCGACGAATCCTTGATCAGGCTGATGAACTGGCCGGCCAGCGGGGGCAGGATCCGCCGCATGGCCTGGGGCATGATGATGTGGCGCATGGACTGGGCGTAACTCATCCCCAGTGAACGGGCCGCCTCCATCTGGCCGCGGCCGATCGATTGGATGCCGGCCCGCACGATTTCGGTCACATAAGCGCCGGTGAAACAGGCCAGGGCGGCCACGCCGTACCAGAGCCCCGGAATTTCGTGAATGCCGTAGGCCATCAGCGTCTGGTTGACCATGGTGCCCACGACGAAATACCAGATGAAGATCTGCACCAGAAGCGGGGACCCGCGGATCAGCTCGACATAGGTGATCGCCAGCCACTTGACGGCCGGGTTGTCCGATATCCGCGAAAGGCCGCCGATGATGCCGATGATAATACCGAAGATGATCGCGAACAGACTGACCTTGAGCGTGAGCCAGAGCCCCTGCAGCATGATCCCGGCCTGCCACTGGCCGTAGCTGGCCAGCGTGTCGCCGGGATAGACGAAGTCGTGGACCGCCACGCGCAGATCACGGGTCGGAACGGTGAAGGTCTTTTCCTCGCCATCGCCTTTTACCACGATGCGGGATTGATCGTTTATGGGTGTGATGCCGGCGACGGTGCCCTGGATGTCGGCCCTGATCTCCACCTGCCGGTGATACAGGAAGGCCGAGGGGATCTTGTGCCAGGCCCAGACGTAATCGATCCGCATGGTGGCGAAGTAAATCAGGAAGATGATGGATAAAATGACGGCACAAAAGACCCCGACCCAGAAAAAGTACGTTTTTTTCGGCATGGCGCGCCGAACTTTTGCTTCTCTTCCCATCGCTGACTTTCTTTTTCGTCATCCGTCACAGGGTTGCGCAGTCCGATGCGCTGCAAACCACTGAGCCGGAGGGCTTCAGATCCAGCGTTATCAAGGGATTGCGGTGGTAATTTACCGCTTCACCCGTGACTCTGAAGCCCTCCGGCTTTGGCACCCTTGGGGTGAACAAGGCCGGGTCGGTGGATTACTTTATTTGCTTGATCCAGTCGGTGCTCTTGATCCATTTGTTGTAGATCTGATCGTAACGGCCGTCGTTCTTCATCTGCCGCAGGAAGTTGTTCAGCCAGTTCATAAAGTCGGGATCACCCTTGCGTATGGCCCAGGCCAGCGGCTCATAGGTAAACGGTTCGTCCAGAAAGATCAGCTTGCCCTGTCCCTGCTGGGCCATGAAGGTCGCGCAGAAGGGCAGGTCGTAAATCGTGGCATCGGCCTTGCCGGTCAGCACTTCGAGCGCGGCCTCGGACTCCACCTCGAAGGACTTGTAATTGGCCTTGGGGATCAGGCGCTTGACCGCCTGCTCGCCGGTGGTCCCCAGCTTGGAGCAGACCGTGAACTTGGGGTCGTTGAGGTCCTTGTATGACTTGACCTGGTCTGCCCACTTCTTGTTGAGCAAAATGGTCTGGCCGACGACGATGTAGGGGTCCGCGAAATTGATCTTCAGGTTGCGTTCCTGGGTAATGGTCATGCCGCTGATCAGGATGTCGAATTTCTTGGTGACCAGGGCCGGGATGATGCCGTCCCAGGCCGTGTTGACCGGGACGAACTTGACGCCCATGGCCTTGGCCATTTCCTTGGCGATATCGATGTCGAATCCGATGAAATTGCCCTGCTTGTCGGCCATTTCGAAGGGCAGGTAGCCCGCTTCGAAACCCACGCGCAGTTCCCCGCGCTCGACGATGTCGTTCAGGGTCGATTTGCGGGCCAGATCGATGTCTTCGGCGAAGGCGCCGGTCGCGGAAATAAGCGCCAGTACCAGCAGCGTGGCCAAGCCCGTCCATAAGCCTCTTTTCATTCTTAACCTCCTTTTTTTACGGGTGTTGTCATCAGATGTCATGGGGTGATCGCCGGACGGTAACGTCTATTCACACCTAAAATTGTCTTTACCGTGTCACCTGCTGCTCGTCACGGCACCTGAACCCTCGAATCACTATCATTCGTCGTTCCGGCACGGTGAATCCGGCACCCGGCACCCGGTCAATAAGATTTTCCTTCCTTGAGCAATTCCCGGAAAACCATGCGGGTGTTGCATTGAGGGCAGCGGGGGACCTCTTCGTTCTGGATGTCGACGATTTCTGTGTATCTGCATTTTGGGCAGATGACTTCGACGGGTTCGGGTCTTTTCTTCGTGGGGGTCGTCATGGAACCGCCGATCGTTTAACGTGTCCTTAACCGACACAACCGACTCAACCATTGGTTTGGTCAGTTTGGTCAGTTAGGTCAGTTAGGTCAGTTGAAGGATTGTGGTCGATTTTGTCGATTAACTGACTGACTTAACTGACACAACCGACTCAACCGCATTTTTATGGCACCGTGGCTGAAGGTGTGCCTCAGCTTTTCTTTTGGTCTATATCATAAAAGCCGGAAATGTAAAGCATTGTTTACCGGCAAACGTTGCGGTGGCGCGGCGGAGAGGGCGCAAGAAAAAACCGCTCCGGGCGGTTGCGATTCGTCGCCGCCGGATAAGCCGGATAAGATGGCCGGGCCGCGTAAGATCTTGACAATCCGGCCTGCTGGCGGCTATGGATGACATTCGTGTCGATGGCCCATAATCAGCCAACCATTTAAAAGGAGGGACGGTCATGCCCGGTACCAAAGTGATCACTGCCGAAAAATTGCTGAGGATACCGGAAGTCCGGGAAGTCACCGGTTCGGTCTCGCGCGAACTGGTGGAAAGGCGGCGCAGCCAGCCGGCGGTATGTGATGTCTTCAACCACCCGTTGACGGCCTTGAAGACCGACGACCGGTACCGGTTCGAAATCAACAAGGAGGCCCGCCGGCAACTGCCGGACATCATCGACAACGCCGTGCAGGCCATCGTGGGGCTCGATGAGGCCGATGACGCCTTTACCCAGACTTTTTGCCGGCGGCGAAATATCGGGATCGTGTTTTCGGGCGGCCCGGCGCCGGGGGGGCACAACGTGATCGCCGGGCTGTGGGACGCGGCCAAAAAGGCGAATGCGGAGACCAAAATATACGGCTTCGTTCTCGGCCCCGACGGCATCATCGAAAATGAAGCCGTCGAGTTGACCGCTGAGCTTGTCGATGCCTACCGCAACCTGGGCGGATTCACCATGATCAAAACCGGTCGATCGAAAATCGACACCGCCCGGAAAATGGCCCTGTCCCGCGAAACCTGCAAGGCCCTGGCGCTGGATGCGCTGGTGATCGTCGGCGGAGACGATTCCAACACCAATGCCGCCTTTCTCGCCCAGGAACTTCTCAAAGACGACGTCCAGGTGATCGGGGTGCCCAAAACCATCGACGGGGACATTCAGGTCCGGGATGCGGACGGCCATGTACTGTGCGCCATATCGTTCGGGTTCCACTCGGCCGCCCGGGCCTTTGCGAGTGCCGTCAGCAGCCTGTCCAACGATTGCAGCTCGGATGTCAAGTACTGGCACATCTGCAAGGTCATGGGGCGCGTCGCCAGCCACCTGGCGCTCGAGGTCGCCTTGCAGACCCACGCCAACATCACCCTGATCGGCGAGGACCTCGCCGATTTCGTCGACCAGGGCCGCATCGACAAGGCCGCCGCCAGGAACACGATCGACTACACGGGTTACGGGATGACCCTGCGGCACCTGTCGCGGGTCATCTGCCATGCGATCGTGCGCCGGGCGGCGGTCGGAAAAAGTTACGGCATCATCGTCATTCCGGAGGGCGTGCTGGAGTTTATCAACGAAATCCAGGTGTTCATCATCAAGCTCAACACCATCATCGCCGAGTACAACGCGACCCACGACAACAGTTTTCACGCCGATTTTCCGCTGCACGAGGACAAGCTGGAATATCTGCGCCGGCTGGCCAAGCGCTCGCGCGAAGACAGCTCCTTTACCGTCTGGAACACCCGCGACGACGATCTGTTCAACGACATTCCCGAATTTTTCAGGGACGGCCTGCTGATCGAAAGGGATGCCCACGGCAATTTTCAGTTCTCGCAGGTCGAGACCGACAAGGTCGTCATGGGGCTGGTAAAGGACTATCTGGACATTTTAAAGGAAGAAGGCGTCTACCGGCGCGGGATCAAGCGCGAATACTTTCAGAAGACCCTGAAAAAGGGTGGTCTCGATCCGGACGTTTACGGTCCGTTGCTGTTCGAGAATTACAGCGACGGGGCTTTTTTGTTGCGAAAATCCGCGATTATTTCCCTCAAGACGCTGGAGCAGTCCCTGGCGCGCGCCAACGCGCTGACAGTGGACGGGACGCTGCCGCCCGCAGTTGAAAAGATCTTCCGCAAATCGGTCCCGGACTTCAAGACCCAGACCCATTTTTACGGCTACGACGGCCGCGGCAGCGACCCCACCCGATTCGACTGCAATTACACCTATAATCTGGGCCTGACCGTTTTCAGCCTGATTGCCAACGGGGCGACCGGACAGATGGCGGCCATCAAGAACCTGGAGCACGACTTCAGCCGCTGGGAACCGATCGGCATCCCGATCGCACACCTGATGCACCTGGAGGAACGTCAGGGCCGGCTGGCGCTGGTGATTGAAAAAAGTGTCGTTGACCTCTCCTCGAACGCCTTCAAGGTGGTGAAGAGTCTGCGGGAACACTGGCTGGCCGCCACGCCCGGCGACGACGATTACCGCCGGCCGGGGCCCATCCGCTTTTCGGGGCAAATCGAAGAGGACCGGCCGATCACGATGAAGCTCAACGCCATCGCGGCCGTCGACGATTGATCGCGACCGTCCGGCGGGCGGTCAATCACTGGCGTCGGTGACGGTGAAACCGCTTTCTTCGAGGGATTTTTTGATGCCGGAATCATCAAATCCCTGATTCTCATCTCTTTATTTCCTTCAGATGGACATAGGCTTCAAGATAAAGGTTTTGGCAACGAGGAAGGCGGCTGTAGTCGGGGTCGAGCGGTTCCGGGCGCACCGTTCTGGGCTGAAAGCCCTTGAAAAAGCGCCAACATGAATACATTGGCTTTATGTAGTTATTAAAACCGTTGTATCCAGTTGTTATCAAGATGATCAATCCAAGTAATGGTGGATGAAGTCCCGGTGTTCAGCATTATCTAGTCTTGAACCCTTGAACCTTAAACCTTGAACCTTGAACCCTTGAACCTCTTAGTCTCTAATACGCCAACGACCGATACCAGCAGCGAAAACCTTTATCTTAAAGCCTAGAGCAGGAAGCTCCCGTCAGCGCCGCCTGGGCTGGTAACTGCACAGCGGTTCCTCGGCCAGCATGTCCCCGGTGGCCTCGAAGGCCCGCGCCCGGCAGCCGCCGCAAAATTTCTTGTACTCGCAGATGCCGCACTTGCCTTTCAGCTCGTCATAGCGCCGCAGGGACAAAAAGGTTTCCGAACGGTTCCAGATATCGGCAAAAGAGGTGCGCGTGACGTCGCCGGCCGCGACATTCAGGAACCCGCAGGGCTGGACGATTCCGCGGTGTGAGATAAAGCAGAACCCGATGCCGCCCAGACAGCCGCGCGTCATCGCGTCCAGGCCGTGGGTTTTGGTCGTCACGGTCTTGCCCTCGGCCCGCGCCCGCTGGCGCAAAATCCGGTAGTAGTGCGGCGCGCAGGTCGCCTTGAGCTGCAGCGGGGTTTTGTCCTGCTGATCGTAAAACCAGTTGAGGGTCTGTTCGTATTGCTCGGCCGTGATCTCCTGATCGACGATGTACTTGCCGCGCCCGGTGGGCACCAGCAGGAAAATGTGGTGGGCGACGGCGCCGAGTTCCACCGCCAACTGCTGGATGCGGGGAATCTCGGCCAGGTTCGCGCGCGTTATGGTGGTGTTGATCTGGAACTCGAGCCCGGCCTGTTTGGCCATCTCGATGCCGCGCAGCGCGCTGTCGTAGGCGCCCTCGACGCCCCGGAAGCGGTCGTGTTTTTCGCGGCTGGCGCCATCCAGGCTGATGCTGATGCGCTTGATGCCGGAGGCGACCATCCGGCGGGCGGTCTCGGCGGTGATCAGGGTGCCGTTGGGCGCCATGACCATGCGCAGCCCGAGGTCGGTGCCGTGACGGGCGATAGTGAAGATGTCCGGGCGCAGCAGGGGCTCGCCGCCGGTCAGAATAACGATCGGCCGGCCGACCGCAGCGATCTGGTCCAGCAGCTGCAGGGCGGCCGGCGTTTCCAGCTCGCCGCTGTAAGGCCCGCGGGTGGCGGCCGCGCGGCAGTGCACGCAGTTCAGGTTGCAGTTGCGCGTGGTTTCCCAGGCCACCAGCCGCAGGGTCGGGGCAGAGGATTCCGGCGGGTGGGCTGCCGGTAGAATTTCGGGGGAGTGCGGATGCATGGGGTTCCGTTAGGTCAGTTTGGTCAGTTGAGTCGGTTATGCAGTTGGTCGGTTAGGTCGGTTAGGTCAGTTAGGTCAGTTTGGTCAGTTCAGTCGGTTGAGTCGGTTGGGTCCGTTAAGTCAGTTAGGTCGGTTGAGTCCGTTAGGTCAGTTTGTCAGTTGAAGTATATACTCGATTCGATATGAACTGATCAGTCCAGATTTACGGGTTCAGATAGGCTGTGAATCGTAGGTTGGGGTGAGCGCAGCGAAACCCAACATCGGCGAAAAACTCCTTATTTTTGTTGGGGTTCGTTTCACTCACCCCAACCTACGATCCAAGAGGTGACTTTTTAGCTTCAGTAAGGCCAGACATCAGTTCAGTCACCCCGCTCACAGTCATCGTTCCAAACGATCTAAGCGCTCTAAACGTTCAAATGCTCCCAAACGCTCCAAACGTTCCAACCGACTCAACTGACCATTCCGACCTAACTGGCTAAACGGACTAAACCTTTCTCAGTTCTTCGGCCGCCTCCAGGGCGAAGTAGGTCAGGATCATGTCCGCGCCGGCGCGTTTGATGGCGGTCAGGGTTTCCATCATCACCCGGCGGCCGTCCAGCCAGCCCATTTGCGCGGCGGCCTTGATCATGGCGTACTCGCCGCTGACGTTGTAGGCGGCCACCGGCAGGTCGATTTCCTCGCGCACGCGGCAGATGATGTCGAGGTAGGCCAGGGCCGGCTTGACCATGATGATGTCGGCGCCTTCCTCCACGTCCATGGTGACCTCGCGGATGGCCTCGATCGCGTTGGCCGGGTCCATCTGGTACGTCCGGCGGTCGCCGAACTTGGGCGCCGAATCGGCGGCCTCCCGAAAGGGACCGTAGTAGGCCGAGCAGTATTTGGCGGCATAGGACATGATGGGGACATGGCTGTAGCTGTTCTCGTCCAGCGCCTCGCGGATTTCCGCCACGCGGCCGTCCATCATGTCCGAGGGGGCCACCATGTCGGCCCCGGCTTCGGCATGCGACAGGGCGGTGCGCGCCAGCAGGTCGAGCGTGGCGTCGTTGGCGACCTGCCGGCCTTCGACGATCCCGCAATGGCCGTGGCTGGTGTACTGGCACAGGCACACGTCGGTAATGACCGCCAACTCCGGCAGGGCCTCCTTGACCGCCTTGACGGCCCGCTGCACGATGCCGTCGCGGGCGTAGGCGCCGGTGGCCAGCTCGTCCTTCTTTTCGGGCACCCCGAACAGCAGAATGGCCGGGATTCCGAGTTCGGCGGCCTGCCGGGCCGTTTTCACCAACCGGTCGATCGACAGGTGATACTGATCCGGCATCGAGGGAATCGGGCTTTTGACGTCCTTGCCGCTCACCGCGAAAAGCGGCAGGATAAGATCGTCGGTCGCCAGCCGGGTCTCGCGGATCATGCGCCGGAACGCATCGTTTTGCCGCAGGCGCCGCGGCCGGTAGTCGGGGAAGAGCATGGGGGGAACATCCAGTCAGTTGAGTCAGTTGGGTCGGTTAAGTCGGTTGAGTCAGTTGAGTCGTCAGCTCAAGATCGACCACAATCCTTGAACTGACCTAACTGACTTAACTGACAAACTTATTTTACCCTCTCGCAGCGCGGGCCGCCGGCCGCGGCCGCATCGCTGATTTCCTCATCGGTCAGATAACAGGCGGGGTCAGGGGCCCACACATCGCCGCTGACCGCCTCGGCCCGCACCCTGAAATTTCCGCCGCAGACGTCCAGCCAGCGGCAGCCGGCGCAGCGGCCCGTGACATGGTTTTTCTTCTCTTTCAGGCGTCTCATCAGCGGTTCGGAGGTGTCGGTCCAGATCTCGGAAAACGGCCGGCGGGTGACGTTGCCGAAGCTGTGGTGGCGCCAGAACTGGTCGGCATACACCTCGCCGTCCCAGCTCACGCAGCCGATGCCGCGGCCCGAGCTGTTGCCCTCGTTCATCTCGAGCAGCTCTAACACCTCGGCCGCCCGGGCGGGGTCCTCTTTTAAAAGGCGCAGGTACAAGTAAGGGCCGTCGGCGTGATTGTCCACCGTCAGGACCTCCTTCGGCTTTCCTTTCTCGTGCAGCAAGCGGGTGCGGTCGATGATCAGATCGACCGCCCGGCGGGTCTCGGCGTGGCTCAGGTCGTCGGCCACCAGTTTCGATCCGCGGCCGGCATAAACCAGGTGGTAGAAACACACGCGCGGGATGTCCATCTCTTCCAACAGGTCGAAAATGGCCGGGATCTCATCGACATTGAACCTGTTGACCGTAAACCGCAGCCCGACCTTGATCCCGGCGGCCTGGCTGTGGCGGATGCCGTCCAGCGCCGCGGCGTAAGCGCCGGCGACGCCGCGGAAGCGGTCGTTGATGGCCTGCATGCCGTCCAGGCTGATCCCCACGTAGGAGAGGCCGATTTCCTTGAGCGTCTGCGCCACCGAGGCGGTAATCAGGGTGCCGTTGGTGGAAATGACCGCCCGCATCCCTTTTTGCACGGCGTAGCCGGCCAGCTCGGGCAGGTCCTTGCGGACCAGCGGTTCGCCGCCGGAAAACAGCAGCACCGGCACGCCGAAGCCGGCCAGATCGTCGATCAGCTCGCGGCCCTGGGCGGTGGAAAGTTCGTTGGCAAACGACCGGTCCTCGGCCTGCGCATAGCAGTGCACGCATTTCAGATTGCAGCGCCGGGTCACGTTCCAGACCACCACCGGCTGCTTGTCGGCCGAAAACTGCAGCAAGTGGGAGGGCAGGCGCGCGGAGTGGCGCCCGTAGCGCAGGGCATCCGAAGGCTCGACGGTCCCGCAGTAGAGTTTTGATATGCCGATCATGGGTATTTCGTTCCTGATAGCCATTGCGGTGCAATTTTCCGCAAATTAAGGCAAATTAGTGGCTGAACGGAAACCTTTTTCTCCATCTCCCTTTACGGGGGAGGGCCGGGGTGGGGGTATCCGATATCAAGCTGTTACATTTCCCTCCCCCAGCCCCTCCCGCCAGGGGAGGGGAGTTTTCGGTCAGACACAAATTAGTCATCTGTTGCTATGTTGTTTAAGCAACTATGGGGACAACTGCGGGGCGAGACTATTGCGGATATAGGTTTCCGGATTCAGCAGCGCTTCGCGGTTGATGAAAAACCTGTTTTTGCCGGTTTTTTCACGTACCAGCTTCAATCCGTGTTCGAAGTCGGCATCGAGTTTTTTATAGATATCATCCAAGTGCATATCAGATGCCACGAACTTTTCAATGATAAAATCGATGGCATCCTCCTCCAGCACCATGTTGATATCGTGGTTCTTGAAGAAGTAGAGTTCGATTTTCTTGACCTCGTCGTAGTAGGAGCGGATCTGGCGGATCGCCGTTCCCACGTCCACGATGTGACGCGAATAGCAGTTCGCCACGAGGTCGATGCGCGCGGCGGTCATGGTCAGGCTGTAATTTTCCGCCGGCCGGCCCGTGTTCGACCGCAGGTAGTCCTTGATGAAGGCCCGCTCGCGGCGACTCAACTCTTCGAAGGTATCGTGCCGGTCTTTTTCATTGCCGGCCGCCGTGGTCATGGTGGCCAGCGCTTCGTCGGGCTGGCGGATGACGCGGGCGGTGACCGGAAATTGCCGGATGGCGGTCGAGGGCAGTTTGCGTTCGAAGGGCAGCAGGGCGCCCTCCACGGCACTGACCAACCCCCGGGCGCCCGTGTTTTCTTCATAGGCGGTTTTGGCCAGCAGCGTCAAGGTCTCTTCATCGAACTTGATGTCGATGCCGTAGGCGGCAAAATCGAGTTTCTTGCCGAGCATGATCGGATTGTTCGGGTTGTGGAGGATCTCGAACAGATCGGCCTCGGTCAAATTCTCGAAAACGGCCCTAACCGGCAGACGGCCCACAAATTCCGACTCGAACCCGTAGGCGATCAGGTCTTCGGACCTGACATGCCGCAGGATGTCCAGGTCCTCGGCGGCATTTTTCAGCGGGGCGCCGAAACCGATGCCCTTTGCGGTGAGGCGCTTGCCGATGATGGCCGGCAGGTCGCCGAAGGCCCCGCTCATGATGAAAAGGATGTTCTTGGTGTTGATGACCCGTTTTTGCTGCCGGCCGGTTTTGCGGTAGCGTTCGATTTCCTGGATCATCGCCACCGGGTCGTGGGCGACCTTCAGATCGACGTCGGTTTCCTCCATCGGCTTGAGCAGGCCGCGCTGCACGCCGGTGCGCGAGACGTCGGCGCCGATGTGCTCGCGGTTGCCGGCGATCTTGTCGATTTCATCGATGTAGATGATGCCGCACTCGGCCAACGCGATATCGTCATCGGCTTCGCGCACCAGGTCGCGCACGAGGTCCTCGACGTCGCCGCCGACATAACCGGTTTCACTGAATTTGGTGGCATCGCCCTTGACGAACGGCACACCGATTTTTTCGGCGATCAGCTTGATGATATAGGTTTTGCCGACGCCGGTCGGGCCGAGCATCAACACGTTGTTCTTGATGCTGCCGATCATCACGTCCTTCGCGTCGACCGGCCGGCTCTGGGCGTGTTTGATGCGGTTGAAGTGGGTGCAGATCTTCGTGGCCAAAATGGCCTTGGCCCGGTCCTGCTTGACGATGTACTGGTCCAGATAGGCGATCAAATTTTCGGGCAACAGATTGAAATCGATCTTTCGGGTGGCCGCGGGGGAGGATTCCGGTGTTTCCGCCGCCTGGGGTTGGCGCAGCATGACCGGCGAGATGATCTTAACCGTGTCTTTGAATCTCTTGGAAAGAAACTCGCCGATTTCCTTTTCGATTTCTTTGGGATCGGGCATTTTTTCGTCGTGAAGCATCATAACGTCGTCAGTATAATCACAACCATGCGGATTGGCAACCGGACGATAATCAGCTCCTTTCCGTGTCTGGACGGGAATTATTTGGAACGCGCACCCCGCACCGCCAGGGCGGCATTGACGCCGAAAAGAAGCACGGCACCGATCCATCCGGTGGCGCTCAGAGGCCCTTCGCCCGTCATGACGGGACCGAGCAGCGCCGCCAGCAATATTCGCATCGATGAGATGATGCTGCCCTCAACCGCCGTGATATAACGAAACCCGATGGTGATCAAAAACTGTCCGGCGATACCGGCGGCGGCACACAAAACCAGGTAATAGAGGCTGGTCGCATCCGGCCAGAAGAAGTGTTGGTGAAAAAAGGCCGCCATCAGGAGCGATCCCAGGCCGAACATGAAAAAAAGCACCGTGTTGGCCTCGTGGTAACGACGACTGACACTCAGGTAAATGATGGCGACGGAGGCCGACACGCCCGAGGCCAAGCCCCAGAGATTCGCCATTTTGACGTCGATGTCGGCCGGCGCCAGAATGAGCCAGATGCCGGCGAAGGCTCCCGCCACGAGGGCCATGTCCGCCAGCTCGCGCCGCTGACGGAGCACTCCCCAGGACAGAAGCGCGACGAAGACCGGGTAGGTCATGTTGAGGATGTTGGCCTCGGCCACCGAGGTGACCTTGACCGCCATGTAAAAACAGTATACCGCCACGCTGTTGGCTACGGCCCGGCCCACCAGCAGATGGTAGCGGCGGGGACGCAGCGGCTGGCGGCGGATGGCCATTATGATGCCGACCACGATAAAGCCGGTCACAAACCTGAAAAACGCGAAGTAGGCCGGATCGATCGTCAGGTCGGCCCGGGACCACCTGACCACCACCGTCGAAAAATAGAAACAGAAGGCCGATGCCAGTACCGCCAGTTCGCCGACGAGTCTGGGTGAGGGTTTTTTCATCCGCAATCAATACCACAGGGCAGCCTGTTCACTACAGCTGAATTTTCACGGGCCGGAGAGTCTCGGGCCGGTCGGGTCCATTGACTCCCCCGCGGCATTATCGAGCCCGTCGAGTTGTTATCATTTTTCAACTGGCATAATCGGCTCGACGGGTTCACCCGTATTGACAGACCCGCCACGGCCATATAAGAATCCAGGTAAAATAGTTCCTTTGCAGGTGGGGCAAAGTGGTTCAGCGCCGTCGCCGACCGCAATTCATTGTAAACTATTAAAGAGGAGGGGGGACATGATGAAGCGATTTTATGCAATGGCAATCGTGGTGACGGTGTTCATGCTGGTTCTGGGGGGCAGCGGGCCGGCCCGGGCCGAAAAAGCGATCAAGGTCGGCATCGTGGACTGCTACACCGGGCCGGCCAGCACCTACACCAATGACGTGCGTGACGCCTTCAAACTGGCGGTCGACAAGATCAACGCCGCGGGCGGCGTCAACGGCCGTAAGATCGAGTTTGTGACCCGCGACAGCAAGTTCAAGGTCGATCTGGGCCTGGCGGCCGCCAAGGAGCTGATCCTGCGCGAAAATGTCGACATCCTGATGGGCACCATCAACAGTGCCCTGGCCCTGGCGATTTCGGATTTGTGCCAGAAGGAAAAACTGCCGTTTTTTGCCACTTTTTCGAAGAGCGACAAAATAACGGGTGCCGACGGCCACCGCTACGTCTTCGGGATGAACGAAAACACCGCCATGGCCGGCAAGGCCGCCGCCCAGGGATTGGCCAAAATGCCGTACACGAACTACTGGATCGCCGGCGATGATTATGAATACGGCCATGCTCTGGCCGATGGGGTGTGGAACAATTTGACCCAACTCAAACCGGATGTCAAACTCCTGGGGCAATCCTGGTGGAAGGTCGGCGAACCGGATTTCACGCCCTACATCACCGCGATCCTGTCGGCCAAGCCCGATGCGGTTATCATCGCCACCGGTGGCCGCGACTGCGTGCCGTTTCTAAAGGCCGCCAAATCGACCGGCTTCAACCAGCGCGTGCCGTTTTACATGCACACCGCCACCGAACTCTCGACCTTGATTCCGTTGGGAGCCGATGCGCCCGAGGGGGTCCTCGGCACGTCGAATTATTTTTTCTACTACCCGGAAACCGAGGCCAACAAGGCCTTTGTGGCCGATTTCAAAAAGGCCTACGACCGCGAGCCCAAGGTCGGTGCGCTCTACGGGTACATCACGGCCAACTTTATCGCCAAGGGCTATGAAAAGGCCGGCAAGGTCGACACCGAAAAATTGATCGACGCCCTGGAAGGCATGACCATCGAGAGCCCGGTCGGCCCGCTGACGATCCGCGCCGCCGATCACCAGGTCATGTTTCCCATGTTCATGGGCGTGACGAAAAAAGTGCCGCAGTACGATTTTCTGATTGCCGACAAGATCGTCACCATCCCCGGCACCGACGTCATGCCGACGGTCGAAGAGATCAAGAAAGCGCGCGGGGAGAAGTAGAAGTCGGTTTGGTCAGTTGGTCGGTTGAGTCGGTTTGGTCAGTTGAAGGATGGGGCAGATATGAACAACCAGGCCGACTGCACTGATAAACCGATACAACCACTCCTACTGACCATTTGGAGTAACCAAGAAAGCTGGCTAACCGAACTGGCCAACTGACCAAACTGACAAACTTGAACCGACAGTTAAGACTGTTGAGTCAGTCAGCTCAATTGTCAAGATCGACCACAATCCTTCAACTGACCTAACCGACCAAACTGACACAACTGACTAAACTGACCCAACCGACCCCATGGACCTGACCGCCCACATCACCCCCGGCGCTCTCTTTCAGCAGGTGCTGATCGGGCTCAGCCGCACGACCATTTTATTTATCGTCGCCTCGGGGCTGAGTCTCGTGCTGGGGGTGCTGCGCATTCCCAACGTGGCGCACGGATCGCTCTACATGATCGGGGCCTTTCTGACGTACACCATCGCCTCGGTCGGCAACCCTGGCGCCGCCGGTTTCTGGATCGCGCTCATCACGGCCCCGCTGGGCGTGGCCGCGATCGGCTTTGTGGTCGAAAGAGGGCTGCTGTGCCATCTGTACGAGCGCGATCATTTGATGCTGCTGCTGTTCACCTTCGCCTTCACGCTCGTCTTCGGCGACGCGGTCAAGCTGATCTGGGGCGCGGACTACCGCAGTTTTTCTCCGCCGGATTTCCTGCAGGGGGCGTTGGTGGTCGGCACCTTTCCCTTTCCGCGCTACAACCTTTTCCTGCTGGCCGTCGGGCCCCTGGTGGCCGTGGGACTCTGGTGGCTGACCAATAAAACCAGAATCGGCAAGATTGCGCGGGCCGCGTCGGTCGACCGGGAAATGGTGGGGGCCATCGGCATCAACGTCAGCTGGGTTTTCGCATCCGTTTTCGTCATCGGCTGCTATCTGGCGGGACTGGGCGGCGCGCTGGTGGCCCCGACCCAGAACATCACCCAGGGCATGGATCACGCCATCATCATCGAAACCTTTCTGATCGTGATCATCGGCGGCCTGGGCAACATCTGGGGCGCCCTGCTGGGGGCCTTGATCTTCGGCCTGACCGACGCGGTCGGCATCCTGGTATTTCCCCAGTTCGCGATCGTGTTTCCCTACCTGGCCGTGGTGATCGTCTTGAGCATTCGCCCTAAAGGCCTTCTCAAATCGGTCTGGTAAAGGAGTCCGCCTTGAGTGTCGACCGCCGCCGGCGCCGCGCCGTTATCCTCTGTGTCCTGATTCTCTTCTTTCTGGCGGCACCGGCTTTTTTGTCGCGCTACTATCTCTACCTGATCGGCCTGATTCTGATTACCGGTCTGCTGGCGACGAGTTTAAACGTCGTGCTCGGTTTCGGCGGCATGTACCAGTTCCATCACGCGGTGTTTTACGGGGTCGGGGCCTACGGCTTCGCGCTGGTTTCCATGAAAAGCGGGCTGCCGCCGGCGCTCGGCTATGTGGCGGCCCCGGTCGTAGCGGCCCTGACGAGCCTGGTGATCGGCCTGATCACCCTGCGCTTGTCCAAATTGTACTTCGGGATGCTTCAGCTCTCGCTCGGCGCGCTCGTCTGGGCGATCGTCTATCGCTGGTATGCTTTCACCGGCGGCGATGACGGGATCCACGGCATCGGTATTCCCGCAGCCATTTCATCGCCCGGCCGGATTTACTACGTCACGCTGGGAGTGACGATCGGTTGTCTGTGGCTGATGTACCGACTGGTCAACTCGCCCTTCGGCCGGATTTTTCAGGGCATCCGCGACAACCCGGTGCGAACGGAGGCCATCGGCGTCAACGTGCGACGGCACCAGCTGGCCGGACAGGTCATCGCCGGCATTTTTGCGGGCATCGCCGGCGCGCTCTTCGTCACGGTGGAGGGCAGCGTCTTTCCGGATCTGCTCTCCTGGACGCTGTCGCTCGAACTGATCATCATGTGCCTTCTGGGCGGCTGGCACGTTTTCTTCGGTCCCCTGCTCGGGGCGGCCATCATCGTGGTTTTGCGGACCTTCGTCGGCATTTACACCGAATACTGGACCCTGGTGCTGGGGATCGTCCTCATGCTGGTGATCTATTTCCTGCCGCAGGGCATCCTGGGCTACTTCCAACGCCGGCCGCTGGCGCAGGAAACCGCCGGTGGAGAGCATTGATGCTGGAAGTAAAAGAGTTGCATAAATCCTTCGACGGCTTTCAGGCCGTCAGCGGCGCGCGGCTGCGGGTCGAAAAGGGGCAGGTCGTGGCGGTGATCGGCCCCAACGGCGCCGGCAAGACCACTCTTTTCAATCTGATCACCGGCCAATTGCGGCCCGACAGCGGCCGGGTCGGTTTTCAAGGCGAGGACATCACCTGCCTTGCACCCCACCTGATCTGTCGCAAGGGCATCAGCCGCTCCTACCAGGTCGTCAATGTCTTTCACCGGTTGACCGTATTCGAGAACGTTCAGATCGCCGTGCTCTCTTTTCAGAAAAAGAGCTTCAACCTCTGGGCCGCGGCCCGCAAAATGGCTGTCGCGGAAACGAAGGCGATTCTGGAGAGTGTCGGCCTGACCGACAAGGCCGATCAAATCAGCGGCGCCCTGTCGCATGGCGACCAGAAGCTGCTGGAGATCGCCATCGCCCTGGGCAATGCACCGCGGCTGCTGATCCTCGACGAACCCACGGCCGGCATGTCGCCCGAGGAAACGAGCGCCAGCCTGGCGTTGTTGAAGCGTCTGTGCGCCGATCACGGCCTGACCGTTTTGTTCTGCGAACACGACATGGGCATGGTGTTTTCCTTTGCCCACGAGATCATGGTCATGCAGCAGGGACACACCATCGTTCAAAGCACGCCGGGGCAAGTGCGCAGCGATCCACGGGTGCAGGCGGCGTATCTCGGGGGGGCGCAGGAATGCTCCGAGTAGAGGCCATCCACGCCTATTACGGCTTGAGCCACATCCTCTTCGGGGTGAGCCTGGAGGTTTCCGCCGGCGAGATCGTCTGTCTGCTGGGCCGCAACGGGGCCGGCAAGAGCACGACCATGAAGAGCATCATGGGGATCGTCGCGCCGCGCCGGGGCCTAATCGAGTTCAAGGGCATCGCCTGCACCGGCCGCAAGCCGTACCTGATGGCGCGCAGCGGCATCGGCTACGTCCCCGACGACCGGCGCGTCTTTGCCGACCTGACGGTGGGCGAAAACCTGGAGATCGCCGCGCGGGCGCAGGAGCGCGCCGAGGCCTGGACCAGGGACCGGGTCTACGATTTCTTCCCGGCGCTGCGCCGCATCGATGCGCGCCGGGCGGGTTTTTTGAGCGGCGGCGAGCAGCAGATGCTCACCATCGGGCGGGCGCTGATGACCAATCCCGACCTTATCCTGCTCGACGAGCCGACCGAAGGCCTGGCGCCGCTGATCGTCGCCCTGCTTGAAGAGCAGATCCTGCGGCTGAAGGAAAGCGGGCTGACGGTGCTTCTGGCCGAGCAGAACCAGGCCGTGGCCCTGCGCCTGGCCGACCGCGGCTATGTCATCGACAACGGCACCATCCGCTACCACGGCACGCGCCGCGACCTGGCGGAAAACGAAGAGGTGCGCCGCAAGTACTTATGTGTTTGACTCTGATCGGTTTAACCAGGTTCAACACTTTGGGGAGCCATTTTGGAAACCTATGTCGCCCAGAATCTGCTTTCAATTCTGAGTGCCAAATGGCAAAGGGCCTCGTTGCACTTCTGGATGGTTCAGGGCCGCCATGAGGTGGACTTCGTCATCGAGGCCGGGCGCTCATGAATTGCATTGGAGGTAAAATCGGCGGCAAGGTGGCAGGAAAAGGATCTTGCCGGGCTGAAAGCCTTTTTAAGTGCAACGCCGCATTGCAAGGCCGGCATTCTCTCTGCTGCAACGGTGAGCATGCAGCCCAACTGGGGCCAAAACTCTGGGCTTTGCCGATCGGCCTCGTCCTTTCGTGATGCTGAAATGTTACCGTTTCGATCTGGTCATCGATCGTTTGAATGGCTTTGTTCTGGTTGGTCTTCGGCGGCATCGGGTTGGACGGGGCGGAAATTGTGATCAAAAAATAAGGATCATTTTACATGATGTCCCAAGAGGATCGAAGAATTTTCAGAGAGTTCAAAACACTTGTTAAAGGGCGGTATTCAGAGGCGCGTATCTGGGCCTTCGGCTCCCGAGCCAGAGGTGAAGCAACATGGGATTCCGATTTTGATGTGTTCATTGTTTTAAACGAAGTCGACCAGAAAGCATACCGATATATACGCGATATAGCCTGGGAAGTTGGTTTTACCAACGAGCGCGTCATTACGACTTTTAATTGATAATGAACAGTTCGATAATGGTCCCATGTCCGAAAGCAGCATCGTTAACAATATTTTACGAGAAGGGGTCAGGGCATGAAGACCGAAAATATCAAGGCCCTGGTCAATTACCGACTCGAATAGGCTGATGAATCCCTTGAGGCGGCAAGGACATTGCTGGATAAAAAGCTCATCAGACCTTGTGTGAATCGGGCATACTATGCCATGTTCTATGCGGTACTGGCGCTTCTCGTGCCGGGAAAGAAAGAAACTTCGAAGCATAGCGGTGCAATCGCCCTTTTCGACAGGGATTTCGTCAAGCAGGGTCCGTCAACCACCATGAACCTGACCTACCATATGTTTTTGTGGTTCGGTGTGATTTTCGTGCTGGTGATCGTGGTGCAGGTGTTGATGAAGGACGCGCCTTATTTTTCAATACCGGCAGATGGGCATCGAGAGAGACACTGACTAATATTCTATGTAATATATTTCATAGCCCCATACCCCTCCCTGATGGGTTACAATTAAATATCTTATTTATTCAAAAGGTTAACATCCCTCCAATTTAAATAGAAATCTGGCCTGAAATTTGCTACCATCAGCACTCGAATGCTCGAGAAAATCTTGACAAGCATAGCGGGGGGCAGGAAAAGAAATCAAGGATCGACTGAACGGAGGCCAAAGTAGAACCAACGGTGCTTGGTCGTCTATAATCGTCTATATTTTATCGGGAAGGTCTAAATTCACATTGCCGGATGATTCGTAGATCCTTACCTCCCCGGCATTATTCATTTAAGACACTCCCCGATAAGTGTATCTACAGAATTTCGGTCAGTTCCTCATCCGCCGCTATGGAATTTTATGTGAGTTTTTTCCCTTCCGTTATTTATCCGATTGTAATTTGAGCGATTGTCGAGACAGCCGATAATACAAAGAAAGATTGCAGCTTAGCGCCTAATGACGAGATAATGTATACGGCAGCCGAACGTGTGAAAGCGAATGCCAATTGAGATCGACACCTCGGAATGATTTCGGCCGATGGGATCAAGGCCTTCTTTTGATCGGCACCGTTCCACCCGACAGAAAACAGCCGTGACACAAAGAAACGCGATAAGCCCGCTAAACTGGCTGTTTATTGAATAAATTTACAATAAAAACATTAAGTTATGGTAAAAACGACCAGGTAACCCACAAGGCGGAGCTATATAAAATGTGGGTTGTTTGTTGTCTGTCGTCAGTCATCTGTCATCTGTCATCCGTCGTCAGTCATCAGTCATCTGTCGTCAGTCATCTGTCATCCGTCATCTGTCATCCGTCGTCTGTCATCCGTCATCCGTCTGTTACTTGTTGATCGTTCCATGTTGTTCAGCGTCAGCCATAAGGCTTCCCAACTTCCCAGCTTCCAAGCCTCATAGCTTCCAAGCATCCCAGCTTCCCAGCCTTTTCATTTTTCACGGAAAATTTTACATGAGCCGATACCCTCTTCAACTCGACGACCTTCAAAACCTGTTTGACAACCAAACCGGCCAACAGGAAAGCCAGTTTGACATCGGCTATTATGTCAACCTGGATCTGCGCCGGCGCTGGTTTGTGGTCATACCCCTCTTTCTGGCACTGCTCGCGGGAATTTATCTGGCCATTGCGCTGCCCAAGAAATTTCAGGCCGAAACGCTGATTTTAATAGAGCCCCAGCGGGTGCCGGACAATTACGTGCAGGCCATTGTAACGAGCGATCTCGAATCCCGCATCGCCACGATCAAGGAAATGATCCTGAGCCGGACCAACCTGCTCAAAATCATCGAAAGACTCAATATCTTCGCCGGCGCCAAATATCAACCAACGTCTAACATCAAACATTTTCGGAGAAAATATTGATAATCCCCTTTTTAGACCTCAAAGCCCAGTACAAGCAGATCGAAAATGAAGTCGTCCCCGCCGTCACTGAAGCCATGGCGGCCGGCATGTTCATCGGTGGGCCCCAGGTATCCGGTTTCGAAGAGGAATTCGCGGCCTTTTGCGACAGCCGATACTGCATTGGCGTCGGTTCCGGGACCGACGCCCTGCGCTTCGCCCTCATGGCGGCCGGGGTCGGCCCGGGGGATGCGGTCATCACGGTCCCCAACACATTCATCGCCACCACCGAAGCCATATCCCAGGTTGGCGCAAGCCCGGTCTTCGTCGACGTCGATCCCCAAACCCACAACATGGACCCCCAAAAACTCGAAGAATACCTCAAGAAATGCCTTAACCCTCAAGCCTCAGGCCACGAGCCACGGCCGAAGGCCGTAATCCCCGTCCACCTTTACGGCCAACCGGCCGACATGCACCCGATCCTCGAAATCGCTCGCCAATTCGACCTCGTTGTCATCGAAGACGCCTGCCAGGCCCACGGCGCCACGTACAAAGGCAAAAAAGCAGGATCCTTGGGCACAGCCGGCTGCTTTAGCTTCTACCCCGGCAAGAACCTCGGCGCCTTCGGCGAGGCCGGCGCCGTCGTGACCCAGGACGAAGAGATGGCGCAGAAGATCCGCATGATCCGGGATCACGGGCAGGCGCAGAAATATTTTCACGACATCGAGGGCTATAACGGCCGTCTCGATGCCATCCAGGCCGCGGTGCTCCGCATCAAGCTGATGCGGTTGCAGGACTGGAACCAGTCCCGGCGCAGAAACGCAGCTCTGTACACCGAGCTTCTGCAGGATCTTCCCGTCATCACGCTGCCGATCGAAGCCGATTATGCCGAATCGGTCTATCACCTTTACGTGATCCTGGCGGATGACCGCGAAGGGCTGCAAAAATACCTTTCAGAAAAAGGTATCGCCACCGGCTTGCACTACCCGCTGCCGCTCCACCTGCAGAAAGCCTATGTCCATTTGAGCCACAAAAAAGGTGATTTCCCGGTCGCGGAGAGCACCGCCGAGCACCTCCTCTCGCTGCCCATGTATCCGGAGTTGACGGAGGAGCAGATCGAATATGTCTGCACCAGCATCAAAGACTATTTTAAATAGAAATTCACCACAGAGACACAGAGAGCACAGAGAATACTTTTTTCTTTTCTTTTGCCGGGAGATACCGGCAAAAGAAAACCAATCTGCACTTGGAAGCAAATTAGATGAATAAACACCCTTCTACAGGCAATAAAACAGAATCTGTAATAATCCCCGTGTCTACGGAAAAATTCTTAAATTTGAAACGGATTTCTTTATGTTTGCTGTCCTCTCAACGGTAAACATAAAACAAATACCCTCTGCGGACTCCGTGCCTCGAGCGAAGCGGGTGGTGAACAATATAAATGGACATCAATCAGCTAACCAGCAAAATCATAGGAGCCGCTATAGAGGTTCACAAGACAATTGGTCCTGGTTTGCTGGAAGCAATGTACGAAGACTGTTTATGCATTGAGTTGGAAAGACGGGCAATTCCTTTCGAACGGCAGAAAGGAATTGATATCGAATACAAAGGCGTAAAATTAGATAGTCAGTATCGACTTGATCTGGTCGTCAACAACATGGTTGTAGTTGAACTTAAAACCGTCAATGAACTCGCACCGATACATCATGCCCAGGTATTGAGCTATCTCAAATTAACGGGCATGAAGGTAGGACTGCTAATAAACTTTAATGTTTCTGTGCTTAAAGACGGCATAAAGCGATTCCTCCAGTAATTTCAATATATACTGTAATATTAAGCAGATAGCCTACCAAAGCATGAGTTTATTTCATTTGTCGCCGTTTCCCGGCAAATGAATAAGCCCAAACCTCAGTGCTCTCAGTGCCTCTGTGATAAAATATTTATGAAGGAGGAAAAGATGATTAAAATAGGGCTTATCGGATTCGGCTACTGGGGCCCCAATCTGGCGCGCAACTTTCACTTCAACAACGATCTGGAACTCACCGCCATCTGCGATTTCTCGAGCGATCGCCTGAAAGCCGCGCTCAAGCTCTACCCGCAAGTCGATTGCTATGATACTATCGACGACTTTTTTGCCAATACCGGCATGGACGCCGTGGCCATTGCCACACCGGTTGCCACCCATTTCGAGCTGGCCAAGCGGGTCTTCGAGAGCGGGCGGCACCTGTGGCTGGAAAAACCAATGACCGAAACGGTCGAGCAGGGCAAGGAGCTTATCGAGCTGGCCAAAAAGAAAAAAAAAGTGCTCCTCGTCGACCACACCTTCGTTTACACCGGCGCGGTCCGAAAGATCAAGGACCTGATCCGCAAGGGCGAGCTTGGGCACATCATTTATTACGATTCGACCCGCATCAACCTGGGGCTATTCCAGCAGGACGTCAATGTCATCTGGGACCTGGCGCCGCACGACATCTCCATCATGGACTACCTGATGCCCTTCGAAAAGGTCGCTGTTTCGGCTACCGGCAGCACCTATTACGGAAATGGTATTTGCCCTAAATCCCTTTTGACCATCTACATGGCGGCCGATGTCATCGCCCACATCAACGTGAGTTGGGTGTCGCCGGTTAAAATTCGCCAGACGTTGATCGGCGGCAGCCTGAAGATGATCGTTTACGACGACATCCACCCCAGCGAAAAGGTCAAAATCTACGACACGGGCGTCGACCTCACCTTTACCAAGGAGGAACTCTACCAAATGAAGGTCCAGTACCGGGTCGGCGACATGTACGCTCCCAAGCTGGAGGGCCACGAGGCCTTGAAGCTTGAAGCCGAACACTTTGTCGATTGCCTGAACAACGGCACCCAGCCTCTGACCGGTGGCCGCGAAGGCCTTCAAATAGTAAAAATCCTCACCGCCGCCGAGCAGTCCCTCAAAAACAAAGGCGCTCCAGTAGAACTTACATAAAGGCTGTGATGCTTGGAAGCTATAACGCTATGAGGCTAAAAGGCTGAGAAGCTATAAAGGCTGGGAGGCTTGGAGGCAGTGAAGCTTGGAAGCTGGAAAGCTGAAATGCTGAAAAGGTGAAAAGCTGGGAAGCTGAAACGCTATGAGGCTAAAAGATGACTGAAGAAAGATGGCAAAAATTAGATGTTTGGAAGGTTGCTGACGAATTGGCTTTTGATGTCTATAAGATTACCCGTGATTTTCCAAAGGATGAGTTGTACGGATTGACATCCCAGTTAAGACGTGCCGCGTTATCAGTTCCAACCAATATAGTTGGCTCCACCCCGTAGGGCGATTTGAGATAATGTACAAGGTTTATGCTATAGAGAATTTCAAAAAGGATCGAATTTATATAGGTTACACAAATGATATATGTGCTCGATTAAAATATCACAATTCGGGTCATGTGAAATCAACCGCTAATGATAAGCCATGGAGGTTAGTTGCATCAGAAAATTTTGAAAAAGAAAGCGATGCACGTTGGGAAGAAAGGTCATTAAAAAAATCACGCGGCAAGCGAATAAAGTGGATGAAGAAAAATAGATGTAAATAAAGGCTACGCCCCGGAGGGAGGGCTACTCAAGGAAAGGCGATAAAGAACTCGCACATTTTGTAAATATTGCTCTTGGATCATTTGCCGAGACAAAATATTTATT
Organism: uncultured delta proteobacterium; assembly: GCA_963779885.1. Classification (GTDB taxonomy): domain Bacteria; phylum Desulfobacterota; class Desulfobacteria; order Desulfobacterales; family SG8-13; genus JARFQH01. The sequence continues at coordinate 11,131 of CAWAAN010000015.1, read as the reverse complement.
ATACTTCTCTCACCGTCTTAATTACATTGATGATAAAAAGTTTGTTGAAATAGAAAATATCTACACCAAGCTAGGAAAAATACTCTGGAAATTTTACGAGGCAGTCAGAAAAAAATAGGCGAGAGCTCTTCCCAGCCTCCCAGCTTTACGGCCTCCCAGCTTTACGGCCTCCCAGCTTTACGGCCTCCCAGCTTTACGGCCTCCCAGCTTTACGGCCTCCCAGCTTTACGGCCTCCCAGCTTTACGGCCTCCCAGCTTTACGGCCTCCCAGCTTTACGGCCTCCCAGCTTTACGGCCTCCCAGCTTTACGGCCTCCCAGCTTTACGGCCTCCCAGCTTTACGGCCTCCCAGCTTTACGGCCTCCCAGCTTTCCAGCTTCCAGCTTATCAGTTTCCCAGCCAATTTTGAGTTGCCTCCGCGGTGAATAAAACATGAAAAAAATCGCTTCTGATGTCATCCTTGGCAAAGACGTCCAGCTGAACGACTTCATCAACCTCTACGGCTGCACCATCGGCGACGGCACCAAGATCGGCCCCTTCGTCGAAATCCAAAAAAACGTCACCATCGGCAGGAACTGCAAGATCCAGAGCCACACTTTCGTCTGCGAGGGCGTGACCATCGAGGACGAGGTCTTCGTCGGCCACGGCGTCATGTTCACGAACGACCTCTACCCCCAGGCCACCACCGACAGCGGCGGCCTGCAGACCGAAGCCGACTGGCAGGTCATTCCCACAATCATTAAAACCAGAGCATCGCTCGGCTCCAACGCCACCATCCTCTGCGGCATCACCATCGGTGAAGGCGCCGTCATCGGCGCCGGCAGCGTCGTCACCAAAGATGTCGCCCCCAACACAATAGTCGCAGGAAATCCAGCGCGCATTTTGAAAGAATGCGGTTAGTGGGTTTATTGCGTTTATTGAGCTCATTGAGTAAACCAAACAAACCTCTCCGTGCCCTCCGTGCCTCGAGCGCAGCGGGTGGTAAACACAACGAACAACGAATACTGGTCACCCAAATAATCACCCTGACCCTTCTGTTTTTGAGAGCGGCGAAGCCGCGTTTCATAAATTTTTAGCCAGAAAAATTTATTGCTTCATGAGCCTTCAGAAACTCTGTCAAGAATACGGCATTGCCGGCATGTACGCCTTCGGCAGCCGGGCCGCTGAAATAAGAGCGATCGTCGATGGCACCGGGCAAGTCGATCCGGACATTACCTCGGATGCCGATATCGCCGTTCGGATGCTGCCTGGAGTTACCTTGCCGATCCGCAAAAAAGTCGAACTGGTGATTGAACTCGAGAAGGTGTTCGGTTTCGAAAAGGTGGATTTAAACATGTTGTCCGAGGCGGATCCATTTCTGGCTGCTAATGTTATCCGCGGGGAACGCATTTACAGTGTCGATGAAACCGACGCCGACGAATATGATCTTTATGTTCTTCGCAGGGCCGGCGATCTGGCGCCGTTTGAGCGTGAAAGAATAGAAAACGTATTGAACCGGCAAGAGGCAAGTCCGTAATGACCAGAGGTAAGGCCAATCAAATAATCGTCGTCGATCGACTGGACTGGATCGACAGGATGCTGACAGAAATCCGCTCGCTTCCTCTCGAAAGTTTTGAAATTTTTATTAAGGATCGGCGAAACATCGGGGCCGCTGAATCATGCCTGCGCCGTGCCCTCGAAGCCTTGCTCGATTTGGGCCGGCATGTGCTGGCAAAAGCATTTGGGGAGGCGGTCACGGAGTACAAAGCGATCGCCGACGAATTGGAAAAAATGAAGGTTCTCGATCGTGCCGCTGCACTGCAGCTGAGAATACTGGCCGGATATCGGAATCGAATGGTTCATTTCTATCACGAGATTACACCTGAAGAACTCTACGACATCTGTTCGAGCGAACTCGATGACCTTAAAATGGTCCAAAGTGCTTTCAAGCAATGGATAAAAGCCAATCCACAGAAAATTGATAAAACCATCTAATCTGCCGCGTCGGCAGAGCAAATGGTCTGTGTGCGGCCGTGTGTGTCTGTGGCTAATATATATAAAGCTTTCCGTGTCCTCCGTGCCTCGAGCGCAGCGGGTGGTGAACCACAAATAAAAATGAATTTCAGCGTACATCATTTAGGCGGTGAGAATTGCGTCACCGGCTCCTGCCGGCTGGTTCAGACTCGGGGCCAGAACATCCTCGTTGACTGCGGCATCACCCAGGGGCGTGACGAGTCCGTTCCTATTGACTTATGGCCGGTCAAGCCCGCCGAGATCGATTTCATTTTTCTGACCCATGCGCACATCGACCACATCGGTCTGCTGCCGGCGCTCATTCGACAGGGTTTCAAAGGGGAGATCATCGCCTCCCATCCCACGATTGCGCTGATTCTGCCCATGCTCGAGGATTCCATGCGTTTCGAGACGCTGAGGGTTTCCGAGAGGGAAAGGATCGCGCAAACGATAGATAATCTGGCGTGGGGATTCGAATATGGCGAAGCATTCGATCTGGGCCAAGACCTTTTTTTTAAACTCGGCCGGGCCGGCCACATCCTGGGCTCCTGCTTCATCCGCTTCGAAGATCGCAAAAACGGTTCGGCGATCGTTTTCTCGGGGGATCTGGGAAACTATGACACGCCGATCCTGAACGATCCGGAGAATGCGGGAAGGGCGGATGTTTTATTTCTGGAATCAACCTACGGCGACCGGCTGCACGAGGGGCCGGGCGCACCGAATGGAGCGGCTCGCCGCCCTCCTCGACCGCTGCCTGAGTGACGGCGGCAAGGTTTTCATCCCGGCATTTTCGCTGGGGCGCACCCAGGAGGTCCTCTACGAGCTGGACCGCATTTTTACGTACCCGGAATATCATAGTCGCTATCCACGGCTGGCTTCCGACACCCGCCCGCCTGTTTTCGTCGATTCGCCGCTCGGACTCAAGATTACAGAGGTTTATTCTAATCTGACAGAATACTGGGACGGCGAGGCGAAAGCGCTGCTGAAAACAGGGGATCATCCCATCAACTTTAGTGAGTTGTATGGGATTGAAAAACACGTCCAGCACTCCATGCTGGTGGATCTCAAGGGGCCGGCGGTGATCATTGCCGGAAGTGGGATGTGCACCGGCGGACGGATCGTCAATCACTTGGCCGCCGGCATCGAGCAGCCGGAGAACGACGTGGTGTTCGTGGGCTACCAGGCGGCCGGAACGCCGGGCCGAGTTCATCCAGGAGCATGCCGGCGGCGGCGAACCCGTGGCCCTGAATGGAAAGAATAGCAGAATCCGCGCCGGCGTGCACACCCTGAGCGGGTATTCGGCCCACGCCGACCAGCAGGGCTTGCTGGACTGGGTGGCGCGGATGCCCGAAAAGCCCGGCCGGATCCACCTGGTCCACGGGGAGCCGCAGGCCCGCAAGGCGCTGGCGGCGAGGTTGGTCGAAAGTGGGTACTCAGTTGAACCCATTTAGTTCACTTTAGGCACTTTAATTCCCTTTAGCTTATCGCGGTCATTTTTGCGCTTTCAGTTGTCTGGAGCAGTTCTGCTGCGTTTCATAAGTTTTCAACGAAAAATTTATTTGCCTTTAGCCTTTTTTTCCTTCAGCATAGTAATCCAATCACCAATCAAACCAAAATCTATCCAACCATTCAACGAATCAACCGATCACCTGTTTATCCAGTAAACCAATCAAATTTATTCTGTTGACATTTGCGAAGCAGACGCCGTTTGTCAGCAGTCAACTGGAACGAACATAACGCTCTCAGCGTTCCTTAACGATCATAACATTTTTTGCCTTTAGCCTTAAACCTTTGGCCTTGTGCCTTGAGCCTGTTTACGGCACTTATTTATACATTAGTGGGCGACCCAAATAACCTTATGGATATCTCTTCCTCCAAAATAGTTATAAAGAAAAAAATACGATTTTTAAAAGACGCTCTTTTGCGTTACGATCCTGAAAAGGTCTATCTCTTTGGCTCCTGGTCTCGTAATGAAGAAGACGATTTAAGTGATCTGGATGTTGTTGTTATCAAGCGAACGAAGAAAACATTTTTTGACCGGCTAAGGGAGGTTGCCAGATTAATACCGCCTGAGCTAGGAGGCGCGGACATCCTGGTTTACACACCTGAAGAATTTGCTGCAATGCAGCGTGAAGGCAACGCCTTGGCAGAAATGATCACAGAGGAGGGCATCATTCTTTATGACCGGCAAGAGGAAAACCGAGGCTAGACGCTGGTTTCAGCAGGCACTTTATGACTTGAAAGCGACAAGGTGGAATATTGAGGGCGAATTCTACGACACCGCCTGCTTTATAGCCCAACAAGCTGGGGAAAAGGCTTTAAAATCCATCTTGTATTTTTTGGGCTCTAGGCGCAAGGCATTGATGACGCACTCAACAGTTGAAATGGTTCGAGAAGCAGGGTTAAAAATAAATTCAATGCTCGATCTTTTGGACGATGCCCGGGAGTTAGATCTTCATTATATTCCCTCCCGCTACCCGAATGGCATACCAAGTGGCTATCCCCATCAATTCTACGGGAAAAAGAACGCAGATCAAGCTTTGGTAGCGGCCGAGAAAGTTTTCAATTCAGTAAAGGATTATTACCTCTTGGGAGGACATAAAGATATTATCGAACCCGATGAAAAATGACAATGGCTATTCACCTGCTTGAGGAACGGTAAAGGGTATTTTATAACAGCAAAGCTCAGTGGATATGACAATAGCTTCGTTTGTCACATACCAATTACCCCGCAAGGGTAGATGGTTGTCCTGATTCGCCCTCTCAGCGAATCAAGGCAAAGAGAACTTTCTCCGCGCCCTCCGGGCTTAAGCTATAGAATTTAATATAATAGTGAATATTTGCTGAAAATATTCATGAAATGTGTGGGATAGAATTAGTTATGGGCATACCCAACGCGTCCCCAACGCGCCTGGAGGTTTGTAGGATGATAAATTACACTGCTAAATGTACCAAAATCGATTCTGGCTATATGGGTCAACTGGTTGAATGGCCAGAGATAGTGACGGAAGGAAAAGATCCCGAAGAATGCCGGAAGATTCTAAGGGATGCACTAAATGAAATGATTTTGGCACACCAGCAATTAGAGAAAGAAATTCCGGTCGGAAACGATTTAATCGAAGACTGCGGCAAAGGAAAAACAATCGGCTCTCCGGGCGGTTTAGCATACCTAATCTCAAACACTACAGCTGATCCATTCTATCGGTTTTTAACTAGCGAGTTTCTTTTTTTTCAATCGGCATCTCCCGATTGAGCAAAACTAAAAAAACAGTTCTGTGAACTCCGCGCCTCGAGCGCAGCGGGTGGTGAAACAATTAAAAATTAACCACGGACACATAGGACACAGAGAAACATATATGAAAAAAATTGCGCCGGATGTCGAATTGGGCAAAAATGTGCAATTAAACAATTTCATCAATTTATACGGCTGCACGATTGGCGAAGGTACCAAGATCGGCACATTTGTCGAGATACAAAAAAACGCCTCCGTTGGCAGAAACTGCAAGATCCAGAGCCACACCTTCATCTGCGAAGGCGTCACCATAGAGGACGAGGTCTTCGTCGGCCACGGTGTCATGTTCATCAACGACCTCTACCCCCGCGCCACTACCCAGGGCGGCGGCCTGCAGACCGAAGCCGACTGGCAGGTCGTACCCACGGTCGTCAAAACAAGGGCTTCGCTCGGCTCCAACGCCACAATCCTCTGCGGCATCACCATCGGCGAAGACGCCGTTGTCGGCGCCGGCAGCGTGGTGACCAGAGATGTCGCGCCCAACACAGTAGTAGCAGGAAACCCGGCGCGCGTTTTGAAAAAACCCGGTTAGAGAGTATATTGTCTCAATTGAGTTTGTTGAATCTAAAAAGTAGTTGAATTATCAGGATTTGTGCATGAATTGGCATAAATTAATTGTTTTTCTAATACCTGTATTTTTTTTGTTCATCGGGATCGTTATCGGCGGTTATCTCTTCGCACAATCTCAGCCACGATCTTTTTTATCGCTTGAAGAAGGAAAATTACGTTTAACCAAGAAAGAGCTTGCCGGTATTATTGCCTCAGCAGGTATTCAGCAAATGCCGGGCTTAATTCCGTCCGTTGTCTTTGAAACCGATAAAACTATTGTCATCAATAGCCCGAGACCAGAAGCTCGCATCGACTATGTTTTTTTTCCAAAGAAAGACATAAAGAACATCGGAGAAATAACTAAAAATGATTCCGAATTTCTGGTGGACTTATTCTTGGCGGCAAGACACATCATTGAGGTGAATAAATACCAAAAATACAAATTTTATGCCAACGGCCCTGGACATCAAAAAATAACCTATCTTCACTTTCATTTGCTCCTCGATTAACAGTCAAAAAAATATTTTCTTTCCTTCACTTTGAGCCTCCAGCTTCCAACCTCCAACCTTCAGCCGGAGCAAGGCGACGCGTTTTTGAGAGCGGCACTGCCGCGTTTCATGAATTTTTTTCCGGAAAAATCCAGATTGCATCATCGTCGAGAAGTCCACCTCGATGGTCGCATACCGGTGATTTCCTCAACTGATTCCGATGAATGGATTCATCGGCCGAAGCGAAGCGAGGTATGTTTTTAGAGCAGCTCTGCTGCGTTTCATAAATTTTTCCCCAGAAAAATTTATCTTAACACCCCACCACCGTCCTTGTAAAGCAACGGCAACGCCGGCCAACACCCATTGCCTGAACCCTTTCGCGCAATGTTTCCAATTCTATGGAAAATTTTTCCTAATCTTTTGTTCATATTTTTTTCCAATAAAATCATAATCAAATAATTATAATAATATCAGTGCCATAATTAATTTTTAGTTTGATAAATAATTGGCTCTTTTTTTGCTTACAGGATGCATACAATTAATGACACTGCATCCGAAACGGAACAGTTGACGCTTTGCCCTTTCTTTTTAAATTTGGGTCGATCGGTTTGGGTAAAAGTTTAATTTGGCCCTTTATATGGTTAGTCACAGCTCCAAGAAAACACCTTTCGGTCCCGCCGAAGGACGGTCGGAACGGTGTTTGATTCCATAGATGGCCAAGATCGTCAGTCAAAAAGGGGTGCAAGCACCCACAACCATCAACCCCATGTGCGAACGCTAAGCAGAAGACCAGCAATCTCGCCTATTTTTGTTAAAATTGTATATTATATTAAGTAGTTAAATGGCTGTCGATCGTGTAATCCAGAGAGCGGAGCCATGTGATATGAGTATGTTGAGTGTTGTGGGTCGATGATTGTATAAAATATACAGTGAATATAAATTGTAAGCGCTCGGTGGCATTTAACCAGTGGCACAATTCATCCAAAAAATTCGACCCACAATGAGCAACCTACAACTAACAGTCCATAACAAACAACCAACGACCCACATTTGCGCAGCAAACAATGTCCCGTACCGCATTCGAAAATTTGCGAATCTATAAGCTCTCTGAGCAGGTCGGTGATTTGGCCTGGGAAATCGTGAGCAAGTGGGAATATTTAGCAAAGAAAACAATTGGTACACAGCTGGTGAGATCGGCCGATAGCATCGGTGCCAACCTTGCAGAAGGCACTGGCAGGGGTAGCGCAGCTGAAAATTGTAGATTTGCAAAAATTGCACGTGGGTCTCTGTTTGAAGTTAAACACTGGCTGCGCCGCGCGTTCAAAAGAAATCTGTTGACCGAGGCAGAAATCGACTCTTTTCAGGCGTTGATCAACGAACTAACTCCCAAATTGTCGGCTTACATAAATTCAATTGGGAAAAGGAGTGGTTAGTTGATAGTGGTACGTTGTTAGTTGCAAAACGAGCAACTCGCGTTGCTGTTAGTGGTTAGTGTTATGTTGTTAGTGGCAAAGAAAAATGCAAAACAGCTTGAAACCTACAACAAACAACCCACAACCCCCAACTAACAACAAGCAACCCACAACCCACATTTGCGGAGCAAACGATGTCAAAACTTTCCAAAGCCCTCGCTAAATATAAAAAGCTGAACAATCTGACCTCGGAAAAAATCTTCAGCCTCGAGGATTCACAAAAATCAAAAGGATTCGGTTCACCTAAAACTTCAGACCAGTCTTTTGATTACGATGCGAAGCCAGTCGACTTCCCTATTACGGAACAAAATTTGTCAGGCAAAACCACTCATTCCTCGAATCAAGAAAAATATGCAAATTATGCCGGCAGCAAAGAGACGTCTGGCAGGGGTGCCAAAACAAACGACCCTGAAACGGCAGCTTCATCGGAAATAGCAAGTGACATTAAGTTGTCAGAGAAGTTGGATCAGAATCTTTTACCGCTTACCAAATACCGAAACGTCGAAATTGATAAAAATAATTTAAGTAGAAATTTAATTGAAAGATATAATTATGACTCAGGAAAAATAGATTTTGAGGCATCAGAAAAAGAAAGCGAGAGCACGTCTATTCGTGACATCCTTCATGTCGTCTTCAAAAGAAAATCGCAGTTTATTTTGTTTTTTTTGTCGGTTATGTGTACAGTAACAATAGGTACTTTTTTATCAAAACCGGTATATAATGCAACATCTCAGGTGTTGATAAAATTGGGCAGGGAGAGTATTTACACGCCAACAATGGGTAATGCAGCGCCTATCGTTAATTACGATCAAGAAGAAAGAATAAATTCAGAAATAGAGATAATTAGGAGCAGATCCTTGGCTGAACAGGTAGCATTAGAGCTCGGCCCAACAAGTATATATCCTGAGCTCGATAATGTCGAACCAGGTTTGATTGATAGAATAAAAAAATATGTTAAAACCAAATTACTAAAAAAGAACGAAAAGGAATTAACCCCAGAAGAAATAAAAATGACCCAGTTGGAAGCTGCGACGAATATAATTATAAAAAATACAACTGTAGAGCCTGTCCCAAAGTCTAATATTGTTAAAATTTCATACGAAAATAATAATCCGGATATTACAGCTAAGGTAACGAACCGATTGGCAGAAACGTACATCGACTATCACCTAGAAATCAACAGGACACCACAAATTGCTTCGTTTTTGTCTAACCAAACAAACATGTTGAGAAATAAATACGAAGAGTCGGAGGAACAGCTAAAAAAGTTAAAGGAAAAAAACAAAATTATTTCCTTGCAGGAGGAAAGAACACTGATACTTAAACAGTTCGCTGATTTGCAGACGGAAATTAATAAATCTCAAAGCCAATTGCAAGAGACCGAAAACCGTATTGAGAGTTTAAGAGGACAGGCTAAAAATATAACAAAATATAGTTCGCAAGAAAGTAAAAGTAATCCGAACAGAGGTTTAATAGACAATTTAGAAGCAAAGTTGATAGAATTAGAAGTAAAAAAGAACGACCTTGATACCAAATATACAGATATAGGGGCTGCCGGTACCATCAAAAGTAGATTAGCCGGCAATATAGATGATGAAATAAAATTAGTGAAGCAAAAAATAAAAGAAATAAATGAGAAAAATGCTAAAAAGGAGACCTTTGATTATAATCCATTATATCAATCACTCCATGAAAGACTGATGCGCGATGAAGCCGAAATTGGGCCGATTAAAGCAAAAATAGAATCGCAAAAAAGTCAACTTGAAGAATACCGAAGACAATTGAATGCATTAAACTTGATCGAAACAAAAATGGATCAATTGGGACAACAAGTCGAGGTTGACAAGGCAAATTTTCGACTGTATCTAAAAAAATACGAAGAATCACAAATCGAAGAAGAACTTGATAAGGCAAGAATATCGAGTGTCACGCTTTTAGAGCCTGCAAGGATACCTTTACATCCAATAAGCCCCAAATTGATGCTCAATTTAATTTTAGGATTTATTTTAGCGGTATTTGGTGGTTTCGGGTTAGTATTTCTCGTAGAGCACTTTAACGATCGTTTGGAAAAAATTGACGACTTTGAAGAGATTCTTAATTTGCCTATTCTTGCAACAATACCCGAGTTGAAAAAGAAAAAAAATACAAAGTAATTCATAAGGATAAATATGAGTAAAATCGATGAAATATCAGACGATTATGAATATAATAGTAGTTTATTGCAGACAACATTAAAACCACGTAATACGTTACAAGTCAGACCGCAAAAGTGGATTCAATCAGATGTGGAGCGTTACGAAGAGATAAAGGTGCGATTGTCGACTCTTTATCCAAAAAATGACTTAAAAACAATAATGTTGACCGGGACGGCTCATGAACAAGGTGTTACCACCACTGCCATAAGTTTCGCTTCCAGTTTGGCCAGGAATAATCAGAATAAGGTTCTTATCATAGATGCCAATATAAGAACACCAAGGTTGAACGAAGTTTTTGACGTTGAAGATGATCAAGGTTTGGTAGATATAGTAAAAGACAAAGAAAAGAATGTTGTTAGAAAAACAAACATAGGAAAGAATAAACTGTACTATATTACCAGCGGGAAAAGTTATTTAGAACCACAAAGCATCTATAATTCAGATACTTTTGATATATTATTAAGAACATGCCAAGAAAATTTCGACTACATTATAATTGACTCATCACCAGTAACTGTTTTTCCTGAAACAAAGATTCTTTGCAATAAGGTTGATGGGATTATTCTCGTATTAGAAAGCGGACAAACAAAAAAACAGGTTGCTCTAAAAGCGAAAAAAGAGATCGAGGAATCAGGCGGAAAAATACTAGGTATAGTAGTGAATCGAAGAAAATACTATATACCTGAATGGTTATACAGGTTAGTATGATCAATAAAATCCTGTGATCCTGTCTAATAAAAAATCATAAAATCGAATCCATTCCAATAACATAAGAATTAGACAGGATAAACAGGATCGACATGATATTATCATGGTTTCCGGAAGAAACCATGAAACGAGCATCCGCTTCATTCAATGATATTTTGTTCTTTCGCTGAAGGCTATTGGGTTTTATAACTTTCTTCCGGGAAGTTATAAATAAAAAAAATCCCAAAAATCCTGGAAATCCTGTCTGATAAAAATTCATTAAATCAAATCCAATCTGTTTTACATAAAATGGAACATGAAGAACTCACTTACAGGATAATCGGATGTGCTCATAAAGTATACAACCAATTAGGCCCGCCCGCCTCGCCTGAGCGAGCTAATAGAGGAATACCGCAATAATGTTTTATACTTATGTGTTGATGAGTAACAGTGATAA
>CAWAAN010000014.1:0-57007 GCA_963779885.1 uncultured delta proteobacterium | reverse complement strand
TTGTGGTCGAAAATGGAATTTCTTTGCGCTGGTGCTTATCGAATAGATCATCCGGCACCAGGCGCTCGTCGCTTTGGCGGCCGTGTTACGATGTTTTCGATTGAAATCACCGTCGCTTGTCCCTATGTTGGCACTGAAAAACCGAGAATTTTCTCACCCACCAGTTTCTTTTCAGAAAAGGAGAAGCCCCCATGTCCAAGGAATTAATGGAGTATTTCAACAAGCAGCCGCGCCTGGGCACCCTCAGTTCGGCCGGCAAAGACGGCAAGGTCGATGTGGCCTATTTCGGGTCGGCCCACATGACGGACGAGAAAACGGTTGTCATCGGGATGGGAAACAACCGCACGCTTTCCAACCTCAAGGAAAATCCGAATGCGGTCTTCATGATCATGGAACCCGGTGAATCGCCGGCGCAGTGGAAAGGGGTGCGGGTTTACCTGAAGATGACCGACCACCAGACGTCGGGCAGAAAACTCGATGAAATCAGGGCTCAGATCGCCCAGAAGGTCGGCGCCGAAATCGCCAACAAGATGATTCATGCCTATGTCGCGTTGGAGATTGAAGATATTCGTCCGTTCGCCGATTTCGGCCAGAGTTGGATGAAATCGATCGGCAAATGACGCGCGGTCTTTTGCATTTCGGGGAAACATCGATCGCACGGCCGAGGGTCTCGATCAGTCGTTCCAAAGACCCCTCGGTTCTCTCCAGCCGCAGGTTGAACTCGCTGGAAATCGCGCGGGCCTTTTCCCACAGTTCGGACCCGTTTTCCAATTGCATGTCGATATAAAGTGACCGGGTAAACTCCCGCAACATGCGATGCGCCACCGCCATCGGGTCCAGGCCTTTTTCAGCTAAATTCTCGAGCTGGAGCTGCTGAAAGATGAACTCCATGCCGAGTTCGGTCCAGCCGGGCGTCAGGAACCAGGTCCCGGCTTTTTGCATCAGCTCCCGCTCGTAGCGATGCTGGCCCAGCAGAACGCCGATGCAGTCTTCGCCCTCGGGACGCAGGACCGGGACCGCAAAGTCAGACGGCAGTCTGTCGAGCGCCTGACAGCGGCCGTAGCCCAGCATCACGGCATCCACCCGGCCTTCGATCGAGCGGATGCGCCGGCCGACCTCTTCGAGCAGACGGTCGGGCTGGATGTGAAGGCCCCACTCCATGACCTCGAGGCACGTGACTTCCGGGACCCCGCGGATTACCGCCCGGACCTCTTTCTCGAGCACGCGACAACAGACAACACCGACAGACACGGCAGCCCTCCTTCTCAATCCAGAAGCACCATACTGTACCATGCGGGAAGCAATTTTCCGTCCCGGTCGAATTCGACTTTGAACCCCAACGGTTCGACGGTCTTGCCGATATCGATCCCATAGGCATCCATCGAGGGGCGCGCCAGATGGGGATAGCGGCACGGGTCGGGACAGGCGCATTCCTCGCACTGGACGCAGAGCACCATCGCGAAAGCGAACATGCACCCCGCGCTCATCATGGCCGCCTTCTCCAGTGCCACCGTGACCTCCTGACCCTTGGCGGGATCGGTGGTCTTGACGATTAGGGCCGATGTGTACTGCTCGAAAGCCTCCATGAATTTTTCGGGTGCAAGGTCGAGGTGCGGCGGGCAGGTCCAGTATTTGCCCCACCGGTTGCAGCCGAAGCGGCATTTCAAGTAGGAGCGTGCGTCGAAGACGATGTCGCTGGTCGCAATCAGCCTGGCTTCCTCGGCCCCGAGCGCGATGGCCCGTTCAACCAGTTGTTCCAGTTTTTTTTCCATTGATCTGTTCCTTATCCGGTTTTCACCATACAAACCGTTTTAAAGGGTCAGTCGCTTGTACAGCGCCGGCAGAAGGCCGGGCAACGATTCGATTTTCGGCAGCACGATGCTCTGGGTCCCGGAAGAAATCCGGCCCAGATACTCGGCGCCCTTTTGATCCGAGGTGATGATAAACGGGTGTATGCGCGCCCGGCGGGCCTCCCGAATGGCCTTGCCCGTGTCGGCCACGGCATAGTCGAGGGTGCCGTATTCCAGGTCGTAGGGGCGGCCGTCGGTCAGAATGACGAGCAACTTGATGGTCGCCGGGACTGCTTCGAGCTTGTAGATGCCATGACGGATAACCGCCCCCATCCGCGTCAATCCCAGGGGTTCCAGGTTGCCCAGACGATACCGGACCTTCTCGTCGTATGGGTCGTTGAAATCCTTGACGGTGAACAGGTCCACCCGGAACCGGCCTTCGGAGCTGAACCCGTAAACGGCATACGGGTCGCCCAAAGCATCCAACGCCTCGGCCATCAAGGCCATGGCCTCTTTCTGCACGTCGATGACGCGCCGGCCGTTGACTTTTTCTTCGGTCGATCCGCTCAGGTCGAGCAGGAACAGGACGGCCACGTCCCGGACTCTTTTGTCGCGACGGATGTAGACGTTTTCCGACAGGTGGGAACCGGTGCGCAGGTCAACGTGGGCCTGAACCAGGGCATCGATGTCCAGGGCATCGCCGCTGGGCTGCGCCCTGTATTTGCGGAAACGCTCCGGTTTCAACTTCATAAATTGGCGCCGGAGCAAGGTGACGATACCGTGCAGGCGCGTGCACAGCTCGTCGACGAACTCGTTGGGGTCGCTTTTCGCCTGGCGCTGGCGCACCAGGCACCAGTCGAGTTTGTAGTCCGAAAAATTCTGATCCCATTCCTTGTAAAAAAACGTACGCACGTTCTCCTGGAGTTCTTCGGCATCCGGGGAGTCGAAGACCATGTTGTCCAGCATCTGCCGGAACATGGCCCATAATGCGTCGCCGTCGCGCTCGCCCTGAGCCATCATGGCGGCGAGCAGTTTTTCGATGACTTCCGGCGGCACGTCGTCATAGTCATCGGCGGCCCGCTTCTTGATCGCGGCTATCGTGGAATTGGTCTGGTCGATCAACTCCGGTAAAATGTCTCCCCACCAGGGCAGGGGCAACCGGAGTCGTTTATCCAGTTTTTGCGGATAGGCCGGCGGCAGGTCATCTGACATCATAGCCCGCATCTCCTTGAGCAGCCCGGGCATCAGGTCCGTCAGGCGCCGGTCGGCTTCTGCGTGGAGCGCCACCGGATCGAAGGTGATTTTGCCCCCTTTTTCCGAATAGTGGCCGTAGTCGAGCAGCATGGCCTGGTGCAGGGCCATGAGTTTGAACAGCTCGAAACCGGGGGCCGTGTCCGGCAGAAAAATGGTGCGCCCGTCGGTGGCGGCACCCCCGCTGAACCCTTTGTATCCGATCAAGGCGGTGTTGGACTGCATCTTTACGGGGCGCCCCAGGGCGGCCTCGCAGATAAGCGCCAGGGTGTTGACCCGGTCTTTCAAGGCCGTGCCGGTGGCTAGGTCGTCGCGCGCTTCCAGGGCCTTCAGCGAGGTGCCGCTGAAAAAATTCACCCGTTCCTGTTCCGAGCGGCAGACCTCGAGCCCCTCCGCCACCCATTTTATGGTTTCCCCATCGGTCAGCAAGAGGCACATGCGGTTTCCCATGGTGACGAAAGCCTCGGCGGCAGCCGTCGAGACGGCGGCGATGTGCAGCGCCTGGTCGAGAAAAAATTTCCAGCGCGACAGCGGATATCCGCACTGGCAGCCGGCGGCTTCGATCAGGTAGGCCTTGGCGGGCTTCCACATCGGGATTTCTTTTCCGCCGGCAACCAGAGCTCCCAGCGCCACCTCTCCCCAGTACAGCAGGCTGGCGACGCCCCGATGGTTCAGGGCGACCGGCGTCTGTTCGATGAAGGTGACCGCCACGTCTATGTCCCGGCGCGCCAGTTCGCAGGCCAAACGGCTCCAGGGGGCGATAAAATCGTGGGAGGGGTCAAGTCCTCTGGAAACTTTAAGAAATGGAAGGATCAGCGCCCAATTCAACCGGCAGAGGTCGGCCGCGCCTTCGAGAACACTTTCACCGAAGGGCAGTCGATCGATAGCCTCAACTTGTTCCTGGACTTCACCCAGGAGCACGGCAGATTGACGGGCGCGCAAATGTGACACGGCCGCTCGCATCGATTGCAAGGTTTTCGCAGCGCGAGCGCTGATCGATGGTCGCGAGATGGCTGGGTGGCTTTCTGGCATGTCGAAAAGACTCATTTTAGAGCATTTGTGCGTGTTTGGCATCGAAGCGGTATCGTATCGGGTCTGCTCAAGATGGGGGCGAAAAATTTTTCGCCCCTACACAATGCATCCGCCCATCCAGCCTCCGGCACATCGTTTTCAGGCAACATGGCGGCAATTTCGGAGCGAGCACACATGCGAAGAAGATGACAACCTCTCGCCCGATAAACCCAACGAACTCAAAAAACCCAATAAACGCAACAGACTCAAATAACCGTCAAAATTCCCCCAACCCCGCCGCAGGCGGAACGAAACGGGAAAACGGGCTAACCGGCTAACGGACTCAACGGGCCAACGGGCCAACCGGCTCAACGGGCCCCCGGGCCAACGGGCTAAAAAATGCCGGCGACGATCTCGGCGATCGCTTCCTGCATTTCCGGATCGTCGGTCATGCAGCGCGTGACGGCCGCTTCGCATGCGGCGCCGCGCGGCACGCCGTCGGCGATCAGCTTGGCGGCATAGACGAGCAGGCGGGTGCTCACCCCTTCTTCCAGTCCGTGCTGCCGCAGGTTCCGCACCATTTCCCCCAGCCGCACCAGGCTCCCGGCCGTCTCGTCATCGACACCGGCTTCCTTCATGATGATGGAGCGCTCGTTTTCAGCCGAGGGGTAGGTGAACTCGATGGCGACGAAGCGTTGGCGGGTCGAATGCTTCAACTCCTTCATGACGCTCTGATAGCCAGGGTTGTAGGAAATCACGATTAAAAAATCCGGATGGGACTCCAGCAGCAGGCCCCTTTTCTCCTGCGGCAAAACGCGGCGGTCGTCGGTGAGCGGATGGATGACGACGGTGGTGTCCTTGCGGGCCTCCACCACCTCGTCCAGGTAGCAGATGGCGCCGTGTTTGACCGCCAGGCTCAGGGGTCCGTCCTGCCAGGGGGTCTCGTCGCCTTTCAACAGGTACCGGCCCACCAGGTCGGAGGCGGTTAAATCTTCGTGGCAGGCGATGGTCACCAGGGGCCGCTGCTGTTTCCAGGCCATATACTCCAGAAAACGTGTCTTGCCGCACCCCGTCGGCCCTTTCAGCATGACCGGAAGTTTAAGCCGGCAGGCGGATTCGAACACCTTGATTTCATCGCCGGACGGAAGATAAAAGGGTTCCGCGGCAATACGGTAGTTTTCGATGGCCATGCCGTTTCGCTTTGACTCGTAACGGCTGGTTGATGTCTGATTCTGCATGGGCGGCACCATCGGGTCAGCAGGTTAACGGAATAATTATTCAGGCTTTAAGGTAAAGATTAAGGGTTGAGCTGTTCCGGGTTTCAATCAGCCCGTCAACGGCTCTTATCTGACTTTATGGTTCTTATAAAAAAAGACCCGGAAGCCCGCAAGCCCCCGGGTCTCGAACTGCTTCAATACTTCCCGTACAATTCGACCGCTTCCATCATCGCAATAGCGTTCAGCAAGGACCCGTTGGGCGGAAATTCACAGCCGGTGGCCAGGATGAACCCGCCGTCTTTTCCCAGTTCCTCGATCTGCTTCTTGCACTCCTGTTTCATCTCTTCCGGCGTTCCCAGGAAGGCGTACTGGGCTGGGCTGACATAGCCGCACAGACAGGTCTTTTTGCCGTATTTGGCCTTTAGCTCGTGCATATCCGCACAGTCGTCCGAGGTGTAGGCGAACGAAATGGCGACCGGCGCCATGGTCTCGATCTGAGCGTCGAAATAGATGCCGTTGCCGCAATTGTGCACCATGACCATCATCCCGCTCTCACGGATGGCATCGGCCAGCTGGGTGGTGAACGGCCCCTCGATTTCCTGCCACATTTTTTTGCGCATGATCGTCTGGGAGGCGAACAGCGTGTCCAGCACCACCGCGTGCGCCCCGGTCTTGCCGATCGCCTTGATGTAATCGATCAGCGTGCCGGTAATAACCTCTTCGGCCTTTATAACGGCTTCCTTGTGCTTGTAGCAATCCCTGAAAAGGTTTTCGGCGCCGCGCATCATGGACAAAATGCCCAGGGGGCCGTAGACGAAGCCCATGATCGGGACGGTGGCGGCGCGCTCGTGGGCGATGATGTCGTAGTACTTGAGAACTTCCTTCATGCGCGGGGCCTTGGTGGGATCCACCCGTTCGATTTTGGCATAATCGTCGGGCGTTTTGATAAACGGTTGATCGTAATCGGGGTGAGCGGTGTCCTCCACCGGATAAATCATCTTCTGGCCGAAATCGGCCGCCTCCACCGAAAGATCCACCAATCCCAATATGCCGTCGAAACCGATGAGATCCTGAGCCTGAATCATCGACTTGGCCATGATCTCGCCGTCTTGCGACCACTCTTCATAGGTCACGCCATAGACTCTCCGGGCTGCGCCGCAGACCAGCGGCGCCGCCGGAACGCGGTCCGGGATCCCGCCTTGAAGCACTGTGCCGACTCTCTCCAATGGTGTCATCTGGTTTCCTCCTCGCTTGTCTGGATGGTTGTTGTGTTAAGCACCGGAAGCAGAGATTCCGGATAAGTCCGCATCGCAAACTTTTTTAAGCACTTCCGCCAAACCGTCGCCAACGCGAACGCTCAACGTGATCAGGTTTGAACAATGCGGGTCGAGCGCCTGCCGGATTTCGGCCACTTCGGCGGCCGCAATCGAATCGCTCCGGCTCACCGCCACCAGGTCGGCATCCTTCACCTGGCTCAGAAGCAGGGCGCGCCGCTCGGACCAAAGAAATTCGAACAGAGGCCCATCCACCAGAGTGACGAAGGGGCCGATCGTATACCGGATATCCCTGAGCCCCATGCCGGTTACATTGCGCAGTTCCTGCGTGGTCACCATTTCAGAGGGTTCGATGAAAAGGTAATCCGGATCGTAGCTTCGTTTCAGTTCTTTTTTCAGGTCGACCAGACTGGAAGCCAGCGAACACCCCACTCAGCCGCCGCGGACCGTGCGCACCTGAAGGGCATGCGCCTTGATAAACACCTGGTCGTAGGCCACCTCGCCCTGTTCGTTGACGATAACCGCCGAATGCTTGCCCAGACCGTCGATTCCGGCAACGAGGCCGCGGATCAGAGAGGTTTTCCCGCTGCCCCGGGCGCCGGACACACACACCACTTTCATCGTCTATCCCTCGTCGGTATCGGTCAGCGTTCCGCCGGCCAACTGTTCTTCGAGCTGCTTGATGTAGTCCTTTTTCGTCGCGACGAAATCGAACTCGTCGAAATAGGTATGTTCTTTTTCCTTGACGACCGCGAGTCCCCGCTGGTCGGCCACCTCGTGCATGCCTTCCAGTGTCGCCGCCTTGACGGCATCTTCGGGAATTCCCTGGATGATGCTGTTGATGGCGATATAGAGGGTGTTGACGGGCCCGCTCAGGGTTCCGGTGGAAAACGACACCGTGCGCGACACCGATGGTATCGGCCTTTATGGTGCCGGTTTCGGTCTTCAGGTGGGATTTGATGTGGCCGATGCAGCGCGCACCGAGTTCGATGCACTTTTGGGCGATGGAGAGCATCATGTTTTCGGCCATGTTTTTGACGAAAGCTTCATTCATCGCCTCCTTGCGGCTCAACTTGGCCGCGACCCCGTAGCCGCTGACACCGTGCTCGGTGTAACACCCGTGGCCGTCTTTGAGGGGATCCGTCATGGCGCTACTCCTTCCAGTCGAGAATGTGGTCGACAAGCCGGCCGATCCCCAACTCGGTGAATGACGACAGGTTGAGGATTTCCGCCTCCGCATTATAGGCCCGTACCCGCCGGGCAGCGTCGCTGACGGCCGCATCGTCCACGGCATCGACCTTGCTGATGGCGATGATATCGGCATCTTTCACCTGCGTGGTCACCAGTTGCCCCAGCATGTCCATGTCCAGAAGCTCGGCCGGGCGGGTGGCGTCGAACAGCACGATGGCCGGGCCCATGGAGATCTTGGCATCGCGCCCGCCCATGCGGGCCGCCAGTTTGACCTGGTGCGGCACGGCCACGCCGGTCGGCTCCACCAGCACGTGATCGGGACTGAAATCCTTGTAAATGCGATAGATGGTCTTGGCGAAAGTCGCGGCCACCTCGCAGCAGATGCAGCCGCCGCCGATATCCTTGACCAGCATCCCGCTTTCCTCGATCACCTTGCCGTCCACCGGAATCTCGCCGATTTCATTGACCACCAGCGCCACCTTGCGCTCGTTGTCTCCGGCCAGCTGCCGCGACAGTTTCAGAACCAGGGTCGTTTTACCGCATCCCAGGAAACCCGCGATTTGTGTGATTTTCATGCTCGTCTCCCGCCCCTTTGACGTTTATTGATCAGTAAGGATGATCCGGGCTGTGGTTATCTCATATCGATACCCGGGTGTGTAAAGGATATTATTCGGGTATTTTCCGGGTATTTTTAGATAACCGTAATTGGGCTGACAACCCACGTTAACAGTGAAGCGTAGCGGCGACCGAAACCGGACGCGACGATGAAAAACTTAAATGAGCAAATCGGATCTGACGGCTTTGAAAGCCGCCACCATCTGGTCTGAAAAGCGGTCTTGCCGGTGGGCGAGGAAAGCGGCGGCCACCTTTTGCATGATCTGTTGGTCTTGAACCGGACCCGATGTCGAAGCGGCGAGGAAGGCGCACGCGGCAGGGGCACGGCGCGCCGTGCCCCTACTTCTATTTTCCTGCTTTACGGCGCATTCTTCGAAAAAAACGATTTGGTGGCCAGCAATCCGTACAGACTGATTTTACGGCCCCTGATGCCCAGTTTTTTGCGGATGTTCTTTCGATGCGTCTGGATGGTGTCATAGGATAATTTCAACTCCATGGCAATATCCTTGCTGGCCTGCCCGGCCTGGATCAGCCGGCAGACGGCCATTTCGGTCCGGGTCAGGCGCAGAAAACGGCCGTCGATTTCCGTGGCGAACCCGCGGGTCAGGCCGATCAACTGTTCCCGCAGCAGGTCTAAAAACGTGTTTCTGAAGTCCGGCGACTTTTCTTTCCGAATCTTCTCGACCGTCGGCAGCAACAGGGTGTCGATTTTATGGGATATGCCCCTTTCGACGCCCGATTTTTCCTTTTCATAGGCCTTCATCAGATTGCGCATGGTAATGTACATTTCTCTTCGATTGGCTTTTTCCTGACGCAGCCGCTCCTTCAACATCTGGACCTCGCTCAAATCCCGGCTGACAATGCCAAAGAGCACCCGCCCGTCGAACGAAAAGCGCTTGACGGTCGCGTCCACCGGAAAGTGGTCCCCGGATGTGTGAACGCCGCGCAGCTCCCCGGCCCAACTCTCCAAATCCCCGAGTTCTCCCACGGCCCGGTCCAGGTGGTGACGATCGCCCGAAAAAATAAACTCCCTGAAATCCCGTTCGATGAGGTCTTCGCGCGCGATCCCGTAGAGATCGGCGGTCTGCTGGTTGGCGGCCATGATTTTCAGTCTGCTGGTAACCAGTATAAAGCTGTCGCCCGTTTCCAGATGGAGAAAACCAAAGAGTCTCTCGCAGGAGTCGAAAAAAACGGTCACCGGCTGTGTCATCTGTAGTCACACCGTTTCAACACTATCGCGATCGCAGCAACGTGACGGCCTCGGTCACCGTCAGCGGAATCTCGAAGCCTGAAATGGAATCGCTGAAAACCTGCTGAAACAACTGGGTCAGCATCGGCGGCTCCAGACGTGCGCTGTCCAACAGCTGTTTATTTGAAAGAACCTCCCGCGGGAGGCCATCGGCCATTATCTCCCCTTCATTTAAAACCACGACCCGGCTGGCGATCATGGCGGCCAGGTCGATGTCATGCGTAACGACGACAAGGGTATAGCCATGATGGCTGTTCAGGTGCCGGATCAAGCTTACCAGGTGGTTGGCGGATGCCGGATCGAGGCTGGCCGTCGGTTCATCCAGCAGAATCAGCGGCGGGCGCATGGCAATCAGGCCGGCCAGCCCCACCCGCTTCATTTCCCCGTGGCTCAGCCGGTGTATCGGGCGATCGGCCAGGTGCGCCACTTCCATCAGTTCCATGGCGGTGTTTACCAGCCGGTCGATCTCCTCGGCTTCTAGGCCAGATTAAGGGGACCAAAGGCGATGTCTTCTCTGACATGCGTACAGAAAAGCTGATCGTTCGGGTCCTGGAGCAAAAGGGCCACGCGCCGATAGGCCGCTTTGCGCGTGTTGCCGTCCAGGTTTTTGCCGTATAAGAAGATGTCTCCCTTTTCGGGAACCAGAATCCCGGCAAACAGTTTCAGCAGGGTCGTCTTGCCGGACCCATTGGGCCCGCACAGCACGACCACGTCGCCTTTTTCGACCGTCAGGGAGACATTTTTAATCGATCGATCTCCCTTGTATGAGTGCCACATGCCGCTGCAGGACAGAACCGGCACCCCGTCCTCCATAAAAACGGGTGTAATATCGCACCGGTTGGGACAAACGGGTGTCTCTGCGGAATAATTCATAGGATCTTTCTCCCGGGGAGCGGTGGCGCCCCTGGCCGTCATGGCCTCCTCGATGCGCAGTGACCGGTCATAGGCCCTGAGAATAACCTGGGCCAGAATCATGGCCGTGGACCGGCAGGCCTTGAGGTAGGTATCGAAGCCGCCCTTGATGCGGGCGATATCCCTCATCTTGAAAAATTCTTCGACCAGCAGGAAAGCGTACCGATAGGCGGTTGCGATGACATCGATCAATACCTCGGGCACCCGAAACCATTTCAAGGCCTTTAAAATTCTGACAAAAGGGGTCGTCAGAAAAAAGACGGCCAGCCAGGTCATGTCGCATGCGACGCGGGCCGCCGCGGAAAGGCCCTGAAAGATTCCCTCGCGGTACACCTGCACGGCACCGATCGAAAACAGCGGCGAGGTGCCAAAGCCAATGGAAAAACCGATGAAAACCAGCAACGTCGCCCAGGCCGGCGCCAAAAAGAAAAGCAGGAACCGGCGCGGGGGCAGGCGGGACCAGAAGGCCAGCCCCAGGCCCGTGAGAAACAACACCACCGAAAGCCACGGCCGCGCGATGGTGACATTCAAGGACACCGCCGCTGCCAGCAGGGCCAGTTTGAGGCGCGGGTCCCAGCGGGCCAGTCCATATCCATGGCTGCCGGCAGGGTCGGGATATCCGCTGGCCGCAGTGACCGACTGAAAGGCGTTCGTGTTGAACAATCCGGTGATTCTCATGGGTTGATCCGGGGTCTATCTATTGTCCATCCATAAATGGTCTTTTTTCCGCTGGGCGGTCGGTCGGAGCGGGTTTCCGGCTGCGGTCGGACTTAAAGTACGCCTCGCCGCAAACCCTTGTGCGGCCTTGCCCAGCGAACAACTCCTCATTTCTTAATTGGACACGTAACAGGGCCTAAAAAAGAACGCGGATGGGCACTATCTATTCTCTGCGACCCCACAATAGGTGCCAATACCGGCCGAGAATGAACCCGCACACCCCGCCGGCTGAAAGGAGCAGCAGGTTCCATAAATCGCCCATGTTTTCCGTGTCGATATAGGGTTTTCGGGCCACGCGGCCGGCGTTTTCAGCCAATTTTTCGTTGACGGATTCGTCCATACCGGAAAATCGACCCGCCTCGGAAGATCGCCCGTCATTGGATGAGCCCACCACCGCGGGCAAGGACCTCGACTCATTTTCGAGCCCGAAGACCGGGCCGGGTCCCGCAGAAAACAACACGACCAAAAACGGCAGGCACAGACACAAGAGAAGAAAGGTCTTTCCGGTGGCCGTGTTCATCAGCTTGCGGTGAACCACACCGAGTTCTTCAAGCACTTCCGGCCTTTGTCGGTATGCATACCGAAGGGCCATGCCGGTCACGATCATTTCACCAACGGCGATGGGCAGCTGCGTCGGCAGGTAGGCGGCGTAAATCGCGGCCAGATACCCTCCCAGGGAATACTGCGGATCCGGAGCGCTCAGCAGGGAAGTTCCCAGAATAAAACCCGATGATGCATAAACCATCACGTCGCCAATCAAGCCCCCGGCAAAACCGGCGGCCCAGAGTGGCAAGCCGATTTTCATGGAAATTTTAAAGGCCCCCCAACCGCAGAAACAACCGAATACGCCCAGGGCGATCACGTTCGCGCCCCAGGTACTGAAACCACCGTGGGCGAAAAAAGCGGCCTGCAGAAACAGGCTGACGCCGGTCAGGGCAACGCCGATCAGCGGCCCGAGCAAAATAGCGATCAGCGGCGCACCGCACGGATGGGAACAGGTGCCCGTGAAGGCGGGAATGGGAATCAGCGAAATGAAAAAGATGATGGCGCCGCCCATGCCCAACAGCGGTTTTTTAGCGGGAAAAGCAGCAATGAACTTTTTGATTCGTGCAGCCCCCAAGCCGACGAAAAAGAGTCCCGCGCCGGTGTAAGCCACAGCCGCCGTGCCGGTGATGATGCCTTCGGTGATGTGCACCGTTCGTCTCCGAGGTTTCTTGAAAAATGGATGGGCACGAGCAAAAAATCAGAAGCGCAGTATGGGATGGTAATCGATAGCAGGGCTCGTGTAAATCGTCCATTAGACGATTGACTGGCTAAATTTAGCGGTATTATATGAAAATTGAGTTGAATCCAACAGGCTGAGGGGGAGAAGGCACTGTGGCAGGCAACAACCAGCAGATACCGCGTCAGCTACCGGTCATCGATACGACCGAGCTTGTCAGCCGCCGCTGGTTGTCGGAAAGCGCATTTGAGATTACATTGCGGCGACCGCCCGATTTTTTTTTCAAACCCGGCCAAACCATTCGGCTGGTCTTGAATGATCAAAAGAGACACTACTCGCTGGTTTCGGCTCCCGACGATCCGACATTGCTGCTGTGTATCAACTTCATCGAGAAGGGCTATGTCTCTTCTTTTCTCGCAGCGGCTGACATCGGATACACGTTCGCGTTCAGCGGCCCATATGGGTATTTTACTTTTTCACCGTCGCTGCGGCCGCCGGTCTTTGTCGCGACAGACACCGGCATCGCCCCCTTTGCGTCGATGGCCCGCTCGGGTGTAAGGAATTTCACTCTCGTGCATGGCGCCCGCCGCCCGGCCGAACTCTATTATCAGGACCTTTTAAGAGAAACCGCCCGTGACTACCTGCAGGTGGTATGGGATACTTCAGGTGCGGACCCTCATTCCAGCACCCTGTTTCACGGCCAGATGGTTGACATGCTCGCACGGCACCTGCCACCGGGAAGCTATGATTTCTATCTTTGCGGATGGCAAAAAATGATCAAGGATGTGACCCACCTGATTGATGAGCGCTATGCCGGCTCACATCTCTACGCCGAGGCCTTTTTCTGAGTCTCGGACCATACGGTCTGTTGCCAAAAGATCGTATGCCTGCCGGTGGAATTATATTTTCGAACTTAAAATCAGGCAGATAAACAAACGGGCGCGATTCGATCATCATGCAAAAAAACTCCCCACAGGCGCCTGCAGGGAGCGGGTAAGCGATTGTCGGTCATCAGTTGTCGTTAATGTGTAGCCTACGAGTGGCCTTCATAGGCCACCAAACGGACGCACAGCTTTTTTTCGAGAGCTTCGAGTTTTTGTTTTTTCGTTTTGTCCAAACTGGCCGGAGCGGGCGGTGTGGGATAGGCCATGATGACCGTACCGGTCTCTTTTTCCAACTCCTGGATGGCCTTTATTCCCTCTTCATTCAGGTAAGTGGCGTAATCGCGATTCCAATCCATTTTTACCTCCCATCGTGGTGTTAACTGAAGCGTATATGACGCATGAAAGTACCCTAAGCATTTTGTAGTCGATTTCAAGTGTCAGGCCGGTCTTGCATCATAACAGGACCGGCACAAACGACCCGTCCCCTATGAGGCGTTCCTTCCAAAAACCGCCTTCATTCGCTTGAAAAATCAACTATTGGACTATTTTTCTTTGGGGGCACTTTTAGTAGAAGTAAAAAAAGTTTCGATCTGTCGAACGCAACAGCGGAATGGGCCGTTTTGTGTTTGCTGATGTCATTTTTTCCTACGGGTTCTGGTTGGTTCGAATGGCCGATAACCATAAAGTTCAGCGTTACGTTTATAAAACCCAAGGGGTCTGCCCGCCGGAAATACATTTTCAGATCGATCGGGACGTGCTTTCCGATATTCGATTTGTCGGCGGCGGCTGTCCCGGCAACGCCCAACTGGTGAGCCGGCTCCTCAAGGGCCAACCGCTGGATGACGTCCTGCGGCTTGTAAAAGGCATAGACTGCCGCAACGGTACGTCGTGCCCCGAACAGCTGGCGTCCGCGATCCGGGCGGTCGCAGGCGGCCGGTTGTCTCCGGCTAGCTCGTTTCTACTGGCGGAAGATCCCATTCCGAAGGCTCGAATCGGTCTCATCGGTGATGTCAACGGCGACCTCCAGGCGTTGAACAAACTGGTTGCCACCCTGACCGCCGCCGGCGTCGAGGCTGTCGTCTGCTTGGGCAATCTGACCGGCATGTCGGCCCAAAACCGGCAGACGATCAAATCAATGTCAAAATCAAAAATCCAGGCGGTCCAGGGGCAAAATGACTGGAACTACGCCAATGGCACGGAACTCCCGCCATACCCGCCCCTTGACCGGAAGGATCGGGACCGGCTTGTCCAGTTGCCCCAGGTCCTGAGCTTTCTGGTTGGCAATAAAGAGTGCCTGGCCTTTTATGGGTCGTTTATTCAAGAACTTCCCGGATATTCGGACTACGAACCCTATGCCCTTGAAATGAACATGGTCTGCGGACTGACGGATTTTATGCGGGACGAAACCGTTTTCCCGGCGCTGGAAGCCATGACGCCCCAGTTTCGCGCCGATGTCGTTTTGTTCGGCCAGCGGCACTCGTGGGAGCACTGGCATATCGGTGGCAAGGATTTCATCAGCATCGGCCCGTCAACCGGTCCGGAGGCCGCCGGGGGGCTTCTGCAATCCGCCGACGGCCGAATTGTTTTCACCAAACTGCCATTGGAGGGATGAAATGGCCCAGTCTGTTGTCGTGGACGTGCTGTTGACGGATTTCAATCAATGAGTGGCTTGCGTCTATATGGCGGAATCGGTAAAGGTTTTACCGGAAGACATCAAGCAGTTGATAGAGGTCAATGAGTGGGATATGCGCACCCGTGAGGGCGTGCGGCGTTTCAAGGAACTCAAGGCCAAGTCGCTGCCGAGCGTCGCCCTGGACGGGGACCTGGTTTACGAGTCCTTGATCCCGATGCAGGAGGAATTAATTGCGGAAATCCGCCGGCGCCATAAACACAAAAATCAGGATAGCTGACATGTACCTCGAAGACGTGACCATAGAAGGATTCAAATCCTTCTCGGAAAAAACCAACATGAGCTTTCAACCCGGCATCAGCGTTATCATCGGCAACAACGGCGTCGGCAAGTCGAACATCCTGGATGCCATCGTATGGGCCCTGGGGGAAAACGATCTCGAGCGAATCCGCTGCTACCGTCCTGAAGAGCTGTTTTTTGCCGGAAGCAAGGATTATCCGCCGGCCAGCCGCGCATCCGTGGAGTTGACCTTCAAGCACGACAACGACAACAGCGCCCCGGCCATCAAACTACGCCGCGAGATCGAAAAAAACGGCGTCGATGGGTTTTTCATCGACGACCGGCCGCAGGCGGCGACGGTTTACCTCGAAAAATTAGCCAACCTCAAGTTGAACCATGCGTTGAAAACAATTATTCGGCAAGAGCAAATCAATGACATTCTTCTCCGCAATCCGCAAGTTAGGCTCGAAACACTCCGCGCATTGCTCGAACTCGAATCCACCGACGGTTTTTCCGGGCCCCTGAAGGACCGCATCGCCGACAGCTTATGCCGGTACATGGCCTATCTCATCCCCCAGGCCGAGGTCCACTTGGAGCTGCTGTCCCGCAATGGCGACAAGGGCATCGAAATCGTCGTCACCCTGCCGGGCAATCGGGTGCGACGCGCCCATCAGCTCTCCGGTGGTGAAAAGGCCATTACCAGCCTGGCCCTGAAGCTGGCGGTGTTCGATCAATTGCGCAATCCGTTTTACCTGCTGGATGAGGTCGAGCCGTCGCTGGATTACACGCACCACAAATCGATGCAGGCCTTTCTCAAGGACGTGTCCGCCCAGACGCAGCTGGTCATGATTACCCATCTGCGCAGCACGATAGAGCTGGCCGATACGCTGCACGGCGTCAGAACGCGGTGGGACGGATCTTCGTTCATGAAATTTTATTTCGACATGGACGAAAGGCTGCTGCGGCTGTATAAGTGCTGCTAAAGGACGCAGCGGGCCACTTGCGCCAGAATTTCAGCGGGCTTCACGTTCCATCCGATAAAGGCCAGCCGTGTCGCCGATTCGCCGTCCCATTCGGACCACTCGCCCTTGCCACCGACAAAATTGACGATTTCGGTGCGATCCGAGAACCTTACCGGTCCTTTCATCCGAAATACCTCCCACGGCAGCCGCGCGATAAATTTCAAAAAACGCTCCTTGTCCATGATGCGGGAATCTTCGAATGCAAACGTCACGAAGTTGCTGGCCGGCACCGGTCGGCCGCGGTCCTGGAAGTCGTCGGGACCATGATCGTGGTGGTCGCCAGGGGTGTTCACGGCGATCTGATTGAACAGATGCATCGGTTTGAGCGTCACCGCCCTGGGGACCGCCGGCGACCAGAGTGTTGCCGGATCGATATTGCAGTGAATGGTGGGAACGACCTGGCAACCGGGAACCACCGCATGGATCTCCTTCAAATATGCGGGAATCAAGCTCTCGTTGACCTCGTCGACCTTGTTTAGCAGAATCAGGTGCGCGGTCTCGAGTTGGTTGTAGAATAGCCGCCCGAAATTTTCACGGGCTTCCCAGAAATCGGCATCCAGCACCGTGACGATTTTTTCCAGTTTCATCACCCCGGCAAGTACCGAATCGCTTAAAACAGGCAAAATGGCCGTCGGGTCGGCCACCCCGGAGGCCTCGATGAAGATGCGCCGGGGCCGGTACTGTTCCCAGATCCGTGTCAGAGACTGCTTCAAATCGGCACTCAAGGAACAGCAGATACACCCGCTGGTGAGTTCGACGACGTCCGAACCGGAACTTTTGAGCAGATCGCCGTCAATGCCGACATCACCGAATTCGTTAACCAAAACCACCGTATCGGAAAGATCGGATTCCCAGGCGAGGATGCGCTTGAGCAAAGTGGTCTTACCGGCGCCTAGAAAACCCGACAACAGAAAAACGGCGCTTTTTTGTCCCGAGGGATGAGTTAACGGCTGAGTCATCGTAGCAGGATCCTTCGAGTCTAATAATTGAAGAGATATCGTCTGTGACAAAGCTGATGAAGGATAAGGTTCCTCATTTATTTTTGTGGAAAATAGTAAAGCCGGCCGCGGGAGTTGTCAAACCTTCTGGCTGGTAACCGCTTTAAAAATAGGGCCGGATAAATGGTCTGTAATTCCAGCGGCCCTCTCGTAAGGGACCTTCGGTAACAGGATGCTCCGCCGGTTAACAATTCTTTGAATCTGTGGTATAGGCGATTGACATGGCTCCTATCTGAAATGTTGGCTTTAAATTAAGGATCTTGGCTGTGTTATCGGTCGTCGGCGTATCACAATACAGCCTCCTTCCTCCGGCCTTGACAGAACCTTTATCTTAAAGCCATTAGATCAAGACGAATAAACCGGCGGTGCTTGACAGCGTCAACCGGAAAAAGTCTTACAATCGGGATCGAGGCCCGCAACCCATGGTCGCTTTTGACTGGAAACGTGAACTGGACCGGCGAGACAATCAGGTGGTTCTCTCGGGCCAACCCATCGCCATCCATTGTCACCACTACAATATTAATTTACAGAAAACGCTCGAGGACACCCTGGGGCAGGAAGGCATCCGCCTGATCTATCAATCCGCGGAAGAGGCCGTGTACCACAGCATGAACCCCTTGCTGGCCCAATACCGCGAGATGAAAACCGTTAAATCCAAGTTGGAGATGTGCGCCATAATGTTCCAGAACTGCGGCCTGGGCATCATCCACCCGCAGACAATCGATAACGGGGGCGGTTTTGTCATCAGCTCTTCCAGTCACCACGTCACCGGGTGGCTGGCCAAACACGGCCGGCGCGATACCCCCGGCTGCCATTTCACCCGCGGCTGGCTGGCCGGCGCCCTGGAGGCCATCTGCGGCAAGCCGCTCGGATCCTTTTCGGTAAAAGAGGATCAAGTGCAAGATGATGCGCGACCCGGAATGTATTTTCAACGTCGAGGAGTACTGAGTGGCTATCGATGGCACCAAAATAATTCATGCGGTCATGGAGGGCAGCCGGATCAGGGAATCAAAGGGCATCATCCCACTTTTCGGCGTCTACCTCCAGCTCTTCTCGGTGCGGTATTATAACCGGATCAACTTTAATTTTGAAGCAAGAATTGGTCCCACCCGCCGGGCCGAGGCGAAAAGCCTTCTGATAAAAGCCGCTCAGGAGTGCGGTTACGCCACATTTCAGGGAATCCGCAACAGTTGGGAGTGGGATGAAATCGTCAAACCCATGATAGACCGCAAGGAAGATCAGATCATGGGATTCGCAGCGGTCGCGGTGGCGTTCGGATGGGGTGACCTGAAAGTGCAGAAACTGATTCCGCATGAAGAACTGGTCATCCGGGTTGGCAATTCTTATGAAGCCAAGGGGTATATGGAAGACTACGGCCGGGCCGATGCGGGAAAGTGTTTCATGCTGCGGGGCGTGACCGGCGCATTCATGGATTTTAATGACGGCGAGAGCTACCCGGAGGGCTGCTTTACATTTCTGGCCTCCGAGCCGCTCTGCCGTGCCAAGGGAGATCCACACTGTGAGTTCATTGCTCGAAAGTCACCTGGTTGACATCTCCCCTAGAGCAGCGCGATGCCGCCAGAACACAGCCGTGCTGGCAACTGCTGCAGTGTGCCAATGTTCTCTGCGCGGCTCATGGAAAAAACCATTCGGGGTGCTGGCTGATCCCGAAGACCCATTGCGTCAACTTTATCGGCAACGATTTTTATCAAAAGCTCGCCGGCTGCCTGACCTGTTCGTATTTCAAGGCCAAGAGCGACACCTCCGGCACGGGATGGAACAACTTTGTCGCCGAACAGCTCAAGCTCTATCATGACAAGACTCTGGAAAGAATCTATCAGAAAGAGGAGAGCTACGTCGAAATCCTTAATCGCCTGCCCGACGGACTGTTTACGACCGATCACGAGTGGCGGATTACCTATTTCAGTCCGGTGGCCGAAAAAATCACCGGTTTTTTGGCCCAGGACGCCGTGGGGATGTACTGCAAGGATGTCTTCAAGAACTCGATCTGCGAGAATGATTGGGCGCTGAAGCGGGCCGTGGCGGAGAATCAGGACATCCACAATCGCGAGTACGAAATCACCAACATCGAGGGCCGAAAAATCCCGATCATCTGCTCCACCTCGGCCTTTCGCGACACCCTGGGGCAAGTCACCGGCGGTTTGGAAATCTTCAAGGACATCACCGAGATCAAAAAACTGCAGGAAGAGATAGCCCGGCGCGAGCGAAAATATCACCGGGTGTTCGAAGGCAGTCACGACATGATCTATACCACCAACCTGAAGGGCGACATCCTCGACGTGAACCAGGCCGGCGTGGAACTGATGGGATACAAGACCAAGAAAGACCTCCGTGATCGGCTCAAGGCCGCAGATCTCTACCGCCGCCCCGCCGACCGCGACACCTTTTTGTCCCACATCACCGAAAAAGGTTTCGTCAAGGATTACGAAGCCGAATTCAAAACCCGTGACGGGTCCCTGCTGCATGTGCTCATATCGAGCCGCATGTATGAAAATGCCCAAAGCGGCGGCGTCGAGTTCGAAGGCATCATCAAGGATATCACCCGCCGCAAGCAGAGCGAAGAAGTCATCCATCAGCGTAACCGCGAACTCTCGCTGATCAACAGCATCGCCGTGGCGCTGAATCACACCATGGATTTCAAGCAGATCTTGAAGGCGACCCTCGAAAAAGTCATTCAGGTGCTGCGGCTCGAACGCGGCGGGCTCTTTCTGATCGATCATGAGGTCCGGCGCATCAAGCTCCAGGCACGCTTCAACATCCCGGAGGCCGTCGTCGAGGAAACCGACGAAATCGTCTTCAACGACACGATGCTGATGAAGCACATCCTCGAAGAGACCACCGGTTTACCGCCGGAAGCCTCATTTCCCGTGTTTCATATCCGCTACCGGGTCCGACCGGTAGCTAGACCAATTCTTTGGCTGACCTGTTTTCTGATCACCTTCAAGGGCAAAGCCATCGGGTTTTTCGGACTGAGCATTCCCAAAGAACGGGTGTTGAGTCATCATGAAATTCACTTGATGGGCTCGCTCGGTAATTTTATCGGGGGTGCCATCGAAAACACCCAGATGATGGCCACGATCCGTCGTCACCGCCAGGAGCTGCGGCGCTTGACCGAAAAACTTTTCCAGAGCCAGGAGGAAGAACGGCGCCGTATCGCCCGCGAATTGCACGATGAAGCCGGACAATCGCTGACGGCGGTGAAACTGGGCCTGGACCGTCTGGAGGAAAACCACGCCGCCACGCACTGTCTCGCCGGAGAGATCGGAGAAATCCGCCAGATGATCCAGCGCACCGCGTCCGAGATCCGGCGCATGTCCTATCATCTGCACCCCACGCTGCTCAGCGACCTTGGCCTGGAGCCGGCATTGAACCTGTACCTCAATGAAATTCAAAAACATTCGGGCCTCGACATCGATTTTCAGATCATCGGGTTCGATCGCCGCATCAATGCCGACATGGAAACGGTGTTATATCGCTTCAGCCAGGAAGCATTGACCAACACCTTGAAGCACTCGGGAGCCGAGAGTTTCACCCTGGCCATTATTAAAAGCTTCCCCCGCATCATTTTCCTGGCCGAAGACGACGGCACCGGTTTCGATGCGGAAATCATCGGCAAGGACAAACGCAACCTCGGGCTTCTCGGAATGCGGGAACGGGCCTCGCTGCTCAACGGCACCTTCGTGCTGCGCAGTTCACCGGGGGTCGTCACCTGGATCTGGATCGAAATACCCTTAGACGAGGAGTCGCGGCATGAGTGAGTCCGTTCGAATTCCGCTGGCCGACGATCACACGATCGTCCGCCAGGGATTGGCGCGCCTGCTGGAAGAGCAATCGGACCTCAAGGTCGTCGGCGAGGCCACCAACGGTCAGGCGGCCGTCGACCAGGCGTTGTCCCTCAAACCCGACATCGTCATTTTGGACATCGCCATGCCGCGTATGAACGGCATCGAGGCCGCCAAAAGAATTCGCAAGCAGCTGCCCAAAACGAAGATACTGATCCTTTCGATGTATTCGCACGAGCACTATATTCACGAACTTTTGGAAACCGGCGTTTCCGGTTACCTGCTGAAGGATTCCAGCGGCCGGGATATCATCAAGGCCATTCGTTCCGCCATGAAAAATGAAACCTTCCTGAGCCCGACGATCTCCAAGGTCCTGGTGGACACTTACCGGTCGCCCAAACTAAAATGCCCGTCCATCGCCGAGCGCTACAATCTTCTTTCCAACCGCGAACGCGAGGTTTTTCAACTTATCGGCGAGGGCCACGCCACCCGGGAGATCGCCGATATGCTGTGCGTCAGCATCAGCACCATCAAGTCCCACCGGGCGAACATCATGGAAAAACTCAATATCGACTCACCCGTCAAACTGATCCATTTTGCCATCCAGCTGGGGCTGGTCGATCCGGCACTGTAAATCCGAGCCGGTCATTGAATTCTGCTGCGCCGGCTGACTGCATCCAACATTGTTTTCGGGTCTCAGCCGATCCCTCTGGAGAACCTATAATTCAACCGCGGCCCGCAGACTTGAAAACGGCAGTATTCTTTCAGCGCATGTCAACCTCTCGGTAATGCGAAGCCTTATTTTCGGAATCTTCAGGTCGCCACTGCAGTGTAATTTTCGTTGATTCACCGCGCAACCGATAACACAGCCAAAAAATCTATCTTGAAGCCTATATCGGTATTTGATCAGCATCGATGATGCAGGGAAGTCCGCAACTCTCGTCCAAAGATCCAAAGCCATTCCCAAAATCATCTGCATTGTCCTGAAAAATCAACTTTTGGACGATAGGCATGCGGTACGTAATCGATATAGAAGGTCACACTCATACAGTCAGCGGCAGACATTCATCCATGGTCACTTGCTTTAAAAAATTTAACAAAGGAGGTTGTGATGTTTCAAATCAACACCGAGCAAAAGGTGTGCGAGGTCGGAGGGGTAAAATTCGGCGGACAACCCGGCCAATATCCCTGCGTGTGCGTCAGCTCCATTTTCCAGAAGGGCGACAAGGTATTCAAGGGTAAGCGCAAGGAAGGCTTCGATGAAAAAAAGGCCGAGGAATTGCTGAAGACCCAAGAACGGCTGACCGCAGAGAGCGGGTGTGCCCGGCATGGCCGACGTCGTCGCCAACACGGGCGAGGAATTCAAGTTATTCATCGATTTCGTCAGCTCGGCCAGCAGCATGCCCTTTTGCGTGGACGCCTGGGTGATGAAACCCAAACTCGAAGGCGCGGCCTACTGTGCCGAAAAAGGCCTGTTGGACCGGATGTTTTACAACAGCCTGACCGTGTGGGAAAAAGATTTGGAAACCGAGATTCGTGAAATTGCCCAGATCGGTGTCAAGCACGTTCTTTTAGTGGCCTTCGACCAGGAGGATCAGATGCCCAGCGGGCGCATCACCGGGACCCAGAAACTGCTGGATGTCATCGACAAGGTGGGCGCCAAATTCGAGAGCATCTTTGTGGACACCTCGGTGATGAACGGACCGGCGACGGCCTTGTGCGGCGTCGCCAACCGGATGATCAAGGAAAAATGGGGATTTCCCACCGCCAGCGCACCGAGCAATGGCTCCTACATGGATTTGAAACGCTTTAGAGACATGTGGCAGTTCAAGGGCTGGTCTTCGACGGACGCCGCCCTGGAAGGATTGTCGGCCTTCTTTTATCACGACAGATTTTTTCCGGTCCCATGGCCGGCGCCACCCGCATCTTGCCGGCTGTGGCGGAAGCGTCAGCCTTTCTGGCCACGGCCGCCTTCACCGAAACCAAACAGCTGCCGAAGGACCCGAATCATCCGCTTTACAAGTTGTTTCCGGATTTCGTCGAGCAGCTCAAATCCTTAGCCTGATCAGCGGCATGTCGCCTTATGATCATCAACTGAACCTTTAGAAAGGAGCTTCAATTATGGCGGAACTGACACCCAAGGAACGCGTATTGCGACTGATACGCAAGGAACCGATCGACACCATGCCCTTTTTCAGCGGAATGGGGATGGTGGTGATGCCCGGCATCGAAAAAGCCAACTTGAAATTCGCCACGATTCACACCGACGCCGAGCGCATGGCCCAGTCGGCGATCTGGTCGGCCAAAATGATGAACTTCGACTGCGTGGTTATTCCTTACGACATGACCATGGAGTCCGAAGCCGTCGGCAACAAGATCAGCCTGTATGCCGATTCCGAAGACATTCTCTACCCGACGATTCCCAACAAGCAGTGGTCGACTCTCGATGAATTGAAAATTCCCGACAACATCACCGAGCTGGGACGGCTACCGATGCTGCCCAAGGTGATCGAGATCATCAAGAAGGAAGCCCCCGAACTGCCGATCGGCTGCTGGCAGCTGGGACCCTTTACCCAGGCCGGTCAAATGCTGGAGCTGGACCTGATGCTCAAGGGCGTTTTCAAGCAGAAGGAAAAAGTCGGTCAGGTACTGGACGAACTGACCGACATGATCATCAAGATCGGACTTTTTCTGCAGGATGCCGGCTGTGACTACATCACCCTGCGTGAGCCCGGTGTGGCGGCCGACCTTTTGAGCCCGCGCACCTTCAAGGAGTTCATCCAGCCGCGGCTGACCAAGATCCTGGCGGCGTGGAAGTCGCCCAAACTGCTCCACATCTGCGGACAGACCGAGCCGCTGCTGGCCATGATGAACCAGTGCGGTGCCGATGGCCTGACGGTCGACATCAAGTGCGATGTGCGCAAGGGCCGCGAAATACTGGGCCCTGGGATGTTCTTTTCATGGGCAATCTCGACACCTATAAAATGACCTGCGATGAAAAAACGCCCAAGCAGGCCGTCATCGATCACGTCAAGGACATGATCGACGGGGGCATGGACGCGATTATGCCCGGCTGCCACCTGTGGCCGGCCATTATTAATGAAAACATGAAGGCCGTGGTCGACACCACCCATGAATACGGCAAAAAGCCGAGCCCGGCGGTCGGGCGTTTGTAAATACTTCGAGATCGAAACAATTAATGATTGGCATGGTTTCTAACTAAAAGAACATTCAAAAAGAAAGGCAAAGAATATGGCAACCAAAGAGGAATTATTGGAAAAATTGAAAACGGGCGTGGTCGAATACCAGGAAGATGTGGTCAAGGAAGCCGCGCAGCAATCATTGGATGACGGGCCACGTTCCACTCGAAATGATCATGGACGGCCTGGCGGCCGGAATGGAGATTGTTGGTGATCTTTACGACCGCAACGAGTACTTCGTACCGGAAGTGCTGATGTGCGCCGACGCGCTGTATGCCGGGCTCGACATCCCGCGACCGCACGTTCCCAAGATGGGGGCGGCCTCAACGCCCAGGTGGTTATCGGCAGCATCCAGGGTGACGTGCATGACATCGGCAAGAACCTGGTGAAAATGATGTTCGATGTCGCCGGATGGGATGTTCATGACCTGGGCCGCGACGTGCCCCTGGAAAAGTTCGTCGAAGAGCAGATGCGCACGGATTCCGAGGTCGTGGCCATGTCGGCCATGATGACCACCACCATGCTGGGCATGAAAAAGGTCATCAAGATGATCAAGGAAAAGAATCCCAACGTGGCCATCATGCTGGGCGGCGCCCCGGTGACCAAGGATGTGGCCAACCTGTTCGGTGCCGATGGGTATGCCGAGTCCGCTGGAAACGCCGTGTCCGAGGGCATCAAAATGATCGGCCGGCTGCGGGAAATGCAGAAGAAGAGTTCGTAGCGGCCGTTTGAGCGCGCGCCACCGGGCTGGAAAAGTATCTCACTTCTTCCAGCCCGAACGGTTTCTTCAAATCGAGTCGGCAGCATGTGGATCCCATAAATATTCTACTAAACGCAGAAAATACGGGAGCAATCCCCTGCGGACTATACTTCGGATAAGGAGCAGTGCGAATGGATTCTGATAAGGCGATGGTCATATTTCAGCCTTCCGGGCGCAGGGGTGAAGTGCCCAAAGGCATTAACCTCATAGAGGCTTCGCGGCTATTGGGTGTCGACATCGAGGCCCTGTGCGGCGAGAAAAAGGTATGTGGGGAGTGTGTCGTAAGAATCGAGGAAGGCAATTTTGAAAAGTTGTGTTGTTTCAGGCATGAACAACGTCAGCGCCTGGCAGGAAGAAGAAGCGAAGTTCATCAACGACCAGCGACGCGAAAAAGGGTTTCGTCTCGGTTGCGTCGCCCAGGTGAAAGGGGATCTGCTGGTGTTCGTGCCCGAGGAATCGCGCGCCGGCAAGCAGGTGGTTTCCAAAGCCGCCCGCGATATTCACATCACCCATGATCCAGCGGTCAGGCTCTACTATGTGGAAGTCGATCCCCCCACCTTCGATGAGCCCCTGGGGGATTTCGAACGCATCTGCCGAGCCCTGGAACGGGATTACGGCCTGAGCAGCCTGACCATCGATATTTTTGCGCTGCGCACGCTGCCCAACGCCCTGCGCGATGGCAACTGGAAGGTGACGGTCAGCGTCTGGAACGAAAAGGAAGTGATCCGCGTGCGACCGGGCAAAGCCGAACATGCCTATGGCCTGGCCATCGACGTCGGCACCACGACCGTCGCGGCGTATTTCTGCGACCTGACCACCATGGAGGTCGTCGATACGGTTTCCATGATGAACCCGCAGTGTAAATACGGCGAGGATGTCATGGCCCGCATTACCTTTCACATGACCTCCGAGGACGACCTCAAGCGCATGAGCGATGACATCATCGAAGGGCTGAATGAACTCGTCGATCAGGCGATCGCCAACACCTATCCCCCAAAGAAGAAGAAGAAAAAGAAGGGTGAGGAAGGACCCGACGAATTCGTGGAAACCCCCGAGGAGGGTAAAACCTATCTGCGTCTATCCCGCGAAGATGTCGAGGACATCACCATCGGGTTCAACACGGCCATGCACCACATATTACTGGGGCTCAATCCCGAGTATGTGGGTATGGCACCTTTTCCGCCGGTCATCCATCACAGCATGGACATCAAGGCCCGTGACCTGTGCGTCAACATCAATTCCTCGGCCTACATGTTCGTTCTGCCCATTGAAGCCGGGTTCGTGGGCGCCGACAACGTGGGCGTCTTGATTGCCGAAGAGCCCTACAAGCACGAAGAAAACCAGTTGATCATCGATATCGGCACCAACGGCGAACTGGTCCTTGGCAACCGTCACAAGCTGATCTCCTCGTCCTGCGCCACGGTCCGCGCTCGAAGGCGCCCAGTTGTCATACGGCATGCGCGCCGCACCGGGGGCCATCGAACGCATCGAGATCGATCCCGAAACCAAGGAAGTCAACTACAAGGTGATCGGCCGCGATGCCTGGCGCAAATACTCCAAGCCCAAGGAGATGAAAGCCAAGGGTATCTGCGGCTCGGTATTCTGGATGTGCTGGCCGAGCTTTACAGCAGCGGCGTGATCACCAAGAGCGGGGTCTTCAACAAAAAAGAGCTCGAAAACTGTAAACGCTTCAGAATTAACCCCGACAACCGTCAGCCCGAGTTCGTTCTGGCCTGGGCCGAAGAGTCGAGCATCGACAAGGATATCGTTATCAGCCAGAAGGATATCCGCCAGATCCAACTGGCCAAGGGCGCCCTGTACGCCGGCTGCAAGCTGATGGTCAAGCGCATGGGTCTAAAAAAGTGGACAAGGTCAAGATTGCCGGGGCTTTCGGTACCCATGTGGACCGCACGAAGGCTCTGGTTATGGGGCTGTTCCCTGATTGCGAGATCGATATGATCCAGGGGGTGGGCAACGCCGCCGGTGACGGCTGCCGGGCGGCCTTGCTGAACCGGAAGAAGCGCGTCGAGGCCAACTGGTGTTCGCGCAACGTGGAATACATCGAGTTGACGGTTGAACCGACTTTCCAGAAAGATTTCATGGAAGCCATGCAACTGCCGCACATGACCGATGAGTTCCCGCATCTGCGGGGCATCGTAGCGGACAAAATTCTCGACCAGCTAAGATCACGGGGATCCGGCGCTTTCACCGCGGTCGGGATCCCGACTTCCATTTTACGGCTGCCAGTTGATACGAATGGGGGTTTTGTATTTCACCAAATCTTGGCGGCCCGAACCGGGAAAAATGCAATTCGCTTTTAGCCCCACCGGTTCAGAATCGATTGACGTTTCGATAGGCTTTGAGATAAAGATTTTGGCAAAGCCAAAGGGAGGCGGCTGTAATAGTCATACGCCAACGACCGATAACACAGCCAAAAACTTTATCTTGAAGCAAGTAAATGCGTTGCCCGGAGAGCCTGTCGATATGAGCACCGACCCTTCAAAATCCCATCCCATCGTCACCGTGGCGGTGGAGCCCGGCATCTGCGGGTTCCCTTGCAGGATCAAGGCCCAAAAGTCGGACAACCGCACGGTGACAATCGAGATTACCGGCTCCGAGTGCCAACAGATCCATCGGTTGTCGGCCAGTTTAACCGAAATGTCGCTGAAAGAGCTTTTCATGCCGCTGACCCGCAACCCTGTATACATTGCCGCCGAAAAATCGGGCTGCCATCCTTCGTGCACCGTACCCGCCGCCGTTCTCAAAGCGGTGGAGGTGGCTCTGGGGATGGCGCTGCCCATGGAAGTTCGCATCAAATTCGAGAACGAGACGAATGAAAAAAAAGATCGTCCAACAAAGTGACGTCATGAAAACACCCGATGTCGTGCCGTTCAAGACCAATGATGGCATCTCGCATGATTTGCTGAAGCGCCTGCTCGAAAACGGCATGAAATACGACATTACCGCCGTTTTTCCATTCAGCGTCGAGCGGATCATCGTGGCCGAATGGGTGCAATTGAAATGTCGCTACGGCTGCAACAAGTAC
Source organism: uncultured delta proteobacterium (assembly GCA_963779885.1). GTDB lineage: Bacteria > Desulfobacterota > Desulfobacteria > Desulfobacterales > SG8-13 > JARFQH01. The sequence continues at coordinate 28,936 of CAWAAN010000014.1, read as the reverse complement.
AACACGAACTGGTGCTGTCCGCCCGCCACGCCGAATTCGGAAAGAGTCCGCAAGATCATCAGCGAATACACGACCGCTCTTCTTCTGGTCGGAACCAAAAGCTGTTCGGATTTTTACCGCAACAACGGGCGCAAGCGCGACGGCCAGGTCAAAGGCTGGAAGGGCACCGTCAGCCTCGAGCGGATGTTGTTTCTGGAAGGCTACTACAAGGCCTTCAGCCTGGTGGGAGAATGCTGCGCACTTTGCAAGGAATGCGCTTATCCCGCCGATTGCCGGTTCCCACAGGAAAAGCGCCCCTCGGTTGAATCCTTTTCGATCGATGTCATCGGAACGCTGAAGAATCTGGGGACCACGTCGAAGGTCGCTATGGGTAAGAGTGCGACCTATAATTACTACGGGATCATTTTGCTGGAGTAATGACACGCGGTTTGGTCTAACTCAACGGCAACCCAATTCATGGAAAGGAGGTGAAGACGAGAATCACTTATTCACCCCGTTGGAGAGCGTAACTGACAACAACTAGAAAGGAGATTCTTCATGTCCAAACAGATGCTGATTGATGCCTATCGGGGCAAAAAAACCGTGAAAGCCCCGTGGGTACCCTACGCCGGCGTGCATTGCGCGTTTCTGATCAATGAACCGGCGGATAAGATGCTCAAGGATCCTGCCCTGCTGGCCAAAGGCGTTGTCAATGCCGCCAAACGGTACAAGGCTGACGGCATCCCATTGGCTTTCGACTTGTCGGTCGAGGCCAATTCGGTCGGCTGCGACCTGAAGTGGTGGGCCGATAACGTTCCCTCGGTCACCAACCACCCCTGCTCGGACAAGACGCCGGCGCAAGCCGGTCTTAAAATGCCTACTAAAGACTCCGGGCGTTGGCCGGTATTGTTCGAGGCCGCTAAAATCGCCAAGCCTCAGCTTGACGAACTCGACTGCGTCATGATGGGGCTTTTCTGCGGCCCCCTGACGCTGGCGTCCCATCTGGCCGGCGTGCGTATTTTCACCGATGTCTACAAGAAAAAAGAATTCGCGCACGAAGTCCTCAAGTTTGCGGGTGAAGTCGGGGCCGTTGCGGCCAAGTTTTATGCCGACATGGGCTGCGACATCGTTGCGGTCGTCGACCCGGTGGCATCCCAAATCAAATCGGAGACATTTAAAGAATACGTCACACCGAATTGTCAGGCCGCCATCAAGGCCATCCATGATGCCGATAAAACGTCGTCTTTTTTCATCTGCGGTGACTGCACCAAGGTCATGGAAGACGTCTGTACAATCGGCACGCACGGTTTTGCCATCGATGAGCAGCTCAATCTTACCTTTGTCCGCGACTTGGCCCGCAAGCACGGGGTCGGGTTCGGCGGCAATCTCAAATTGACGCTGGCGCTGAGCCTCGGCCTGCTTTCCTCACGCGAGGATGCCATCGTGAGTCTGGCTGCGGGAGGTCAGCACGGATACACCTTCGCGCCCGGGTGAGATATGCCCTACGATGTTCCGGTGGAACATATGGACCAAGCGATCGAAGCCAGGGATTGGTATGACCAATATTACACCAAGTATCCGGAATCCTGGTAAACCATAAAATTGAAGGGAGGGTTCGGATCATGGCAGAAGAAAAAATACATATCGACGTCCTGACCCTGGACAGCGTGCAGTGCGCTGCTTGCGGCTACATGATGGAGTCGATTGCAGCCCTGCCCGGCGATGTTCAGGAAATGATCGTCTACAAGGAATGGTCGATCAAGAACAAAGACAGCGTTGGTAAATTTATCGAGCTCAAAGGCAAGGTCCTGCCGACCATCTGCATCGAAAGCGACCTGGTGTTTGAGAGCATCATTCCTCAATACGAAGAGCTGATCGATGAAATGGCCAAGCGGGCGCCATCCGAAGCGATGAAAGAGCGCCTCGTGTCGCTGAGGGAACACGGGTTCGAGTTCGACAAGATCCAGGAGAACCTGGAAAGAGCGGGTGCGGGTCTTTCGACCCGAACAGACTCGGAAAGAAAGTGATCGGCATTTAATATTCCGGACCCTTTTAAGGGTCCGGAATACTCGATCGGGAGATTCTGACGTCGTGGAAACCCATCAGATCGTCGAAGAGCTGAAAGCGCTGATCATCGAAAAAAGCCTGCCGCGCACCGAGGTCGCAATTTACGGCGTCAAGTGTCCGTATTGCGGCAAATCTGACCGCATCCACCGTTTGGAACCCCCGGCAGAGTTGCCCGCAGATTTTGGCTTGCAAGCAAAAGACCGCTATGCGTCTCTCTGGCATCGGCTAAACCCATCGGCGTCACGACTCGGATTCTGCAAGTTCTGCCTCAATCCCCTGGAACTCGTGGCGAATGAAAAACATGCCCGGGGTCTCGACAATCAATAACAGTTAACTGTCAAAGACCGACATCCGATGACCCTTTCAAGGAGAAACACGAGTGAAAATCGAGATATTAGGCCCCGGCTGCAAAAGGTGCGACCAACTCTATGACAATGCCGTCGCGGCGGTCGGTCAGTTCGCCGCCGACACCGGTATTGAACTCGTGAAAATACAAGACATAAAGTACTTCGCCCAAAAGGGCGTTTTCGTCACACCCGGGCTCATCATCGACGGCGAGGTCATTTCGGTTGGAAAAGTGCTTTCCGAGGCGGATATTAAAAATAAGATACAGGAGAGGTTGTAGCCCATGCCGGATATCACCAAGGTCTACCTGATCACCGGGTTTCTCGGGGCCGGTAAAACGACCTTTCTCAACCGAATCATCGACCGCTTTCCTCGCGACAAGAAATTGACCCTGCTGGTCAACGAGTTCGGCGAGGTCGGGGTTGACGGAACGCTGGTAGAGGGCGAAGACATCGACATGATGGAAATCAGCAAGGGCTCGATATTTTGCGTCTGCGTCAAGACTGATTTCATCAAGGGCCTCTACGAATTGGCCACCACCGTCAAACCCGACGTGCTGCTGATCGAGTCGACCGGCGTCGCCAACCCCTCGGATCTCAAGAAGGACCTCAAGCTGCCCATTTTCAATGACCGCTTCTGCTTCATGGAGCAGTTTTGCATCATCGACGCCCCTCATTTTCTCGGTGCCTACGAGGTGTATGCCTCTCTAGAAAAACAAATCGCCTCCTCCAGCGTCTTTATCATCAACAAGACCGACACGGCCGCACCCGAGACGATTGCCGCCACCAAGGACGTAATCCGGCAGTTTCATCCGGATCCGCTGTTTTTCGAGACGACTTTTGCCGACATTCCCCTGGAGCGCTTCTTCGAGTTCGCCGCGGAGGCCGAAGGCCGCCCGGCCGGTCCAGCGGCCAACAGCCCCCCGGCCGTCATGTCGGCCGAAGAACTGGACAAGTACCTGGATGACCTGCTGGACAGCCCGGATCTGGAAATCACACCGCCGGACCTGCTCATGTCGGTCGCCTATCGCTGGACCGGTGAAAACCTCGAGCAGGTAAAGGCCATGGCCGGCGCACTTCCCGCCGGTGTGGTGCGGGCCAAGGGTTTTATTGAAGAAAACGGCAGAATGCTGATTTTCAATTTCGTCCTTGGCGACTGGACCATCGAAGATTCTCACGTTCCCGAGAAGCGCGTACAGCATAAAAATGTCATCGTCCTTATCGGACCGCCGGAATCCATGGACGGCATCGAGACCGCTACGAAATCCGGCAGCTGGGTCAACCTGGGGGTTTACCAACCCTATTCGCAGTAAACGCCCTCGTTGCATAAACGTTGGGCTAAACGACCTTTTTTCGGACGATGCAATCGGACGATTCGATGGGGGAGGAAGCCATGACCGATACGACCTGTGACCTTTTGATTGCCGGGACCGGCCCGGCCGGTATGACGGCCGCCCTCTATGGCCAGCGGCTGGGTCTCAAAACGGTCGTCTATGGCGATATTCCGGGCGGAAACCTGTATATGGTCGAGAAACTCTCCAACTACCCGGGGTTTACCGACGGTATCGCCGGGATGGAACTCGGCGTCAAGATGTTCCAGCAGGCCCAAGCCGAAGGCGCCCAGTTCACCATGGCGCGCCTCAAAAAGCTTCAACATGGCGATGGCCTGTTTCAGGCCATGGATGTCAACGACCAAGTGACCGGTGCCGGGACGGCCATCATCGCCACCGGCCGCGTTCCCGTCAGGTTGCCCTCGGAAAAACCCAACCTGAAGGGCATCAATTTCTGCTCGGTCTGCGACGGTCCCCTGTATCGTAACCAGCATGCCGCCCTGGCGGTCGTCGGCAGTGACAACACCGCCGCCCAGCACGCGCTGACCCTGGCACGGATTGCCGACCGGGTCACATTGATTTATCGCAGTGCCACAAACAAAATGGATGTCGCCCATGCGGCTCTAGTGGTCGGTCAGAAAAATATCGAAATTCTGGACCAAACCGAAGTCGTCGGCTATAAGGGGCTCGATATCATAGAGGCCCTGGAAGTGAAAACCAGCTCGGGCGAAACGCGCGACCTGCCGGTAGACGGCGTGTTTCTGGCCATCGGCTGGCGGCCGAATACCGGCATTCTGGACTTTCCGCTCGAAAAGACCCCGGAGGGCTACCTCAAAACCGATTCCCGGCTGATGACCTCGCTGGCCGGGCTTTTCGCCGCCGGCGACGTCCGCGACACGGACCTGTGGCAGGTGCTCACCGCTTGCGCCGACGGCGCCCGCGCCGCAAAGGCTGCGGCCGAATATCTGGCACAGACCACGGCCACATAAGACGATATCCCTCCAGCAGCCGGTGTCATGGGTTTGCGGTCACACGCGCGGTAAACCAAAACATCTGGCAGCTTTCCCGCTTTCCGGTATTCGATTTTTCATCTTTTGGACGATTGACACTCGCCCGACCCTCTTAATATACATTGTATAATACCAGTTAGTGTCCATCCAGAAATGGACACGGAACAGTGCCTAAAAAAGATCGCGGATGGGCACCAGTTAAAAGGCGGCGATGGCTATGGATTTAAACGATATCGAGTGCCCCTGCAACGGCAAGGGCATGAGCATTCTGGCAGGGCCCTGGATACTCCTGACCCTTCACCGCCAGGGTGGCTCGCACGGCTATGAAATAAAAACCAAAATCGCGCAGCACCTTGCGCGACACGGGATCGGCATGAATATCACCGGCATCTACCGTCATTTAAAACAGCTGGAACAGCGCGGCATGGTCTCCTCGAAATGGGTGACATCCGGCAAGGGCGCGGCCAGATGTCAATATCAGCTGACCGCCAACGGACGGCAATGCCTGAAACATTGGCTGCAGACCCTGACGGTCCAGATGCTGTTGATCGGAAGCTTCTTCGAACAGGCACGCCAGGTATTTCCGGATGTACCGCTGCCGATCGTGAAAGAACAGTCCACCGTCTAAACAGATCGCCCGTGTCGGCGGTTTTGTGGAGGTCCTACCATGAATAAACCGCGAAAGTTGACGGTCCATAAGCCGGTGAAGTTGATTTTTACAGGCGGTTTCCTTGGTTCCGGCAAAACGACCGCGCTGGGTGCCCTGGCGAAAGGCATCATGGCCAAAGGCTTGCGGCTGGGGATCATCACCAACGATCAGAGCGGTAATCTGGCCGACACGCTCATAGTGCGCCAAATGCTGGAGGAATTGAACGTGCCGGTCGAAGAAGTCGTGGCGGGCTGTTTTTGCTGCAAGTTTGACGAACTCGTGGATCAAATGGACAAAATCCTGGCCCATGATCCCGACATCCTCATGGGCGAGCCGGTCGGCAGCTGCACGGATTTTGTGGCGGCGGTGGCGCATCCCATAAAGATTCACTACCGCGACAACTTCATTTTTGCGCCGTTGTCCACGATGGTGGATCCCGTCCGCATGCGGGAGCTTTTGTTGCGTGAAACCGAAACCACCTTCCCGGACGAAGTCGCTTATCTGTTTCGCAAGCAGCTCGAAGAAGCCGATCTGATTGTTTTGAACAAAATCGACCTGGTCGAGAAAGATGAATTATATCGGCTAACGGCGGAACTGACCAAAGAGTTTCCCGGAAAGCAGGTCATCGCCGTTTCGGCCCGGTACGAAGCAAATATTGATGAGTGGATCGACATCCTGCTTTCCGACCGGCCCGGTGCCCAGAGCGTCCTTCGCCAAATCGACTATGATCGCTATGCCAATGCGGAAGCGATTCTGGGATGGCTCAACGCCGCCATAAAAATTTCCTCTTCAAAGCCAATCGAACCCGAAAAGCTGCTCATCAGCCTGGTCACACTTTTGAGGGATAAATTCAGGGAAAAGAACGCCGGCATCGGCCATTTAAAATGTGCCCTGACCGGGGCCGGCAAGTCGATGTGGGTCAATCTCACTGATTTAATGGCGGAACCGATTCTCAGCGCGGAAAGAATCGGCCGGCCGACGAGCGCGACGCTGCTCGTCAACGCGCGGGTGAAAATGGACCCCGAAGACCTGGAAACCCTGGTCAGATGGTCGCTGCGCCGTTTGTCGGAAGACTTAAAGATCTCTATCGGCATACTGGAGCTTCAGTGTTTTAGTCCGGCCTACCCGATGCCTCCCTATTTGACACGCGATCCGGCGGCTTCACAGACGGATCAAGGAGATGATTAATCATGGTCGTCATAGAAGTAATCGGGTTGGACCCGCCGTGCGACAAGTGCACCGAACTGCTGAACAACGCTGAACAGGCCGTAAAACTGGCCGGCATCGAGGCCCGGGTGGAAAAGAAGTGGACGCTGGATCCGGAAATCAGAAAGCGCTACGGCCTTCTGCTCAGCCCGGCGCTGACCCTGGACGGTATCGTCATCGCCCAGGGCAAGGTGTATAAAACCGAGCGGATTGCCGGCTTGCTTCAGGGTTGAAGCGCTGGGATGGTGGAAAGCAAATTTTGACTACAGTCGCATATACGAATTTTAGCACTCCTGCCCCTGAAGGGAGGGCATCATGCCAAACGACGAAATCATCATTATTGGAACCGATCCGCCTTGTCCGCGGTGTGACTACCTGACCCGTCAGGCGCAGGATATCGTGAACACAATGGGATTGCCAATCGATGTGCGCCACATCGACTATACGACAGATGAAGCCCGCCACCTCGCCGCCTCGCTGGGTCTTGTGCCGGGTACGGCAAAGGATGTTGCCAAACAGGCCGGCATAGACATCAATTGGGATCGGGTGCAGACACTGATCGATGAGCCGGATCGTAAGTCAGTGGAAAATACGGCCACGGCCTGTTGTCCGACAGCGGCGACAAAGTGGTCACCGGAACTGGACGAGGCACTGCGGCCCTGCGAACGAATCGCACGGGATACCGGCATTATGATGACTCCCGCCCTGATCCTTAATGGCCGTCTGCTTCATCAGGGCAGCGTTCCGGAGCGTCGTGAGCTAAGCGCGTGGATCCAGGAATTCTGTGGAAGAAATGTGGAACAGAGCACGCGACGGTACGCCGTGGAGGTATTAGGACCCGGCTGTGCAAAATGCGAGGGGTTATATGACAATGTCCTCGAAGCGATCGCCCACTTAGGTCTCAACGATTTGGTCTCGATTCGTAAAAGAACCGACCCGGTTTATTTTCGAGAAATGGGAGTAGCCGTCACTCCCGCACTGGTCGTAAACGGAATTGTCGTTTGCAGGGGTAAGGGGCTGACCGTCGCTCAGGTGAAGGATCTGCTGAACATTCACGCGTCAATTTAATGCGAGTGTCTAACATGAAGCAGTCCTTATCCGTTTACTTCGGCGAGTTTCTGGGGACCTTTATTCTGGTGTTTTTCGGTACGGCCGTCGTCGCCGTGTCGGTCCTTTTCAACGCACCGGCCGGTCTCGTCCAGGTGGCGGTGGTGTGGGGCATCGGGGTCACGCTGGCCATTTACGCCACCCGGCACCTTTCCTGCGCGCACCTGAATCCGGCCGTATCCCTGGGCATGGTGTTGGCCGGCCGGATGCAGCCGCGCCTGCTGCTGCCCTACTGGTGTTCGCAGCTGTTCGGGGCCGTGGCCGCCGGGGGCTGCGTTCTGCTGCTCTTTCACTCGCCTATTGCCAATTTTGAAACGGCCCAGGGCATTATCCGCGGCAGCGCCGGCTCGGTCAAAACGGCCATGATATTCGGGGAATACTTCCCGAACCCGGGTTTTGCAAATTCATGGTTTGACATTTCCCTCGCAACGGCTATGCTGGTCGAAGGATTCGGAACCTTCATGCTGGTCACCATGATTTTTCTGCTGACCGAGGGCTGCAACGTCGGGCGACCCAGTGACGTGCTGGCCCCCGTTTTTATCGGTGCCACCGTTGCCGCGCTGATCGCCGTCACCGCCCCATTGACCCAGACCGGCATCAATCCGGCCAGGGATTTCGGCCCGCGGCTCATCGCCTACCTGGCCGGATGGGGCCCCATCGCCATTCCGGGACCCAAAGACGGCTTTTTCTGGGTTTACATTGCGGCGCCTCTGATCGGCGGGGCCGGTGCCGCCGGCTTTTTTCGTTTTGTCATCGCGCCCTTGATGGCGGCCAAAATCAGTATCCCGTCATGCAGTTGCGCATCGTGCGGTGAAGAAAACCGCATCAGTCGTCACCTATCTAAGGTCTATTACAAATGAAAACGGACGATGCCGAGCCGGCGGGAGAAGCCCGATCATGGTATGAGAAAGGCTGTGCATTTTACGGGGCGGGAAAGTACCCGGAAGCCGTCACCGCTTTTACCGCCGCCATAGACGCCGAGCAGGGCTGGGCCGAAGCCTACTTCAAAAGAGGGGTCTGCCATTATCTGCTGGGCCATTGCCGCCACGCGGAGCAAGACCTGCAAGCCGCCGGCCTGCTGGGCTGCCAGGCGGCGCTGCTGTGGAGCCGATATGACCTCGGGCGCGGCGATAATCCTTGAAAAAGGGTGAAATGACCCTCAAGTATATTTCTTGCTCATGACGCAGTTGAATCTGGACGGGAGGTGTGGAGCATGGCCAAGACAATCGACAATCTGACGAAGATGTTTTCAAGTGGAGCTGAGTCCACCATCCGCTACCTGGCGTTTGCCGAAGCCGCCGACAGGGAGGGACATCTCGGCGTTGCGAAAATCTTCAGGACTGTCGCCAAAGCGAAAATGTTCCACGCGCTGTCCCATTTCCGGGCCGCCAAAAAAGTGGACACCACGCTGGAAAACTTGAAGCAGGCGCGCGAAGAAGAAAGTTACGACTATCAGAGCGCCTGTCCGGTCATGGTGAAGGACGCGACGGCCGAGGGCGCTTTGGAGGCCAGGCACAGCCTCGAGTATGCCATGTCCATCGGACCGATCATAACGCGGTTGATCGGCAAGGCGATCGGCAATCCCGAACTCGACGAAGACAGCGCCTATTTTGTTTGTCCGGTATGCGGGCATATCGAGTTCGGCACGCCGCCGGACAAATGCCCGTATTGCGGGGTGGACAGCAGTCGCTTCGTGGAGGTTCAATAAACCGCGATAAGGATAAGTCAGATATGAAAGATATCAAGGCGAAGACTTTCGAGGGCGACATGCTGAAAAGCATCCTGCCGGTTGTCGTCGCCATCTGGGGAGTCGGCTGAGGGTTTTGCCGGCGTCTCAAGCCTCAGGTCGAGGCTTTGGCAGAAGAGTCCGAAAACCGCATCCGATTTTTCGACATGAAACCGGGACCCAATCTCAAATTTTTAGCCGATCTGGGCGTCAGCGGACTGCCGACGTTTTTGTTTTACAAGGACGGCGAAGTGAAGGTTTCGCTGGCCGGCACCCATACCCGGATGGATGAGATTGCCGCCGCAGTCGAAAAGCTGTTGGAGGGTTGATCAGAGCATGATTGACATCAGTGCCAAGCTCAAGGAAGGTATCGTCGGCCGTGAAAACGAAATGGCAGCCATCATCGTTGCCATGAATGCCGGCAAGCATATTCTTCTGGAGGGACCGCCCGGAACCTCCAAGTCCACCCTGTTGCGAAAAATCGGACGCGCAGCCGATATTCCCTTGTTTATCATCGAGGGGAACATCGATCTCACACCGGCCAAGCTGGTCGGTTATTTCAATCCGGCCAAGGTGATGGCCGACAGCTACCGGCCTGATTACTTCGAAAAAGGGCCGTTGACCATGGCCATGGAAGGCGGCGGAATCTTTTACATCGAAGAATTCAATCGCATGCCCGCCGATGTTTCCAACGTGCTCATATCTCCCATGGAAGAAGGAGAGATGGTCATCCCCCGGTTCGGCACCGTGAAGGCCGTGCGGCCATTCACCGTAATTGCCGCCCAGAACCCTTACGATGACGTGGGAACGGTCAGGGTCAGCCGAGCCTTTATGGATCGGATCTGCCTTATAAAAATGGGGTACCAGAACGAAGAAGAGGAAGAGGCGATCGTTCGGATACGCACCGGCAGCAAAGATCGGGAAACTGTTTCCCTGGCCGTCCGGATGGTGCGGGCCACCAGGGAGCATGAGGATGTCAAGCTAGGCGCCTCCATTCGCGCCGCAATCGATATGATCGATTTATTTGCCGGCATGCAGAAGCTCGTTGATCGGCCTCGCCGGAATATTTTGAAAGCCGGCCGAATGGCGCTGGCCAATAAAATATGGCTGAACGAAATGACGCGCAGATCCGCAGATGACATCATCGAAGAGATTTGGGACGACTTGAAAAACCGGCCTTCCGCCATCGCGGGCAGTCATCCGCCGGCTGCCGGCTCACCTTCTCTGTCTGCCGACCATCAAGTACCGGTTGAACCGGAACAAGGCCTAAAAAAAAAACCGCGTGCTCGATAGCAGAGCAGTTTATGGATTTCGCCGGCGGTGATTTCCATTTTGATTTCAACTCCAACGATCCCCGCCACTATTGGCAAATGGCGTATCACTATAATGCGCACCCGGAAGAACTGGAAACGTTTTTCGAACAGCCGGGATGCCTGCAGGCTTTCTCCCGTATGATCGGCAGATTGCAGGACGATGTCGCGCTGCGGGCCATTAAAATCGCCAGCCGCATGATTATCGCCATCGCCCGCCAAATCGCCGATACCGGATATCGCCCCGCCGAGCTCATACTGACCGCCGGCCACGCGCTGGGCGCCGATATCGAGTTGGACCGCAGTCTCGAAAAATATACGCAGGCGCCTGACACCGGAATTATGGATAATCTGGTATCCTATGAGCGGCGTATAGAGAAAAAAGCGTTCGTGATGATGCTCGACTACAGTTATTCCATGCAAGGCAAAGTCATTCTGGCCGCCATCACGGCGGCCGCCATCGCGCAGCACTTTAAAAAAAACTATGCCATTCTGGCCTTCAGCAGCGCGGTCGGTGTATTAAAAGCCGTCGATGAACCCGCTGGCCCTGAAAAGGTGTTGCACAGGCTGTTTGCGTTGAAATCCTATGGGGACACCAATATTCGTATGGTGCTGGAAGCGGGGTTGGCGCATATCGCCAAGGCCGAACGGAAAGTGGGGCTCCTTCTGACGGACGGCGACTGGAATAGCGGCGGAAGTCCTTTTGTGGCGGCCTCCGGGTTCGATAAATTATGCGTGATCGGCTTTCCACTGGCCAATGTCGACAAAATCCATCAACTGTCTCTGCACGGCAAGGGAACGTTTTCGATCGTCGCGGAGGAGACTCAGATTGTGGAAGCCATACTGCGGTGTTTCAGCTAATGTCATCTGTGAAATGTCGCGTCGGCATCGATCAAGGCAAGTGCGGGAACAGAAGCGGTTCAGGGTTCACGGTTCGGGGTTGGCGGACGAAAACGATTCGTGATTTCAGGTGGCGGCCATTAAGCTATTCTATGGGTGACAAGCACTAGTTTTTGCCCAAAATTTTCGGCCATCCAATCCTATTGACCGGTATCGCGGTGGAGCCTGGCACCGATGATGATCGTTCCCAGTTCGGCAACATTTTCGCCGGGAAAACAGCGCTCCTTCAGGAACCGGTCGCACAGAACGGACGGGCTGGCGAAGTGAACGGCGTGGCACTGCACGCGATCATCGTCCGGCAGGCAAAACGCCGCCGGCAGGCACGGGATTTCAAAATGGCAGATCTTGTTCATGATGTCGCCCGGAAAAGAGATCCGGTCCTTGTACACCACGAAGTTCTTGTGCAGAAACCACACGTTTTTTTCTTCGGTCGACCCGGCCAGCGCCGCGTCATCCCGAACCTCCTGGCCCACTGTTTCCCGACCCTTTTTCAGGAGCAGCGCCGAATGACATCCCCAATCGAATTCTTTGCTGGTAAGGGCCGCATAAACCAACTCGAAATTCAGAATATCCCTGATGCCGGTGTTGACGACCTTGCCGAGTCCCATCAGGGAGCGTTTCTCGGCCTCGACTTCTTTTTCGATAACAGGCGCGAAAGCGTCGGCCGGCAGTGGTCGGGCCTCGACGATGCCGGTCACGTTGCGCAAGGCCGCTGTCAGTATCTCATCGATCTTTTTGCGATCCATAAATCACCCGGCACCTTCTGATGAAATCGAGCGGATTTCGTACTTTTCACCAGGGTTGCCGAACCGTCTTTTACTCCGAGCCGATGATTTTCACCAGGTCGAAGCATTTTTCACTGCAAGCCCGCTCGCATCGCCGGCAGGCAACCCCGTTACACAAGGCCAAATCGACGGTGAGCTGAAAATCGGCCCCCGCTTCTTCCATCGCGAGCGCATTTTCAGGACAAACGGCCACGCAGGCGCCATCGCCGAGGCAGCCTTTGAAGACGATGGTTTTCTTCTCGCCGATGTCGGAGATGATCTTCAGCCCCATGACGCCCAGATCGGGAATGTCCCTGGCCACGGTCTTGATGACCTCCGGCGTCGAGGTCACCTCCTGCAGCGGCGGAAACCCGTATTTTTTGAGAAATTTCTGATACTGGGCCAGGGGCATGCCCTCGGTCCAGAAGGAAAGCTCCAGGATGTAAACCTTTTCGAAAATCTTCGAGGCCGCGAACATGCAGTGATGCTGGCGCAGATCGTCGGCGATTTTTTTCATTTCCCACAGCGCGTTCACATCCCGGATCATGTCGCGGGCCATGGCAAGGGAGGTGTTGCCGACCTGATAGATTCTTTTCACCTTTGCCGGGATCATGCCGATTTCCTGGGCCTTGAGCGCATCCACATAGGTGCCCGAGGCTCCGGACATGTAAGCGGTCTCGATGTCCTCGATCTTGATGCCCGCCTCCTGGCACAGCGTTATGTGGCCGGCCCGCACGGCGCCGATGGCTTTGCCGGCCTCCAGCAGGTCCTTTTCGCTGAACTTGAGGGTGTTGGGCAGATGGATCTCGGTGTCCAGGGTGGTGATGCGGGGAATGCGGATGAGATGGGCTTTCAAACCCTGGCTGATCAGCCCCACGACGCCGGTGCCGGTGATGCCGATCGCTTCCAGTTCACCCTTTGCGAGCCGCTTGCCCGTCACCGGATCGACGGTGTCGCCCGCCAGAGCCGCCATATCTTTGCTCAGCACGCGCGTCTTGAGCCTGCCGGCCAGCGGCTTGGCATTGGAGGCAGCGGGCTTCGAAAAAATGTCCGGGTTATTTTCCGAGTCCGGCTCGAATTCGACATCCGAAATCGCGCCCGGAAGCGCCAGCAGCCCGTCTTCGATCTGCTGGCCTTCCAGGGCCGGGCCGGCGGCCGTCGAGCCGGTATACACCGTGCCCCCGACGACCAGCGCCATCTCGGCATTGGTGCCGTAGTCGGTCACGATGGCGATTTCATTTTTTTGCAGCATACCGGTTTGAATCATCATGGCCAGCGCATCGGCTCCGATCTCGTGCTGAACCGCCGGCGGAATCAGGACATCGACCTCGGGCGGCAAGCCGAGCCCCTCGATGTCCCGGGCCTTGACGATCTGGGCATCTCTTTTGGGGGCAACCACGCCCAGGGCCTCCAGTTTCCGTTTGCCGGCATAGGCCAGGTCCCGGATCTCTATCTCCTGAAAAAGAGACAACTGGATGGGATTGCCGCACACCGCCAGGCGCACCACCTGGTCCTTGTCTACTCCCAGGGTGTCGATCACCTGGTTGGCGGCGCGGATCACGACCGCGTGGGCGTGGTTCAACCCGACTTCGAGCGCAAAATGCAGGTGGTCGATGACGTTGGCGCCGGGCAGGGGATGGCGCGTCGTCACGACGGTGGACAAAATGAGACCGTTTTGATCCAGGTCGATGGCCTGCCCCCTGAATCCGCTGGTCCCCAGGTCCAATGCGATCCCCAGTTTCGGCATGGCTTTGCTCCATTTATTCGTGTTGCGCTCAACAGGCTTTGAGATAAAGATTTAGACGAGGCCGAAGGAAGGCGGCTTGTATCTATCCAAGGCATAATTTCTGTCTCGAACAAATTGACCGCTTTTCAGACCGGCAGCAGGGCTGAGCCTTGAACCCCTTCGTTCAGCAATACGCCTGAAGCCGATAGCGCCGTCCAAAAACGTTATATCGAAGCCTATAGCAGCCGAAGGTTGCAGTTGAGGCAGATCCAGTTGCCGGATTCGTCGGTCGTGATGCGGGCCGCATGTCCGGTCAGCCGCAGGTGCTCTTGTCGAATATGAGACCAGAATCGTTTGACATCCGTACAGGTCAGTCGCCGGCCCTCGATTTTCTCGGCGTCCAGATGCCAGCGGCCGCATCTTGTGCATGCAATCATGCCCCGATCGTCCTGAAATAAATCGGGCATAACCGGCTGGCGATCTGCCGGTTATGCCCCCTGCCATCCATCATCATAAAAATCCAGTCCCAATACGACTACAGGCCGTAGGATGCGGGGTTGAACCCTTTGACGTCCTTGTACTTATCCAGGCACTTCTGGATGAAATCCCCCTCGTCATCCGGCAGGCTTTCCAGCTCCTTCATCGCGTTTTGCAAGGCTTTCTTTTCGAGCCCCGTCAGCTTCATTTTGGCATCGCCTAAAATGATCTGGCCGGCCTTGATGGCGCCGGCCCTGGCGCTGGCGTAGTTGCTCTTCTCGCGATTGTCGACGATGGCCTTGCCGACTTCCCACGCATTGTCGGGCGCCAGGATGAGGCTGTGCGAATCCCGGTACATGTCGGAGTTGACCAGAATTTCTTTCATCTGCTCCTGGTAGCCCAACTCGATGGCGGAATTGAACATGGCGCAGTCGTAGCCCAGGATTTCGGCAAAAACCGAGGTGGTGGTGGCACCGAACATATCGTGGTATTCCACCGCTTCGTTGCTCCACAGGTCACATACCGCGGCAATGAGATTGCCGGCCAGGTCGGAATGCGCACAGGCGCTGGTCTTGCCCTCGGTGGCGATGGGAACGCCGGCCATGGCCTTGATGATGGGATCTTCATAGGCGCAGTCCTTGGTGGGGCCGGTGGCGCCGCACTCGTAGGCGACCAGGGTGCGGGAGGCGGCTATCGCCCGTGCCAGGGCCGCCATGACGTGCGGCACGTCCTTGGAGGTCATCCCGCCCGCCATGAACATGGCTGTGTTGGCTTCGGAGCAGTTGGTGTCCCCGCCGGCAATACACTTGTTTTCCTTGGCGATCGCAACGATCTGATCCCACATCCATTCCATGTCGATTGCGCCCAACACACCGATGCCGAAGAGAATTCCGGCAATATCGTTGCGGATAATGGCGTGATCGAAGATTTCCTTGCCGCCCATCGACTCGATGGAAACGATGTCTGCATGTTTCGAACATTCCTTGAAGGATTCCAGGACTTCATGGGTGTAGTCGCTATTCCGCATATCATGCATGTCGGGCTTGCGCAGGTCGGCGGGAGTGGAGCGATAGGCCGCTTTCAGGCCGTATTTAGAGAGGTAATCATCCATTTGCCGGGCGGTCTGCGCGGCAATTTCACCGCCCCACTTGGGATTGTGCGTCATTTGAAAGACGTGTTCATTTTCAATCTGCAGCGTCGGGTGGCCGACGATCGTCATCCTTTCCAGGGCGTCGCCATTGGCTTTCTCGTATTCGCGCAGCAGGGTTTTCATGGTTTTTTCGCTGCCGGGCCTGGGATGGGGAACCACTTCTGGGTGGACGAATCCGCCGCCGATCACGATGCCGCGTTTGGTCGTTACAGGTTTCTTGGCGGTACCGAACATCATTTCAGCGCCGCTGCCGTAAGCCATGGAAGTTATTTTCTTACGTGCCATTTTTTCCTCCTTTTTGGGTTTAGACACCGATAGGTGTCCACCGGGTTCGGTGAGGCTTCAGGATGTTAATGCCACCTCCCGTCTTCGCGTCGCAGGCGATGCGCGCTGGCGATACGGTGAAACAAGTGCAATTGAGGTGCCAGGTTTGCATCCGCTTGCCTTTTTAAGTATCTATAATAAAACAAAATAAATTGACCGCCCACGGCGGTTGGCCGCCCCGCCGCCAGGGTGTCACCACCGGTGACAGGCCGATCGGTATCTGTACCCTCAGGTGCCAGTGTCATGCCGGCACCTGACCGTATTGTGAAAGCCTGAGATACAATCGGCGCCGGGTCATCCCGATCATCCTGGCGGCGGCGGCCTTGTTTCCGGACGTCAGGGCGAGGGTTTTCAGGATCAGCTCCTTTTCCACCGCGGATAAAAACACCCCGTCATCGGGCAGATCGGTTAACACGCCCCCGGTTTCAAGCGCCGCCGCTTCAGAGCGTACCTCGCGGGGCAGATCGTCAAGCCCGATGTGACCGTCGGGACACATCGTCAGGAGTCGCTCCACGATATTCGACAGCTCGCGCACATTGCCCGGGTAACGATAATTCTTTAAGGCATCCAGCGTCTCTTTAGACAGGATCGGAAAATCGCGGTGCATTTCCGCGGTCATTTCGGTGAAGAAATGATCCAACAGCAGCGCGATATCCGCTCTTCTTTCCCTCAAGGGCGGAACCTGCAGCGGAATGACATTGAGGCGGTAGTACAGGTCATCCCTGAAGTGCCCGCTTTGAACCGCCTGACCTAAATCCCGGCTCGTGGCCGCAATGATGCGCACATCGGTCTTGTAAACGGCATTTCCGCCGACGCGTTGAAATTCTTTCTCCTGCAGCACCCGCAGCAATTTGACCTGCAGCTCCCGGTCCAGTTCACCGATCTCATCCAGAAAAAGCGTGCCGCCTTCGGCGATTTCAAACTTTCCTTTTCTCTGGCCGATCGCCGTGGTGAAGGCGCCGCGTTCGTGCCCGAACAATTCGCTTTCCATCAGATTGACCGGAATGGCACCGCAATTGATGGCCACAAACGGATGCGACTGCCGCGGTCCGGTCGCGTGAATGGTCCTGGCAATCAGCTCCTTGCCGGTACCGCTCTCGCCCTGAATCAACACCGTGCTCGAGGAGGCCCGCAGAAAATCGATCAGCCGATAGATGGCGTTGATGCCGTCACTGCTCCCGATGATCGGCCCCAAACGATGCTTGCGCTCTGGACTTGCGCCGGGTTCAGTATGTGACCGCTGCCCGCCGTCCACCTGGCTGACAATGCTCAGCAGGGTCCCGTTGATATCCCGTTTCAAGTCGGGGCCGGAGAACTCGTAAAAGTTGCCGTGCTGATACAAAAAGGGTCCCAGGGGACCGGTTATCAGAACCGCGGCCTGCGGCGCCAGGTGCCTGGCATGCGGCAAAAATCCGCCGGCGCCCATGCCGGATGATTTCAAGTCGATGATGATGATTCTTATTCTCGTTGCCTGGTCTTTCAGGGCCGCCAGCGCCTGCTGCTCGTCCGGCACCCAGAGAACCGTGAAGTGGCGCGGGGAAATCAAGCGGACCAACGCCCGCAGCACGCAGTACTCATCGTCGACGATTAGGACGATCGGCTTGTCGTTGTCTGTGTCCATATCCCCTACCGTGGGTTTTTGTCTCAAATGGCCGCCGCTTTGGATTTTACTTCTTTTTGACCCCGCAGCGTTCAAGCGCTGCGCCGATCTTCTCGCGGTTCAATTTTTTTCCGATGATGGAAACCTTGCTTTTTTTCAATTTTCCCATGGGTTGAAACGACACGTCGCCCGAGGCCAGTTCCATCAGAACGCCGCTGTCGCCGACCTGAAAGACACCCTTGGCTCTGACAATCTGGCCGCTCCCGGAATCGGGGTCATTCAATTGGGAAAAAAACGCTTCCAGGGCGCTGCGATCAAATGACTGGTCTTCGAAAATGAACCCCTCGGATTTATACCCGAGGGCATCCTCTTCTTCTTGAAAATGGGTATGTCCGTTGCGGTCGGCACCCGGCATCGACTCATGGATGCCGGTGGTCGACCGGTCGCGGTCCTCTTCGCCCCGGATTCTTTTGTGCCGCGGGGCAGCGGAAAGAGCGGCATGATAATCAGCCCAATCCACTGCCCCGAACTCGGCCATCATAACGGTTATGTCAGGATTGATCGCCGAAATGGCGCTGCGGGTCAGCATGGCGTTTCTCTTCTCCACCTTATCGCATTTGTTCAGAAGAACGACATCGGCGTTTTCCACCTGGGATTCCACGAAGTGACGGTTGGCTTTGTACAATCCCATGAACCCGGTAACATCGGCGATCAGGATATCGTTTATTTGGCGGATGGACTTCTCGAAAAGCTGGGCATCGATGATGGATCGAACCTGGGCGATAGTCGCCACGCCGGTCGGCTCGATGATCACCCTATCGGGTGCGATCGTGCGGGTGATGTCCAACAGTTGAGACCTGAAATCGGCTTGAAGCGTACAGCAGATGCAACCGCTGGGCATTTCCACCACATTGCCGCCTTGCGCGGCCAGCAATTCGCCGTCGATGCCCACTTCGCCGAATTCATTCACCAGGACCACCGTTTTCTCATTAGAACCCCACTCCCCGAGAACGCGGGTGATGAAGGTGGTTTTACCGGCCCCCAGAAATCCGAAAACGATATCAACGATCATTGTCTTTACCTGGCTTTTGCATTAGCCATTCCATTTGGACCGCATCGACTCCCAGCTTTCCCCCGCCAGAGCGTCTTCGGCCAACCCGGGTGCCTGGCTGGCCTCCTTGCCCCAGATCCCCAGGTCAAATTCCGTCACGAACTCCTCGGCGACCGCGCCGCCACCGCAAACAAACGGTATTTGGAGTCCGGCCTGTTTCAACTGATGGGCGATCTTGGGAAACGCGGTCATGGTGGTGGTCATCAGCGCCGTTCCGGTCACCATGATCGGACGATGCTCCTTGCAAGCGGAAACCACCTTGTCGATCGGCACATCGGCGCCCAGGTTGACGACCTCGAAGCCGTTGGCGTTGAGCAGGGCATTGACGATTACCTGCCCGATGTCGTGGATGTCGCCCTCGGCCGTGTGGGTGACAACTTTGCCTTTGCGGTCCATGGATTTGCCCATTTTCTTCTCGCACTCGGCAATGCCGGCGTTCATGGCATCCGAGGAGAGAATGACCTGGGGCAGAAAGTAAACCCCTTCCTCCCACAAGCGGCTGACTTCGTTCATGCCGGCGATCAAGGCGTCATTGATGACATCCAGGGGGGATTTGTCTTTCAGGGCTTCCTGGACAGCCGGAACGATTCCTTCCTCCTCCCCATCGACGACGAATTTGGCAATCTTCTGAAGTACTGCGTCCTTGGAAACGGTTTTGGCCTGGCCTGTCTTTTCCAGCGAAAGATCGTAACGTTTGAAAATGTTGGAAAAATCGTTTAATACTTTCATAGACTTCCTCCTTTTCGACTGTTACGGTTAACAAGCAGCTGGCTCCACGGGAACCAGCATCACGCCTCGACCAGAGGCGATTATCCTTTATTAATGCGCCTTGGCCACCTCGACCATGGCCACCAGGTTTTCCGTACGGGTGCCCGGCGCTACCGCGCAGCCCGGGGCCAGGATTTGAATCCCGTCGTCGATGGATTCCTCACATCCTTCCTTGACAGCCTCCGGATCCTTCATGAACAGCGTGGTGGCGGTGTCCACCCCGCCCATCAGGATGGCCTTGGCACCGCATTTTTCGCGCGCCAGCCGGGCACTGGCCTTGGGCTCCAGGCTCAGGATCTCCGCGCCGGTCTGCCCCATCCAGGCAATGATCGGATCGACGTTGCCGCAGATATGGAGAATTTTTGGCACGTCAATGGACTCACACTGTTTGCGCTGAAATTCCAGTTCAAAATCCCGGTAGGTCTTGGGCGCGATCAACTCCGGCGAGGCCGTCATATCTTCGATCGCGATAATATCCGCGCCGGCGGCGATCAGCGCTTTGGCCAGGGCGGTGCCGGCCTTTTCACCGACTTCCAGAAAGGGGCGCATCTTCTCGGGTGTCTTGAAGGTCGCCTTCAACAGTGGGACGCTGTCCAGCAGCGAGCCGGCGATCGTAAATGGCCCGATGATGCCGGCCACGATGGGGACTTCGTCGCCGACTTCTTTTTTCAGGATTTGCACGGCTTTGATCAGCTCCGGGATAAACCCCCGCGACAGGAAGTCATCCGGAAAGATCGGCGTGTCATCGATTTTGTAGGGCGGCGGATGATCGATGCCCGGAATTCCCTCGATTTCCCTGATCTTGCCCGGTTTGCGTTTGCAGCCGAGCGCCACGGCTTCAAATGTCTGGCAGAAAGGCACCCGCACGGCATCGAAGCCCAGGATTTTGTAAGCCGCCAGGGCTTGCTTGGCCATGACCTCCCCTTTATCGTGACCCGCGGGCCAATAGGCACCCACCTTGTCCATCTGTTCGTAGGTGACGGTGGAATTGGCGCCGAAACAAGGCATCCGGTCCGGTTTTTGGTGATTGATGACCGCCATGACCCGTTCTTTTGAATTCATTGGGGTACTCCTCCTTTGCTGGGATGAGAAAAGAATCAAGAAAAAATATGCGTCCGATACTCCGGCACTTGGTGGTATCAATCAGCCGGGACGCCCGAAAAAGCTGCGAATAAAAGGGAGTTTAAAGAAAGCGTCGCTGCGCTCAGCGGAGCAACCGCGGCATTTGTTTAAATCGATCTCACAAATGCCCGCTTCGCCCTCGAAAGCGAGACACGTTGGTGGGGGAAGGTATCCTGACTCGCGGCGTGGAGGATTCTCTCTGCGCCTTCCCATTCCCATTGGCAACGGGAACAGTGGCCAAGTGCAGACGCCTCTCTTCAAAGATCCTTGGCAGGTGACTTTCGGCCTTTGAAGTTTTCACCTTTCACGTGATATTGCGGTCAAAGGTGAAGATTTCCGCTTACAGTTGCGGGGCAGTAATGGATTTACACCATTTTCCCTTCCAAATACGGTCAGATGTCATGCTGGAGAAATACAACGTTAATCGATCGTCGTTAATGAGAAAAAAAGCAAGTTGTATGCCATTAAGTATTTGAATGAAGTTCACTTAATATTATGAGCAATAACAAGCGATTGAATGAATCAACGGCGCCGTTGGCGACGGCAGTGAAGTACGATTTTGAAACCACGGTTTGAGACGCCGATTGGTCGCGATAACAAAAAATGATGAAATAACGGTGGGTTAAAGAGGGAGTCCGTGTATGACAAATGTGTCGCACTCTGACAGTGGCCTACGCTGGCGACGGTTCGGAGGTGGAAGTCCTGTCGATATCGTACTCTCTTATTTTCCGCCAGAGCGTGCGGGGATTGATACCGGTCCGGCGGGCGGTTTCAGAGACGTTGCCGCCGTAGCGTTTCAAAGCCTCCAGGAGATACGCTCTTTCAAATCGCTTTTCCACCATGGCGCGGGCCACTTTAAAGGGTATCTCCGTATCGATGACGAAATGGGGCGGCTCCCCCCTGTGAGACGCCTTTATATCCTGGGAAAAAATGACCGAATCGATGACATCGTTTTCGGTAACCACAAAGGCCCTTTCAAGGACGTTTTCCAGTTCCCGCACGTTTCCCGGCCAGTCGTACTGCATCAGCCGGCTCATCGCTGTGGCCGATATCCGCGCTATATTTTTGTTGAATTTCTGGTTGAAACGACGCATGAAATGACTGACCAGAAGGGGGATGTCATCGATTCTGTCGCGCAGCGGGGGAATGTGGATCGGCACGACATTGAGCCGGTAGTAAAGTTCCACGCGAAACTCGCCCCGGTCGATTTTCTCCTTTATGGCCTGGTTGGTGGCTGAAATGATACGCACGTCCACATCGATTTCCTGATTGCCGCCGACGCGTTCGATTTTTTTCTCTTGGGTGACTCTCAGCAGCTTGACCTGCAATCCGGGTGATATATCGCCGATTTCATCCAGAAAAATGGTGCCGCCCTGGGCATATTCGAACTTGCCGCGCTTGGTGCGGATAGCGCCTGTAAATGCCCCTTTTTCATGGCCGAAAAGTTCCGTCTCCAAGAGGTTCTCCGCCAGGGCGCCGCAATTGATGCCGACAAACGGTTTGTTTTTGCGGTTGCTGTTGAAGTGAATGGCTTTGGCCACCAGCTCCTTGCCGACGCCGGTTTGGCCGGTAATGAACACCCGCGTATCGGTGGGCGCCACCTTTTCGATCAGATCGTATATCGCCTGCATCTTGTGGTTCTTGCCGATGATGTTGCCGAAGGCGTAGCGTCGGTCGACCTCCTTTCTCAGGTCCCGGATTTCCTTCAACATCCGTCTTTCGCGCAGCGTCTTTTCGACGGCGATCAGAAGGGCTTCGGGCTCGAATGGTTTTTGGAGATAATCGGTAATGCCCTGCTTGATGGAAGTCACCGCGGAGGCGATCGAACCATAGGCGGTCATGATGATGCCGGAAATTTCCGGATCCGTCGTGCGGGCGATATTAAACAGCTCCAGGCCGTCCCGGCCGGGTATCTTCATGTCCGTCAACAGGATATCGAAGCTCTGCAGGGACAATTTCTGCAGGGCCTGATCGGCATTGTGGCCGACCGCCACCCCATAGCCCTCCTGTTCCAAAACGGCCTTGATATGGTGGCAAAAGGAGACCTGGTCATCCACCAGCAGTATCTGATGCGTCATTTAATTTTCCCGGGGATAGGCGCCGTGCGGCGATAGGTGGGATATCGGCAGCACGATATGGAAGGTGAGACCACGATCTTTGGCAACCACCGAAGTTTTCCCAAATGTTTTATCGAGTAGAGCACTCGGGTTGCGGCAGGCCCAGGCGTTGCCGCCATGGGCCTCGACGATCCGATGGGCCAGGGATAGTCCCAGGCCGGTGCCTGAATCCTTGGTCGTGTAAAATGGATTGAATATTTTCTCCATATCGCTGGCCTGGATGCCGATTCCCGTATCGCTGATGGAAATCAGTGCGCATCCCGGCTTCTGAGCATAATGCCCGGTGGCAACGGTGAGAAATCCGCCGGAGGGCATCGCCTGAATGGCGTTGTGGACCATGTTCTGGAATACTTGACTCATCAAGACGGCATCCACCGACAGGGGCGGCAGCGCGGGATCGTAATTTTTGTTCACCCGAATGTCGTTGCGCACGATCAACTCCTTGAACATCGTCAGGGTTTCCTCTATTATCATCTCGATCCGCTGGCAGGAGTGGCGGAGCCTCAAGGTCTTTGTGTACTCGACGAGTTCCGTGACGACCTGGTTCAAATTGTAAATACCGTCGAAAAGATTATTGAAAATTTCCGATAAACACTCTGATTTACCTGAAGCCGCCGTGAGGTTCAGCGCCGCGGTGTGTTTGCCCGTGGCGGGATCCTCGTTCACCCCCAGGGCTTTCTGCAACAACTTGGTCCCCACCAGGATATTGCCCAAAGGATTTCGGATCTGATGCGCGATCCCGCTGGAGAATTCACCCAGCAGGGCCAGAATCCGCGTCTTTTCCACCTCGCTCTTGAGTTTCTTTTTCTCAGTGATGTCGCGCCCCACGCCCTCGATGCCCGTTATGCGGCCCAGTTGGTCCTTTTCAGGATAAATGGTCAGGGAGATGAAATGATCTTCACCGCGGCGGTTGCGATGCCGAAACACCAGATCCCTGATCAGCGGGCGTTCACCGTTTAACATCTGACGAAAACCCTTGCGCACGCGCTGGCGGTCTTCTTCGGCGACCACATCTTCGGCGGCGATGTCACCCCGGTATAGCTCTTCCCGATGGTAGCCGGTCAGGGTTTCCATGGCCTTGTTGACAAAAACGAATCGACCGGTTTTGTTGACCCGGAAAATGACATCCTTGCGGTTTTCGACTCGCAGTTTTTGGATCTCCTGAATTTTTTCGATCTCGCTGGTCTTCTCACTGATCTTTTTCTCGAAAAACTCGCTCATCTCGACGCTGGCGCTGTGAACCCGCGCGTTTTCGATAGCCACCGACGCCGCAGCTCCCAGTGCTTCGACAACCGCAAAATCGTGGCGATCGAAATTCCGGCCGCCGGCCGCCCGGCAGAGAAGCAATACTCCCAATGGTTGCTGCGTCAACCGCAAAGGGACCGCCAAGGCCGAGCGTATCCGGTAGGTGATAAAAATCGCCCTTGCATCCGCATTGATTTTTTTGGAACGGCCGCTGTCACTTATTAGAACGGGCCGTTTTTGATGGATCATCTGCTGATAGAAGGTCTTGAGCGCCTTGGGCCGAATCCAGTCGAAGATTTTTAACCGGATCGAAGGCGAGCGATCTTGTATGGTTTTGCTGCACTGGATCAGCGGGATCTTGGTCTCCGAGAATAAAAAAACCTGTCCGTTAGGCCCGATGAATTCGGCCCCCTTTTCCACAACCGCGGTCAGGGTTTTTTCCAGTTCCAGTTTCTGGTTGAAGGTCGACATCGAACTGATGAGAAAGGCCGCTTCCTTTTTTTTCTGCTGGCTCTGCCGGAAGAGATTCATGTTCTCGACGGCCAAGCCCATGATGTTGGCGATTCCGGAGAGCAGCCTGAGATCATCCGACGCAAAGGGTCTTACCGTGGTCTGCAAAACAATGAGCGCACCGATAAATTTTTTCTGGGACTTCATCGGTGTCCCCATGAGAGATTTAAATCGATCGTGAGTCAAATCGATCTGCTTGAGATAATGGGCTCTGATGAATGGAGTGCCGTCTTTGGGCTGCGCCGGGGCCACGAAATTTTTTAGAACTGATTTTTCGATATTTTTTAGAAGCGCCGGATCCAGATGGTCCTCTTTCAGGTGGATGGCGGATAACCTGTTTCTCGAACCGCGCGGATTTTTAAGGAATACGAGAACCGCCGATGACCTGAAGACCTCCTTTATCTTCAGCATCGATTTGTGCAGTGACTTTTTCAGATCCATCGATTGATTGATTTTGGTGGATATGGCCGTGATGGCGTATAGTTCCTTGCTCAGCGCCGTCATCTGCTGCTGATTGTCCCGACTGTCGGCCGTCAGGTATCCGAGTTCTTTTTTTAATTTCTCGATCTCATCGGTCAGCATGAGCTGTTTGATGAACGAGGAAAGCTGCAGACTGATCAGGTTCAATCGATTGATCAGCTCACTGCCGTTGATCGAGATGTGGTCCACCTGAATGGTCAACACCCCCAGTAGCCGGCCGTGCCAGATGAGAGGAAAAGAATGGGACAAGAAGACGGTGGGGGCTTTCACTCGCCGGGTGGAATGGCTGACCGCCGAATCGATCGCCCGGCTGTAACTCCTGATCTTTTGCGCCGTCTGTCCTCCGGTGCCCGAATTTTCACCGGTGGCGACCAGCACCAGTCTATCCTGCTTGTCGAGCAAATGAATTTCAGCCTGGCGTATGTGGGCGATGTGCAAGAGGTGGGATAAAACGATCTCGAAAAGATCGTCGAGGTTCTCGACCGCCAGGTCGTTTTGGAGCTTTCTTAAAAAGATCAGGTCTGTTTTATCTGATAGAGTGTTTCTCATGGCGGTGGCCCTGACACGCAGCGGGACCGGCGAGGCGACGGCGTCTCTGCCCGGCCGCCGTTGAGACCGATGTCGATATGCCGGCGGCGTCACAAAAAAATGGTCATTTACTGTGCAGCGACAGAAGTTCGTTAGCGGCGGCGGTGGGTGAGGCTTTTCCTTTTTCGACGGCGGTGACGATAACCGGCAGCTGGGCTTTGACCTGCGGATTCTTGAAAAACCGGTCCTTCAAGCCATCTTCCACCAGGGTCCACATCCAGTCGATCGCCTGCAGGCGGCGTTTCTCGGCCAATTCGTCCGCAGCGGTGAGCTTCTGGTGGTGATCGAGAATGGCCTTCCAGACCTCTTCCAACCCGTCCAGCGTCAGGGCGCTGCACGTCAGAACCGGGGCGGACCAGATCGATGATTTGGATTCCATCAGGTTCAGGGCGGATGCGTATTCGGCGCGCGCCTCTTTGGCCCGCTCGATATTGTTGCCGTCCGCCTTGTTGATGACAATCGCATCCGCAAGTTCCAAAATGCCTTTCTTGATTCCCTGGAGTTCGTCGCCCGCTCCGGCCAGCATCAACACCAGAAAAAAATCGACCATCGAGGCCACGGCCGTTTCGGACTGGCCGACGCCGACGGTTTCAACCAGGATCACATCGTGGCCGGCGGCCTCACAGATGATCATGCTCTCGCGTGTTTTCTTGGCCACGCCGCCCAGCGTTCCGCTGGTGGGCGACGGCCGGATAAACGCATGGGGCTCGAGCGCCAGTCTTTCCATGCGCGTCTTGTCGCCCATGATGCTTCCGCCGCTGCGCGAACTGCTCGGATCCACGGCCAGCACCGCCACGCGATGGCCTTTTTCGATCAGCATCATCCCGAAGCTCTCGATGAAGGTGCTCTTGCCGACACCGGGCACGCCGCTGATGCCGACCCGAACGGCATTGCCGGCATGCGGCAGCAGGCCGTCGAGAATATCCTGCGCCAGTTGCTGATGGGCCGGCAGGACACTTTCGATCAATGTGATCGATTTGGCGATCAGGGCCCTTTTTTTCTGAAGCACGCCGTCGATATAAGCGTCTGCATCCATGACAGTCAATTCTTTTGGGTGAGTTTTTCCAGAGCGGCCACAATGTCGGCGGCGGCCGTGGCGGGACGAATTCGGATCGGCCCGGTTCTTCCGCTCGGGATCGCCGAAGGCTCGTCGCCGAAATAGGCCACCAGGATGTCGTCGCTTCCGAGGCCCGCAAAACGGCCGGCAATTCACTTCCCGACGGCGGTGGCTGAACGTGATCGCTCAGCAGGCAAATCATGTGCACGTCGTTTTCGATCGCCATCAGCGCCACCTGGCGCGGCAATTGGCCAGCCGGTCCGATGTCCACATCGAATCCCCAGCGGGCGAACAGGGTGGCGGCCTGATTGAGGTCCCGTTTCCGGCCGCCGGGCCCGATGGCGCTCACCAGCACCCTGGGCCTTCGGCCATGGCGCGCGAGAAATCGGTTTACTTTCTCCTCGATGCGTTCGACCGGCACGTCGCTTTCCGTGTCGGTCGCGGCTGACCCGTCGTCGGCATCCGGGGCATTCTTCAGGGAAACGTGGGGCATGAGTAATTTTATTTGTTATTTTTACAAATGCTTAGGGTTGGTCTTCTGCCGTGCACTATAGGGATAACCGCGCGGCATGTCAAGGCGAATGTCATGCCGCGCAGCCTTAAGTGATACCTTGGACTGATGAAGGCTCTGGGGCACGCGGCGCTTTCGATCCGCGTGACGAATAGCTTGTTGAACCTTTAAATTAATTTTGATACCACTAACCATCACCAGTCAGGCGGCGGCGGCCGGGACCAGCCCTGTTTCCCAGCGCAGAAATAATTACCATTCGAAAGAGTCGTCATGCCGAAAGCACCTAAAATACTGATCGAAGTCATGTACAAGGCCGACTATTGTCTTCCCTGCTTTTATATGGATGAAACCGTGCGGGAAGTTCTGGTGAAATATGCCGACGTCATCGACTATCACAGAGTCGATTTCATGCTCGGAGACGGGAAAGCCCGTTTCCTGGAATTATCCTGCTCCTTATACGGTGAGGAAGTCGTTAAAAAACAGTGCCGGGTCGCGCCGGTCCCCTCGCTGTTCATCGATGGAGAATTGGTTTTCGATGCCATTCCACCTGTTTTCGAACTCGAAGATGCCATCGAAGAAGCGATTCGACTGAAAAAATCTTGAGTGAAAAAATGCGATCTGAAAAACTCCATCTGGAAGTGCTTCACGAAGGCGCCCACTGAATTCCCTGCGAATACATGGCCCGTGTGGTCGAAAACGTCATCGACGATTATTCCGATTCAATCCGCTGGGAGATCGTTTACACTAAAAAACTCGACGGTGCGACTCGGCATGCCGAGCTGTCGAAAAAATTGGGGCGCCCCATGCCGGTGCCCTCCATCGTCATCGACGATGCGCTGACTTTCGACTCGATCCCCGCTGTGGAAGACCTGCGGGCCTGCCTTGATCGGCATCTGGCCAAGGACGCTTAACGGGTATCCATCCATAAATGGTCTTTTTTTCGCTGGACGGCGTTCTCCGCGGGTTTCCGGCTGCGGCGTACATAAAGTACGCCTCGCCGAAAACCCTTGTGCGGCCTTGCCCAGCGAAAAAAATCCACATTTATGAATTGGACACTCAGTGCCTAAAAAAATCACGGATGGGCTCTAACTTGACTGCTTTGAGATAAGGGTTTCGGCCGGGCAATACCGCAATCCGTGATGAGTGACAGCCGCCAAAAAACGGCACCACAGCCACAGCATTTTTCGTAAAGCCTGTCGTTTTGCCGCAGCGGCGGATGCCCCTCACTTCTCGATTCCCACCCTGGCTTTGGTGCCGAGGTCGTAATAGTGTTTTCGGGCCTGGCACTCGGTCACCATGTCGGCCATCTCGATAATCCGCGGTGAGGCGTAGCGGCCGGTGATGACCAGTTCGAGTTCCGGCGGCTTGTTGATGATCAGGCCCAGAAGTTCCTGCACCGGGAACAGGCCCAGTTTCACGGCAACATTGGCCTCATCGAGGATGACCATGTCGTAGCGGCCCGATGCAATCACCGCGGTGACCCTTTCTATGCCCTGGCGCGCGGCCTGGATGTCTTCTAATTTCGGCCTTTCATGCGTAAAGCGGCCCAGCCCGAACTGCTCGATCGTGATCAGATCGTCGAAGCGTTTCAGCGCCTTGATTTCGCTGTACTCCCCCTTCTTGACGAATTGACCGAAAAAAATCTTCATCCCGGCCCCGGCGGCCCTGATGGAAAGACCGATGGCGGCGGTTGTTTTCCCCTTGCCGTTGCCGGTAAAAACATGCACGTACCCTTTATTCATTTTCCCTGCCTCTGT
>CAWAAN010000013.1:0-113830 GCA_963779885.1 uncultured delta proteobacterium | reverse complement strand
TGTCATCAAGAGAAAGGAAGCGGCCAGATACGGGCTTACCGTCGATGACGTAAACGACGTGATTCAATCGGCTATCGGCGGCATGAACATCACGACCACCATCGAAGGTTTGGAGCGCTACCCCGTCAACGTGCGCTACGCACGGGAACTGCGGAGCAACCCTGAGGATCTTCGGCGCGTGCTGGTCGCCACGCCGACCGGGGCAAGTATACCCTTGGAGCAGGTGGCGGACAGTATTCCCGCGGATCGGGCCGCCGTCCATCAAGACCGAAGGCGCCGGCGGCAGGCCTGGATCTATGTGGATATTACCCCCGAACAGGACATCGGCAGTTATGTGGAACGGGCCAAGCGGGCGGTTGCCGCAGAGGTTAAACTGCCGGCCGGTTACAGCCTTGAATGGAGCGGCCAGTATGAATATATGCAAGAAGCGAGTAAACGACTTAAAATCGTCGTGCCTATCACGCTGTTGATTATTTTTCTCCTGCTTTATTTTAATTTCAAGAACCTTACCGAGGTGCTCATTGTGATGCTGGCCCTGCCGTTCTCAATTGTAGGGGGGATTTGGTTCATGTACCTTCTGGGATACAACATGAGCGTGGCGGTGGCAGTGGGGTTCATCGCTCTTGCTGGGGTGTCGACTGAAATCGGAGTGATCATGGTCATCTATTTAGACCACGCTTTCGAAAAGCAGCGCCGGCAAAAGACTCACTTTACCAAAACCGAGCTGTATGAGGCAATAATGGCCGGCGCTGCCGAACGGGTGCGTCCGATCATGATGACGGCCACCGCCATCATCGCCGGCTTGCTGCCGATCATGTGGAGCAGCGAGACCGGCGCCCGGGTCATGAAGCGCATCGCCGCACCCATGGTGGGGGGCATGGTTTCTGCAACCGTCCTGGCCCTGATCCTGATTCCGATTTTTTATGAGTTCTGGCGCGCATGGCAATTGCGCCGTGAGGCAAATCAACAGGAGAGTGAATGATCTTCTTTGCAAAGGAAAATTTCACAAGGATTCAGACTCACTTAAATGAAAATCCTGGATTGCTCCGGATGGGCGCAAACTTCGCTGGATGGCTCAACAAACAGTGATATCAAAATTCCATTTTAAATGACTTGGGGCAACACATGTTTCGGCTTAAATCATTGCAGTCGCGGTTTACGCTCTTCATGATTCTTCCCGTGGGCATTCTGCTGATCATCGTGGGGTCTTCCGCTTTCTTCTATGCCCGCGACCTTGTTCTGTCCCAATGGCGCGATGCATCGATCCTCAGGCTCCAGCGCACCGCTCACGAGGTCGACATGCGCCTCGGGCGCATCAAGGATTGGATCATGATGTTCCAAGAAAGTTCCGGCACCCAGTATTCCGAATCGTTTCATTCATGGATCCTGGAGCATTTATCGAAGCGGGAGGGTGTTGTCGGTGTCAATTTAATTTGGGACAACCCGGTAAAAAGTAACGACGGTCGCGGCGAAATCCAGGACACCATCCCCCATGAAAGCCGAGGAATGCACGGAATGGGAATGATGCAGATGCCAATGATGCGCCGGTTTCACAGTGCCCGGATCCGGGAAATTACCCCTCCGCGGTTTGACACCGAAAGTCAGCACGGGACCTTCAGCCTCATCTCGGAACTCAACGATGAAAACGGGCAGCCTATCGGCCAACTCGACGTCGTCGTCGACTTCACTTTCATCTTCCAGCACGTGATCGATTCCGGCTGGTGGCAAAGCAACAAGGCTTTCCTGGTGGATGACGGGGTCAAATTCTCGTCTGCACGGTGCCTGGACGACACGGGCGTCTATCTGACAGCGATGATCCGATGGAACGTGCTACCTTAAAAGCGATGGCGTCAGCCCCATATGGAACCCTGCTCGGGCAAGGTCACCCACCTGAGGAGGTCAGCGGTTATTTCCACCTCAAAGAAGCACCGTGGACTCTGGTGATGATCGCACCGGGCGCAGAGATTCTCGCCCCTGTCGTCCAGCTGCGGCTGATCTTCTTTTTCGTCGGCATCGTGACGGTCGCGGTGATCGTTTCGCTGATCCGTATTGTGACCTTGAGGACCACGGCGGCCATTAAAAACGTGTCCGACGCCGCGCTCAAGTTGTCCAGCGGCGAGTTCATCAAGCCCCTGCCGGAAACCAGCCACGACGAAGTCGGTGATCTGACCCGCAGCTTCAACACCATGTCCAGCCAGCTCACGGAGCGGATGCAGATGAAGCGTTCCCTCAACCTGGCCAAAGAGGTCCAGCAAAACCTCATCCCGGCCTCGGACCCCCAGGTCGACGGCCTCGACATCGCCGGCCGCAGCGAATTCTGCGACGAAACGGGCGGAGACTACTTCGACTACATAGAAGAAAACGGCGGCGGTCGCAGGCTGCGGATCGTGATCGGTGATGTCACCGGCCACGGCATCGCATCGGCGCTGTTGATGAGCGGAGTCCGCGCCGGCTTCCGGCAACGGCACTGCGCGTCCGGAAGCATCGAGGAAGTCGTCGCCGGGCTCAACCGGCAGGTCGCCCTGGACGTGGGCGCCAGCGGCCGGTTCATGACCCTCTTCTGCCTGGAGATCGAGGTCGAGCACCGTCGCGCCTCGTGGGTCAGGGCCGGCCACGAACCCGGTTTTCTCTACCGCGTGAAGGACGATCGCTTCGAGTCCCTCAAAGGAGAGGGAATTCCGCTCGGCGTGGAGAAAAACACCACCTATGCGGCCCAGTCGGTCGATCACCTCGAATCCGGTGACCTGTTGATTCTGGGAACCGACGGCCTCTGGGAAACCACTGACCGCAACCGCGAGATGTTCGGCAAGCGGCGACTCAAAAAGATCATTCGGGCCCACCGCCGCGAAGAGGCGGCCGCGCTGCTGTCGGCCGTTTTCGACGCGATCCACGCCTTCGCGCGCGGCGAGGCTCTCCAGGACGACATGACCCTGATCGTCATAAAAATTGCTTGAATAAGAATCCGGTCGCGTGGACAGGCCCGGCGCCGGTCGCTGCCGTCATCGCTTTCAGGCTTTCGGCCGTCGCCGCGCCGCCGCCCGGCCAAGGAGGTGCCCCATGAACAGTCCCCGTTTCTACCTCAAGTGGACCCTGATCGCCTTTTTGGTGGCGGTCATCACGATCCTGCACTACAGAACCGTCGGCGGCCATGCCGATCTGCACATCATCTACCGCGAGCTGTACTTTCTGCCGATTCTGCTCTCCTGCATCTGGTTCGGCCTCTACCAGGGCCTGATGACCGCTGTCGTCATCAGTGTTATTTACCTGCCCCACATCTTCATCTACGCGGACACCCATGGATTGGCGGCGATCGTGAGCGTGCAGATCCTGGTTTTCGTGGGCATCGCCGCTGTGACGGGTGTTCTGGTCGAGCGCCAGCGGCGAAGACAGAAAGCGTCGGCGGACGCGGAACGGCTGGAGGTTCTCGGCCGGGCCGCATCCATCGTCGGAGAGGAGATCAACACCAGCCTGAACACCCTGCGGGGCGCGCTCGGCCGGGCAGAGACGTCCGAGGCCGATGCGCCGCCGCGGTACGCCCGGGAACTCGACCGCCTGCATGACATCGCCGATGTTCTGACTACTTTCCGGTCGGGCAAGTCGGATGAAAAGGGGCCCCGCGATCTGAACCACACGGTCGAAACCCTTGCCCGGCGTCTCGCCGATCGGGGCCGCGGCAAGGGCGTCCGGGTTCTCTTCGAGGTCGATCGGGATCCGTGCCGGGCGGAAATTGCTCCGGAGCGTTTCACGCGCCTGCTGGAGGACCTGGTGACAAATGCCGTCGAGGTGTCCCGCAGGGGCCAGCGCGTGTGGGTCCGCAGCCGGCACGAGCCGGAACGTTGCCGGGTGAGTGTCACCGACGAGGGGCCCGGCATCCAGAAGGATCATCTGGCGCGGATCTTCACGCCCTTTTTCACCACCAAGCCCGACGGGCACGGCCTGGCGCTGGCGGCCTCCCGCAAGTACCTGCGGGAGATCGGCGGAGACATCCTGGTGGAAAACGTGCCGGGCAAGGGGGCACGATTTACCATACTGATCCCGCGTGAAGACGTAAAAGAAATGCTGAACGGGTCCGTATGAGCCAGCTTCAGTCGGCCAGGTAACAGTCCATCAATCATGCCTGCCCTTGCTCATATCCTCAGGCGCGATTTCTACTTCGATATCCAGGTCCCTGGTGCGCCACCTTTTATCTGATTTATTTTGCTCTGTTTCCCCGGGTTGCGATTGAACGCTGTGGGGCACTGCCGGTGGCGGCATTGCGGCCTCTTTCACGTCGCCATTCGAAACGAGTGCTTGTATGCGTTGTAAATACTGCACCTTGGTGCGTTCGCGCTCGGCTGCAAGTTCCATCAGTTTTTTCAGTGCAATTTCGCGCTTCTCGGTGGATGCATGCAGGATGTCCAATTCCAGCACCTGCTGATCTGCATTAGTCCTTATAAGATACTTTCTTAATTCGATCATCAGGTCATCAGCCATTGCCCGGGCATCTTCGGGCAAAATTCCCTGCCCCACCAGCGTGAGAACAGTAGCGTGTGTTCGTTCGAAAGATTGCAATAAAATATCGTTCTCGAAAGGCTGGAGGCGGTCCTGCTGATGGATATTTTGTTCCGCGGCCCAGGCGGTGGTCATCACCGCTGGTGACAGTAAAACGATGCCGATCCCGAAAAGCAACTTATACCGAGTAATGGATAACATTTTGCGAATCCTTAGAGTGTCAAATGCCGTGCCACAATGTTATTGGTATTCTTCCAGCTACTTGAAATTGAATGCCTTACCGTTGATCGACGGTTTCGTTGCAATTTTTTCGGAGTCGAATAAGGCCTCTCCGGCCCTGGCCGGCAACGGCCGGAGAGAAACCTTGTCAGAAGCCCCCAAATTCTCAATAAGTGACGTAAAAACCGACCAGAAAGGATTTAATCGAATCTTCATTCGAAGCACCCATATTTTTATCGGACTTGAGATATTCGTACCCAGCCTTGATGTTGGCGTTATTGCCTTTGAAAAAATATGTCAGGCCCACCTGCCAGTCGTAGAAGCTCCCTCTGTCATCCGTTGCGTTCCATTTAGAGTAAGCGGCCCAGGGCTGGAGCTTCCAGCTTTCGATCAAGTAGCCGATTTGGGTATACCAGCCTTCGCCTTGGGTCAGTTCGGCATTCTGTATGCCGAGCCCTGAAGCATCGGTTATCAGTTCTGTGGCATTATCCAGATCCAGATGCTGGTACCCGCCTTCGGCGGTAATGAAACCGGGCCCTAAAGGCAGGTCGGCAAACAAGTCCGCAGACCACCAGCCGTAATCAATATTGCCTTTGATGACATCTTCAGCGATATCATTTTGTGCATCGTAGGAAATTCCAACTCCGATTGTCCTCTTTTCGCCTACATAGGTGGATAAATTGTAATAGCCGGGTTCGGGATCAAAAAAGTTCATCTGCACCCGCCCGGTGTAGCGTTTTTTATTGCCGCCCGAATTCTGGATGCCGTTATAAACCCCTGCGTAATATTTGAGGTGTACCATGTCTGAAAACGAGTGAAATCCAAAAAGAGTCGCCCCGAGATCGCGGACATTGACTTCACCGGATAGATCGAGATTGCCGTTGGGGAAATTGGCCGTGTTGTACTGTATTCTGCCGTTCAAGCCCCATGTCAGGTTGTAGTTTGTGATGTTGGGGCGGTCCATAGCCATCAGGGCTCCCGAACTGGTGGTGATTTGCCGGCCGGCCGGGGCCATATTCTCTCCAAGGTAGATTTGAGCGAGCGGATTCAGGTTGAGGGTGACAAAAGCATCTATCACGCGCATATCGAGGCCGGTTCCAGAGTCGTTCGCCGCCTCGGTTTGAAGAAAAAAACTCATCCACTTGGTCACGTTTCCGCCCAGCCGGATACGGGCCCTGCGCACGAGAAAGTCTTCGGCGCTGTCGCCGGTGGTGCCGTCTTTGTTGTCGGTGGCCCTGAACAGAGTCTGCAGCCTGAAACCCAGGTCGATGTCGGTGTCCTCGCTTATCTTCAGCTTCACACCGGCCCATGTCGGCGAAGATAATGAGGCCAGAACAGCCATGAGCACAATGGTAAAGTACGCTTTTTTCATCATCTCTCCTCCTGACGTTTAGAATTCTCGATTTCAGGGTTGATGTCCTGCTCCGAATTTCCTCCTTTCATTTGACGTTAGTATACCGGTCTCATCCAGCCTGTGTTCTTTCCCACCAGAATTAAATTCGGACGGTATCGCCCGAACGCTGACGGCAGATTGTCGCCTGCATCGGCGGCCTGCGCCTGCACGCCACCCGGCAGCTGCAACAGCGCCGCAATCAACACAAGCGGTAGAACCAAGAATGTCTTTTGCATTCCGGTCTTATTTCTTGATTGTTGTTGACAAGGGAAAATTTCGACCCAAGAGCACCAATCATACCTTAGATCTTTTGAATAGCGATGCAATACGGGTGTCATCGGTTTTTTTTTCGGGTAGCGAAAAAAAGCTGAAAATTATCTTTTATCCCTTGACAAAAGATCGAAAAAATTTTAGCTTGTCACAAATAGTGATATTATGTCTTGAATAGCGTGACGCTTCAGCCCTGCCTCGGCGGGTTGGTGTCAGCATACGATGAAAAGGAAATGCGATGCCTGCCAGTGGAGAAAAGTATTTTTTTGTGGGCTCTCTGGCGAAGGGTATTAGAATAATGGAATTGCTGGCCGAGCATAAACATCTGACGGTATCCGGCGTCGCACGGCTGATGAACACCAACCGCGCCGGTGGCCACCGGTTCCTGGCCACGCTGCGCGAGCTGGGCTATGTCGAAAAAGACGAAGATGATCGCTACCGCTTGACGTTCAAGGTATTCGAACTCGGCATGCAGGTAGCCAACCGGTTTGAAATCCGCCAGCTCGCCCGCCCTCTGATGCAGGAACTGTCCCTGGTTTCCGGAGAAACCGTCAACCTCGGGCATTTCGACGGCACGGGCATTTTGCACGTCGACAAGATCGACAGCCGCGAGATTCTGAGAATGGACTCCCCCATCGGCTCGCGGGCGCCGGCCTACTGCACGGCGTTGGGCAAGGCCGCTCTCGCTTTTCTGCCGGTCGAAGAATTCGAACGCTACCTGTCGCGGGTAACCTTGAAAGCCCACGGACCGAACACCATCACCACGCGCAAGCTTTTCAGGCAAACCATCGCGGCGATCCGCGAAAAAGGCTACGCGATGGATGATGAGGAGATGTCCGCCGGTCTAAGGTGCGTAGGGGCGCCGGTATTCGATCACACCGACAGAGCACCCTATGCCATCAGCATCTCGGGGCCCAGCCTGCGCATGACGCCGCAAAGGACCGCCGAGATTTTGCCGCTGGTTATTAAAGTCTGCCATCAGCTTTCGCAAAAGATGGGCAGTACTGTCTTTAAAAGCCCGCCACCCATCTATCCCGCGGGGCAAAAGACTATCTGAATATTTAAGGAGATTGACCATGGCAACAAAGAAGCTTTCGCGCATCGATTTGCAGCAAATGAAAGAAAAAGGCGAAACGGCGGTATGGATTACGGCTTACGATTACTGGACGGCGCAGTTCGCCGAAAAAGCGGGCATGGACATGATCCTGGTCGGCGACTCGCTGGGGATGTGCGTTTACGGATATGAGGGCACCGTGCCCGTGACGATGGACCAGTGCATCTGCCATGCCGAAGCCGTACGCCGCGGCGCCTCCAAAACCTTTATCATCGGCGACATGCCCTTTCTCTCCTATCAGGTGAGCGTCGAGGAGGCCGTGCGCAACGCCGGCCGGTTCTTTAAAGAAGCCAATGTCGATGCCATCAAGCTCGAAGGCGGACGGCGGGTCTGCGATCAGATCAGGGCAATTGCCGACGGCGGCATGCTCGTCATGGGCCACATCGGGCTGACGCCCCAGAGTTCCAGCCAGCTGGGCGGCTTCAAGGCCCAGGGCCGGACGGCCGAGACCGCCAAGGAACTCATCGATGACGCCCACGCCATCCAGGAGGCCGGCGCCTTCGCCTTGCTAGTCGAGGCGGTGCCGCCCGAGGTGTGCCAGATCATACGCGATGAGCTGAGCCTCCCGGTCTACAGCATCGGCGCCGGGGTGTACGTCGATGGGCAGCTGATGATCTGCAGCGACGTGCTGGGTATTTTCCAGGCGTTCACACCCAAATTCGTCAAAAAGTACGAAAACCTGGGGCAGAAAACGATCGATGCCTTCAGCCGCTATGCCGAGGACGCGCGCACTAAAAAGTTTCCGGCCGACGAACACACCTATAAAATGGTCGACGGTGAGTGGGAGAAGCTGACCGAACTGCTGTCGAAAAAATAACTGCCAGGATCGAGGGGGAAACCGGATTGCTTGTCCGGCCCGCCGCTGAAAAGGAGATGACCCGATGTCCGAAGTATTGAAAAAAATCCGCGATTTCATGGAAAAACAAGGTATTCCCGGCCGGGATGCCTATGATCTGCCCACATCGCAGAAGTCTTTCGCCGATGGCGCCAACTACCGCATCGAAATCGCCGGCGTTGAACGGGCCTCCACGATGGAAGCCATGATCGCCGAAGCCCGCAAACGCAGCGTCGTCGTGCACCGCGCCATCGTCGCCGTAGGCGGCTCCACGTACTGCGACATGGGCGACCTGCGTGCCCTGGCCCAGATGGCACGCGAGGAGAAGATCGAAGTGGTCATGACCGTCGGCCACCGCAAGGGCTGGGATGTCGGCTCCAAGGAAATCTCCAACCCCGAAGGCGCCATGCAGGGCTTCCGGCTCCGAGGATCCGACCACATCTCCTATCACATTGCCGACATCATGCGCTGCATCGAGGCCGGGCATCGCGGTTTTTTGGTCTACGACGAGGGCGTGCTCTTCCTACTGAACAAGATGCGCTCCGAGGGGGTCATTCCCAAGGAAACCATTTTCAAATTTTCGGTGTTCGGTGGATACTGCAGCGCCGCCGGAGCCAAGGTCGTCGAATCGATGGGCGTCAATTCCATGAACCCCATTTCGGACGTGTCGCTGCCGATTCTGGGCTCCATCCGCAAGGCCGTAAACATTCCACTGGACATCTACATGATCATCGTCGATGCCTTCGGCGGCATGTACCGCGCCTACGAAGGACCGGAAATCGCCCGGGTGGCATCGCCCTGTTATTTTAAAATCGAGCCGGGGACATCCGAAGGCGACATCTACAAGCCGTGGGTCAGCGAAGAATATCACGCCGGCCTCATCCGCGAAAAAGTCAAGATCGCCTCCGTGCTCATGGAACTGATGGACCGCCACGCGCCCGAGCTGAAGACCTCGCCGAGAGGCCCGGCGGATCTGGTGCTGCCAGTCCAGACCGGAAGTTGACCCATGCCATTAGCATGCTACCGCGGATGGGCACACGATATATGAAATAACATGTTTTTCTCTGCGTTCTCCGCGCCTCGGCGGTAAAAAAGCAAAAGGAGTCAATCATGGACAACGTTTTTCAGGTGGCCATCAACACCCTCAATCAGGCCGGCAAGTTGGGCGGCATCGACTCACGCGTCATGGAAGTATTGCAGGAACCCAAGCGGATCCAGCTCTTTCGAATCCCCCTGAAGCTCGAGGACGGCAGCTTCGGCGTGTTTCCGGCCTACCGGGTTCACTACTGCGATGCCCTGGGTCCTTTCCGGGACGGCACGCGCATCCGGGCCGATCTGACGCTCGATGAAATCAAGGCCCTCGGCCTTTTTATGACCATCAAGCACTGCGTGGCCGACATTCCGGCCGGAGGGGCCAAGGGCGGCATCAAGGCCGATCCCAGGCGATTGAGCAAAAACGACATGGAGCGCCTGGTGCGCGCCTTCGTCCGCACCCTGCAGCCGAAGGGCCCCTGGGCGGATGTCCCCGGCGCCGACATCGGCACGGGCGAACAGGCCATGGCGTGGATGCTCGACGAGTACGAGCAGATTACCGGCGTCCACAGCCCCGCCGCCATCAACGACAAACCGCCCATCCTGGGCGGCTCGCTGGGCGGGGAAGAAGCCACCGGCCGCGGCGTTT
This sequence comes from uncultured delta proteobacterium, assembly GCA_963779885.1. GTDB lineage: Bacteria > Desulfobacterota > Desulfobacteria > Desulfobacterales > SG8-13 > JARFQH01. Next base: position 103,827 of record CAWAAN010000013.1, on the reverse strand, counting down.
TCCTGACCCTGATGGCCGCCACCGCCGACATCGGTCTGGCGGTCAAAAACACCCGCGCCGTGGTCCAGGGCTTCGGCCAGGTCGGCTCGGCGCTGGCTTCCCTGCTCCACGAAACCGGCTGCCGGATCGTGGCCGTCAGCGACGTCGACGGCGGGATTGTCAATCCCAACGGCATCGACATACCGAAATTGATCCGCCATGTCGGCACGACGGGAACAGTGGCCGGATTCGACGGCGCCGAGCCACTGGGCAACAACGATATCTTCGGTCTGGATTGCGACATCGCGGTGCCGGCGGCGGTTCAGAGCGTCATTCACAAGGGCAACGCCGAAAAGATCCAGGCCAAATTGATCGTCGAAGGCGCCAACGGCCCGGTGACCACCGAAGCCGATGAAGTGCTGACCGAGCACGGCGTCACGATCGTGCCGGACGTTGTGGCCAACAGCGGCGGGGCCACGGTCTGCCATTTCGAACGCACCCAGGGACTCTCCGATCAGTACTGGGATCTGGATACCGTCAACGCGCGCCTGGAGCGGCGCATCCTGAACGCCTACCGCTATGCCCGGCAGGCCGCTTCCGATGTCGGCACCGGCTCGCTGCGTCTCGGGGCCTGGGTGCATGCGCTCAGGCAGGTTGAAAAAGCCATGCAGTTGCGCGGATGGGTGTAGGGGCACGGCGCGCCGTGCCCCTACGGAAAGGCTGGACCAATCGGTTCCATGCACCGTGGAAGGCCAATGGACCATGCAAGTCAATTTTACCAAAGAAGAACGCCTGCTGCCGGGAAAGTGCCACGAGGTCAATTCCGGCAGCGAAAAATGATCACACCTGACAGGAGTTCGCCGATATGACCCTTTTTTCGAAGGACGAATACCTGAGCCGCATCGAGAAAGCCAAACGGCGCATGGACGCGGCCGGCATCCAGGTCCTGATCGTCTCCGATCCGGCCAACATGAATTACCTGACCGGCTATGACGGCTGGTCTTTCTACGTCCCCCAGGCGGCCGTGGTCGCCTTGGATGCCGCCGAGCCGCTGTGGATCGGCCGGGGCATGGACGCCGCCGGCGCCAGACACACCACCTTCCTGTCCCCCGATAACATCATCGGCTATCCCGACCACTACGTGCAGAACCCGCACAAACACCCGCTGAACTTCGTGGCCGACCAGCTTAAAAACCGCGGGTGGGAAAAACGAAGCGTCGGCGTGGAAATGGATGCCTATTATTTCAGCGCGCGCGGCTATGCCGCGCTGCAAGCCGATCTGCCCGGCGCCGATTTCAAGGATGCCAACCTGCTGGTGTCCTGGGTGCGCATCGTCAAATCGGAACGGGAGATCGCTTTCATGCAGCAGGCCGGCAAGATCGCCGAGCGGGTGATGCAGACCGCCATCGACTCGGTGGCGCCCGGAGTGCAGGGAATGCGACGCCGTGGCGGAAATCTACCGCGCCCAGATGCGCGGAACCGCCGCCTTCGGCGGCGATTATCCCGCCATCGTCCCCATGATGCCGACCGGAGAAAAAACCTCGACGCCGCACCTGACCTGGACCGACGATCCTTACGGCAACGAGGTCGCCGTCAACCTGGAGCTGGCCGCCTGCCGCCACCGCTATCACAGCCCGTTGGCGCGCACGGTCTATCTGGGCGCCAATCCGCCGCAAAAACTGAGCGAAACCGCCGCTATCGTCGTGGAAGGCCTCGAAACGGCACTGAACGCGGTGCGCCCCGGTGTCGTCTGTGAAGAGGTCGAACTCGCCTGGCGACGGGTCATCGCCCGCGCCGGCCTGGAGAAGGAATCGCGCATCGGATACTCCATGGGCCTGAATTACCCGCCGGACTGGGGCGAACACACCGCCAGCCTGCGGCCGGGAGACAAAACCGTCCTGCAGCCGAACATGACCTTTCACATGATCCTCGGGATGTGGATGGACGACTGGGGTTTCGAGTGCAGTGAATCCTTCAGGGTAACGGAACTTGGCTGCGAGACGTTCGCGGATTTTCCGCGCAGACTGTTTGTGAAAAAATGATTGGTTCACCGCCCGTCCCGCCCAGCAGCGGGACTCGAGACGCAGGTTTCGCAGAGCTTCGCCCCCTTCGCGCCTCGGCGGTAAATCCATCAGATGGCGCAAACCTTACATAAATTGATACGGTACCATGATTTACACGACTAAACCCGGACAGATAAGCAGCGGCGAGGCAATCGGCATCCTGCTGCTCGAAACGGCCGTGCCCTTCATCCCCGGCGACGTGGCCAACGCCACCACCTATGATTACCCCGTGCGTTTTCAGAAAGTCGAGGGGTTCACGGTCGGACGCGCCTTCGAGAAGGACCCCGCCGTTTACGATGCCCTTGAAGCGGCCGCCGAAGAACTCGTCGCCCAGGGCGTGCGGGCGGTCACCGGTGACTGCGGCTTCATGGCCTTTCACCAGCGGCGGCTGGCCGACGCGCTGGACGTGCCGGTCTTCTTGTCCAGCCTGCTGCAGATCCCTTTTATTGCTTCCATCATCGGCCGCTCCGCGCGGGTGGGGGTCATCACCGCCGACTCCGGCAGCCTGGACGACGATCTGCTGGCCGTCGTCGGGGTGACCGACCCGGCGCGGATCGCCATCCGCGGCCTTCAAAACGAACCGTCGTTTCGGGGTTTCGCCATCGATGAAACCGGCATTTTAGATGCCGAAGCCGTTGAACAAGAGGTCGTCGCCGCGGCCCGGGAGGTGGTGGAAAGCGATGCGAGCATCAAGGCGGTTCTGCTGGAATGCAGCCTGCTGCCGCCCTATGCGGCGGCCGTGCAAAAAGCGGTGAATCTGCCGGTGTTCGACTACGTCACCATGATCGATTTCGTTTTCAACGCCGTGGTGAAGAAAACCTACGCCGGATTCATATCGTAGGTTGGGTTGAGCAAAGCGAAACCCAACAACAGGAAAAATTCATTTTCAATTTTGGGTTGAGCGCAGCGAAGAACGATTTCAATGAGAATGAGTCTCTTATGTTGGGGATCGTTTCACTCACCCCAACCTACTATAAACTCGTAACACAAACCTGTAAGCTTCAACCCGCAAAGGAATGTCGCCATGGACATCGACCGCCGCATAACGGAACTCGAACCCGAACTCATCGAGGTCAGGCGCGATTTCCACCGTCATCCCGAACTGGGTCTCGAGGAGCACCGCACCGGTAAAAAGGTCGCCGAGTATCTCGAAAACCTGGGGTTGACGGTGAGCCGGATGAACCAAACCGGCGTGGTGGGTCTGCTGCAGGGCGATTTTCCGGGTCCCACCCTGCTGCTGCGTGCCGACATGGATGCGCTGCCCATCCAGGAAGAAACCGGCCTCGACTACCGCTCCCAAACCGCCGGCGTCATGCACGCCTGCGGTCATGACGCGCACACCGCCATGCTCATGATCGCCGCCAAGGTACTGTCGGAGATGAAGGAGCGGCTGGCCGGCACCATCAAGTTCGTATTTCAGCCCAACGAAGAAAACGTGGGCGCCTTGGCGATGATCGAAGAAGGCCTGCTGGAAAACCCGCGGGTCGATGCCTGCTTCGGTGTCCACGTCTGGGCGCCGCTGAAAACCGGGCGGCTCGGTATCGCCGCCGGCCCCGTCATGGCGGGCATGGAGCACTTCGAGCTGACGATCAAAGGTCGCGGCGGGCACACCGCCACCCCGCAGAGCGCCGTCGACCCCATCCTTGCGGCCGCGGCCGTCATCAGCGGCGTGCAGGTCATCCAGACGCGGGAGATAGACATCCTCAAGGAGCCCGCCGTCATCATGTTCGGCAAAATCGAGGGCGGCAGCGCATCCAATGTCATTCCCGACAGCGTCGCGCTGTCGGGCACCATGCGCTACATGTTCGCAGGGCCGGCGGACAGCCCCGACAACCCCAAGAACCGGTTCGAGCGCGTGATTGCCGGCATCTGCGCCGCCCATCGCGCCGGCTACGAGCTCTCTTACCTTTACGGCCATCCGACGCTGATCAACCATCCCGAGATCGCCGAAATCGCCCTGCGCGTGGCCGGCTGCCGGATGCGGCCCCCGCCGGAAATACTGCCGGTGGTCACCCTGGCCGGCGAAGATTTCTCGGAGTTCGCCAGCCGGGTCCCGGGCGCGTTTTGTTTTGTCGGCGCCGGAGATCCGCACAAAGAAACCGTTTATCCTCACCATCACCCGCAGTTCGACATCGACGAGACGGCCCTGCGCGGCGGGGTGGAACTGATCGTGAAAAGCGCGCTTTACTTTTTCGAAAACCACCAGAACATCTTGCTGAAGAAGACTGCGGCCTAACCGGTCTCTTCAGCTACAGAGGAAGGACACTACGAACCATAACCGCATGGAAACCGAAAACCCGAAAGGAGAAGCGACATGAAAAAGACAATTGGTATTGCACTGAGTCTTCTGCTGTTGACCTCCGTCGCCCTCGCGGCTACGGAATACACCGGTCCGCCGGTAAATGCCAAGCTGGCTTCCGAGGAGATCGAAGGCGATTTCATGACCGTCTGGGCTAAGAAGTTTGCCGATCACATGAAGAAGTGGTCCGACGGCAAAATCGATATCACGGTATATCCTTACGGCACCCTGGGGGCGACCGGCGACATCAACGAGCTGGCCCAGATGGGCGTGGTCGAATTCGTGTATTCCGATTATGCCTGGATCAGTTCCTTCGTTCCCCAGGCCCAGGTTTTGGCGCTGAACTACATTTTCCCCACCGAGAAGGTCCCGCAAGTCCTGGACTGGATGGCCAAAAACGGCGACTTCATGCCGCTGCTCAAAAAAGCTTTCGAGAAAAACGGCCTGGTGCCCCTCGGTATCGTATACGAAGGCTGGCAGTGGGTATCGTCCAAGAAGCCGATCAAGTCACCCGAAGACATGCAGGGGCTGAAGGTCCGCTTGATGTCTTCGAAGCTCCTGGTGGAAGACTACAAGGCCTATGGGGCCAGCCCGACGCCGATGAGCTACGGCGAGGTTTACAGCGGATTGCAGATGGGGCTCATCGACGCCCAAGTCAACCCGATATTCGCCATCTACAGCATGAAGTTCTACGAGGTCCAGGACTACTTCACGCAGCTCAGCAGCGAGCCGTTCCTCGGTATTCCGACCGCCAACAAGCAGTTTTTCGACAGCCTGCCGGAAAATGCGCAAAAGGAAATGCTGAAATTCTGGCAGGAATCGGTCATCCCGGCCGGAAAATGGATCGACGACCGCAACGCCTCGGATATGGAGAAAATAAAGAAGGCCCGGCCGGAAGTGACATTCACGACCCTGGATGACGCCGCGGTCGCCAAATTCAAGAAAGCAGCCCAGAGCGTTTACCCCGATTTCGTGAAAATTGGCGGTGAGGGATCACAGGAAATCCTGGACGCCCTGCTGAAGGATATCGAGCAGGCCAAGAAGGCCCTCGATATCAAGTAACCCATCGAACCGGCACTGCCGCGACGGTGCCGGTTCGATGCGACAGTAAAGGCCGAAGAAAAATGAACGATACGACCGCCAGTATAAAAAAACCAGGCTTCCTGCGCCGCCTGAACCGCGCCGTCGGAAAAGCAGTCAATGCCATCGAAGTGACCATCCTGGTGTCTTGCGTCGCGGCCCTGGCGATCCTGTTGATCGTTAACGTATTTGCGCGAACCTTTTATCAGAGCATCTATTTCGCCGAAGAGGTCGCCATGTTTCTCGTCATGCTGACCACCTTCGCCGGCGTGAGCTACGGAGTCAGAAAGGCCCGCCACATCCGCATGGGCGCCTTTCTCGATGCCATGCCCCCCAAAATGGAAAAGGGCTTTATCATCGTCATCTCTCTGGTCAGCGCCTTTGTCATGGGAATCATGACCTGGTTTTCCTACAAGTACCTGATGAACGCCATGGCCATGGGACACATGACGCCGGCCCTGAGGGCACCGAAATGGATCTTTTACGTGGTCATCCCGGTCGGTTTCGGGCTGGCGGGCATTCAGTACATCCGCACCATCATTAAAAATCTCATCGAAAAAGAGCCCTGGCAGTCTCCGGATCAGCAAAGCGAATATGAAGATGAGGAAATCGGGGGGGCATCGTTATGACACTCTTTGGTATCAGCTTGGCAAGCATGCTCTTGATCGGATTTCCGTTCATGGTCACCCTCCTGGGCTCTTTGATCCTGTATGTATATGTCTACATGCCCGATTTCGCGCCCAAATTGGTGACCACCATGGTTCAGCAGGTGATCACCGGCATAACACCGCCGGCGCTCATCTGCGTGCCAATGTTTATTCTTTCGGCCAGCATCATCACTTCCGGAAAATCCGCCGGCCGTCTGATACAGATGATCAAAACCTTCGTGGGTCACCTTCCGGGGGGCCTGGCGATCACCACCAATGCCAGCTGCACCCTGTTCGGAGCGGTGTCCGGTTCGACCCAAGCCACGGTGGCGGCTATCGGCGGCACCATGCGCCCGATGCTTCTGGACGCCGGTTACCCGAGTTCCTTTACCTTGGGTCTGATCATCAATTCCAGTGACATCGCTTTCCTGATTCCGCCAAGCATCGGCTTCATCGTCTATGGCGTCGCCACCAGCACCTCGATCGGGATGCTCTTTCTATCGGGAATATTTCCGGGTCTGTTGATCCTGTTCCTGTTTTCCGCCTATTGCTTTTTTTATTCCAAGGTAAAGAAAGTCGGCGTACTGCCCAAGGCCAGCTGGTCTGAAAGGGTAAGGGCGATCAAGAACGGGCTGCCGGTGATGGGTTTCCCGGTGATTATCGTCGGCGGCATCTACGCCGGATATCTCAGCCCGACCGAGGCGGCCGCCGCGTCCGTTTTCTATGCCCTGTTTTTAGAGACCGTCGTTTACAAGAGCCTCACCTTCAGCAGAATCGTCGACTCCTTTCTGCAAACCGGTGTGATTACCGGTGTCGTGTTCATCCTGGTCGGCGCCGGACAGGCGTTTTCGTGGATGATCGGCTTCATGCAGATCCCGCAGCAGCTCCTGCCGCCGCTTTTCGGCCCGGACCCCTCGATGCTGCGGGTGATGGTCATCGTTGTGGCCGTCTATTTCGTCGCCTGCATGTTCGTCGATCCGATCGTGGCCATCTTCATCCTGAGCCCGATTTTTCAGCCTTACGTGGTCAGCGCCGGCGTCGATCCCATTCTCCTGGGAACGCTCGTCACCCTTCAGGCCGCCGTCGGCTCGGCCACGCCGCCGTTCGGCTGCGATATCTTCACGGCCCAGCTCATCTTCCGGCGCCCGTACCTGGAGGTCATCGGCCACTCGCTGCCTTTCATTCTTATTTTAATTTTAGCGACGATCATTTTGATGGCTTTTCCGAGCATCGCCCTGGTGTTGCCGAACATGGCCATGGGCGGCTGATGCTCTTAACCCGGGGGATAAAAGTCTTTTTTTCAGGATGCGCAAAGCCTTTGGACGAAATTGCCGCGAGACTGGTGCCATGCAATTGATGCCGACCCTTCATGACGCGTTTCGCGCCCACAAGCGGATAAAGTCGATAATCCGTCGAACGCCGGTGATCGCGTCTTCGGACCTGGCCGCAAGCACCGGCGCCCGGTCGCTGCACCTGAAACTGGAGTGTTTGCAGGTCACCGGATCGTTCAAGGTCAGAGGCGCCGCCAACAAGATTCTGAGCCTGACCGCAGAAGAAAGAGAAAAGGGCGTCATTACGTTCTCCACGGGCAACCACGGCAAGGCCGTGGCCTACGTGGCGGGACGACTGGGCCTGAAGGCCGTCGTCTGCCTTTCCGAACACGTCTCGCCCAACAGGGCGGAGATGATCCGGGCGCTGGGAGCGGAGATTTCGATAAAGGGCCGTTCGCAGGATGAAGCCGAGCGAAATTACCGGGAACTGATATCCGCCCGCGACCTTGTCCCGGTCGTGCCGTTCGATGACGCCGCAATCATCGCCGGCCAGGGGACGATCGCCCTCGAGATTCTGACGGACCTGGCCGACGCGGACGTGTTGATGGTTCCGCTCTCGGGGGGCGGCCTTTTGGCCGGTATGGCGCTGGTTGCCAAGGCTATCAACCCGGAGATGCGCGTGGTGGGAATCAGCATAGAGCGGTCACCGGCCATGCTGGAGAGCCTGAAAGCCGGTGCGCCGGTCCAGGTGGAAGAGCGGGACACGATCGCCGAATCCCTTTTAGGGGGCATCGGTCTTGAAAACCGGTTTACCCTGCCGCTGGTCGCCAGGTTCGTCGACGAACACGTTATCGTCTCCGAGGAGCAGATAAAAGACGGCATGTATTTTGTTTTCGACCAACACCGCCTGATTGTCGAAGGCGCCGCCGCGGTCGGCATCGGCGCTTTGCTGCACCGGAAGGTGGACGTGAGCGGCAAAAAGGTCGCCGTGCTTCTATCGGGAAGCAGCATCGACTCGCAATCCTATGTTCGCGTCATCGACGGCCGACTGGCGGGCGGGCTCAAACGCTGAAAGCCATTCCTGCCAGCCGGCAAAGGAGGATAGACCGTGAATTTCAAAAAGATAGTGCTGGGGGCCGCCGCCGCGGTGGCCCTCGTCCTCGGAAGCGGAGGAAAGGCCGATGCGGTGCAGCATCTGTGGCAGGTGGCTCTGGAAGAAATCGAAGGCAGCATGCAGTTTGAGTACGCCTCACGATTCGCCGCTGTCCTCGATGAAAAGTCCCAGGGCCGGATTCACTGCACTATTCATCCATACGGCCGACTCGGCACTTCCGGGGAGATTACCGAACTTCTGCAAAAGGGCGAGCTGCAATTCGCGTTTCAGTCGCCCGGCCATTTAGGATCCTATATCCCCGAGGTACAAGTGTTCTCCATTCACTACCTCTTCCCGACCGATTTCAAGCAGCTGGAAAAGATTCTTCGCAAGGGGCCGAACACGTACAAGGTTCTCCAGAAGTATTACCGCAGGCAAAAACTCGAACTGCTCGCCATCATCGAGGAGGGCTGGCAGATCTGGACGGCGAACAAGCCGCTGCGCAAACCCGCCGACTTCGTTGACATCACGTTTCGAGTCATGTCCTCGCCTTTTCTGATAACCGCCTACCGGCTGTACGGAGCCTATGTGATCACGGTCCCCTACAGTCAAATATACACCGACCTCGAACTGGGACGGCTCGACGCGGAGACCCAGCCCTTTTTCGCCATCCAGGAAATGAAGTTCTACGAAGTCCAAGATTACATGATCAAGGCCCGCCAGTTGCCGTTCATCAGCACGTTTGCCGCCAACCACGCGTTCATCGCGGCCCTGCCGCAGGAGATCCGGGTTCTGATCGATGAAGCCGTAGAGTCCGCCAATGACTATATTTTCGAGCTGGAGCCGCGTCTGAATGAAAAACGCAAGCAGATGATCATGGAAGCCAAACCGACGATGCAGTACATCGAGCTGACGGAGGACGAAATCGAAGCCTTCAAAAAAAAGTCCGAACCGCTGCGCCAGAAGTACCTGGAGATGGGCGGCGAGGGGGCCGCGGAAGTCCTGGAGGCGGTGAAAAAAGATATCGAACGGGCAAGTAAAAAAGAGCGATAGGGATCGGGAACATGCGAAAAATGATGGTCTTCAGCGAAGATGAATATCGGCAACGGCTCCGCAGGACCAAGGAGTCGATGGACAAGCTCGGCATTGAACTGCTGCTCGTCATGGACCCGGCCGGAATGAACTACCTGACCGGCTACGACGGCTGGTCTTTTTACGTCCACCAGGGCGTCCTCGTTTCGCTGGAGGCCGAGTCGCCCTTCTGGTTCGGAAGAGAGCAGGATTCAAACGGCGCCAGAATGACGAGCCGGCTGGCGGACGAGTGCATCTTCGGGTACCCGGATGAATACGTCCAGTCGCGTTACACCCATACCCTGCGCTGGTTGGCGGATCTGCTGCGGGAAAAGAAGCTGGACCGGCAAAAAGTCGGCTTGGAGATGGACGGCTACTGGTTCAACGCCCGCATGTACCTCACGCTTTCAGAAGAACTGCCGCAGGCTCGGCTCGTGGACGCCACAAATCTAGTCAACTGGGTCAAAACCGTCAAATCGCCGGCCGAAATTTTCTATATGAAGCAGGCGGCCCGGATCTGCGAAACGGCCATGCAGACCGCCATCGAGGAGATCGACGTCGGCGTCTGGGAGAAGGATGCGGCGGCAAAAGTCTCCGCCGCCCAGATCGCCGGCACGGATGAATTCGGCGGCTCGTCGCCGGCGATATTTCCGATCATGCCGTCGGCGGAAAGAACCGCGACCGCCCACCTGACTTTCGATCCCGACCGCCGGTATCAGAAAGACGATGTGGTGCTGCTCGAACTCAGCGGCGCCCGGCACCGGTATCACGCGCCGCTATCACGTACGGTGTATTTAGGGAAACCGCCCGAGGATTTACGTACAACAGCCGATGCCGTTATCGCTGGACTCCGCGAAACACTGGCGTTTATCCGGCCCGGCGTGACCGCCGAAGAAGTCGAAGAGCGCTGGCGGGCGGCCATCGCCCACACCGGTGTCGTCAAGCCCTCGCGCGTGGGATACTCCTACGGTCTGAACTATGTTCCCGACTGGGGCGAGCACACGATCAGCCTCAGGCCCGGCGACAAAACCGTATTGGCACCGGGAATGACGCTGCACTTCATGCCGGGGATCTGGCTCGAGACCTATGGCTTCGAGTGCAGCGAACCGGTCCTGGTGACGGAAACCGGGTGCGAGAAATTCATCGATTTTCCCCAGAAACTGTTTGTAAAACCATAGCGAAAGGCCGCGCAGAATGGAAAAAGAAATTATTTACACAGAAAAGGCGCCCGCACCGGGACCCTACTCCCAGGCCGTCAAATGGGGTGATTTGATTTTCGTGGCCGGCCAGACCGCGGAAGACCCCACGACGAATCGCGCTGTTCACGGCAGCGTGGCAGAACAGACGCGGCTCATCCTGAACAACATCAAGACCATCCTGGAAGCGGCCGGTTCGGGAATGGAGCGGGTTTTACGGGCGGATGTGTACATATCGTCTTTGGAGGTCAAGGATGAAATGAACGCGGTCTACCGCGAGTTCTTCTCCACCAACCCCCCGGCGAGAAACTGCGTCGCCGTGGCCGGTATCGATGACGGCCTTGACGTGGAGATCGAGGTGATCGCTGCCGCCGAGTAACATCCGCTCCCACAAAAAAATCGAGAAATTTTGGAAAAGTTGGGGTGAGTGCAGCGAAACCCGACGTCGTAAAGGATAAAAATATCATTATGTTACACAACCCAAACCCGGTAGTCGAGGGGCATCGGCAAGCCTGAACGGCTTAGATTGCGGTTGGTAGGATAAAAAAAGTCATTTCGCCCTTGATTCCTCTAATGACGATGTGATGCTGGGCGCCGGAGACATCTGTGAGGGCTTAAAACTTGGCATATGATTCAGATACGGCCGGCGGACTGTGTTCTCAACAAAGAATGTCCCGGTCTCTACTTGTTCGGTTTTTTATTTTAACCCATTAAGCAGATTGTGCTTGGTAAATAATCGGTCGATATTTAGGCGGTGGGATTAGCTTACCTTCCGCTTTGGCGGCTTCAATCCAAAGAGATTTAGCCTTTTGAACCTCATGTAGTGCTTCATCAGGCGTCTCACCGAATGCTGAACATGCGTCAAGGTCTGGGATGTCAGCAATGTATCCACCGTCATCTTCGGAATAAAAAATATTTATGTGGTAGTCGCGCATTATTCGTTCTCCTTCAGTTTCAGATTATGTTTCTCGACAAGTTTCAGGAATTGACGAATTTGATATGGTTTCGCCTTACCTTTTATCTTTTGAAGATTAACAAGCTCCGGAACGTCCAGTCGAGTAAAAATGTGATGACTCCCATCTGTTCTTGATAGGGTGAAACCGAAACCTTGAACAAGGTTTACCATATCTGAGAATCTTATGTTTTTAGAACCTGCGAGTATTTTTTGAAGAATTTTTCTTCTGTTCATATCTTGTTATCTTCCACAAACCCACAAACCGAACAGGCTTATTGCAACCGGTTACTCCGATGTGTCAAGTTACACGGTTCCAAAACTTATCCTGACCGAATGGTGAAGGCGTCAAAAAACATTGGGGACGTTCTTAACTAATTAATTATCAATCCAAAAGGTTAAGATCCCGTTGTTTCGCCAATTTCTCGCCTCTTCGAACGGCATACACAATCCCGGCTACCGTTCTGTTCAGCTTTTCGGCCAGGTGGGTTGCCGTATATCCCAGTTCCGTAACCGCCCAATAGCAAAATAGCCCCCTGGCATCGGCAACCGCCGGCTGTCGGCTGCCCTGGTACAACGGTTCGCTTTCTATGGCAAAAATCCGACAAACCTTGTTTTTGATCGTCTCCAGATCATAGCCCATGCGTTTGAGCTCATAAGAACGCTCAAATTTATCGTTGGTCTCCGCTAGAATATCCGATACGAATTCACTCTCACCCAATATCCGCTGGTCTCCTTTCTGATTCAAAAACCGCCCTTTGCCTTTTTTAGCCTCGCGCCACCCTCCAAGGCTCCGCACCAGTCCGCCGCCGACAAGCTCCGGGCGCCGACCCTGGCTCATTCCAGTTTCCACATAAGCCAGATATTTCTTTCTCGCTACCCGAAGGCTATCGCCGAAATACGAAAGAACATAGCCGGCATCCTGCCAGCTATTCTTGTCCCTCACCGCCAGTGCCGAATGGCCGCTATATTTGTAGGCATTGAGCTCGGATAGTGACGAAACCACATTGCCTCTTAGCGGATTCAAGTGAATGTAACGAACCAGTTCCTTCAGGTAGATGTCTTCCTGGCAGATAAATGATTTGTAGCGATTTTGAAACAGGTGACCGTACCGGTTGTGCCGTCTATTGAAACCGACCACATATCCGGTCAGAAGCCGGCGCATCAGGCTGGACAGTGGAATGTCGCCGGTTCTGAAAAGAAAATGGGCGTGGTTGGGCATGAGAGCCCAAGCGTAGCAGGAGGTCCGGCACTCGGGCAAAAGAAACGACAGACGTTCGATCAGATCGTCGCGATCCTCATCGCTTGTGAATATGTTGCGTTTTTCAATCCCCCGGATGATCACATGATGAACAGCGCCCGGGGCATCCAAGCGGGCCTGTCTGGGCATGCCGATTAAATGACAGGAAACGATCCTTCTGTCAAGTTGTTTACTAATTTAAATACGTCCCTCCGGTTTCCTAGAGTGGCTATACCAAGTTGTCGGGTATCGGTCAGTTCCACTGGCGCCTGGGCTCGATCCTCTTCACCTTCGACCTCTACCGCTTCTTCACCTGCCCAGACCGTACCTTTGCCGTGGTGCAACCGTAGAAATGGATAAGGCCGACCTGAGGAATCCAGAGCGATAGCCAATTCGTAGGTGATTGGCCTCTCATTGGGTGCTTCGCGGTAATAAATTTCAAATTTAATGGGTTCAATAACTCCCATCGAACGTAGGCGATCAAAGCCGCCGCGCTGCTTCATGTCGCATGCGCTTTCCACATCAACAGACAAACAATCTGCCACAAATCCGAAGGCATCGAACAAGGTACTCTTACCAACACCGTTCTTGCCAATTACCACGGTGAAAGGCGACAATGGCTCTCCGGCCTGCTGGCTGGAAAGTTTACCCAGCGTCACATCATAGAGAGCACGATAGTGCTGCACGCGAAAACCTTCGATGACAGCCATGTTATATTTCCTCCTCAGTGAGGGCTATCGCCCAACAGTTTTAATAGATGGATAATTTTCCAGGTATTGCCTATATACAATGTAAAATTTTCTATCTATTTTCATATTATGTGGTAAAAAATAGAAAAATTGGCATTGATTTTTCCATGTTTGCATGGCAATGTTAAATAGTATGGAAAATAAAAACAAGCATATTTTCAAACCGGATCAAAAATTAAAGCTGATGGAACAGGCGCGTCAGGTGCTGCGCTATCATCATTATGCCTACCGCACTGAACAAACCTATTGCGATTGGATCATCCGATTCATCAAGTTTCACGGTGCTCAAATCCACCCCTCCCAGATGGGCAAAGCGCATATCGAAGCGTTTTTGAGTCACCTGGCAACCGAAAAAAAGGTGTCGGCTTCCACCCAGAGGCAGGCCTTGAACGCCATCATCTTTTTGTACCGCCGTGTACTCGACCAGCCGCTCGAGGAGCAGATTGAACCCGTCAAGGCCAAAAGGCGCGTGCGTCCCCCGGCCGTCATGACGCAAGCCGAAGTTCAACGCGTCATGGCCGGGATGGCGGGAACCCACCTCTTGATGGCTAAAATCCTTTACGGGTGTGGCCTCCGGCTCATGGAATGCGTTCGCCTCCGGGTTCAGGATGTGGATTTTGACCGCAATGTCCTTTACGTTCGACAAGCCAAAGGGGGCAAGGATCGAACAACCCTTTTTCCGCATTCGATCCAACCGGAACTGCGCCTGCACCTGGAGAAGGTGGGGCACCTTCATGAGGAAGATCTAAAAGGAGGATATGGCGAGGTGTTTCTGCCGATGGCTCTGAGCCGAAAATACCCTTCCGCTTCCAGGGAATTCAGGTGGCAATATGTTTTCCCGTCGAAGCGCCTGAGTCACGACCCACGCAGCGACGCGATAAGGCGGCACCATGTCCTTGAGTCCGGCCTTCAGAAAGCCGTAAAGTCGGCGGTGGATAAAGCCGGAATCGTCAAACGTGTCAGTTGCCACACCTTTCGACATTCATTTGCCACACACTTGCTTGAAAACGGGGTCAACATCCGGGTCGTGCAGGAATTGATGGGGCATGCCGACGTCAAAACCACCGAAATCTACACCCATGTCATGGAAAAGGACATATCGGTCGTTTCAAGCCCGCTCGACCGCCTCACCAAAAACGCATCATAGGCAGATTTCTTCAACTCACGCCGCCTGGGAGAGCTTGACCGCGCAGACCTTGTACTCCGGGATCTTGGAGACCGGATCGAGCACGGCGTTGGTCAGGCGGTTGGCGGCCGCCTGGGCGAAGTGAAAGGGGATGAAAACCGTGCCGTTCACCGCCTTGGGCGAGACCTGGATCCTGGCCTTGATCTTGCCGCGGCGGGAGGCGATCTCGACCTCGGCGCCGTCGCTAAGCTCATAGAGGGCGGCATCCTTGGGCGAAATCTCGACGAAGCATTCCGGGACGCGCTCGTTCAGTCCCGCGGTTTTCATGGTCATGGTGCCGGTGTGGTAGTGATAGAGCACCCGGCCGGTGGTCAGGTAGAGCGGGTACTCGTCGTCGGTCAGCTCGGCCGGCGGCGTGTAGTCGATGGCGTGGAACATCCCACGCCCGCGGGTGAACTGCTCGCGGTGCAGGATCGGCGTGCCGGGGTGCTCGGGCGTCGGGCAGGGCCAGTGCAATCCTTCGACCGCAATGCGGTCGTAAGTGATCCCGCCATAAGAGGGTGTGACCCGGGTGATTTCTTCGAATATTTCCCGGCTGCCGGCATAGGCCATGGGCGTTCCCATGCGCGTGGCGATCTCGCACAGGATCTGCCAGTCGTCCTTGCATTCCCCGGGGGCTTCGACCGCCTTGCGGATCAACTGCACCCGTCGCTCGGTATTGGAGAAGGTGCCGTTCTTCTCGGCAAAACAGCGCGACGGCAGCACCACGTCGGCCAACTGGGCGGTTTCGGTCAAAAATATGTCCTGCACCACCAGAAAGTCGAGATTCTTGATGGAGGCCTCGGCGTGGTTCAAGTCGGGGTCCGAGACCAACGGGTTTTCACCGATGATATAAAGGGCCTTGAGTTCGCCGTCGTGGGCTTTGGGCAGCATCTGGGTCACGGTCAGGCCCGGTTTGGTCGGCAGGTCTTTCACGCCCCAGGCTTCTTCCATCTTTTTGGCGATGGCCAGATCACTCACCGGCTGGTAGCCGGTGTACACGTTGGGCAGCCCGCCCATATCACACGCCCCCTGAACGTTGTTCTGGCCGCGCAGGGGGTTGACACCGGTGCCGGGCCGGCCCATGTGCCCGCACAGCATGGCCAGGTTGGCCAGGGACTTGACGTTGTCGGTTCCATGGCTGTGCTGGGTGATGCCCATGCAGTAAAGGATGCTGGCGGCCTTCGCGCCGGCATAGAGGCGGGCGGCCGCGGCCAACTCCTCGCCCGGAATGCCGCTGATGCTCTCGACATGATCGGGCGTGTATTTCGCGACGGTTTTCTTCAGCTCCTCGAAGCCTTCGGTGCGGTTTTCAACGAAGTTTTTGTCATACAGATCTTCGGCGATGATGACGTGCATCATGCCGTTGATCCAGGCGACATCGGAGCCCAGGTTTTGGCGCAGCCACTTGTGGGCGAAGCCGGCCAGCTTGATGCGCCGCGGATCGACCAGAATCAGTTTGGCGCCCCGGTAAGAGACCGCCCGCTTGACGTGCCGCGAGAGGACCGGATGGTTCTCGGTGGTGTTGGAGCCGGTCACCAGGATCACGTCGGACTCCTCGATGTCGCCGATGGTGTTCGTCATGGCACCGCTTCCGAACGCTGCGGCCAGACCGGCCACGGTGGAGCTGTGTCAGAGGCGGGCGCAGTGATCGATGTTGTTGGTCTTCAGGGCCGCCCGCGCAAATTTGTTGGCGATGTAGTTTTCCTCGTTCGTGACGCGCGCGGAGGTCAGCACGCCGATGCTGTCGGGTCCGTGGGCTTCCTTGATCCGGCCCAGCCGGTCCGCCACCAGATCCAGGGCCTCGTCCCAGCTCGCCGCGCGAAATTTTCCGTTTTCCTTGATGAGCGGCGTCGTCAGGCGTTCGGGTGAATTGATGAAGTTGAAACCGAAGCGCCCTTTGACGCACAGCGATCCGTAATTCGGCGCCACATCTTCCACGCCCGTGACCTTGACGACCCGGTTATCCTGAACGTGCAGGTGCATTTGGCAACCGACCCCGCAGTAACTGCAAGTCGTGCGGACCTCCTTCGTTTGCCAGGGTCGGACATTATAGCGCACGTCCTTTTCGACCAGGGCCCCCACCGGACAGGCCTGGACGCATTCGCCGCAGAAGACGCAATCCGAATCTTTCAGCGGCCGGTCGCCGGCGGCGACGATCTTGGTGCGCGCACCGCGAAACCCGAAGTGGATGGCATTGTTGACCTGGATCTCGTTACAGGCCTGAACGCAGCGCCCGCACTGGATACAGCGCGAGAAATCGCGCACGATGAACGGATTGACGGTTTCCATCGGATAGGGCGTGTCGGTGCCGGTAAAACGTTCGCCGGAAACCTGGTAGCGGTAGGCCAGGTCCTGCAGCCGGCAATCCCCCCAGACGGGGCAAAGTTCCTGGCTGCCGTCGTCCTGTTGGACGCCCAGTTGAAATTGCGTCCAGTCCTGCCCGTCGGAGCCACGCACGGCGCAGTTGTGGTTGCCCGAAGAGAGCAGCAGCTGCAGGATCAGCTGGCGGGCCTTGACGACCGCCGCTGTTTCCGTCTGCACGACCATGTTGTCTCCGGCCGGGGTGGAACAGGAGGGCAGCAGGCTGCGGGCGCCCTTGACCTCGACCACGCAGATGCGGCAGGCCCCGGTCGGAATGGCGCCTTTCAGCCAGCAGAGGGTCGGGATGTCGATATGGTGCTGCCGGGCGACTTCGAGAATCGTCTGCCCCGGCTCGAACGGAAAAGTGTTGCCGTTGATGGTCATGCGATGATCTTCGGACATGGTGAAGGTCTCCAGTTGCAGAGGGTCCAGTGGAGCGGTATCGTGGAAAGCCGCAATCTTGCGTTTCTCTATTGGACTTAGTAACCGTGCATAGGTGCAAAAGTCCTCAGCGCTTCAAACCACCTGATTGTCAGCGTTTACAGGGTGCCGCAGATGCAAGGTTTCGGGCACGCAAGACGTACTGTTGGCCTTCAAGTGCCGACGACAAGGCCGATGCGGTGCCCCGTAAACCCTGACCGGATTTTTATTAGCGGAAGCCGTTTATTTTGTCAATCGGCTTGTCATGGCCACCGGAGGGTGCGCTTCGCGAAAAACGCCAGGAAAAAGAACGCCCCCAGGGCCGCCCCGATAAAATCAGCGGCGGCATCCAGGGCATCGGCGGAACGACCGGGCACGAAATACTGATGAATTTCATCGCTGATCCCGTAAAGGCCGGCGGACAGTATGCTCACGAACGCGAGATGCCAGAGCTTGCCGTCCGACCACCGGGATGATCCGTGGTAGGCCCGGCTGAACAAGACTCCCAGCAGACCATAGCCCAACAAATGGAGGTATTTATCGAAATGGGCGATGTCCGGTTCCTTGACCGGCGAGGGAAACGAGGACTGAATGAATATCAAGAGGCAGTAAACAAGGACCGGGAGCCAGTAAACGGTGAATTTTTTCAATTTCAATGGGTCAGGCAGCTTAAGAGTCTCCTCTTCGGTCAAACTGGATGCGTGCAGCCAGCGGCGTCTCTGACCCCAGAACCGCTGAACCGTCACTCCATTTTCGAGCCAACCACCAGAAACTACTTCCCAAAAACAGCCAACTCCAGTCGCCGCTCGCGGACGGCCGCCGTCACGGTCTTCAGGAAAACGTCGTGCGTCACGCCGTGCGCAACCGTCCCGTCCAGGGTCCGTACCGAGAGCGTGCCGGCCTCCTGCTCTTTTTTCCCGATGGTCAGGATCAGCGGAATGTATCTCAGCTGCGCCTCACGGATTTTCTTGTTGAGGCTCTCGGCGCGTGAATCCACCTCGGTGCGCAGCCCGGCGCGCGTCAGGACTTGGTCGACCTCGGCGGCGTAAGCGGCCAGCTCGTCGGTGATCGGCAGCAGCACCGCCTGCACCGGTGCCATCCACAGCGGAAACTTGCCGGCGAAGTGCTCGATCAGAATACCGAAAAAGCGCTCGATCGAGCCGTAGATGACGCGGTGAATCATGATGGGGCGCTTCTTTTCATTGTCGGCATCGACAAAGGCCAGGTTGAAGCGCTCCGGCAGGGACATGTCGAGCTGAATCGTGCCGCACTGCCAGGTGCGCCCGAGGGCATCCTTGATGTGGACGTCGATTTTAGGCCCGTAAAAGGCGCCGTCGCCCTGGTTGATCTTGTACGGCTGGCCATAAGCGTCCAGGGCCGCCTGCAGGCCCTCGGTCGCCAGGGTCCACTGTTCGTCGGTGCCGATCGACTTCTCGGGGCGGGTGGACAACTCAAGATGAAATCCGAGCCCGAACGTGCCGTAGATCCGCTCGACGAGCTGCAGCACGCCCAGGATTTCAGCCTGGATCTGCTCCGGCCGCATGAAAATATGCGCGTCGTCCTGGTGAAAAGCGCGCACCCGGAAAAGACCGGAAAGAACGCCGCTGAGTTCGTGGCGATGAACCAGTCCGACCTCGGCCTGGCGGATGGGCAGATCCTTGTAAGAGTGGCGCTTGGAACCAAACAGGAGCATGCCCCCCGGGCAGTTCATGGGCTTGATGGCAAATTCGGTGTCATCGATCCGGGTCGTGTACATATTTTCGCGATAGTTTTCCCAGTGTCCGCTGCGCTCCCACAGGGCCCGGTTCAACGTGATCGGCGTCTTGGTCTCCACGTAGCCCGCGGTGCGGTGTTCCTCGCGCCAGTAATCGAGCAACGCGTTCCAGATCACCATGCCATTGGCGTGAAAGAACGGCATGCCCGGCGCCTCGTCGTGAAAGCTGAAAAGCTCCAGGGCCGTTCCGATCTTGCGGTGGTTTCGTTTACGGGCTTCTTCCAGAAAATTGAGGTAGGCATCCAGGTCCTTCTTGTCGAAAAAGGCGGTCCCGTATATCCGTTGCAGCTGGGGGTTGGATTGATCCCCACGCCAATAAGCGCCGGAAACTTTCATCAGCTTGACTGCCTTGATGAACCCGGTGTGAGGAACGTGCGGCCCGCGGCACAGGTCGGTAAAATCCCCGTGCCGGTAAAACGAAATCGTTCCGTCCGGCAGATCGCGGATCATTTCCAGCTTGTAAGGCTCGTTTTTATAGAATTCCAGGGCGTCGGCTTTTGACACCGCCGACCGCCTGAACGGTTCTTTGGCCTTGGTGGCCTTTTTTATCTCGGCCTCGATCCGGGGAAAATCCTCTTCGGAAATCGGCGGCATGTCGATATCGTAGTAAAAACCGTCTTCGACGGCCGGGCCGATCGTCAGGTGCGCGTCCGGATAGAGGTGCAGGATCGCCTGGGCCATGACATGCGCCGCGCTGTGGCGCAGAATGTCGATGGCCTCGGGGTCTTTGGTGGTGATCAGCCTGATCGGGGTATCCTCATCGAGCCGGGCGGTCAAATCGAGAATATCGCCGTTTTTCTGCAGCGCCACGCAATTGCGGGCGAACCCTTCTGAAATGCTGCGGGCGATATCGAGACCCGTCGGCGGATTTTCAAAAGCCTTTGTGTTCCCGTCCGGAAATGTTATATGTACCATTTTTTAATGTGATCTTTTTTTCTTGACAGGTAAGGTCCATGATGACGCTTCATGCATGCAAGCCTGTAAGGCTAAGAGAAATCCCGTGTGGGGTCAAGGAAAATTTGAACCCGGATAGGAAGCGAGATGACAACCAGCGACATCCTGATCGACACACCATCGGTTCTTGCCCGGCTGGCGGATGAATTCCGGCGTTCACCCGCTGTCGCGGTCGATCTGGAGGCCGACTCGATGTACCATTTTCAGGAAAAAGTCTGCCTGATCCAGATGGCTACGCCATATCGCAACGCCGTCATCGATACGCTGCGGGTCCGGGATCTCGAGTCACTGCGCTCGATGTTTGCCGATCCGGCCGTCGCGAAAATTTTTCACGGCGCCGACTACGATGTGCGCTCCCTGTATCGGGATTTCAGCATCGAAATCGCCAACCTGTTCGACACCCAGATCGCCAGCACGTTTCTCGGAATAAAGGCCACCAGCCTCGAGGCCATTCTGCAGTCGCGCTTCGGAGTAGCCCTCGACAAGAAATACCAGCGCAAGGACTGGTCCCGGCGGCCGTTGCCGGATGAGATGATCGCCTATGCCGCCGAGGACGTCCGCTACCTGCTGCCGCTCGCGAAAATGCTGACCGCCGAGCTGAAACAAAAAGGCCGGCTCGAATGGGTGCGGGAAGAATGCGACCTGCTGAGCAGGGTCAGGCCTTCTCACAACAATCATGAACCGCTTTTTCTGCAGTTCAAGGGGGCTGGCCGCCTGGGCCCGCGCAGTCTGGCCGTGCTGGAGGCCCTGCTTCAGTATCGTCGCGGGGTGGCCGAAAAAAAGGACCGCCCGCTGTTCAAGATCTTCAGCAACACCTCCCTGCTGCAACTCGCGATCGAAAAACCGGACAGCACCCGCCGGTTGAGCGAGAGCGGCGTGCTCAGCGGCAAGCAGCTCACCATGTACGGTGAGGGCCTGGTGGAAGCAATTCTCGGCGCCCGGCTGATCCCCGCCGATGACCTGCCGGCCTATCCGCGCAAGAAAAGCCGGGCCATGCACCCGGCCGTACCCGATCGCGTGAAAGCGCTGAGAAACTGGCGTGACAAGAAAGCCCGGGCGCTCGATATCGAGCCGGCCGTGCTGCTCAACAAGAGCGCGATGACGGCTCTGGCCACCGAAAATCCAATCGAGCCGCCGGCGCTGAGCGCCGTTGAAGAACTCAAGAGCTGGCAGAAAAATGAATTCGGCGCCGAGATGGTGAGGGTGCTGAGACGGGTCGGGTAAGTCATGACGTGATACTTGAATCTGGAAACCCGACGCTCGAAACATGCAACAACTCGTTGTAATCCTTTAACTGACCCTACTGACCTGACCGACTCAACTGACTCGACCGCCTTTGTTTACCATGGAAGAAAAAGTGTATTTTCGATCGGGGGACGTTGACCTCGAGGGGCTCTTCGAGGGCAGTGTGAAACAGCGCGGCGTCGTTATCACCCACCCCCACCCGCTCTACGGCGGCGACATGCACAATCCGGTCGTGGAAGCAATCCGTCGTGTTTATCGAAAGACGGGCGCCGCCACCCTGCGGTTCAATTTCAGGGGCACCGGGGCAAGCGCGGGGCAATACGACAACGGCATCGGTGAGCAGCAAGATGTTCTGGCGGCGCTATCCCACCTGAAAGAAAACGGCATCCAAGCAGTCGATCTGTGCGGTTATTCCTTCGGTGCCTGGGTCAATGCGCTGACGTATCAGCGCGAAAACCGCGCCGGGAATCTGGTCATGGTGTCGCCGCCGGTGGGCTTTATCGATTTTGCGCCGATAGGCAAGTTGCCCGGCCTGCGGCTGGTGGTGACCGGCAGCCGGGATGAGATTGCACCGGCCGAGGTCATCAGAGAGATGTTGCCGGGTTGGAACCCGGCGACCCGTCTTGACATCATCGACGGTGCGGATCACTTCTACAGCCGCCACACCCGGCAACTGGAAGAGATTCTCGCCAAACACATCTAAACTCTATCCCGTTTTCATTTTGACCACCACCAGGGTGACATCATCTTCCGGCTCGACGTCCTGTCGAAAGCGCTTTATCGATTCGACAATGGCGGTGACGATTTCCTCCGCGCTCAAAGCGGCATGTGTTCGGATCAGATCGAGGAGCGCTTCCTTGCCGAACATGCGGCCTGCACGGTTGCGCGACTCCCAAATACCGTCCGTGCCGATCAGGATGACCTGCCCCTCCGCCAGGCCGCCCCTCTGCTCTTCCCGGTATTTCCAGGCCTCATCCACTCCGAGGGCCACGCCGACCGTTGCGAATTCCTCTGAGAACCCGGATGATCTCGTTCACGGAACGGGTGAAATTGCTGTTGATCAGCATGGTGAGCACCACGCCGATGACGATAAACAGCAGGGCATTGGCACTGACGGCCGTGCGTATCAGCCCCAGCATCTGCGCGGGCGTATCATGGGAACGGTATGTGCCCCGGACGATGAGCAGGAAAACGAAGGACGGAATCAGGTTGACGGCCACAAAAAGGGATACGAGGCGGGTACGAATTCGAATGTGCAGCGTCCCGGGTGTTGCGTAGAGTCCGCCGTCCGGAAAAAAAAGCGGCACCATTCTTCAGCACCGAATGCGTCGAGCGCCAGAGTGGGGTCTATCGGTATTCAAGGTACGCCAAAACAAGGCGCACCGCTAATCACGGCGACGGCAGGCGTGCGCGTGTATTTTAAAGAACCCAGCGCACCAGCGGTTTCTTGCGGCCGGCCGGCCGCTGGTAGACCTCATCGGGATAACCGAGGGCGATGACCGCCTGGGCCGCCTCTTCCTTCGGAAGGCCCAGTTTGCGTTTGATGGCCGGATCCTTTTGCATGGCCGCCGCCGCAAAACCGATCAGGCAGGATCCCAGGCCCATGCTGTGAGCGGCCAGCAGGATGTTCTGGGTCGCCAGCAGGGCATCTTCCCTCGGGCAGCTGGCACCGGGCGCGGAGCCGATAACAATGGCGGCGGTCGCTCCGTGAAACAGGCGATCGCGGCCGCCTTGGGTCCATTCTTCCAAACCCTGTTTGACCGATGAGTAGTAGGCGTGAAAATAGTCGTCGAGTTCAGGGCGGCCGATCAATTTCAAGAAACCGCGCAGCAGCCGCTTTTCCGCCATCCGGTTCAACCGTCGAAAAAAGCGGCCGACCTCTTCGCCGAGGCGCATCACCGCTTGTCGATCGGAAAGGATGGTGAAGGTCCAGCGCTGGCTGTTGGTCCCCGAAGGTGCGGTGATGCCGATCTTCACCAGATCTTCGAGGCGCTCGCGCTCGATGGGCCGAACGAGATAATTGCGGCAGCTGCGCCGCGAGCGCATCAGTTGCACCAGGCCGCTCGTGTCGAATTGCCCCGGCGGCAGCCAGCCGTCGTCCGGCTGCGCAAAACTATCGAAACGCTGAGCTTCTTCGTCGAGTGCGCTCACCTTCACCGCGCCGACCGGGCAGATCGCCGCGCAGTGGCCGCAGTTGAGGGATGTGTCGCCGCTGACAATGGCCTTGCTTCCCGACAGGGTTAGCGTGCGATCCGGACAGACGCCCACGCAAAGACCGCAACCGGTACATTTTTGTGCGTCGATAACGGTCGTCACCGTACGGTCACGTTTCATGCGAGTTTCCTGTTCCAATCCTGGCGGCTTCTACGTCTAATCGTTGTGACAATTGCGACAGCCATATGCAAGCAAAATATTTTACCCCATATCCGCGACCCCCAGCCGGCGGCGCCTGTCCGCGATGGTCATTCTCTTCACGGGAAAATCTACTACATATGGTATCGATTTGCGCTTGACTCACAATATGCGATGGCCTAAACTGCGCGGCAGACTTGATCGGAATAGCACGGAACCCGAAACACGAACCCTGAAATGAAAGGCGCAAACAAGCGATGTCCCTGCCTCAGAACCCGAATGGCCCGGAAGCAGCGGCCACGGATCACAATGATGGGAGCGAAGAAATGAGCAACCCTTATTTTGACAGCAATTCGGAGAAGATACCTGATGAGGAATATTTGGAAAACCAGAGCTATCGGAACCTTAAGGAAAAAAAACCGCTGCCGAGCGTACGGTTCATCCTCCCCTTGCTGCTCGTTGGAATCGTCCTGGTGATCTTGATGGCCGTGTGGTTCAGAGGCAAGCCTCAGAGCCCGCCCGTAAATCTGGTGGACCATCGACTCGAAGACCGCATCGCCGCCCTGGAAAAACAGACAGCGGATTTGAGCGGCATGGAGGACCGTCTGAAGGCGCTCGAACGAGACGCGCAATCTTACCTTCAGGCCGTCGACAAGATCAATCGCATGGAAACCTCCCTGGCGCAGCGCCTGGATCAACTGGGCAAGACGTCTTCGGCCGCCCCGGCCAGACCGGCCGCACAACCTTCGGCGGAAAAACCGGCATCCCCAAAAGTCACCCGGCAGGCCAATGCCGTTACCCACGTGGTCAAGTCCGGCGACACGCTCTACGCCATCAGTCGTCGCTATCAGGTGTCAATCGATCAACTGCGCGCGGACAACAATCTGGGTAAAAAAGCCACTCTTCAGCCCGGACAGAAGCTGGTCGTTAACCCGCCGCGCACAAATTAGGTGTGTCAACCGGCGGTCAGGACCGACGCTTGCGACGATCCCGACCGCTGCGACGGTCATTGCGGGTCGATAGGGTGACAATCACCCCGTCGCGATTGGCGCGGCGACGATCGGCCTTGTTTTTACGTCGATTCCTGATCGGTTCCTTTTTGGAGGGCACCGGCAAGGGCGCCGGGTTTTGCGGGTTGGTTTTCGGTGGTAGGACTTCTTTTAGCTTTATACGCATCATCGGATTCTCCTTAAAACCCTCATCGTCCATTTGTCACTGAACCTTTAGGGGAATAGATAGCCGCGCGGGGGCAGGCGCCCTGCCCTTTTGCCTGCCGCCAAGCCCCTGTGAGCGCCACCACCGCCGGTGTTTTCGCGCAGCAGCGGAAGAGGTGCGAAACGCTTCAAAACGTTGATTAATTGCTGTGTTTTTGATACTCTATGGCTGCATTGGATAGGGAAATGCCGCCGGTCTGGCATCCCGGACGAGATCGACACCCTTGCAATCATGGAATTATATAAAGGAGAACCGCATGCGAAAAAATCGATGGACGGGGCTTGTGCTTCCGGTGATGTTGTTTCCGTTCCTTCTTGTGTCCTGCGCCGGCAAATCAGCGCCGCCCGCCCCCTTGACCAGCACACCGGTGGTGGTTACCGAACCGGCAGAACCGATAGCGGTCGAAAGCCGGCCGGCACCGGTTGACGGCAAATTCCCGAATGGGTGGGAAACCTTTGTGAACCAGGACGTTTACTTCGATAAAAACAGTGCGGTCCTGCTCCCGGCCGCCAAGGAAATTCTGGCTGAAAAAGCCGCCTGGCTTCGGGCTCATCCGGAAGTTCGGGTTGTCGTCCAGGGCAACAGCGATGAAGACGGCACCGCTGAATACAATTTTGCGTTGGGTGACCAACGGGCCGGCAATGTCACCACTTTCCTGATCGAACACGGGGTCGATATCGCACGCCTGGCGGTGGTCAGCAACGGGCGCGAAACACCGGCTGTCAATGGGCGGAACGAAGCCTCGCGCGCCAAAAACCGCCGCGTACATTTTTCCATTGACGTGGTCAACTGATCCGAACACCCAAAATTAGAGAACGCTTGCGAGGCCCTGACGGTCCGCTACCTTCGGCGCCAGAGTCACCGATTAAACGCGAATGGCATGACCGAAGACCGTGACGAATCGTGTTCCGACTGTCCCTCGATGTTCACCGGCTGGTATTTTAAATTTGACATCCGAACGACACGTTTAATACAACGACTATACAATACCAGATTCAGCCAACCGCAGGACACGCGAACGGAACATACATGAAACATCTGTTCACCCCGTTTCAGATCAAAACCATCACCTTAAAAAACCGGATCGTCCTTCCCCCTCTGGCATCCTTTCTCATTGAAAAGGGCGGCGGCGTAACCAATGGCGCCGTCGAACACTACCGGCGGCGCGCCGGCGGCGGTCCGGCCATGGTCATCATGGAAGCCTGCGCGGTCGCCCCCGAAGGGGTGGTTTCCGAAAATCAGGCCCGCATCGACAGCGATCGGTTGCTGGAAGGACTTTCCCGGATCGCGGCGGCCATCAAGGCCGAAGGCGCCATTCCGGCCCTCCAGATTCACCATGCCGGACGGCAAACCTCCGCCAAAGTCATCCGCCGGCGGCCGCTGGCCCCCTCGCCCCTGCCCTGTCCGGCCATCCGCGGGGAAGTGGAGCCGCTTTCCGACGCGCAAATCCAGGATCTGGTCGAAAAGTTTGCGGCGGCGGCGGTGAGATGCCGGGAAGCCGGCTTCGAGCTGCTGGAAATACACGGCGCGCATGGATACCTGATCAACCAGTTCCTTTCACGCTACTCGAACATCCGGCAAGATGGCTACGGTGGCGATATCGCCGGCCGAACCCGCTTTGCGCGCGAGATCATCGCGGAAATTCGAAACCGCCTCGGCCCCTCGTACCCGATTTCCTTCAAGATCAGTGCCCAGGAGTTCGTGCCCGACGGCCTGACGGTCGCAGAGAGCATCGAAATTTTGAAGTTGCTGGTGGCCGCCGGAATCGATGTCGTCCAGGTCTCGGCCGGCAACGACTCGACCCCCGAATGGATCTCTCAGCCCATGTTCATGAAGAAGGCCTGCCTGGCGGAATCCGCCGCGGCCGTCAAAAAAGCGCTGCAGATCCCGGTGATGGCCGTCGGCCGGATCAACGATCCCTGGACGGCAGACCGTATTATCGGCGAAAAAATGGCGGACCTGGTCTGCATCGGACGCGGCTTGATGGCCGATCCCGAAATGCCGATCAAGGCCAAGGAAGGGCGCTTCGATGAAATAAGGACGTGCATCGCCTGCAACACCTGCATGCAGTCGATATATCGCATCGGGCGTCTGGAGTGCCTGGTGAATCCGGCGCTAGGCCGTGAAAAGGAAATGCAGATCGTGCCCACCACCCAACCGAAAAAGGTCATGGTGGTCGGCGGCGGGCCGGGCGGTTTGAACGCGGCCTGGGTGGCGGCCAAACGCGGTCACGAGGTGCACCTCTACGAGAAGCAGCCCTACCTGGGCGGACAACTGATTCCGGGCAGTCAAACCGCCTACAAGAGGGAAATGCAAAGCCTGATCAATTTTCAGAAAAAACAGGTGGAACTCAATGGCGTCATCTGTCATCTGGGAGAGGATGTCACGGCGCCAACCGTTCAAAAAGAAAATCCGGACGTGGTGATCCTGGCGACCGGGTCCATTCCCGTCCTGCCGCCGGTTAAGGGGATCGATGCGGCATCGGTGGTGACCTTTGACAAGGTCCTGAACGGCAAAGTCCTCACGAAAAAGAAAACAGTGGTCATCGGCGGCGGAGCGACCGGTTGTGAGGTGGCCTTCCATCTGTCCGAAACCGGCTCGCCGGTGACCATCGTCGAATTGATGCCCAAAATAGGGGGCGATTTGGAGTCTGTGACCAAAAAACTTCTGGTGCGCAAGCTCGGGGAGAACAAAGTCCGCATCCTCACCGAGCACCGACTGCTGCGGGTGAACGACACCTCCCTGGTGGTCGCCGGCCCGGACGGCCGTGAGCAGGTCATCGACGCCGAGCGCGTGGTCGTTGCCATCGGTATCCGGCCGGACGATACCATCCACCGGCAGATCAAGTCGCTGGGCTACGAAACCCACGTGATCGGCGATTGCCTCGAACCACGTACGGCCAAAACGGCTATTTACGAGGGCACCAAGCTCGGCTGCTCGATATGAGGACTATTTTCGTTCTTCCATCGGCACGAAAGCGCATTCATCCGGTCCGCAATAATCCCCGACATAATCCGATGCCGGCCGGTAGAGGGCCGGTTTCTCCGCCGCACCGGCATACTGCTCCTCGATGACATGGGCCGCCCAGCCGGCCACCCGCGACACAGCGAATACGGGTGTAAAAAAGTCCATCGGAATGCCCATCGCATGGTACAGCGAGGCACTGTAAAAATCCACGTTCGTGAAGATATCGATGCCCTTGCGTTCCTTGAACAAGGCCTTGCCCTTTTCTTCCAGCGCGCGTGAAATCTCGTACCAGTGCGGCTCGCCTGTCCGCTGCCCCATTGTCGCGGACATCGGCGCCAGGATTTTGGCCCGCGGATCGTCCACCTTGTAGACGGCATGGCCGAGCCCGAAGATCAGCTTACCCGCATCCAGCTGGTCGGTCACATACTCCTCCACCCGATCCACCGAACCGATCTGTTGGAGCATTTCCATCACGCGCACGTTCGCGCCGCCGTGCAGATCTCCGGACAGCGAGCCGACCGCCGCGGAAATCGAGGCATACATGTGCGCCCGCGTCGAGGCTACCTGCCGCGCCGTAAACGTCGAGGCATTGAAGGAATGCTCCGCGTGCAGCACCAGCGCCACATCCATGAAATGGGCCGTATCCTCGTTCGGTCGCTGGCCGCTGAGCATGTAGAGAAAATTGGCGCCATGGTCGAGATCCGCCGCTGGCTCGACCGGCTCCAGGCCCTGCCGGATCCGTCCCCAGGCCCCGAGCAGAACCGGAAACCTGGCAATCAGCCGCACCGCTTTTCGTTCGGCCGCCTCCTTGGTCTGGCTGCCCGCTTCCGAATCGTGATTGGCCAGAAGCGACACGCCGGCCTGAAGGATATCCATCGGCAGTGAATCGGCCGGACGGGTCTTCAAGGCCGCCACCACCGCCGGGGGAATCAATCGTTCGGCCGCCAGCCGCTCCTTGAATTGGATCAGCTCGTTTTTTCCGGGCAGTTTTTCGTAGAGAAGCAGGTAGATGATCTCCTCGTAACCGGCCCGCTCGGCCAGATCGCTCACCAGATACCCGCGGTAGATCAGGCGCCCCCTTTGCCCGTCCACGTCGCTGATGCGGGTACTGGCGACCGTCACCCCCCGTAATCCCGTATTCACAATCACTTTGCATTCTTCCATCTCTTTTGCTCCTCCTTTGTCCGGCGACCGCGGGAAAACCCGTCCCTTATTGAAAATAACTTTTAAAATTATCAAACAGTTGCACTGGCTTAAAAATGCGTTGGGACCGGTGAAAAGTCAAGAATGATTCAGAACATGATTTTCTCCGGCGGCCGGCGCTCGGGCACGTAGGCATGCGGAATTTTGTTCTCGTTCCAACTCTTGGACACATAGAGGTTGCAGTAGCAGCTGCCGTATTCCTCGATGTCCGGTACGCTGTAAATGCAGGGGCAGATGATGTCGCGGTCGTTTTCGCGATCGCCGGAAAGCAGCCGGCAGGGACATCCCATGTATCCGTAGCGTTCCTTGTTCAGAATGAGGGCCTCCAGCAGCTCGAGGGTTCTTTCCTTGTCGGCATTGAAATAATACCCTTTGGGCTCCTGGACTTTCTTCATCATGGCATACAGTTTCTGCGCATCCATTATAGTCCCAGCGCCTCCTTGATCTCTTTTTCCTTGAAGCCCACGATGACCTTCTCGCCGATGATGATGGTCGGAAAAGAGCATTTCGGGTTGAACTTCTTCACATCCGCCAGAATCGCCTTGCGCTCCTCGCCTTCCAACAGATCGACGTCCACTATTTCGTATTTGATCGTGCACTCCGAGAGCATCTTCTTGGTCGATTTGCAGTGGCTGCAGGTGCTCAGGGAATAAATCGTTACCGGTTTTTCTGTCGTCATAACCCTTGTTCCTTCCGTCCTGAAGTGATGTCCGCGTTGATCGATGATCCAAAGCCATTGAGGATCGTGGTCGTGGTGATGGTGCTCAAGACGCGATCGCCGGACCCCGTTAGCGCTATCTTCTGCCGGGTGATGCCGACAATGCCTACCCGTCTGCATAATATAAAAATACCGCACTGGCAAATTTTTTTATTTTTGCTTGACAAGGGAAAACCGCCCCTGTAGGTTTAATAGTAATCATTACTGATAACTGGAGGGCAGAGGGCGAATCATCGTAAAGTATTGGAATAATAAAAAAACTAACTAAAAACCTCACCACGAAGGGAGCGACCATGGCCGAAGAAAAAAAAATCATCGCTAAGAAGGAAAAAGAGATCAACTTCCGGGATCTGTCGATCTGCGACGCCACGATCCAGATGCTTGAAAAAGCCAAGCGCGACGGCGTGGAAACCGCCTTCGACCGCGCCATCAACATGAAGGCCTGCCCCATCGGCGCGGACTCGGCCTGCTGCAAGCACTGCTCCATGGGGCCCTGCCGTCTGAACGCCAAGGATCCTTACGGCAAGGTCGGCGTCTGCGGCGCCACCATCGACACCATCATGGCCCGTAACTTCGCGCGCATGGTCGCCTCCGGGTGCTCCGCCCACACCGACCACGGCATGAGCATGCTCGACTTGTTCCGCGAAGTGGTCAACGGCAACATCCAGGACTACAAGATCAAGGACACCGTCAAACTGGAAGAGGTGGCCCGCTCGATCGGCATCGAGACCGAAGGCCGCGAGATGATGGACATCGCCAAGGACCTCTACAAGGAACTCGAAAGAACCTACACCCAGGTGGACGGCGAGATTCCCTTTGCCGACCGCGTTCCCGCCAAGACCCTCGAGACCTGGCGCAAGCTGGGCATCGTGCCGCGCGGCGCCATGCGTGAAATCATGGAAATCATGCACCGCACCCACATGGGCGTGGATCAGCATTACGAGAACATCACCAAGCAGTGCAGCCGCACGGCGCTGGCCGACGGCTGGGGCGGCTCCATGGTGGCGACCGAGATTTCCGACATTCTTTTCGGTACGCCCTCGCCCATCAGCATCGAGGTCAACATGGGCGTGCTCAAGGAAGACTACGTCAACGTCATCGTCCACGGCCACGAGCCCAACCTGTTCGAGTCGATGATCGAATCGTGCAATGAAGAGAGCCTGATCGAGGAGGCCAAGAAGGCCGGTGCCAAGGGCATCAACCTGGCCGGCATGTGCTGCTCCGGCGCCGAGGTCCTGGTGCGCCACGGCATCCCGCACGCCGGCAACTTCATGTCGACCGAAGCGGTTCTAGTGACCGGCGCGGTCGATGTCATGTGCGTCGATGTCCAGTGCATCAAGCAGGGCCTGGCCAAAGTGGCCGAGTGCTACGGCACGCCGCTTATTACCACCAACCCGCGCTGCCACATCGAGGGCGCCACCCACATCGAGTTCCACGAGCACACCCCCAAGGACTGCACCGACGAGGTGGTCATCAAGGCCATCACCCGCTTCAAGAACCGCAAGGCCAAGGTGGAAATCCCGCAGATCCGCAACATCGGCGTCCACGGGTTCTCCCACGAATACATCAAGTACATGCTCGGCGGCACCTTCCGGGCCTCATACCGGCCGCTCAACGACAACATCATCAACGGCCGCATCCGCGGCGTGGCCGGCGTGGTCGGCTGCACCAACCCGCGCGTCAAGCAGGACTGGGTCCACGTCGAACTGGTCAAGGAACTGATCAAGAACGACGTCCTGGTCGTGCAGACCGGCTGTTCCCAGGTGGCGCTGGCCAAGGCCGGGCTGACCACCCCGGAAGCGTCGGTCATGGCCGGCCCCGGCCTGCGCGAGGTCTGCGAGACCGTCGGCATGCCGCCGGTTCTGGGCATCGGCTCGTGCGTCGACAACAGCCGGATCCTGATCGCCTGCGCCGAAATGGTCAAAGAGGGCGGCCTGGGCGAGAGCATGGCCGACCTGCCGGTGGCCGGCGCGGCACCGGAGTGGATGAGCGAGAAGGCCATCAGCATCGGCCAGTACTTCGTGGCCTCGGGCGTCTACACCGTCTTCGGCGTCACCTTCCCGATCGTGGAAGACACCAAGTTCTATAACCTGCTCTTCGATGGCCTGGAAAAACAAGGGCTCGGCAAATGGGGATTCACACCCGATCCCTATGAAATGGCGCGCCTGATGATCGCGCACATCGACAAGAAACGCAAGGCTCTGGGGATCGACAAGGCCCGCGAGCGCGTCCTGATGGATATGGCCGATCGCCAGAGACTGGAAGTCGCCTAAGCGGCCGCCGGTATCTGATCATAGGGTGTGACATTAATTTGATCAGATTAAAATATGTGAGTTAAGCACCTCAAAGGGGCTCTTGAACGAGCCCCTTTTTTTATGCATAAACCACTGTCAGTCTTTTTATCGGCTTCCTTCACCCGGCGTTTGAAGCTCAGCGAGCGGCACCGCAGCGCACTGCGATCAGATCGGCAATCCGGGCGATATCGTTCAATCCGAAGGTGGGGACGCCCGGATCGATGGCCGCGTCGGTCACCAAGGCCATCAACCGGCTATCTCCCGTGCACAGGGGCCGCGCATGCACGGCCTGGCGGAACACTTCTATTTTCGGCATGGCGCCGGATTTAAAGCCCTCGGTCAGGACCAGATCGACATCCTCGAAATATTTTTCGAGGTCTTCGAGTCGTGGTGCAGGCATGCTCTTGATCATGGCCACGGTTTGCGGCGCCACCACCATGACCGTATCGGCCCCGGCCTGCTTATGACGCCAGCTGTCTTTGCCCGGTTTGTCCATCTCGATGCTGTGGGCCGAATGCTTGACGGTGCCGATCCGCAACCCGCGCCGTTTCAATTCCGCGATCAATTTCTCGATCAGCGTCGTTTTTCCGCTGCCGGATTTACCCACGATCGACAAAATGACCGGCATGGCCCCTCCTACGGTTTGTAACGTGTCGTATAATCTTTGACGTGTCGCGAATGGTGCCTTGAGCGAGGCAAGGGACCGGCGCATAAGGGTTACGGTTCAAGGTTCACGGCTCAGGGTTCACCGTTTAGCCATATCGATCGGCAGGCGAAAATGTTTAGGATACGATATGGTTGACAAGACGCTATGACCGCGGACCCCTTTGTGTCATTGACGATTTTTGCCTGCGGCTGACCGCGATGATCCCGCAGCTGCAGTCCCGCGAAACGTGCGGAAGCTAACCCGCGCCGCCCTGGTTGTCAAGCCGGATTGCCGCCGATTTCAGGTTGATAACCGCACCGAAATGGTTATACTGCCCGGAATTAACGGGACGTGTTAATCGGCCGTGGCGCTTCTACCTATCGTGGTGGATAAAAGTGGTGGATAAAAATGGTCGTGTCGGTTAAATCGGTTAGGTCAGTTGCATCAGTTCCTTTCGTTTACTGTGTTTGCGGTACTTTTCCCGGAAGCTTGAACGTTTCCTCACCAATCTAACTTAATATGTGCAGCCAGCGGCCGAGTTGAACCTTGAATCCCGCCGGGGGAAACCGCTCAAGCTGTAGTCGTGGACAGGTGCGTACCGATGGCCCTGCTGGAAGTCAATAACCTGGTCAAAAAATACGGCCGCACGAAAGCGGTCGCCGGGGTTTCCTTTGCCATTAGGCAAGGAACATGTTTCGGCCTGCTGGGACCCAACGGGGCCGGCAAAACAACGAGCATCGAAGTCATCGAGGACATCGTCGCACCGACCGCAGGTGAAATACTCTACAAGGGGCAACCGCGATCCGACACCTTTCGGGCCGAAGTGGGGATTTTGTTTCAGCAGACCGCCCTGCTCTCCTTTCTGACGGTCCATGAAACGCTGGTGACGTTTCAGAATCTGTATACGGATACCGCCGATCTGCAGGAGTTGATCACGATGTGTCACCTGCAGGATTTTTTAAAACAATATAACGACCGCATTTCCGGCGGTCAGAGACAGCGCTTTATGCTGGCGCTGGCCCTGGTCAACAAACCCGAACTGGTTTTCCTGGACGAGCCGTCCACCGGCCTGGACCCCCAGGCGCGTCGCAATCTGTGGGATATCGTTCAGGACATCAAGGCCGACGGTCGCACCATCGTGCTGACCACCCACAACATGGAAGAAGCACAGGCCCTGTGTGACGAAATTGCCATTATGGATTATGGCCGTATCATCGCCCGCGGATCGCCGGCCGAGTTGATCAAACACCACTGTGGCGGTGTCACCGTGGTGCTGCCGCAAGCCAGTGCCCGGTTATCGCTGCCAGCGCTTTCCGTTCCCTTCCAGCTGGTTCAGGACCGGGTCGAAATCATGACCGATGACCTCAATGCCTGCGTGGCGGAACTCGTCGCCAGGAACGTTGACCTGAAAGACATGACCGTGCGATCGCCGAACCTCGAAGATGTCTTTCTCACATTGACCGGCCGCCAACTGCGAGACTGATCATGCGGATCAAAAGGCTCTGGACCCTCTTTGTGGCCCGAAACCGTGAGTTTCTGCGCGATCGGGCCGCATTCGGCTGGAACTTCCTCTTCCCTTTTTTGATCATCGGCGGATTCGGCCTGATTTTCGGCAGCGACCGCTATGCCGAATACAAGGTCGGCGTCTTTCCGGTCGAAACCGAGAATGCAGCCCCGGTCACCCTCGACATTCCCGAGCGGTTTCGGCAGACCCGTTACATCCAGTTCGTGGGGTTTAAAACCGCCGAGGAGGCCTTCGAT
Organism: uncultured delta proteobacterium; assembly: GCA_963779885.1. Taxonomy (GTDB): domain Bacteria; phylum Desulfobacterota; class Desulfobacteria; order Desulfobacterales; family SG8-13; genus JARFQH01. Next base: position 69,109 of record CAWAAN010000013.1, on the reverse strand, counting down.
AAACTCAAGCACTACAAGATCGATTTTCTGATAAAAGCCGGCGCGCCGCCCTACCCGTATTGGCTCAACACCACCTCGCCCAAGGGCTATTTCGTGGAAAAGATCTTCCAGAGCAGCCTGCTGCCGCCGGACCAGTCGCTGCCGTCCCAGAAGAATGAGATCAGCGGGCGGCAGATCCGATACGTGGACTGGTTTTTCCCGGGCATTCTGACCATGAACATGATGTTCAGCGCCCTGTGGGGCGTGGGATACGTGGTCGTCCGCTACCGCAAGAACGGTGTGCTCAAACGCCTGAAGGCCACTCCTCTGACGGCCTTCGAGTACCTGAGCGCCCAGATGCTTTCGCGCATTTTTCTGCTGATGTTTACCCTGGCGGTGGTCTGGATCGGCTGCGATCTGATTTTTACATTTCACGTGGAAGGCTCGTATCTGGATCTGGCCATCGTATTTTTTGTGGGCAGCCTCAGTTTGACCGCCCTGGGACTGGTGATCGCCGCGCGGGGCACCAGCGAGGAATTTGCCACCGGCTTGCTGAACTTCATCGCCTGGCCGATGATGTTTCTGTCCGAAGTCTGGTTTTCGATAGAAGGAGCGCCGCATTGGGTCAAAAGCGTTGCCGCCGCATTTCCCCTGACCCATCTGTTAAAGGCCGTGCGCAAGATCATGAACGACGGCGCGGGCCTGATCGACGTCGGTCCCGAGTTGGCGGTGCTGGCGTTGATGACCCTGGCCTTCCTGGCGATCGGCGCCTGGCTTTTTTCTTGGAACCGTTGACTCATGGGAGGGTGAACCGGTGGAATCAAATCTCCTGCATGACATGTCGGCCTATGGCGGCCCCGGATGGTCGCCGCGCAACAGCTCATTACGCGAGGAAGCCGGCCACATCTGGGGCCGCTGCGGCCAGTCAACTGAATGGTCGGTTTTGAAAACGGTCCTGATGCACCGGCCGGGTCCGGAACTTGACACCCCGCAGACACCCGACGCGGTTTTGATGCTCGACCGGCTGGACGCGCAAAAAGCCGGCGCCCAGCACGATGCGCTCGCCCGGGCGTACCGCCGGGCCGGCATCGAGGTCTTTTATGTCGAACCCGCGGAGAGCCGCTTTCCAAATCAGATGTTCGTTGCGGATCTGATGTTCATGACGCCCGAAGGCGCCATCTTGGCCCGGCCGGCATCCGCGGTCCGGGCCGGAGAAGAACGCTGGGTGGCCCGGCGGCTGGCCGATCTGGGAGTTCCAATCCTGAAGTCCATTCGGGGGCGCGGGACCTTCGAAGGCGCCGATGCGGCCTGGCTCGACCCGGCGACGGTACTGCTGGGCCGCGGGCTGCGCACCAATGCCGAGGGAGCCGGCCAGGTGGCAGGTCTATTGGTGGAGATGAACGTGCGGGTCATCGAGGTCGACCTGCCTTGCGGCACCATGCACCTGATGGGACTGCTGCGGTTGGTGGACCATGACCTCGCGCTGGCCTGGCCGCAGCGGCTGGCTCATGCCGCGGTGCAGGCTCTGCGCGATAAGGGCTTCGCCGTTCATTTCATCCCGGATGAAATCGAGGCCAGAACGGGATCCGCCTTGAATTTTGTGACCCTCGGCCCGCGAAAAATCCTCATGCCGGCCGGAAACCCCGTCACCCAGGCATTTTACGAAAATCTCGGGATCACCTGCCTGACGGTTGCGGTCGACGAGCTGGCAAAGGCCGCCGGTGCGATTGGCTGCCTGACCGGAATTATCGCCCGCGAACCGACGGCGGCCTAACCGAAGGCCAACCGGCACAGTATTGTAGAGTCCCTGCCGCAATCGTCTTTAACGGGGCTATAAACCGGCCTGCTTTTATCCATCCTCCTTTACTGCTCTTTAATCCCCCGCTCGTTGCCGGGCAAAATGCCACCGGCTGAAGGAATTTCCCCAGGCAATTGAAGCCCGAGCCCTATGGACATGTCCGATAACGTATTACATAAGTATGGACGCGGACCAGTTCCCATCCGCCATTTTTAGTCCATGGGTTGAAAGGAGATTTTTGCCATGCTTGCGAAAGACACCGCCGGCCTATTCATCTCGCTTCAAAGGACCATTTTCGACGGGGCTTTCGAAACAATGGCCCTTTGGCAGGATGAGACCACTGAACTCAACAAGGGGTGGGCCCGCAAAATGGGTGTCGCCCCCCACATCGAGGATTCTCTGAGGCAATGGCAGGCGACGCTCACGCAGGGTCGTAACGATCTGAAGCGGTTTGTTGACAACCAGTTCAAGAAAATGGAAAGTATATGGACGACAAACGCCGGCGGAAAAATAGCCGCTACGATCATGCCCTCGGCCGCCGAGACCGGCGAAAAACGAAAGGCGGCCTGACACCAATATCGTTCAAGAGGTGCAGAGATGAACCCGACCGACAAAAGACGATGGCCCCGCGCGGATTTTGAAATGCCGGTGATGTATTGCCTCGGAAACAAGGAACCGTTTTATGCCGCCACCACCCGCAACAACAGTGTCGACGGGTTGCATTTCGTCGGGGATGCGGCCATGCAGGATGGCGAGTCCTGCCACATCCTGATCGAAAAGGACCTGGAGACCTTGAGCTGCCCCCCGGATTTCAAGCTCTGCAATGCCACGGTGAAGTGGTGTTCTCCGTTGCCTTCGGGCGCCCGGCCCGCTTTTGCTATCGGCGTTCAGCTCGACGGCTGGTGCCGGTCCCTGGACAGCTCCGAAATCCAGAGGATTTTTTATCCGTGTGATGCCTGCGGGGAGACGATCATCAGTTGTGATATCTGCAAAATCGACGGCCCCATTTACTTGTGTTCCAAGTGCCACGACCGCCTGAAGGAGACTCCCAATGGACCCTTAAAGGAATCTTACCTCAGGTGCTTGTGCGGCAACGTCATTTGAAGTCGATTGGGTTCCGGACACCGGAACCGTCACCCTTTGCGCCGGCCGCCGCCGGCGCCTCATCGCTCCTGCCAGTAAGGCCGCACGGTGACTTCATTGAGGGCCACGGACCGCGGCCGCGTCAAGGCGAAATAAATGGCCTCGGCGATGTCCTCCGGCTTCAGCAACTCGCCCTTGTCCGTTGGCAAAGACATCCCGCCCGCAGAGAAAGAGTCGAAAAAATGAGTGGCGACCATGCCGGGGTTCACGGTCGCCCCCGTATATGGTGCGCCTGCACCTCGTTACGCAGCCCTTCCGAAAAAGCCCGTACGGCAAATTTGGTGGCCGAATAAAGGGCGAAGTTGGGAGAATACTTCAATCCGTTTAACTGTTCCATTTTATCTCCGATGGTTAAATTTCTTCCGCCGCGGTGGCAAGCCGGCACTGGATCGGTTTATTTATTTTTGCCGGCGGCGCTGCGCAGCAATTGCAGGACATTCCGCTGTTCGGCCAATTTATCCATGAATTTCGACTCGACCTTGCCAAACTCCTCGTCCGAAATCATGCCTCCGACGTAATCACGCCGAATCTGACGCAGCGATCGCGCCATCTCCTTCAGCTCGTTCTCCATTTTTTCGATGGCCGCTTCCGGGTCGACCGATTTGCCCTTCATGTCCCGGTCTCCCAGCACCTCGGGTCTAAATTCTGTTGCCATGAGTTGACCCCTCACTTCGATATCGGAAAGTTAATGATCAGTGGATTTGACCACTGTCTGTGAAGATAACCCTAGATAACGGATAAGTCGAGGCGGTCGTGCGGTTGGGATCATTTTTTCAAGGCATCCACGATCCCGTGCGCCGCCCCGGCCAGCAGCATCATCTCCGTGCCCACGGCCACGAGTTTGTAACCATCCGCGATGTAGAGCCGGGCCTCGTTCGCGCTCGCCACGAAGACACCCAGCGGCATACCAGCTGCATCAGCCCGGTCGCGCACCGTTGCCATGGCCGCCACGACCGCGGGGTCATCGACCCGGCCGGTGAGCCCCATGCTGGCCGACAGGTCATAAGGTCCAATGAAAAGGGCATCGACATTGTCAACGCCGAGAATCTCGTCGATGTGCTCGACCGCAGCCAGGGTCTCGATCTGCAGCACGACCGCAACGGTGCTGTTGGCATCCTTGAGGTAGGACGCAAAAGCGGCGCCATATCCTTGAGCCCGCGCCAGGCCAATGCTGCGGCCACCCAGGGGCGGGTATTTGCTGAATCGCACCGCTCGCTTGGCCTCGTCAGCCGAATTCACGTGCGGCACGATGATGCCGCCTGCTCCGGCATCCAGGCTTTTTTTGATCCAGACTTCTTCCAATGCCGGCACCCGCACCAGGCAGGGCATTTTGCCGGCCACAGCCTGCAGCATGCGCTGAACGGCGAGGATATCGATGGCACCGTGCTCCATGTCGATGAAAAGCCAGTCAAAGCCGCACGACGCCACGTGCTCTGCAATTTCGGGCGAAGGAATGCCGATGATCGTCCCGATAAATGGCCCCGTCTCTCGCCGAATAAATGATTGCATATACACTCCTATTTTTGGAGACTTTCACGCGGGGGGCTTGACATTTTAAGGAAATGCCCCTTTTTTCCAGGGAATTTCAGGGGATCAGTATAACCTATGTTACTCAATATGAAACGGCCGCCAAAATGAGTATGTAGATAAATAACTGAAATTATATTATTTTCTAGTATTTTAACTGCCTTGCATGTATTTTGCAATTCCAGCGGTGAATGCCCACCCCCCAATGAGGGAAAGGACGCGGGATTGCCAGATGGCATCGCTATAAATGGTCTTTTATTCCGCCACGCCATCTTGGGTGTTGACCATCCGACCAAATATGGTTATCAAATTACAAGGGGACCGTTCAATGATAAAAACCGAAATGTTTGAAAACAGGTCGTTCAATACGCTGACCCTGTGGTTCATTTGTGGAATGGCCCTTCTTTACGGGGCCTTGTTTCCCCCCGTCAATGCCTCTAAACATCTCAACCTGCCGGAGGTCTCCACCGCCCCCCACTATCCGCCCATTCCGTCGCTGTTTCCGGAGAGGCTGATCGCTTTCGATCCGTTTAGAGTGCCGCTGAAAATTCAACAGATCAAGCGTCGTTTTTTTCTTCAGCCGGTTCGGCCGGCAGCTAAAACCGTCAGCACCCCGCGGCTCGCACCTGCGAAAGTACAACGACGCCTGCCCCAATTCAAGCATGAACACACCTTCCAGCCCCTGATCGCGGCCGCATCGGCCCGATACAATGTCGATACGGCCATGATCAAGGCCATCATCCGCGCCGAATCCGGATACAACCCTCAGGCCCTGTCGCCGGCCGGAGCGGGTGGCCTGATGCAATTGATGCCCCTGACGGCTGAATCGTTGGGCGTCGATGATATCTTCGATCCGGCTCAAAACATCAACGCCGGGGTCAGGTATTTCAAGAAGCTCATGAAAATTTTCAAATACGATGTCAGCCTGGCGCTGGCCGCGTACAACGCCGGTATTCAACGCGTTTACGAGTATAACGGCGTCCCGCCCTTCACCACGACCCAGATTTACGTCAAAAAAGTTCTCGAATATCACCAATACTATTCAAATCAGGCCAGCAGAGAAGAGCGTCCGTCCCGTGATTCATCCGAAGGATAACAAAGGATGACAAATGATAGAAAAGGTCATCATCATGGGGGCCGCCGGCCGGGATTTCCATAACTTCAACGTCTATTTCAAAGACAATCCGCGCTACAGCGTCATCGCCTTCACGGCGGCCCAGATTCCCGACATCGATGACCGCCGCTATCCGCCCGAACTGGCCGGAGGAATGTATCCGACCGGCATTCCCATTTTTCCCGAGCAGGAGTTGCGCGATCTTATCCACCGTCACAAAATCGATCTGGTCGCCTTCTCCTATAGCGACGTCCCTCATACGGAGGTCATGCACAAGGCGTCGGTCGTCATGGCCGAGGGCGCCGATTTCACGCTGATCGGCGCCACCTACACCATGCTGCGCGCCGGCAAACCGGTCGTGGCCGTATGCGCCGTGCGAACCGGTAGCGGTAAATCGCAAACGACCCGAAAAGTCTGCGAAATTATGCGTCGCCAAGGCAAAAATGTGGTGGCGGTGCGCCATCCCATGCCTTACGGCGACCTACGCCTGCAAGAAGTTCAACGCTTTTCAAGCTTCGCCGACTTCAAAAAACATCAGTGCACCATCGAGGAGCGCGAGGAGTATGAGCCCCTGGTAGACCAGGGCATCGTGGTGTATGCCGGGATCGATTATGGGAAAATCCTGAAAGCCGCCGAAAAAGAGGCCGATGTCATCGTCTGGGACGGGGGCAACAACGATACGCCTTTTTATTTTCCGGATGTTCACATCGTGCTCTTCGATCCGCACCGCGCCGGTCACGAACGCCTCTATTATCCCGGTGAAACCAATATGTTGATGGCCGACATCGCCGTGATCAACAAGGTGGACACCGCACCCCCCGAAAAGGTGGAGCTGGTGCGGCACAACATCATCCGCTATGCCCCGCGGGCACGGATCATCATGGCGGAATCTTCCGTACTGGTGCAGCGCCCGGAACTGATTACCGGCAAACGCGTGCTGGTGGTCGAAGATGGCCCCACGCTGACCCACGGCGAAATGGCGTTCGGCGCCGGCCTGATTGCCGCTGAAAAGCACGGCGCCGGTAAAATCATCGACCCGCGGATATACGCCACCGGCTCTCTTAAAACCATTTACGAAAAATACCCACACATCGGAAATGTTCTTCCGGCCATGGGCTACAGTCCCGGTCAGATCAGGGACCTGGAGCAGACCATCGCGGCCGCTGACTGCGACTTGGTGCTCTTTGCCACCCCCATTCACCTGCCGCGGATTCTGACCATTGCGAAGCCGACGTTGCGGGTCAGATACGAATACCAGGATCACGGCACCCCTCGCTTGGAAGAGGTCCTTTTGGAGAAACTGGCCGAAAAGATCCCGAAAGAAAAACGATCATGACGCTCGACGCAGGCGAGAAAAAGATCCTGCTCGTGGCGTTGGGCGGCAACGCCCTGATTCGCAAGGGCCAGGAGGGGACCACCCAACAGCAGTTCGAGAACCTCAAGGTGCCGATTCGACAGATCGCACGGCTCAGCCGGCAATATCGAGTCATCATCACGCATGGCAACGGCCCCCAGGTGGGGAACCTTCTCCTGCAGCAGGAAAGTTGCAGCCTCGTTCCCCGGCTGCCGCTGGAAATCCTGGTGGCCCAGACCCAGGGGCAGATCGGCTACATGATCGAGTCGAGTCTCGACAACCAGCTCATGGCGCTGGGAATCCATGACAAACCGCTGGTCAGCCTGATCAGCTATGTGGTGGTAGACGAAAACGACCCGGCTTTTCGGACGCCCACAAAGCCGATCGGACCGGTTTATACGGAAGAGCAGGCCGCCGGGGTCCCCTACGCCATGCACAAAACACCCAAAGGCTGGCGGCGGGTCGTCGTTTCCCCGAAGCCGGTCAGCATCGTCGAAAAGCGGGAAATCAGGCAACTGATCGCGCTTGATTTCATCGTCATTTGCTGCGGCGGTGGCGGAATTCCGGTCATTCGCGAAGGGCGCGCCTTCTGCGGTGTGGATGCGGTCATCGACAAGGACCTGGCCAGCGCCAGGCTGGCCGAGGAGGTGGAGGTGGACCTCTTCCTGATCGCCACCGACCAGGCCGGCGCCATGCTCAATTACGGCAGGCCGGACCAAGAACTCTTGACGGAAGTATCTGCGGCAGACGCACGACGGTATCTACGGCAGGGGCAATTTCCTTCTGGTTCGATGGGACCCAAGATCGAAGCCGCCGTGCAGTTCGTGGAGAGCCGCGGCTGGCGGGCGGCAATCTGTTCCACCGCAGATATTGAAGCGGCTGTGCGGGGCCAGGCGGGTACGCAAATCGTCAGATAACGGGCATCAAGCGCACCGCTTGCCGAGGCCGCGTTCGACGGTCACGACGAAGTCCTGGACATTGGTCAGGATCGAACGGGCCGTCAGCGAGCCGCGGTCGGTCAGTTTGCTGACCGCAAATTCGGACATGTCCACCGAATAAAAATAAACCGGGCGGACCACGCCGCCCGCCACCGTGTAGGAGGGCGTCATGTTGCCGGTGGCGATGGAATGCAACTGGGTGGCCAGGCAGACGATGGTGGTGGCCTTGCGGGTCAAGCCGCGCATCCGGTCCTGGGCCTGGTAGACATCGGCGATCACCTCTGGCATGGGCCCGTCGTCGCGGATGGATCCGGCCAGCACATAAGGAATTTTTTCCCGGATCACGGCCCGCATGACCCCGTCGTTGATGGCCCCTTGGCCCACCGCGGTTTCGATCGAACCGATGCCGCGGATTTTGTTGAGCGCATCCAGATGCCGGTAATGCCCCAGGGCCACCATGCGCTTGGCATAGAGTTCCTGTCCCAGGGCCGTTCCGAACAGGGCGCCCTCCAGGTCGTGGGTGGCCAGGGCGTTGCCGGCCATCAGGCCGTGCACGAAACCGGTTTCGATCAGCCGGGTAAATGCCTGGCGCGAATCGTGATCGAACACCACGGCCGGCCCGAGGACCCAAAGGATGAACCCGTTCTCCCGTTCGTATCCCAGAAGATCGTAGAGTTCGTCGTAGTCGATCGAAAAAGAGGTCTCGCGGGTCAGGTGCGACCGGAAGGCAAATTTCTCCTTGACGTGCGGCGGGAACTCGAAGGCTTCGGTGTGGACGTAAATACCGTCTTCGCCGTTTTCACGCCGGCCGCAGGCGACCTGGTCGCCGGCCTTGAGGTTCCTGAATTCCGTCACCTGCAGCCGGTCGTCTTGAGTGCGAACCACGACGCAGTCCATGCGCGACTCCTCCAGCAGGCGCCATTCGCCGGCGTGCAGATGGAGGTATTCCGGATAGACCGAGGTGGCATGATAATCGACGGGGGCCACGCCGGGTGCCGTCACCGATTTAAACGTCACGGTGGGTAACTTCTTGAAAGGCTCGATGTTAAGATCCGGCGCCTTGTAGGACGGGAGAACGAATGCCATGATGAACCTCCATAATTCTGCGGCCCGGCCAGAAAAACTGGTGTTACGCCACTGAAAACGACGGCCTTTTTAGAATTATTTTTATAATCGACAAAGTTCCATCAATCGTCAATAGTCAATATCTCACGGCCCCGCGGGCCGCCACGATTTCATAAGATGATGCAACGGAGCCCGGATGATCAAGCCGGCGCAGTATTATACCCCATGATTCCCATCGCGCAGTTCCGGCAGGCCGCGGCGCTGATCCAAGACAAAATCCTCAAGACGCCGCTGGTCAATTCACCGGCCCTCAGCCGCATGTTCGGCGGCGAGATTTATCTCAAGCTCGAAAACTTGCAAAAGACCGGATCGTTCAAGATTCGCGGCGCCACCCACAAGCTGCTCAAGTGCCGGGATGACATCGGCGCCGGCGGTGTCGTGGCGGCTTCCGCCGGCAACCACGCTCAGGGCGTGGCCCTGGCGGCCCGGCAGCTCGGCATACCGGCCACCATCGTCATGCCCGAATGGGTGTCCATCTCGAAGGAGGAGGCGACCCGCATGTATGGCAGCCGGGTGATCATCTCCGGCCAGAGCATCGGCGAGTGTCTGGATGAAGCCCGGCGTCTTTCCCAACAGGGTCTTCTTTTTGTCCATCCTTTCGACGACGCGGACGTCATTGCCGGCCAGGGCAGCGTGGGTCTCGAGATATTCGACCAGATGCCGGACGCCGCCCTCGTCGTGGTGCCGGTGGGGGGCGGCGGCCTGATCTCCGGTATCGCCGCGGTCGCCCGGGCGGTCGCCGCCGACACCCAGGTCATCGGCGTCCAGACGGCGGTCTGTCCATCGGCCTATGATGCGCTCATGCAGGGCCGTATTACCCAGGTCGACGGCAAATCATCCATCGCCGACGGCATCAGCGTCAGACAGGTGGGCCAACTGACGTTCGACATCATCAAGGAATGCGTCGAGGAGCTGGTGCTGGTCGAAGAGGAACACATCGCGGCCGCCATCCTGGTGCTGCTGGAGCGCGAAAAGATCCTGGCCGAAGGTGCCGGGGCAGCGCCCCTGGCAGCGCTGATGAACGGCGCCGTGGGGGTCCCCCGCGGGGGAAAGACCGTGCTGGTGGTCAGCGGCGGCAATGTCGACAGTCCGCTGTTGGGCCGGATCATCAGCCAGGGCCTCAACAAGAGCGGCCGCGTGATGCGCATCCATGTCCGCATGGCGGACGTGCCCGGCTCCCTGGCCCGCCTCCTGACCCTTATCGCGGACTTGAAGGCCAACGTGTTGCACATCTCCCACGATCGTAATTTAAGGGGTATCCCCCTTTACGTGACGCATGTCGAACTGGAAATCGAAACCCGCGGCCCGGCGCATGTCAATGAGATCGAGACGACCCTGACCCGCAACGGCTACAATTTCAAGGCCCGCTGAAGACGGCGGCAAACAGGTGCCGTTCTACATGTCACCCAGCCGCAAAACGGCGTCGACTTCCGCCACGATCGAGCGGCCGAGAAGTTCCCCGCCGCCGGGATCGGCCTCCTCGATGAGGCGTTTGAACGTCTTGTCGACCAGGCTCCGGCCGCTGGCAAACCGCACGATAATTTGAAGCAGAACGAAGGAGAGCAGCCACACCATCAGGACGCTGACCGCCGCATGCAGGAAGTATCCGGAGGGAAGGGTCGACTGCAGCAGGAAGTTTTTCACGCTTTGAAAGGCGAACAGCCCCATGACCGCCAGGGTCGGCAGGTTAAAGGCCAATTGCAGAACGAAACCCGACACGGACGCGGCCCTGTGATCCATCACGGCTTCCATTTTGGATCGCCAGGAGGCCGACAGGTGCTGTTCCAGGGTCTTTTCGTCCGGCAGGACGGCGGCGGTGTCGCGTACCCCACCATTGAATCCCAGGGCGATCAACTTGTCGGCGATGTCCGGCCAGGCCTGCTGGAGCATGAAGCGGTATTTGAGCATCACCGGGCCCATTTCCCCGCCGGCGGCGGCTTCCTCGACCGCATCGCGGGTCTTGCGGTAGCGCACCAGTGAAGAGACGAGCCCCCAGAGTTGCAGCACCGGGTTGCCGAATCGCAGCGTCGCCACGACACCGGCGCCGGCCATGAGGAAACGGGCCCAGAGGGCCACCAGCCAGCCGATCGGACCCCACCAGCGACCGGCCAGGTTCTGGTAGAACAGGGCCTGAATACCGGTCAGCATCTGCGTGCCGCTCTCCTTGAGTGCGGTCGAGGCGGCCGTTGTCGCCTTGAGTTCAAGAGCGAGGATATCCTGCCGCACCCGGCTCAGGGGCTCCATCACCGCCGCGACGCTCGCGCGCACCGACCCGCGGATCAGCTCCACCAGGTGATCGGCCCGCTCCACACGGGTATCGACAAAACGGCCGCCCCGGCTCAGGCCGCCGTAGATGAGATCCCGCAGCTGCGGGTACTGGTCGAAATCGTGCAGCGGTTTCTCGTCTTCGGGCCAGCGCGGCTCGTTGAGATGGCTGCGCGCGCTGGAGCAGAATATGTGATCGACGTCCCGTTGCCAGGCCGTTTCAAGGTGGTTTCGCAGGTCCGGCAAAATGACCTCTTTCAACTCTTGTTCCGCAAGGCGGTCGCAGCGGTTCAGCACCACGTAAAGCGCCGTGCCCGGGAAGAGGTCGACAAACCGTTTCAGAAAAACGACCGTGTCGCGGCGCTTGGGGTTCTCGGCGTTGAGCACGCACACCAGCACATCGGTCAGCGCCAGCGTTTTTTCGAGAACCGGGTGGAATTTTTCGCTTTCCGTGCTGTCCATATCGGGGGTGTCCACCAGGATGACGTGCTCCAGGCCCACGGCCGCCGGCCGCTCGGCCACGAAAACGGTATCGGAGCCAAGGCCCGCGAGCAGAAGGTCGGCATCCGAGCGGGATCGGCAAAAAACCACGACCTCGCGGGTCGTGGGCCGGTCGTGGCCGGAGCGCGACAGACGGTCGTCATCGGACAGCGCATTGAGCAGGGTCGATTTGCCGGCCCCGCTGGGGCCGATCAGGGCCACGACCAGCTTGCGGTCCAATCTCTCGGCCATTTTGTCGAGCAGGCCGGTCGCCGCCCGGCATTCCGCCTGCAGTACATGCGCCGGATTCCAGTGCGGTGCCGCGCCGGCCATGTCCTGATAGGCGGCCACGGTTTCCCGGGCGGCCGACAGGCGGCCGCGCGCCTTGAGCCGATATTCGTCGAAGGTGGTCGCGGGAGTGGTGGTCGGCATCATTTTTTCCCCTCAGCAGACATTAATCAAAGATGGTCAGCTCGGCCTCGATCCTCTTCAGCAGCCCGTCAACTGTTACGGACGTTTCGTCGACCTGGCGGGTGACCACACCGGAAAGTGTTTCCTCGAAAAGCTGCCGAACGATGAGGGCCCGGTTTTCGACCCATTTTTTAACAACCGGCTCGAGCATGTCGGACAGATCGCTGCCGTCCGGTTTCATCCAGGCCGGCCGAAGCGGGAATCGACACCAGGGCCCACAGGTCATGCATGCCGAACATCCCCTGCAGCTTGGCGTAAATCCCGCTGCCACCCACGGGATCGCCGGTGGTCAGGATGTAGGCCATCCCGAGGGTCGCCGGCAGAACATTCAGGGAGGCAAAAAATGACTCCCGGGTTTTCTGTCGAAAATTCATGCGCCGGCGAAAATACTCGACCAACTCGGTCAGCTCCCGATTGAGCGCGGCATCCTCGGCGATGTTCAAGATCTCCGGCGCCGTGGCGACGATCCGTTCGGCGGTCGCCGACCAGGGACGATCCTCGACTTGCTTGCGAGAACCGCGCGTACAATCCGGCGCCGCCGCGTGGAATATGACGGTGCCGGTGGCGGTCGAAACATGCCGCGACGGCAGTTCATTTTGATCGCGTCCGCCCGTCATGCGAATGCGGTCCACCAGCGCACTCAGGCGCCGGCCTTCCGCCTCCTTGGCAATGGTTTCGGCAATGACCTCCTGCGCCAGGATTTTGTCGCGCAGTTCGGAAGCGCCCGCCAGCAGGTGTGATTTGATCAGCTCGAGCGTGTCGGCGGCCCCCGCCTTGCCCTCGACCGCCGCCCCGTTTTCGGCCCTTGGCCATCCGCACCACGGAGTAGATCACGCGCGCCGGGGTGCCGATCACACGTCCCACGCCCCGAAAGAATTTAAGGTGCGCCGGACTGGTCTCGAGCCAGATGTCGTTCATGCGCAGCATGATTTTTTTCAGCGGAAAGGCCACCAGCGACTGTTGAACGGCATGCGCGAGGGCCAGTTGCAGGACGCCGCCGTAAAGGTCGATTTCGTCGCGCGTGATTTCAGCGGTGGCGATCACCCGCCGGACATGTTCCCGAAAGGCCGTCAGGAGGGTTTGAATCTGCTGCTCGCGAATCACCCGGGGATCGAGCCCCGCCAACAGGTCCAAAATGGCCGGGTCATTGGGCCGGACCGCCCGCAGATTCATGAATTCAGTGCCGGCCGCCACGGCATCGCTGGTATCGGTGCGGTAGGTGCCGATAAGATAATCGTCGCGGGCCGGACCGTAAAGGTTGGCGGCCGTGATGGACAGATGGTCCCTGACCTGGCTGTCGCTCAGGGTGCGCGAGCAGCTGTAGACCAGGATGCAGCGGCGCATGCCCGTCTCGGTCAGAATCCGGCGCATGAAACGGGTGTTTTCCAGGTTGTTGTAGGTCGTGTTGGTGACGATGTAAATCAGGACGTTGCAGGCTTCCAGCACTTCCCGGGCAATGTCGCGATTGGTGTACCGGTCCTGGGTGCCGGTATCAAAATCCGGGGTGTCCATCAGGATCTGGCCTGGCGGAACTTTGGGGTGCGCGATAAACAGCGGCGGCCCGGGCTCGAGCAGTTCGGCGGGATCTTCCAGGGAGCGCGGGTGCTGACCGAACGGATCGAACAACGCGGCAATGAGATCCTCGCGCGCGAGCACCTCCGGATGCCCGGCCACCAGCACGCGGCGCGTGCTCCCGGCGTTGCCGCGCACCACCGACAGCCGGGTCTTGAGAAGTGAGTTGAACAGGGTCGATTTGCCGGAATTGGCGCCGCCGCAGATAGCCACCATCAGCGGCAGACGCGGGTCGAGGAGCGGCAGGAGGCGGGCGTCCAGATTTTTCCAGGCCGCGCCGGAAACCGCGTCTTCGATGTCCAGCAGTTCGACTAACCGCGGCACCAGATCGCGCAGACGGGCCAGGGGCTCCTGGTATTGATCGAAGGGTGTCATTGATTCAACTTTAACATGTTTCAGAAATCGTGGTCATCAAATCCGGGTGGATCGAAACTGCTTGGAATGCTGGACTAATGGAATGATGGAATGCTGAAAACATGGAAAGAGGTTCATTATTCCAGCCTTCCAGCCAAGCCGCGTCCCAGAAGTCTCTCGCCATCAGTCATGGGCCAAGCCCCCCTCCTCCGCAACATCTGCTCCGCGTTCGATCCGATACCGATACAAAAACGCTGGAAGGTAATCATTTGGTGCGGCTAAACAACACCTTTTTCCTCGAACGCCTTTATGTCGGCGTTGGAGTAGCCGATTTCCGCGAGGACAGCGCGGGTGTCGGCCCCGAAGGGCGGGGGCGCGGCGCGGATGCCGCCGGGAGTGTCGCTGAGTTTGGCGATTATACCGAAGAGCGTTGTGGCGCCGCCCTGCCCGTCGTCGATGTCCACCACCATGTCTCTTTCGGCGAAGATTGGCGAAGTTGTGACCTCGGCCAGGGTATTGACCGGCGCCCAGCAGGCATCGATGTCCGCCAGCTCCGCTTCCCATTGCGCCAGGGTCTTTTCCGCGAAGGCACCGCGCATGAAGGCCAGTATTTCCTCCCGGCGCCCGTCATCGTATTGAAGCGCCGTGAACTGCGGCACCCCGAAATGGTCGCAGAGCTTTTGCCAAAACCGGCTTTCGACCGCACCGATCGCCAGGTAGCGCCCATCGAGGGTTTCATACGTGTTGTAGCAGGCGTAGCGGTGCGACAGCTGCGAGTCGCCGCGGCAAGACGGCCGGCCGCTGGTTTGAAGAAAGTGCAGCTGCAGCGACAGAAGGCTGACCGCGGCATCGGTCATGGAGATATCGATGTACTGTCCCCGGCCGCTCTTGGCACACGCCAGGAGCGCCAGCAAAATGCCGACCGCCGCATGGAGGCCTCCGGCGATATCGGCCATCTGCACGCCGGGAATCGACGGCGGCCGGTCGGCGGCACCGATCAGGTCGAGGACACCGGCCTGCGCCAGATAGTTGACGTCGTGGCCGGCCCTGTCCTTGAGCCGGCCGGTCTGGCCGTAGCCGGTCAGGGCGCAATAGACGATGCGGGGATTGATCTTGCGGATAGTCTCGTAGTCGACCCCGAGACGCTGCACGACGCCCGGCCGGAAACCCTCCACGATCACATCGGCCGCCGCGGCCAGGCGATAAAAGATGCCCCGACCCTCTTCGGTCTTCAGGTTGAGGGTCATGTGCTCCTTGTTGCGGTTGACCGTCGCCGGAAAAACGTCGGCGTCCTTGAAGCGCCGGTCCTCGATGGCAATCACCCGCGCGCCGTGATCGGCCAGAATCATCGTGCAATACGGCCCGGGCAGAAGGCGCGACAGGTCGAGCACCAGAAGCCCGCAAAGCGCTCCGCGGTTGACCGGCATGGTTTCATCTCCTGTATTTGGCTACCGATGCGGTGAAGAGGGCACGGCACGCCGTGCCCCTACCGTTAAATCATCCAAGGTTCTTCTTTGGAGTGCGGGCCGTTGCCGCGCGCTGCCGCGGGATTTTCGCGGTCCAATGACCAGTGTCGGGGGTTTTCCACAATGTACTCCCGGATACGATTCAAAGAATTGTCGTCGCGGATGATGTGTTCATAATAGTTTCTCTGCCAAACAGTTTGGCCTGGCGCTTGGTGCAATTCATTGATGCGTTTGGTGGCGGCGGATTTAAATGACCGAACAATCGTTGGAACCGACCCCGGAACGGGTTTTCCGAATCGTTCGCGTCACACTGTAGGGGCACGGCGTGCCGTGCCCTTAAGACCGGTTATCATCAAAATCCCGTGAAAATGATTGGGCATGACCACCCATTCATCCAAATCGATTCCGGAACGGATCGTGGCGGTTTTCACCCATTCATCAGCCACTATCAACCCGGCATCATTCAGGTGCATTTCATCGTCGACGATATGTCCGAACGCACATACCTTCCCCTGAGAGCAAATCGTCACAAAATAGGCCCCGGTCCGGTCGTAATCGAACCCCCGCAGGCGCAGCGAGCGGCGTTGATGTCTCTCCGGATTGTTTGCCATAAAATAAACTTTTGCAGCAGAAGCACGGCGCTGTGGGGCACGGCGTGCCGTGCCCCTACTTCCCTTTGAACTGCGGCTTGCGTTTTTCCCTGAACGCGCTAAAGGCTTCCGCCAAATCCTCTGACAGCAGCAGGGCGGCGTTTTTCTGCGCGACATAGCGCAGCCCGGCCTCGACGCCGTGATCGCGGCTGTAGTTGAACACGTCCTTGACGCCCATCACCGTCAGGGGCGGATTGTCGGCGATCTGGCGCGCCAGGGTTTCCGCCGCGTCGTGCAAGCTTTGACGCCCCTCGCAGACCCGCGAGACAAGCCCCATCGCACAGGCTTCCGTGGCGCTGAAATCGCGGCCGCTGAAGGCCAGTTCGCGGGCGCGGCCTTCCCCGACGATCCGCGGCAGGCGTTGCAGGGTGCCCAGATCGGCGATGATGCCCATCCGGGCTTCGCGGATGCTGAACAGCGCGGCGCTTTCGGCGATGCGGATGTCACAGGCACAAATCAGGTCCACCGCACCGCCGATGCAATATCCGTGGATGGCGGCAATCACCGGTTTGCAGCATTGCTCGACCGCGCTGACGGCAGCCTGAAGATCGAGAATTTTACGGTGCAGTTTCTGGCGCTCATCGGCCGCGCCGCCGCCGACCATTTTTGCGGCGGACGCCAGGTCGGTGCCGGCGGAAAAACTTTCACCGGCGGCTTTGATCACCACCACTTTGACATCGCCGTCGTCGTCCAGCTGCCGAAAATGTTGCCGGAGAAGCTCGAAAAAATCGGCGTCCATGGCGTTGTGCTTCTCGGGCCGGTTGAGCGTCAACCAGGCGATACCGGCCGTCTTTTCCAGGCTAAAGGGTCCGGGCGGTTGCATAGGTCATATTCTCCAGGGGTTGGATTATCGGCGCGAGTATAGTTAAGCCGTCTTGTGGTGTCAAAGCGGCCGGGTTTTTGACATCCGAAGATCATTGAACTATGGTGCAGCTCTCAACGGCCACGCCAACGGTCCGGCCGGCCGAAACGCGCGCGTTCAATTTGATCGCCCCTATTATGTCGATGTCACAAAATCGGAAGCATACGGCCCGTGCAGACCAGCCCCCCGACCGGCCGCCGCCATCGGAATCTGCAGCCGGCGCGGCCTGCGCCGTGGCGGCTTTTCTCATCTGGGGGTTGACGCCAATTTACTTCAAGACCCTGCGCTTCGTTCCCGCCCTCGAAATTCTGATGCACCGCATGGTCTGGTCGTTTTTGTTTCTGCTGCCGTTTGTCGTCTTCACGCCGCGCCGGCATGAATTTGTGAGCGTCATTTCCAACGGCCGCACCCTGCTGGTCCTGCTGGTGACAACGATCCTGGTGTCGGGCAACTGGTTCGTCTTCATCTGGGCCATCAACAGCGATCACATTCTACAAACCAGCCTGGGGTATTACATCAATCCGCTGATCAACGTGCTGCTGGGGGTCGTGTTTTTAAAGGAACGCCTGCGTCCGATCCAGCTGGCAGCCGTGCTCCTGGCAGCGGCCGGTGTGCTCTACCTGACGATCGACATCGGCCGCCCACCATGGATCGCCCTGTTTTTGGCCTTCACCTTCGGTTTTTACGGCCTGATTCGCAAAGTGGTATCGGTCAACGCCCTGGTGGGGCTGACCATCGAAACCCTTTTGCTCTCGCTTCCGGCCGTGATCTACCTCGGTATCCTTTACGCCCACGGCCAGGGGGCCTTTCTGAGAGGTGACGGCCGGACCGATGTTCTGTTGATGTGTGCCGCCCTGGCCACGGCCCTGCCCCTTTTGCTGTTCACGACCGGTGCCCGCCGGATTCATTTTTCAACGATCGGCATCCTGCAGTATATCGCGCCGAGCTGCACTTTTCTGTTGGCGGTTTTCGTCTACCGCGAGCCCTTCCTCCCGGCCCAATTGTGGACCTTCATGCTGATCTGGGCTGCCCTGATCATCTATTCGATCGACTCGGTGCTCTATTTCCGACGCTATCATTCGCCTCGTCGTTAAACGGGGTGCGGCCGCAGCCGCACAGATAGTGGTCCCTCTCACATACAAATTATTTTCATTCGACACCTTCCATGTGAAGCTCAACGATCGGAAGGCTCTAAATATGATATCAGAGCCCGTAGATATCCGGCCGGCGGTGGGGCAAAAAATAGCGCATCCGGTGGCCGCGCACGCGACTCAACCGGTCCGCCATCAGATCCGTCACCAGCAGCGTCTCTTTGTCACCGGTGACCTGCCGCAAAATCTTGCCCGAGGGTTTGATCACCATCGCGACTCCCGGAAAGCCGAGCCCGGCGCGATTGTCACCGACCTGGTTGCAGGCCGCGATAAAAACGGCATTGTCGAAGGCCCTGGCCGTCAGATGGCGCATCCACGAGGCCAGTTTATCTGTGGGGGTTCCCCGCGGCGAGGCATGCGGCATGAATATCACGTCGCACCCCTTGAGGGCCATGGCGGTGGAAAGTTCCGGGAAGTGGCTGTCGTAGCAAAGCTGAATGCCGAAAGTGAGCCCCGCCGCGGAAAAAACGGATAGGCTTTGGCCGGGTGAAAAGACGGGGCTTTCGGGCGGTGCGAGATGAACCTTGCGGTAGGAACCGGAAAGGCCCTCAGGCGTCACCACCAGGTGGGTGGCAAAAATTCGCCCCTCCCGATCCTTTTCCGCCAGCCCGGCCAGGATGGTCAACGAAGCCGACCGGGCGATGCGGATGAGTTCAGCGGTCACCGGACCCGGCACCGGCAACGCCGTTGCGGCCACGTCCCCCGACACGCTGTAACCGGTGAGGTTCAGCTCCGGGAAACAGACAATTTCTGCGCCTTCGCGCGCGGCCACCGCCGCCAGCCGATCCACGTCCGCCAGGTTGTCGTCGACGGCCCCCACCGGGCAATTCGCCACAACCATAGCGATGCGGATATCATGCATGGAAGGCCCTTTTAAGGAAGATGGCGGTCACCCACCGCCGCTTTGTTTCATTTATTTTGCCGGCAGGCAAAATAAATTTAGAGATCAAACTTGGCTCTGATCTTGAACACGCGGGTCGCGGGCATGTTCAGAATTCGGGCGATACCGGTTTGCCGCTCGATTTGTTCCAGATTTTCCTCTATTTCGGCCATGGATGGGGCGATAAAAGTGAACCAGATGTTGTAGGGGTTGTCGCGCTGGTAATTGTGCGTGACACCCGGATACCGGTTGACGACTTCCGCAAATTGCTCGATCGCGGTTTCGGGGACTCTGGCGGCACAGAGCGTGCTAACAAAGCCGACTTTCTCCGGGACGAAATTGCCGCCGATCCTGCGGATGATCTCCTGGGACTTCAGCCGCCCGATACGCGCGATCACGTCGGTTTCGGTCAGGCCGAGGTCTTCGGCGATCACCGCATACGGGCGCGGTGCAATCGGAAAGCGGGTTTGTATCCGGTTGAGAATGCGGCGGTCGGTGTCATCTAACATCATTTTCATCCACTTTCGAGGCCAGTGTCGATAGAATCAGAGTTATATAGGCTTTAAGATAAAGATTTTGGCAAGGCCAGAGGGAGGCGGCTGTATCGTCATACGCCAACGACCGATAACACAGCCAAAAACTTTATCTTTAAGTCTATAGATCAGGACGGAATCACCGTCACCTGCAGCCGTCGGGTGCGCGGGCCGTCGAATTCACAGAAAAAAATCCCCTGCCACCGGCCCAGAACCAGACGCCCCTTTTCGACCACTATCAGCTCCGAAGCGCCAACCAGGGTGGACTTGATGTGGGCCGGAGAGTTGCCTTCTCCGTGACGGTAATTTGCCTGCCAGGGAACGATGTCGTTGAGGACCATGAGGATATCCGACGTGACGCTGGGGTCGGCGTTCTCATTGATGGTAATGGCCGCCGTGGTGTGCGGGACGAAAAGCATGCAGAGGCCCTCGGCCAGCCCGGCGGATTCGATCGCCGCCTGAACTTTGGCGGTGATATCGACAAATTCGGTTTTAGACGATGTTTTAATATCGAGAACGATCATAACGCCTCCCTGACGCACCCGCGGACGGGCCCCGCATATAAGAAAAAGGCCCTGCAAATTGCGCAGGGCCTTTCTTCATCAAAAAAATCGTGGTGTCTTTGCGGTGAAACGGGTTAGACACAACCGGTCGGCTTGGGAAGACCGGCCATCTTGCAGGCCCCCTTACCCGGCCCGGAGGGAAACAGCTCGTAAATGTGTTTCAGCTTGAAACCGGTCACCTTGGAAAGAACCCGAACCATCGGGGCGATTCCGTTTTTCTCGTAGTATTCGCGCAGGACCTTGATGACCTTCTGATGCTCTTCGTTCAGCTCGTCGATGCCCTCTTCCTTCTTGACCCACTGCACCCACTCCTGGCTCCAGTTCTCGTAGGAATCGATGAACCCGTCTTCGTCCACGCTGAATGACTTTCCCATGAAATCAATTGTCGGCATACAATACCCTCCTTTAAAAATTAAATTATTCCAATGGCTTACGCCTTTACGCCTATCGGGATGGTTAAAATTGGTTTATTAACGTATAGGATCCGGGATGTCAACATTAAAAAACAGGCCCATCAATACTCTTTCGGCAACCGGCTCAACTGGGCCAACGTGAACACCGGTCCGTCCTTGCACACGAATTCCTTGCCGATGTTGCAGTGCCCGCAGATGCCGATACCGCACTTCATCCGGTTTTCAAGGGACATGATGATGTGGTTGTTTGAATATCCCAGATTTTCGAGGACCGGCTGGGTAAATTTGATCATGATCGGCGGGCCGCAGACAATGGCGTAGGTGTCCCCGTCCGCGGCCGGCGCCTTCTGGTCGGTGATCGTCGGCACGAAACCGACATTGTACTTCCAGCCGGGATCGTCGGTGGCGTCCACGGTAATGTGCATGTGGATGTCGTCGCGTTTCTCCCAGGCCGCCAGTTCGTCGCGATAAAGCAGCATACCGGGAGTTCGGGCCCCATATATCACGTGTATGTCTTTGAATTTTTTGCGGTTGGCCGGATCGAGCATATAAACGATGGAAGAGCGCAGGGTCGTAAAGGCGAATCCGCCCCCGATGATGACCACGCTTTTGCCGGCGAACGTCTCCCAGGGATAGCAGTTGCCCAGGGGACCGCGAACGCCCATGATGTCACCGACGCGCATGTTGTGCAGGGCGGTCGAGACCAGGCCGACCCGATTGACGGTGAAAAGCAGAAAGCCTTTCTCGGTGGGCGATGAGGCAATTCCGATCGGTATCTCGCCTTTACCGGTGATCGAGAGTTCGGCAAACTGGCCGGCCTTGTAGGCGAACTTGTCTTCGTCGGACGGATTCACAAAAACCAGCTTGAAGGTCTTCAGGTTCCGGTCCTCGGTTTCGGTGGTGATCCGGTCGATCCGGACCGGATAGGGTAAATAGGGATTCTGCACTAAAAATCCTCCTCTGTCCTCACTTCACGTCGCAGGTGACCGCGTCTTTACCGAGGCTGTTCATCAGGTCGCAGACCCGGCGGATGTCGATATTGACCGGGCACTGGCGCACGCAGCGGCCGCAGCCCACGCACTGAATGCCGTCGCCGTACTTGTCAACATAGTATTTGAGTTTGTGCATGAACCGCTGGCGGACCCGCTGGAGCTTGATGCCGCGGGGATTGTGCCCCGAGCCGTGCAGGGTAAAGAGCGGAAACATGCAACTGTCCCAATTGCGCATTCGCTTACCGGATTTACCGCGGGTCTCGTCCTGAATATCGTAACACCAACAGGTGGGGCAAACGAAGGTGCACGTCCCGCAGTTGATGCAGGAAAAGGAGACATCCTCCCAGAATGGGGCCTCATACAGCGCCAGGGTATCCTGACTGCCGAGATGGTCGGTGGTGACAAAAGAGGTGATTTTCGCCTCGGCCGCCTGTTTCATCTCATCGATCCGGGAGGTTGCCTCACCCGCCTCCGCGGTCCAACCGGCCGCCGCTGCCAGACGCTCCCCTTTTTCGGTGAGAATTTTGGCCAGAAACTTTTGGCCCTCATCCACCAGCAAAATGTCCAATCCCTGCTCGTCGAACGGCCCGCTGCCGGCGCTGGTGCAAAAGCAGGAATGGCAGGGGGCGTTGCAGGCGAAGCCGACAAAGGTCGTGGCGTCGAAAGCATTCAGCCAGTAGGGGTCCTTGTACTCCGGTGTGTCGAAATTCTTGCGCACCAGCAAAAAGGCCTTGACGTCGCAGGGCCGGATGCCGAAGACGACCCGCGGCGTGTCGTCTTTGGGGGCTTCATGCATAAGGTGGTGGTCTTCACGACCCTCGTCCAGGCTGTAGTCGAACATCACCTCCGACTGGGGATAGACCAAGGCTTTCGGCGACAGGCGGGTGTTCAGGAAATCGAAATCCGGGACCTGGCCCTGCGTGAGTTCGCGAAAGTTACTGAATTTTTCTTCCTTGACCGGCCCGAAAATCCGGTAGGCCGCGCGCAGCCGGTCCAGTTCGCCCGCCAACTTTTTCTTGTCTATTTCAACAATCTTCATTAATGAAAACCTATGGATTGGGTATTTTGTGTTTGGTGTTTGGTGTTTCGTGTTTGGTTGTGACTGTGAGACGATGCTTTCCTAAACACCAGAAACGGAAAACCGAACACCATTTATTATTTTATAAACTCATCCGGATCGTTGGGTTTGTAAAAATCGAGCACCGGTCGCTTTTCCAGCGTCATGCCGGCCTGCCAGTCGAAAAGTTCGCGAGCGTCTTTTTCGAGCTTCTTGGTGAACTGACGGACCGGGATCCCGACCGGGCAGGCGCGCTCGCAGGCACCGCAATCCGTGCAGCGGCCGGCACAGTGATAGGCGCGCAGGAAGTGAAAGGTGCGCACGTCCGTCGGGTCCTGGCTCTTGCCGACCCACTGCGGGCGGTTTTCGTCCACGAAGCATACCGGGCAGTAGCACAGCGGGCAGGCATTGCGGCAGGCATAGCAGCGGATGCAGGGCGCCAGCATATCTTCGAAGAATTTCCACTTGTCTTCCGGCGCCATGGCTTCTATGCGGCGCACGTCGGCGTAACGGTCCACGTCCGTCTGCTCGGGGACCGGTTCGGCGATAAGTTCGTCGTGGATGACCGGGTTGCGCTGGATGCAGATGGCACAGTTTTCCTGCATGACCTCACCGCGCTGGAACGTTTTTTCTGTGCCGCCGCCCGTAACGAGGACCTTTCCGTCCTCCTCGCGCACCGAGTCGATTTCACCATCGAACGCCGCGGAAATCTTTCGCCGGTCGATCATCCCCAGACACGGCACACCGATGATCACGAGCTGCTCGCGTTTGATCTTGTTCTCCAGGATGTGGGTGACGATATTGCGCGAATCGCAGCCCTTGGCGACGATGCCGATTTTCTCCTTGCGATCGCTCAAATAGTTGGCCAGGTTGATGCCGCAGTTGCCGTCCCACACGAACTGGTCGACTTCGGCGGGTGTTTTCGCAAAGCACGGCTCGTTCATCATGGGGACCGTGCCCCTGCGGAACCCGATCACCATCTCGACGGTGCAGTTTTCCAGGAGCCGTTTGGATATTTCCTTTATCTTATTCGTGTATTCAGAAAACATGTTAAGCGACCTTGGCTTCGGTTTTGACATAGTTGCGGTTGGGTCCCAGTTTTTTGACCGCGGCGGTGACCTGGTTGACCACATCGACAAACTTGGTCGATTCGGCGGAAGAAACCCAGGAAAACTGAATTCTTTCAGGCTCGACCCCCATGTGCTCCATCAGGTTCTGGAACAGGGCGAACTTTCGGCGGGCGTAGTAATTACCTTCCAGGTAATGGCATTCGCCGGGATGTCACCCGGACACCCACACGCCGTCGGCGCCCTCGCGCAGAGCCGACAGAAAAAACTTGGGGCTCATCCGCCCGGTGCAGGGAATGCGGATCACGCGGATGTTGGGTGGATACTCCATGCGGCTGACACCGGCCAGATCCGCGGCCCCATAACTGCACCAGTTGCATAAAAAAGCGACGATTTTCGGTTCCCACTCGGACATAATCACTCCACAGGGCTAAGGATTTATGGATGCCTACCCGCTGGTGCGCATCCGCAAATTTTTGAAGACATTGTTGATTGTCCAATTCATAAATGTGGAGTTGTTCGCTGGGCAAGGCCGCACAAGGGTTTGCGGTGAGGCGTACTTTAAGTCCGACCGCAGCCGGAAACCCGCTACGATCGACCGCCCAGCGTAAAAAAGACCATTTATGGATGGACACTACCCCACCTCTTCGCTCAGTGAGAAGAGCTGCGCAAAAATCTGGTTGTTGTCGAAGCCCTTCAAATGGATGGCCCCGGAGCGGCAGGAGGCCACGCACAACCCGCAGCCCTTGCACAGGACCGGATTGATCTCGGCCTTGCCGGCATTCGGGCCGGTTTCGGTGAAAAAGGGCGCCGAATACGGGCAGATGGCAACGCACACGCCGCAGCGGCTGCACATGAACGGATCGGTCCGCGCCACGGTGCCGCTGGTGTGGATCGTTTTCTGGGCCAGCAGGGTCAGGGCACGCGAGGCCGCCGCCCGGCCTTGGGCCACGGACTCGTCGATCGGTTTCGGGTAGTGGGCCATGCCACACAGGAACACGCCGTCGGTGGCGAACTCCGACGGACCCAGTTTGGCGTGTTTCTCCACGAAAAAGCCGTCATCGTTCATCGGCACCTTGAAGAACTGGGCCAATTTTTCATCGCCGGCCGGAATGATGGCCGAGGCCAGGACGACCAGATCGGTGGCGATATCGATTGGCTGTCCCAGGACATGGTCGGTCACCTCGACGTGTAGTTTCTCGTCGGTCAGGCTGACTTTCGGCTTGCGATCGAGAGTGAAGCGAATGAAAATGATGCCGGCTTCACGCGCCTTTTTGTAAAGATACTCGCGCTCGCCGTAGGTGCGCAGGTCCCGGTAGAGAATAAAAACGCGCATGTCCGGGTTACGCTTCTTGAACTCCAGGGCGTTTTCGACCGAATGGGTGCAGCAGACCCGGGAACAGTATGGCCGCTGGGGTTCGCGCGAACCGACGCACTGGATGAAGACCGCCGTTTCGAGCTTGTCGATGAGCGGATCGTTTTCGATGAAACGGCGGTCCAGATCGAGGCTCGTCAGGATGCGCGGATCGTCGCCGTACCCGTACTCATCGGGTTTGAGAGGGCTGGCGCCGGTGGCCAGAACGGCCACACCGTATGTCAGGCTCTCTTCGCGGCCGGCGGTGGTCAGCAGAGACTTGAAGTTGCCCACAAACCCCTCGACGGTTTTCAATGCCGTATTCAGGTGCACCTGCAGGTTTTCCTGGTTCTGAACATTGCCGATGAGGCGCGCGAGTTTTTCCTGAACCGCTTCGCCCTGCGCCGTGTGGTAAAGATTGAGCGCCTGCCCGCCGAGCCGGTCGCTTTTTTCGATCAGGTGCGTTTGGTAGCCCTGGCGGGCCAGGCTGCGCGCCACCGTCATGCCGGCCACCCCGCCGCCCAGCACCATGGCGGCCGGCGCGATGTCGAGTTCGGCCTCTTTGAGCGGCTCCATCAACGCCACCTTGGCCACCGCCATGCGCACCAGGTCCTTGGCTTTGCGGGTGGCCAGTTCCGGGTTGTTCTTGTGCACCCAGGAATCGTGATTGCGGATGTTGGACATCTCGAACAGATACTTGTTGAGGCCGGCGTTGATCAGGGTCTCCTGGAACAGCGGTTCGTGGGTTTTGGGCGTGCAGGCCGCCACCACCACCCGGTTGAGGTTTTCGCGCTTGATAATCGAGGCCATCGTCTCCTGGGTGTCCTGCGAGCAGGAATACAAATTGTCGGCCACGAACTCGACGTAGGGCAGCGTTTTGGCGTAGTCCCTGACGGCCGGCACATCGACCACCCCGGCGATATTGATGCCGCAACGGCAGACAAACACACCGATGCGGGGGCGCTCGCCCGTGACGTTGGTCTCCGGAATCTCTTCCTTGGTCTTGGTGGCGCTGAAACGCGCCGATGCCAGGATCTCGCCGGCCGCACCGGCCGCCGCGCTGGCGTCCACGACCGACTGCGGAATGTCCTTCGGGCCCTGGAAGGCGCCGCAAACGAAAATCCCTTCCCGTGAGGTGGCCACCGGCTCGAAGGTATCGGTCTTGCAAAAGTGCCCTTCGGTCAACTCGACCCCCAGCTTTTGAGCCATGGCCACGGCTTCGGGCGCGACCTCCATGCCGATCGAGAGCACCACCATGTCGAAGGTCTCGGTCACCATCTCGCCGCCCTCGGTCACGTAGCGCAGCTCGAGGTCGCCGCTGCCGGCCACCGGATCGACGGTGTGAACACGGCTGCGGATAAAGCGCACGCCGTGTTTGTCGCGGGCGCCGTCGTAAAATCGCTCGAAATCCTTGCCGGGGGTCCGCATGTCCATGAAAAAGATGGCGCAGTCCAAATCGCTGCCGCCGTGCTCCTTGGCGATGACGGCTTCCTTGATGGCGTACATGCAGCACACCGATGAACAGTAGGCGTTATCACAACGGTTCAGGTCGCGGGAGCCGACGCACTGAAACCAGGCGATCTTCTTGGGCTCCTTGTGGTCGGAAGGCCGCACGAGGTGACCGGCCGTGGGACCGGAGGCCGACAGGTAGCGCTCCATTTCCATCGAGGTGATCACGTTGGGGTGCCGGGCGTAATTGTAGGCGTCGAACTTGGAGGGGTCGAAGGGTTTGAAGCCCGGCGCCAGGACGATCGCGCCGACATCGAGTTCGAGGATCTCATCCTGCATGCTGTGATCGATCGCGTTGACACCGCAAAATTCGGCGCAGATTTTACACCCGCCGGTCTTGAAATGGACGCACACGCTGTCATCGATGGCCGGCGTATTGGGCACCGCCTGGGCATAGGGAACGTAGACCGGTTTGCGGCCCTTGAGCCCCATTTCGTATTCGGAGGCAATCGGCCGGGTCGGCTTTTGGGTGTGTTGCCGGTTGACCCG
The DNA here is from genome assembly GCA_963779885.1 of uncultured delta proteobacterium. Classification (GTDB taxonomy): domain Bacteria; phylum Desulfobacterota; class Desulfobacteria; order Desulfobacterales; family SG8-13; genus JARFQH01. The sequence continues at coordinate 42,003 of CAWAAN010000013.1, read as the reverse complement.
GTCGAGGGTGATGTGGCCGGTGGGGCAAACAAAGGCGCAGGCCCCGCAGGCGATGCAGGCATCCGTGTTGTCGGCGTAAGGCGTGCCGACCTCCATCTCGACCCCGCGACCGGTCAGGCTGATGGCGTTGGCGCCGATGCGCTCGCAGGTGCGGGTACACAAACCGCACAGGATGCAGGTGTCGTCCTCGTTTTTGAAGCGGGACTTGTCGATGCCGTATTTCTTGGCCAGCTTCTGCAGCAGCGGCACTTCGGGACAGCGGGCCAGCAGCAATTCGACAATCAGTTTGCGGCCCTGATGGACGCCCTCGCTGTCGGTGCGAACCTCCATGCCCTCCCAGATCGGGTAGTTGCAGGCGGTGACATAGCGGCTCCGGCGGCCGTCGAACAATTCGACCGTGCACAGGCGGCACATGCCGGCGGGCTCCAGCGCCTTGTGGTAGCACAGCGTCGGGATGTCGACCCCGTACTTTTCGGCCACCTGAAGAATGTATTGACCTTCTTCGCCTTGAACTGTCTGACCGTTCAACTTGAAAGTTATCATTGTCGGTATTTCCTTGTATTAACGGATCTTGACCGCATCAAACTTGCAGGCGTCGTAACAAATGCCGCATTTGATGCATTTTTGCTGGTCGATGGCGTGGGGCTTTTTCTTCTCACCGGCAATCGCATCCTGAGGGCATTTCCGGAAACAGACCTGGCAGCCGGTGCAGGCATCATCGTCGATCTCGTAATGGTACAGCGCCTTGCAGACGCCGGCCGGACATTTTTTTTCGCGGATGTGCTTCTCGTATTCGTCCCGGAAGTAAAGCAGGGTCGTCAGGACCGGGTTGGCGGCCGAGGTCCCCAACCCGCACAAGGAAAACCGCTGCATCATCACCCCTAATTCCTCCAGCAGGGGAATGTCCTCATCGATGCCGCCGCCGCCGCAGATGCGGGTCAGGATCTCCAGCATCTGCTTGAGCCCCTCACGGCAGGGATTGCACTGACCGCAGGATTCCTCTTTGAGAAAATCGACGAAATAGCGGGCCACATCCACCATGCAGGTGTCCTGGTCCATCACGATCATGCCGCCGGAGCCCATGATGGATCCCACCTCGGTGAGCTTCTGATAGTCGACCGGTAAATCGAGGAAGCGTTCCGGAATGCAGCCGCCGGAGGGCCCACCGGTCTGCACGGCCTTGAACTTTTTCTTCTTGGGTACGCCGCCGCCGATTTTAAAGACGATATCGCGCAGGGAAATGCCCATGGGAACTTCGACCAACCCGGTGTTTTTAATTTTCCCGACCAAGCTGAACACCTTGGTCCCCTTGCTGTGTTCGGTCCCCATCTGGCCGTACCACTTGGCCCCCTTGAGGAGAATAGCCGGTACATTCGCATAGGTTTCCACATTGTTCAGGTTCGAGGGCTGGTCGCGAAAGCCTTTTTCGACCGTGTGGACATATTTGGCCCGCGGCCGGCCCACGTTGCCTTCGAGCGAGGCCATCAGGGCCGTGGACTCTCCGCAGACAAAGGCCCCGGCGCCGGTGGAGATCTTGATGTCAAACGAGAAATCGGTCCCGGCGATATTTTGGCCCAGCAAGCCGCGCTCCTTGGCCTGCTTGATGGCCGTCACCAGGCGCTTGACCGCCAGCGGATATTCGTTTCTGACGTAGATGAAGCCCTGGTGTGATCCAATAGCCACCGCCGCGATCAGCATGCCTTCGAGGACGCTGTGCGGATCGCCTTCCAGAATGCTGCGGTCCATGTAAGCGCCGGGATCGCCTTCGTCGGCGTTGCAGATGATCATCCGGTCGCCCGTGTGCTTGGCGCAGGTGGCCCATTTGATTCCGGTCGGAAATCCGCCGCCGCCCCGGCCCCTCAAACCCGAAGCTTTGATGACGTCGATGATATTGGACGGCTGCATGTCCTTGAGGGCCTTGAGAAACGCGACGTAGCCCTTGCGGGCGATATATTCTTCGATGGCGTCCGGATTGATGTACCCGCAGTTGCGCATCGCCACCTTGACCTGGTCACCGTAAAAAGAAATTCCTTCCAAAACGGGGATGCCATCGATCGGCTCGACGCCATCGAGCGGATTGGCCACCTCGGTTTCCAGGAGACTGCGCGGGTCCTTCATCTGGCCCAGGATCATCTTCAGGTCGAAATCATTGGCCTTGTATCCTTCGATGACCTTTTTGATCTTGTCCGCCGTCACCTTTTTGTAAATGATGCGGGGTTTGCCGGCCGCCAGGACTTCCACGAGCGGCTCGACTTCACAGAAGCCGATGCACCCGGTCTTGCAGATGTCCACGCCGTTTTTGCCGGAATATTCCTCGACGGCGGTTTCATAGGCCGCCTGCGCCCCGGCGGCGATCCCGCAGGAGGCCATCCCGATATTGACCTTCAGGTCATCGGGCGCGTAAATCTTCCGGCCGTATTCCCGGCTGATTTGTTCTAAGTCAGCGATCGACTGGATTTTCATCGTCTGTGCCCCATATCCGCTCTATTTGTATTGCTCCAGAATTTTACCGATCTTGTCCGATTCGATCCGGGCGTGCATGTCCTCATTGATCTTGACGACCGGTCCCAGGCTGCAACACCCGATACAGCGCACCGATTCCAGGGTAAAGCGCATATCCGGGGTTGTTTCGCCGTCGCAGATCGCCAGGGAGTCGTGGATTCTTTCGCGCACCCGTTCGGCACCCCGCACGTGGCAGGCGGTTCCCAGACAAATCGAAATGATATTGCGGCCGCGCGGTTCGAGGCTGAAGGTGCTGTAAAAAGTGGCCACGCCGTATATTTTACTCAGCGGCATCCCGATCTTGGTGGCCAGATACTTGAGTGCCGGCCGGGGCAGGTAATTGAACTGTTTCTGGATGGCCTGAAGGATCATGATCAGGTTTTCTTTGTCGTTGCCGAAATCCTCCTCGATTATCCGGTCCAATTCCATGAAGTCGATGTCATCGACGGGTTGTTTTTCTAACACCTGGGCGACACTCATTCACCAAACTCCTGCTGTCATATCGGTTGGTTTAACATGTGGTCCGCTCGTCTTAAAAAGATACCGGATCGGACACCGGGACCTGCTCCTGAACCACCGGACAGTTTTCGACGCAGGCGCCGCACCCGGTGCACAGGTCCTCCCGGATGTACCGGGCTCTTTTTCTGACTTTGACCTTGAAATTGCCGGGCGTGCCCGCCACCGATTCAAGATCCGCGTAAGTGATCAACTCGATGTTCATGTGCCGGCCGACCTCGACCAGTTTGGGCGAGATAATTCACATGGCGCAGTCGTTGGTGGGAAAGGTCTTGTCCAGTTGGGACATGACGCCGCCGATGGACGGAGATTTTTCGAGCAGGTAAACGTAATACCCTGAGTTGGCGAGATCGAGCGCCGATTGCATCCCGGCGATACCACCGCCGACAACCAGCACCGACCCCTTGACATCGTGTGCCATGATAACTGTCTCCTGATGATGGCGCCTCGCAATGCGCCGTGATCCGATCGATTTGTCGATGGGCGTTAAAGCCAAAAAAACAAAAGTAGTTTTGTATAGAGTGAACCGGATCTTGTCAACGAATTTCGGTCTTCCAAAGTTGCGGTGTCGAAATGTTATGGGAATATACTCATAATTAATGACCGATGCAACCCTAAAAATAGGGCGGTTTGGTCAGTTGGGTCGGTTTGGTCAGTTTAGTCGGTTTAGTCGGTTTGGTCGGTTGGATAATGCTGCGTCGGTGGGGTTTGTCGAGGTTTATAGGTGTCTCGGGTTTGTCGAGCACCGTTAACCAACAAGGCCGTAGGGGTTGGCCTATGTGCCTGCCCTTTCAATCAGATCGAAGGGTCCATACCGAAGGGCTCGAAAAAGGTCACCCGGTCCAAAGGTCGGACCGGGTGATATTTAGTGGGATGTCTGCAGGGGCACGGCGCGCCGTGCCCCATCGGGAGACGATGCCTCAAGCGGCCAGGCGGAGGGCGTTATCGGTGGCGCTCCGGATTTCGTCCGGCGTGAAGGGCTTGGGCACGTAATCCACAGCGCCCATGCGGGCGGTGTCGACGGCGGTTTCGATGCTCGCGTAGCCGGTGATGATGATCACCCGCGCCTGGGGCTGAACGTTGCGGATCGCCTCCAGGAGTTCGAGACCATTGACGCCCGGCATTTTAAGATCCAGCAGCACCAGCCGGTAATCTTGCCCTTCGATCTTTTCGAGAGCTTCCGCCTTGCTGGTGGCCTGGTCGATCCGATACCCTTTTTTGTTCAAAATCTTGCGGATGTTGTTGTTGACCGCCACCTCGTCGTCGATCACCAGCACCTGCAGGCCGTCGGCCGCGGACCTTTTCCGTGCGACCGCACGGTCGGCCATCTCCGCATCGAGCCGGGCCACGTTGGCCTTGACCTCATCATAGGGCACCATGACGGTGTCGTCATGAACCAGGTGGTCGGCAAACTCGGCCCCGGTCGCGGCCACGACCTGGTCGTAATCGAACGGCTGATCGATGCTGATGAGCCTGGTCAAGTCCCGTGCCGGCGTGAGGTCGGCACCGCGGGTTCTCTTGGCCTTTTTCTGCGGACACGCGCCGCTCTTGGTGCCGGCCTTGCAGGTCGCCCCCAGCTTTTTGAAAATGTCGCACACCATGCCGCCGACCTCGCAGAAATTTTCCAGGGGTTGGTCGGCGATGATTTCAACGACCGGCACATCGGATCTCGTCAACTGCTCGGTGTATTTTTCGCCGGTGGTGGCCGCCACTTCATCGCGATCAAAGGGCATATCGACATCGATGCGGCCTTTTTGCATCAGGCGGGCCACATGTTGTTTCAATTCCTCGTAAGGGACAAAGGCGACCCCTTCACCATCGAGGGCCCGGACATACTCGGGCCCGGTGACAGCCGACACCTCTTCATAGTCGAAGGGCATATCGATCCCGATCAATTTTTTCGGGTCGCCTTTTGAGCGCGACGCTTGTTTTCCGGCCTTTTTGGCCTTTTTCTGGGGACAAGCGCCGGACTTGGTCCCGACCTTGCAAGTGACTCCCAACTTTTTGAAAATGTCGCACGCCATGCTGCCGACGTCGCAGAAGTTTTCAAGCGGTTTGGATATCTTGACCTCGACAATCGGCATATCCGAGCGTCCGAGCATGTTCATATACTCTTCGCCGACCTGCTCGGCGACTTCCCGGGCCTCGAATGGCAAATCGATGTCGATGACGTCGATGGACTCGCGTTCTTCCGGTGCCACGGCCGTCTCGGTCAGCACGCCGCTGAGCGCCCTGTCGACCGTCGTGCGCATTTCATCGGGGGTAAACGGCTTGGGAATGTAGTCGAGCGCCCCGAGGCGGATCGCCTTCATGGCCGTGTCCGTGGAGGCATAGGCGGTCATCATGATCGCTTTGGTCAGGGGCCACTCCTTTTTGACCAGCTTGAGAAGCTCCAGGCCGTTTCGGCCCGGCATGACGATATCGGAAATCAGGAGCGCGAAGGAGTCTTGCGCCATTTTCTCCAGCGCCTCCTGAGCGCTGACGGCCTGGGTGACCTCGAAATTGCCTTTCTTAAGGATTTTTTCGACGTTCTGGCCAATGCTCTTTTCGTCATCGACCACGAGAATTTTTGTCGTTGATTCCATTTTGCCCTCCCCTCGTTTCCAATCCTTTAACTCGATCTTAGGTTTTTACCTTTGGTGCCCCCGGGAGATTGCAGAGAATGTGCCAGAAAAATTAAATATTCTAAGTTACTTAAATCATATGGTTTTATCGTTTAGAACCATTTTGCTGCGCTAAAAACGTATGATTATTTCATACATATCCCTTCCTCCCCGGCGCCCCTGTCCACTGCCGCCGGTTTTTCTATTAAACGCCGCAATGCCGGGCGTTCGGTCGATTGGGGCGCCACAGAACACCTTATAGGGACCGAAAACCGGGTCGCTATGAATAAAATATACAGTGTATGAGGGGAAAATGAGACGATATCCGGCCGGGTCAGCGGGATTTTTTACGGGGAAATCTTTGGATGCCGTGCTTTTTCATCATGCCCTGAAAATTGGTTCGCTGCAGGCCGGTTTCGCGGGCGGCGCGCGTGACGTTCCCGTCGCATCTGTCCAGAGCGCCGCGCACGAAATCGGCTTCGATCCGGTCGGTCGCTTTTTTGCGGATCTCCTTCTTGACCCGCTTCAATTCCTCGTTGGTGGCGGGAACGGCGGCAATCAGTTCATCGAAACTCTGGTCATGACTCAGGATAGACAGCTCTTTGACGGTAATGTGGTCAGAGTCACCTAATATAACGGCCCGCTCGACGACGTTGCGCAGCTGGCGCACATTTCCGGGCCAGTCGAAGAGGGTCAGCCGCTGAACGGCGTCTTCGTCGAAACCGATGATGTGTTTACCGAGGCGCCGGCCGAACTGATGCAGGAAATGGTAGGCGATGGGCAGAATGTCGGTTTTTCTTTCCCGCAGGGGCGGCAGGAAAATAGGATAGACGTAAATCCGATAGTAGAAATCCTCCCGAAACTCGCGGCTGTCGACCAGGTCCTTGAGATGGCGGTTGGTGGCGAAAACAAGCCGGATATCGACCTTTTCGACACTGGTTCCCCCGAGCGGAATGAATTCACGGCTCTCGAGAAAACGAAGCAATTTGGCCTGAACCTCCAGGCTGATGTTGCCGATCTCGTCCAGAAAAACCGTTCCGCCGTCGGCCCGCTTGAACAGGCCATCTTTTTCCTGGTGGGCGCCGGTATAAGCCCCTTTCACGTGTCCAAAGAGTTCACTTTCAAGAAGTTCGCCGGACAGCGTGCCGCAGTCGACCGCAAAAAACACGCGGTCTTTCCTGAGGCTGTTGGCATGCACGGCGCGGGCCACCAGCTCCTTGCCGGTGCCGCTTTCCCCGTAAATCAGCACCGTTGCATCGGTGGCCGCCACCTTTTCCACCATCTGGACCACTTTTTTGATTTTGGCGCTGCGGCCCACGAGCTGATGAGATAGGGTTCGCCGGCTCTTTTGTTGCGCGATCAATTCCGTATTCTGCCGGCGCAGGTCTCTTTCTGCCAGCGCCTGCATGACCACCGCCCTGAGTTCATGGGGGGTAAAGGGCTTGGGCAGGTAGTCGAAAGCGCCCGATTTCATGACCTCCACCGCCGACGAGACGGTTGAATATCCCGTGATAACGATCACAACCGTTGAGGGGTAAACCTGCTTGACGCGGCGCAAAACCTCCATGCCGCCGAGGCTGCTCATTTTCAGGTCGGTGATGACCAGATCGTAGGCCTCGCTTTCCAGCCGTTTCAGGGCATCGTAGCCATTGAGGGTATACTCGGCCGCACAATCCATCCGCGACAGGATCTTGACGCAGTTCCGGCAGATCTTTTCCTCGTCATCGACAATCAGCACACGGGCCGGCCGCCGGCCGCGGTCAGCGCCCATCTGGCCCCCCGTGGTCCACCGGAAACCGTAGGAAAAAACAGGCGCCCTTGCCGGGTTCGGTCATCACGTCCAGGGTGCCCCCGTGCTGCTCGAGGATGCCGTGGGTGATGGACAACCCCAAGCCACTGCCGGTTTCCTTGGTGGTGAAAAACGGATCGATAATCTTGTCCAGAATATCGGGCGCGATGCCGCCGCCGGTGTCGCTCACCGCTATTTCCACCAGCCGGCCCTTGGGGATATAACGGGAAGAAAAGGCCACACGGCCGCCGGCCCCGGTCGCTTCGATGGCGTTGATGGCCAGGTTGATCAAGGCCTGCTGCACCTGGTCCTTGTCCACCTGGACTCGGGGGATACCCTCCTGGAGGTGTTTTTCGAGACGGATGTCCTTGAAAGCGGCCTGCTTGTTGATCAACGTAACGGTTTCCTCGATGATGTTGTTCAGATCCTTCAATTCTTTCCTGGGGGTCTTCTGGCGCGCGAAATCGAGCAGGCTGGCCACGATTTTGCGGCAGCGCAAGGCCTCGCTCGAGATCGTTTCCAGTTCCGTCTGCAGCGGGTCCTGCGGCGCCAGGTCCTCGAGCAGCAGCATGGCGGTGGTCAAAATCGTTGTCAGGGGATTGTTGATCTCGTGGGCGACCCCGGCCGAGAGCCGCCCGATGGAAGCCAGTTTCTCCTGCTGCATCATGACCTTCTGAACGTTCATGTCCCGGGTGATGTCGCGCGAGATTTCGATCGCCCCGGCGACCCTGCCGCCTTCGACCAGAGGATAGGTCGAGATCGAATAGAAAATTTCACGGTTGTCCTTGTCCTGGTGAATATGGGTGGTTTGAGAGGGTTTTTCGGTTTTGAGGGTTTGAATCAGCGGACATGGGTGCTGGTCCCCCGAACAGGGCTGATGGCGGCGGTGGGTGATTTCGTAACAATAGCGGCCGATCACCGCATGCCGCTCGAGGCCCAGCTTGGCCAGGAGACTGTCATTGACATCGAGGATGCGGTAATCGGCCCCGATCACCAGGATGTCTTCCTGAATCAGCTCGTTGATGACCGTGCGATACATGGCCCGCGTTTCCGCGAGTTTCTCGCTGCACCGTTGCTGCAGGCTCGAGACGCGCGCGATCTCCCAGAAGAGGTGGGCCGTCAGGGAGGCGATGGCGCGCACGTCGAAAGCTTTTTTCCGCAGGATATCGTTGTAGATGTCCATGCTGCCGGTCATTTCGATGATCAGATCGACGTCGCCCAGTTTGAAAATATCGTTGTAGTCGTTCGTAACGAACAGGTCCTGCTGTTGCGCCTTGAGATACCCGGGGGCGTCCGGGTTCAGATCGGCCACCGCGATCACCTGCGGGTGAACCTCTTCAAAATGGTGGCTTTCGAAAAGTTCCATCAACCGTTGGCAACGCTCGCCGCCGCCCACCACCGCTATTTTCATTTCCGCCTCTCCCTTGTATGAATGTCGTCCCCCGACCGGGTCCGCCGCGATGGGGCATGCTGACAGGCGTAGCATGTCTGCTGCGATGATTGCAAGAAGTGAGACCGTCAGGCACTGTGCGACACCAAGTGAGGGAAGGCACACCGGTCGTCCGGGTGTCATCCCATGGCATAGCGGAAACCAGGCCGACCGGATGTGTTCGGTAATCGGCCGGCGGTGTGAAACACAAACGGCCGATGGGTTTCTGTCCCGTCGACGCAATTAATTGCATTTTGAAAAATAATTTTATATAGAGGATGACGCACATGAAAGGGCCACCGCAAAAAAGGAAATATCGAGGCAAAGGAGGGCAAATGGCCGAAGAAAAAGGCTGGGACTGGGAAACCGGTGAGAAACGGATTCCTTTCGACGCTTGGAAGGAGAATTTTCGCTGGGTCGAGGAGCCTTATGTAAGCCCCGACGGCGAAAAAATCGCCGCCATCGTTAATATCGATGAAGGCCAGTTCAGCGTGTGCGTCAACGGTGATGCCTGGGAAGCCGTCTTCGATAAGATCTGGCACCTGCGCTTTACGCCCTCCGGCCGCCCGACCGCCATCGTCTCGGAAATGGGCGAGTGGACCATGGCCGATGACGGCACGCCGTGGGAAAACAAATTCGGCTACGTCTGGAATCCGATCTACGGCGCGGACGGCCGCCACATCGCCGTCGGATTTCAGCAGGATATGAAGTACGGCATGGCCCTGAACGACACGCCTTGGGAGGATACCTACAGCAACATCACCTATTTTGCGCTGAGCCCGGACGGCGAAAAAACCGCGGCGGCCGTTCAGGTGAGCCCGGCGGACTCCGGGGAAGTGCACAAGTTCCAGGAAGGCACCTTTTCGGCCGCGCTGGACGGCAAGGCCTGGGCCACCCGCTTCGTCAATGTCTGGAACCTGGCCATCAGCCCGGACGGAAAACACTTGGCGGCCGAGGTGCGGCTAAACCTCTACGACTACACCATCGCGGTCGACGGCCGGCCGTGGGACAAGACGTTCGGCAGCGTCTGGGAACCTGTCTTCCACCCGCAACGGCCATCGGTCATCGCACCGGTCAGAATCGCGGGCAAGTGGGCCCTGGCCGAAGACGGTCAATTGCTGTGGGACCGCCGGTTTGTCCAGCTCTGGCATCAGTTGTTCAGCCCCGACGGCAGCCGGCTGGCGGCCATCGTCGCCGTCAAATACGGCCAGTGGACGGTGGCCGTGGACGCCAGTCCCTGGTCGGCTGTCTTCAACGAAATGGTCACCGATCTGACCTTCAGCCCCGATGGCAGCCGCATCGCGGCGGTCGCCAAACACGACGGGAAATACCGGATCGTGGCCGACGGCAGCGCCTGGAAAGACGCCTTCGATATGGCTTGGAGGCCGGTGTTCAGCCCGAACGCGGAACACATGGCCGCCAAGGTGCACCACAACGGCGCATATACCATCGCCGTCGACGACCGGCTGTGGTCACATCGATGCGATGCCGTCTGGGACCCGGTGTTCAGTCCCGACGGCCGGAAAATCCTCCTGAAATCCCTCGAGGGCGGCTCCTATTATCGGCGCGTCATCCCCGTAACCGATCTTGCAAGCTAGGAGGGCGCAATAATGCGTGAAATCTACACCTTCGTCAGCGGTCCTCTGGCATGGCTGGCATTCATCCTGTTTTTCGGCGGCTGCCTCTGGCGCGTGATCCGGTTGCTCATGCTCGTCAAGGAAAAGGAGCCGTTCATCTTCACCTACATGAGCTGGAAATACAGCCTGCGCTCCATTTTTCATTGGCTCATTCCTTTTGGTACGGTCAACTGGCGCCGGCACCCGGTCCTGACCGTGGTCACGTTCGCGTTTCACTTCGGCCTGGTGCTGGTGCCGGTATTCCTGCTGGCGCACGTGATTTTATGGGACCAGGCCCTGAACCTCAGCTGGTGGACGCTGCCGGATGGGTGGGCGGATGCCCTGACCGTGGTAGTCATCATCGGCTGCGTTTTTTTTCTGATTCGACGCCTGACCCGGCCGGAAGTCAAATACGTGACCTCGGCCTCGGATTTCGTGATCCTGGCCATCGTGGCGGCGCCGTTTGTGACCGGCATCATCGCGTACCACCAGTGGCTCAATTACCCGCTGATGATGGTCCTGCACGTGGTGGCCGGAGAAGTGATGCTGGTCGCAATTCCCTTCACCCGGCTGAGCCACATGCTCTTTGCGCCTTTCACCCGCGCCTATATGGGCTCCGAGTTCGGTAAGGTCAGGCATGCCCGCGACTGGTAATTTCATTATGGCGGGTGTCTGATGAAGACCCCTCATGACAATGGGAGAAAATAAAAATGACCGAACCTGCGGAAAATAAGGAAATACCCGAGGATCAGAAAAAAAAGATCGTCGATGAGGGAATCGAGGTCGGCGCTTCCCGTCTGACCCCCGATCGCATCGAGAAGGTGATCAACAGCGTCATCGAGGGCGAAACCGGCGCCCGCCTGAAGACATACGTCGAAACCTGCATCCACTGCGGGTTATGCTCGGAAGCCTGCCACTACTACCTGTCCCACGACAACGATCCCCTTTTTTCGCCGGTCGGCAAGGTCAAGCAGACGATGTGGGAAATGCTGAAGAAAAAGGGCAAGGTCGATGCCGAATTCATCAAACGGGCCGCCGAAATCGCCCACACCGAATGCAACCTCTGCAAACGCTGCGCCCAGTACTGCCCCTTCGGCATCGACATCGCCTACATCTTGAGTGTGGTGCGGCGCATCATCCATCGCCTGGGGGTTACCCCCTTGTACATCCAGGACACGGCGCACAGCCACTCGGTGACCATGAACCAGATGTGGGTCAAGGGCGACGAGTGGCCCGACACCCTTCAGTGGCAGGAAGAAGAGGCCCAGGCCGAAATCCCCACCCTGCGGATTCCCCTTGAAAAGGAGGGGGCCGAGATCATGTACTCGGTCATCGCCCCCGAGCCCAAGTTCCAGGCCCAGCTGATCTACCAGGCAGCCGTGATCATGGACGTGGCCGGCGTCGACTGGACCATGCCGGCCAGCATGGGCTGGGACAACAGCGACATGGCGATGTTCACCGGCGACAACGAACTGATGGGGCGCATCAAGCGCACCCATTTCGAAACCGCCATGCGCCTGAAGGTCAAGCGCATTGTCATGGGAGAGTGCGGCCATGCGTTCCGCTCGGTTTACGACATGGGCAATCGCTGGCTGGGCTGGCGCATGCCGCCGATTCCGATCATGCACGCCATCGAGTTTTATTACGAACTGCTTAAGTCGGGGCGGATCAAAATCATTCGCAAATACGACAAGCCGATTACGCTGCACGACCCTTGCAACGTCGTTCGCGGCGGCGGCCTGCACGAGATGGCGCGCTACGTTGCGCATGCCCTCTGCGACAACGTGGTCGAGATGATCCCCAACCGGGAGCACAACTACTGCTGCTGCGCCGGCGGCGGAGTCATCAACTGCGGCCCGCCATTCAAAATGAAGCGCATCGAGGGCAATCGGGTGAAAGCCGAACAGCTCTTCGATGCCAAGGCCCGCGGCGCCGCCACCATGGTCGCCCCCTGCCACAACTGCCACAGCGGGCTGCACGATATCGTCCACCATTACGAGATCGGGCTGGATATCAAATTTTTCGGCGACCTGATCTACGAACTCATGGAAAAACCTGGAGCAGTCGAGGTTTAACGCAAAAGCATCGTCGTATCGCAGGTTGGGGCGAGCAGCGCGAAACCCAACATCGACGGAGGTACCACATCTACCGTTGGGCTTCGTTGCACTCAACCCAACCTACCCTGCAGGTGGTATTTTCGCCGTCCCGAGAGGCATGGCTGTTAATTGCACCTAAAAAGGTAAGGATGGATCACCGTATACTTTATGACGGTGTTTTTCGAGTGAGCCCGCAACACCACACAAGGAGAAGTATATGAAAACACGCGCCCCGATGATGATCCTGCCCATCCTGGCGGTCTTCCTGGTCGTGGTTGTCACGGCGTACTCGCAGGAAGACATGACCCATATCGACACCAGCGACTTCAGCAGGCCGCGGCGCGCACCGTCAGTTTTTCCTCACGACCAGCACAACGAGGCCGCCGTAATCGAACAGTGCAACCAATGCCATCACGTCTATGAAGACGGCAAGAAGTTGGAAGACGAATCTTCCGAAGGCGAGCGCTGCTCGGACTGCCACACGTTAGAGGCGCAGGGCCATCAGCCGGGTTTGATGCGGGCGTTTCATATGAACTGCATGGGGTGCCACCAGAAGCAAAACAAGGGGCCGGTGATGTGCGGCGAATGCCATGTGAAGAGCTGAGCCCTTCGGTCATCCATCGAGACAACCGGGAAAGGCGGTCGGTCATGGCTAAAAAAATTCTAATTATCGACGATGATCCCGTTATCGTAAAATACCTTGCGGCACTGTTTCAGAATAACGGCTATGACACCTGCGCGGCCTCCAGCAGTTCGGAAGGCCTGGCGGTGGTTCGGAAAGAAAATCCGGATCTGATCACCCTCGATCTACAGATGCCCGGCGAATGGGGTCCGCGCTTTTACCGTCGGCTGCGACAGGACAATGACCTGCGCGACACGCCGGTGATCGTGATCAGCGGTATCGACGGTGACCATGCCATCAAGGATGCCGTGGCGTTTTTGGCCAAGCCGTTTGACGCCGACAAGCTGCTCGGCATTGTCAAAAAAACGATCGGTTAGCACACGTTCACGATTATCCGAACCGAGAAACCGGCGCAGTGCTCTCACCTGTGCCGGTTTTGTTATTTGAGACTTGATACTATAAACTTTAAACCTGAAACTTGAAACTGGATGACATCTCTAGAAGCGTCCAGTATCAGATTTCCAGTTGCCAGGTGCAGTCCGCTGCGCTTCAGATCCAACGGTCGGGCGACCTCAATGGAACCATTCGACTTGCGAAAGCCACCTCTCCTGGTTATCTGCGGTCCCACCGGCATCGGCAAGACGGCGGCGGCGATTGCGGCCGCCGAGGTCTTCGGCGGCGAGATCATCAGTGCCGATTCCATGCAGGTGTACCGCTTCATGGACATCGGCACCGCCAAGCCGACCGCACGGGAGCGGGACCGCGCCCCGCACCATCTGATCGATATCCTCGACCCGGATGAAGATTTCGATGCGGCCCGCTTCTCGCAGGCGGCCCGCGCCATCGCCGCCGACATCGGCCGGCGCGGCGCCGTTCCCATCGCCGCCGGCGGCACCGGACTTTACATCAAGGCCCTGCTCCACGGCCTGTTTCGCGCCGAGCGGCCCGACTCGGCGGTTCGACGTCTGCTCCGGGAAGAGGCGGCCGAGTCCGGTTCCGAGGCGCTCCACCGGCGCCTGGCGGCCATCGACGCGGCGGCGGCCGACCGTATCCATCCCAATGATACCTTCCGCATCATCCGGGCGCTGGAAACCGCCGCTGCCACGGGAAAACCGCTGACGGACCACCACCGCCGCCACGGGTTCAGGAAATCTTTTTTCAGGGCCTTTATAATCGGTCTGGAAATGGACCGTCACGCCCTTTACGATCGCATCGACCGCCGGGTGGACGCCATGATCCACGCCGGACTGCTGGAGGAAGTCAGAAGTCTGCTGGCAAAGGGATACGGGGAGAACCTGAAATCGATGCAGTCTCTCGGCTACCGGCACATGATCGACTTTATCGCCGGGCGCCTGAACTGGGAGGAGGCCGTGCGCACCATGAAGCGCGACACCCGGCGCTTCGCCAAGCGCCAGTTGACCTGGTTCCGGGCCGACAGCGACATCATCTGGAGCGCGCCGGAAAACATCGGCGCATTATTTCCGCAGATCAAAGCCTTTCTGCAAGGCAGCGGTAAGCCCAACAGCGGCTGATTTTTGGTGGGGATTACTCTTCAAAGATAAGCAGCAGTGCTATTTTAAGGGCGATCTCGAAAGGTAGGCCGCACGACTCTGTACAACTCGCCGCGTCTCACAGCGGAACCTGATAAGCGAGCACATCTTCAGCCTCGGCATTCAGTGAATCCGCACGTCGATTGATTATTTCAAGATCACGCCGCACTGTTTTATTTCGTGCCAATTCGAGGATGAATTTTCGGGCCGCCGTTTCCAGAAATTCCGACCGGCTTTTGTACTCTCCAAGATACAGGTCGATAGTCCTGAGGAGTTCGTCAGAAAGTGTGATGGATGTTTTGATTTTCATACTACTATACCTTGAACGGCCATTGATTGCGACTTCCTTAAGCTCCCTCTCTCTTATGGAGAGGGTCGGGGTAAGGTAGATTCGAAGATTATTGCCGCTCACGGTTTAAAATACCGTCGTTATCGGGAAATACCAACCCACCTTGTGCGGTTTGGGGTTTTTCGTGCGACTATTCCAGCCGGTACCTCACCATCTCCACTGTCCGATCCCCGCCCTTTTCTTCAAGAAGGTAAAGCGAGTCGCCCTCTCTTAGGATTTCTCCGTCCGGGGCGAGAACCCTTGTCCACCCCGATTCTGTGGTCGGTTCGGGCAGCTTGTCGATGAGGACCGTCATCTCCTTTTTCCTGGCCTTCCCTGTGAGGGACTCGCTGGGTCCGGCCGGCGGCCCGGTCAACAGATCATCCAGGGCCTGGGCGAGCTCGGAGACATCCACGGCGGTAAACCCCATGCTGCTGACGGATATCTGGAGGTTGCCGCGGGTGAATACCAGCGCTTCCACTTCACCGGAGGGCACCTGCCCCACATGCTGGATGTCACCGATACCGGCTGTTTTTCCTTCGCCGCGGGGGATGTCGGGGCGATTGGAGCGCATCAACTGGTCGTGATGAACTTGAAGGGCATCTCGCCAACATCCGCATTCAATCACGCGCACCTGAATGAGTTGCCCCTCACCGTTTACGCGCTTCCACAAAAATATCTTTTCGGACTCACCGGGCGAATGGCTGGCCGTTGACGTGTCGGCCAGCTCCCATCCATCGAACTCCGCTCCGTTCATACCGAAGTTGTAAATATACAGCCGCCGACCAAGTGTCGTTTCCTGCTCCCAGGCTTTCAGATCATATGTGGATTCCATCAGAATCAACCTCCAGGGGAATGCCCATTAAAATATAAACAACTATTTTCTTGACAGAATATTCGAGAAAGGTCAAATTCTGTATGACTATCAAGCGGGAAAACTGCATTGAGAATAGTTGAAGGGATGAACAAACAGGCTCAGAAACCACAAAATTGGATCCAATATTATGATGAACGCGACATTCTGGATGAAATTTCAGATGAACCGGTCAATCTGGTTTTAGACGAACACCTGCGCGAGGATATAGTTTCAGGCAAGCGTAAAAGCAAACTTAAAAACATCACGATCAAGGTTGATCCACTTCAAGTTAAGGCGATTAAAAAGCTCTCCACTATGAAGTCTATTCCGTACCAAACACTCATGAGATATTGGCTCGCAGAGGGTCTCAAATCGGAAATGGACTCGGTATTAAAATAGCCGAGAGTGTCTTATTGAACCCTCATGCCGGTGAAAAAACGGCCCTGTGCCTCAAGTGCCCCAAAATCTCCAGTTGGACGCCCATTAAAAATTAAAGTGGCTGAATCCTGCAGCGGTACCGAGAAATGTATTGCATAATATCTGCGGTTTATTTCACTGCACCCCGACCACGACTCGGCCTATTCTTAGCCACGTCACCCGACATCGCAGATGCGGTACCTTTGGAACGCTTACCTTGATTTGTAAAGAACAGGCAACCCGGCCGGAGGCTGTGTCACAAACAGAGCAGAAAGGTGTCACATGATGCAGGATAAAGGCGAGCATCCGGCGCTGCTGATCATCGACATGGTCAAGGACAATTTCGATGACGCCAACCATTTTCCCATCACGCCCTTCGCCAGAAGGATTGTGGCCCCCATCAACGCGCTGATTGCGGTTTTCCGGAAGCAGGGGTGGCCCATCGTCTTTGCGACCGATGCGTTCGACAATCAGGATTTCATCTTCAAGGGCCGCATGAAACCTCACTCACTGGCGGGAAGTCGGGGCGCCGAGGTCATCGACGCGCTTGACCGTCGGGACGAGGATCTCTGGCTGCCCAAGCCGAGGTTTTCGGCCTTTTGCGATACTCATCTGGATGCCTGGCTGAAGCAAAGGAATGTCACCCTGTGCGCCGTGGCCGGGATAGCCACGAATTTCTGCGTGCTCACCACCGTCATGGATGCGCTGTGCCGGGATTACAAAGCGGTGCTGCTGTCGGACTGCACCGCGTCGTGGTCGGAAGAGATCCACGAGCAGACCTTGAACACCTACCGCCGCAACCCCCTGTATCCCCTGCTGCGGGTCCTCGATTCCCTGCAATTGGCCGAAAGCCTGAATTTTCAGGCCACATCCCACAAACGCAGGCCTTGAATTGACTGGAAATGACTTTTTTCAAGACCAGTCCTTGGAATCGACCTTACTCAAGGCCTCGGTGTTTTTATCGAATTCTTTCACCTCGGTTTTGGACCAGATACCGCAGAATTCCTCGAATCGCTTGGCATTGGCAAGATAATTTTTTGGCTTGACTCCGAGCGTCGTCCCAAGAATATTTTTTATCGTCTGGTTGATGCTCAGTCCCTCCTCTTTGGCCTTGGACTTGATCAGTTTGACGAGAGGTTCGTCAACACCGTGAATCGTGATTGATTTCAGCGATGTCGCGCTCCGGTTTCGACTCGATTCTGTCGGCATATGCGATGACCTGGAATCAACTCTTCAGGTAAATTCGCGGCACGCGGGCGGTGATGGCGGAGGTGATTTCGTAGTTGATGGTCCCCAGCAGCTCGGCGATCTCCTCGGCGGTGATCACCGCGTTTTTCTGGCGGCCGAGGATCACGACCTCGTCCTCCATGGCGACGCCCGGGATGTGGCCGACATCGATCATGGTCAGGTCCATGCAGACCCGGCCGACGATCGGCGCCGCCTGGCCGCGGACCAGCATGCGGCCGCGGTTGGACAGCCGGCGGTTGAACCCGTCGGCGTAGCCCACGGGGATCGTGGCGATGGTGGTCGGCGAGGCGGTCGTGTGGGTCATGCCGTAGCTGACGGGAAATCCGGCCGGGACCTTTTTCAGGTGGACGATCCGGGCCTTCAAGGCCATGACGGGCACCAGGTCGATTTTGCTCTTGTCGACCTCTTCCGAGGGATACATTCCGTAAAGCGACACGCCGGCGCGGACCATGTCCAGATGGGTGTGGGGCATGTCGATGATGGCGCCGCTGTTGGCCGCGTGGCGGACCTTGAATTCGAGGCCGGCGCGCTTCAGCCGGTCGAGAAACGCCAGGAAAATTTCGAACTGCTCCTGCGCGAAGCTCTTGTCGGCGCTGTCGGCGCTGGCAAAATGGGTGAAGATCCCTTCCAGCATCAAGCGCTTGCATCCGGCGATGTCGAGAACCTCCCGCACGGCGCTGCCGGAGATCTCCATGCCCGGCGCCACATAACGGCGCGCGTCCGGCAGGATGCCCAGTCGTCCCATACCGGTGTCGACTTTCAGATGGACTTTAAGGCGCGGCGAATCGGCCCCGATTCTTTCGGCATAGGCCCGAGCAGTTGCGGGAGAATAGACGGTCTGGATAAGATCGTGTCGCAGGAGGTCACCGACATCGGCCGGCGGCGTGTAGCCGAAAATAAGCACCGGCGCTGCGATGCCCGCCGCACGCAGGCCAAGGGCCTCGGGCAGCCGCGCCACCCCCAGGGCATCGGCGCCGCATTCCAGCGCCCGGCACGCAACGTCAATAAGCCCGTGGCCGTAGGCATTGGCCTTGACCGCCACCAGCAGCCGCGCTGCGGCCCGCGTGACGCGCCGCAGTTCGCGGACATTGGCGGCAAGGGCATCGAGATCGATCTCGGCCCGGATGAGCGGGGTGGCGGCCACAGGTCCAGTATTATTTAGGTTCACCGTTTAGTCCTGCCGTTGGCCGCAAGCATCCGGTTTGAGTGAAGAAGACACTATTGTGTAACGGTGAAAAATTCCAAATCGCAATTAACCTTTATTAGGTCCCGTCAGATCAGCGTCTCCACCGGCTCGTACTTCAAGCCGAAGGCCTCGGCCACGCCCTGGTAGGTCACCTTGCCCCGCACCACGTTGGCGCCGCACTTGATTTCCGGATTGCTGGCGAAGGCGTTGCTCCAGCCCTTGCCGGCGATCTCCACCGCATAGGGCAGGGTCGCATTGGTCAGGGCCATGGTCGATGTCTTGGGCACCGCTCCGGGCATGTTGGCCACGCAGTAATGCACCACGCCCTCAACAACATAGGTTGGATTGGCGTGCGTGGTGGCCTTCGAGGTTTCGAAACAACCGCCCTGGTCGATGGCCACGTCCACCAGCACCGCACCGCGTTTCATGGTTTTTAACATCTCGCGGGTGATCAGCTTGGGCGCCTTGGCGCCGGGGATCAGCACGGCGCCCACCACGACGTCGGCTTCCTGGATCAACTCGCGAATGTTGACCGGGCTCGACATGAGCGGGATGCAGTTGCGGGGCATGACATCGCTCAGGTAGCGCAGCCGGCTCAGGCGCATGTCGAGGATGTAGACTTTGGCGCCCAGGCCGCAGGCCATCTTGGCGGCATTGGTCCCGACCACTCCGCCGCCGATGATCACAACGGTTCCGGGGTCGACGCCCGGCACGCCGCCCAGAAGCACGCCTTCGCCGCCCTTGCTCATCTCCAAAAATTTGGCCCCTTGCTGGATCGCCATGCGCCCGGCCACTTCGCTCATGGGCGTCAACAGCGGCAGCGATCCGTCGGGCTTTTGAATGGTTTCATAGGCGATGTTGATACTGCGGCGTTTTATCAGGGCGCGGGTCAGTTTCTTGTCGGCCGCCAGGTGCAGATAGGTGAAGACGATCTGGTCCTCACGGATCATGTCGTACTCGGGCGGCAGCGGCTCCTTGACATGCATGACCATTTCCGCCTGGCCGTAGATCTCCGCCGGCGTTTTCAGGATTTTGGCGCCCGCCTGGGCGTAGTCCGAATTATCGAATCCGCTCCCGACCCCGGCATCTTTTTCCACCAGCACGCTGTGGCCGTTCTGGATCATCACTTCCACACCGGCCGGTGTCATGGACACCCGGTTTTCTTCCGCCTTGATTTCCTTGAGTATGCCGACGATCATGTGTTCCTCCGTTTCGGTTGGGTCAGTTAGGTCAGTTAAGTCAGTTTGGTCAGTATTTCGTTTAAACGGTTGCGTCGGCATTTAAATACGCACTCCCAACCAACCGACTCAACTGACTTAACTGACCTAACTGACCCAACCGGCCGCCGCAGGCGGCCTAAATCATTTCAATCGCGCAGGCCATCGACACGCCGCCGCCACCGCACAGGGTGGCCAGGCCCAGGGTTTTGCCGCGCTGTTGCAGGGCGTGGATCAGGGTCACCATGATCCGGGCGCCGGTCGCACCGACCGGGTGCCCCAGGCCGATACCCGAACCATTCACGTTGGTGATCTCGCGGTTCAGCCCGAGTTCGCGTTCGCAGGCGATGTACTGGGCGGCGAAGGCCTCGTTGATTTCCACCAGGTCGAAATCAGGTATTTTAAAGCCGCTGCGGCGCAACAGGTCATTGACGGCCGGCACGGGCGAAAGACCCATGACCGACGGATGGCAGGCGCCGTGGCCCACGGCCCTGATCCGTGCCAGGGGCCGGAGGTTGAGATCCGCAGCCCTTCGGGCGGAAAGGACCACCATGGCGGCCGACCCGTCGTTGATGCCGCTGGAATTGCCGGCCGTCACCTTGCCGATCTTGGGCACGAAGGCGGGCGGCAGCTTTTGGAGGTCTTCCAGGGTCAGGCCCGGCCGAAAATGCTCGTCATGCGCGAAGAGAATCGGCGCGCCTTTTTTCTGCGGCAGTTCCATGGGCACGATTTCGGCGGTAAACGACCCGTCCCGATTGGCCCTTTCGGCGTTGTTCTGGCTCCGCAGCGCCACCGCGTCCATTTCTTCGCGGCTGATGTCGAGGTGCTGGGCGATGAACTCGGCCGTGTGGCCCATGATGTAGGGTTTGCCCTTGAACAAACTCAGCGGCGGCTTGTCGGCATCCACTGGACCATCCTCGGGATGCGGCAGGATGTGCGAGCCGCAGTGCAGCGCCCGAATCATGGCATCGACAAACACCTGGTCCTGCAGCCGGCACCCCCAGCGTGCGGCCGGAACCTGGTAGGCAACGCCCGACATGTGCTCGACGCCGCCGGCCAAGACGACATCGGCCATGTCGGCCTGGATCATGGCCATCCCGGAGACGACCGCCTCCATGCCGGAGATGCACACCCGATTGATGGTCACGGCCGGAACCGTGTCCGGAATCCCCGCCAGCAACGCGGCGACGCGCGTGACATTCAGGGCGTCGGAAGGCTCCAGGCAACACCCGTAGCGGACATCATCGATCTGCGACGGCTCGATGCCGGCGCGCCGGATGGCTTCCCGCATCGTCACCCGCGCGATTTTCGCGGCGTGGCTGTCGCGCAGCGAGCCCCCGAAGGCGCCGATAGCCGTGCGGCAGGCCCCGGCAATCACAACCTCTTTCATCGCATTCTCCCTGGCGTCAAATTTATTTTTGCCATCACGACCCCCAAAACCATTAGATGGATGGTCTGTCATATGAAAAGCGATCCGCACTTGTCAAGAAATTGCGGAAATGAACCATATATGGATGGACGCGAACTATGTCTTGACAACCCTTTTCCATCCACTCTAATTCTGTTCAAAATCGGAAATGAGGCCATCAGTGCTGTTTTCCATGGATGACAAACCGTTTCTCGGCGGGAGGCGAGGCTCATTATGACCAAAAAGTGGGTATACCTGTTTGACGAGGTCGATCAGGCCCAGGCGTATGTCGGCGGAGAGTGGGACGAGGTGCGGGGGCTTTTGGGCGGCAAAGGGGCCAACCTGGCCGAAATGGCGCGGCTGAAAATACCGGTGCCGCCGGGTTTTACGGTCACGACCGAAGCGTGCATCGCTTATCTTGACGGCGGCGGGACCCTGCCGCAGGGCATGTGGGACCAGGAGCTTCACGCCTTGTTGGCGGTGGAAAAAACAGTGGGCAAAACCTTCGGCGATCCCGAAAAGCCGCTGCTGGTCTCCTGCCGCTCCGGCGCCAAGTTTTCCATGCCGGGCATGATGGACACCGTGCTCAACCTCGGGCTCAACGACGAAACCGCGGAAGGAATGGTGACGCTGACCGGTGATGAGCGCTTCGTATACGACGCCTATCGCCGGTTGATCCAGATGTTCGGCAGCGTGGTGATGGGCGTGGCGGACGAGATCTATGAGGATATCCTCACCGCCGCCCGCCGCAAGGCCGGGGTCCAAACCGACACCGAACTGACGGCCGCGGATTGGAAAGGCGTTGTCCATGATTTCAAGGAGGTCTATCGCCACCAGACCCATTACGATTTTCCCACCGACCCCTACGTTCAGCTCAAGCTGGCCACCGAAGCGGTCTTTAAAAGCTGGAACGGAAAACGGGCGATCGACTACCGCAATGCGGCCGGTATCGCGCACGACCTGGGCACGGCCGTGAGCATCGTCACCATGGTTTTCGGCAACATGGGCTCGGACAGCGCCACCGGGGTGGCCATGACCCGCAACGGTTCCACGGGTGAACATCAGCTCGAAGGCGACTACCTGACCAACGCCCAGGGAGAGGACGTGGTCGCCGGCATCCGGATGACCAATGACCTCAAGGAACTTAAAACCGAAATGCCGGCGGCTTACGGCGAGTTCGAGACGATCACCCGCAACCTCGAAAAACACTACCGCGAGATGCAGGATGTCGAGTTCACCATCGAGCACGGCAAACTCTGGATGCTCCAGACGCGCGACGGCAAACGCACGGCCCAGGCCGCGGTGCGCATTGCGGTCGACATGGTCGAGGAAGAGCTGATCAGCCGCGAAGAAGCCATTCTGCGCGTCAGCCCGGAGCAGGTCGATTTTTTCATGCACCCCCAGTTCGATCCCGAAGCCACCCGGGCCGCCCGCGCCGACGGCAGATATCTCGCCCGCGGACTCAATGTGTCGCCCGGTGCCGCCTGCGGCATCGTGGCCTTCACCGCCGACCTGGCCGAAGCCTGGGCCAAAAAGGACAACCAGCCGGTCATCATGGTGCGCCCGGAAACCAAGCCGGACGACGTGCATGGCATGCTGGCCGCCAAGGGCATTCTGACCAGCCGCGGCGGCCGCACCAGCCACGCCGCCCTGGTGGCCCGGCAATTCGGTAAACCGGCGGTGGTCGGGGTCTCCAAGCTCAATATCGACCTCACCAAACGCCGGATGAGCGTCGATGACACGATCGTCCATGAAGGCGACTGGGTCTCGGTCGACGGCTCGTCGGGCGAGGTCTATCTCGGGAAAATCGCCACCTCGGTGCCGGACATCAAGGACCCCTGGCTGCTGAAACTGCTGTCATGGGCCGACGAGTTCCGGCGCCTGGGCGTCTGGGCCAACGCCGACTATCCCCGTGACGCCGAACGCGCCCGCGAATACGGGGCCCAGGGCATCGGCCTGTGCCGCACCGAACACATGTTTTTCGAATCCGATCGTCTGCCCATCGTCCAGAAGATGATCACCTCCGATCGGCACCTTGACCAGATAGAAGCTCTCGATGCCCTGCTGCCCTATCAAAGAGAGGACTTCGCCGGGATCTTCAGGGCCATGGACGGCCTGCCGGTCATTTTGCGCCTGATCGATCCGCCGTTGCACGAGTTTTTGCCCAGCCATGTCGAGCTGATGGGCGAGTTGACCGATCTGAAAATCCGTCTGCAGCATGCGGGCACGCTGTCGGAAATCGATGATCTGCTGGAGCAGGTCCGCACCAAGGAAATGCTGCTCAAGCGGGTTGAAAGCCTCCGCGAAGCCAACCCCATGCTCGGCCTGCGCGGCGTGCGCCTGGGCATCCACATCCCCGAATTGACCTCCATGCAGGTGCGGGCCGTCTTCGAAGCGGCCTGCGAAGTGGCCCGGGAGGGCATCGCGGTCCATCCGGAAGTGATGATCCCGCTCACCAGCCACGTGAACGAACTCAAGGTGCAGCGCGGACTCCTGGAAGCGGAAGCCCGAAAAGTGATGGCCGAGCAGGGCCTGGAGGTCGACTACAAGTTCGGCACGATGATCGAGATTCCCCGGGCGGCCCTGACGGCCGATCAGATCGCCTCACAGGCCGAATTCTTCTCGTTCGGCACCAATGATTTGACACAGACGACCTTCGGCATCTCCCGTGACGATGCCGAGTCCGGATTCCTGGTCGAGTATATCGACCAGAGCATTCTGCCCAACAATCCTTTTGCCACCATAGACCGGGACGGCGTCGCGGCCTTGATGGCCATCGCGATCAAGAAGGGCCGCAGCGTCAAACCGGAGCTGGAGTGCGGCATCTGCGGCGAGCACGGCGGGGACCCCCAATCGATTCAGATCTGTCACGAACTCGGCCTGACGTACGTGTCCTGCTCGCCGTTCAGGGTGCCGATCGCAAGGCTGGCGGCCGCGCACGCGGCATTAAAGGAGAAAAAAGCCAAAAGAGAAACTTGAAACTCGAAACTGGAGAACCCGGAACATTTAGGCTTCAAGATGGAGATTTTGGCAAGGCAAGAGGGAGGAGGCTGTATTGGTCATACGCCGACGACCGATAACACAGCCAAAATCTTCATCTTGAAGCCTAAAATATTTTTTCCCCGGCGCGGCGGCGGGCTTCTTCCTTTTCACGGCGCTCCTTCTCTTCGGCCGCGATCAGTTTTTCAAGATTGTCGACATAATAGATCACCATGCGGGATTCCTGGTCGCCGCGCCAGGTCGGAACGATGGCGACCAGCAGCACATCGCCACGATCCGTCCAGAAGAAATAGCGTCCCGCGTCGGCGGGTTGATCGATCGCCTGCGGCGGGCCGTATTTTGCTTCCAGGGTTTGGATGATGTCGGCCAGGTCCTTGCGGGAACGGATCTGAATGTAAAGCGGTTTGCCGGTTGAGTTCGAGAAGACCAGCTCGACATAACTGAAGGGCAAGTTTTCCCTGGCCGCGTAGCGGTAAACGAGCTTGACGGTGTCATGTTCGACCCGTTCGCCCGGCGGCGTGTTCAATCTCTGGTTCAACTGAGCCAGGCCTGCAAAGTGGCGCTGCAGAAAACCTTTCTCGTTGAACGCCAGATTCATGGTGCCGCGGTATTCGATCGCATCGGGACCGAGACTTTTGCGCAACCGCTCCCGCAGGGCGTCCGAAAAAACGGTGTCGGCGCCGACGTCGAAAAAGGTGATGCCGTCGGTTTGGCTCTTCGACGACTCAGCGGGCGGCCGTTCGTCGGTCGAACAGGACAGCAGCAGGAGTGCCACTGCCAGCATGAACAATGGCCGGTATCTATCGGATGCGGGCGTGCTTCCAGAGAGGTGCATGCGTTTTGCTTCCCTTCCGTTTTTAGATTTTTTGAGGCTTGAAAAATGATCTCATAACCGTTACACAATCAGGTGACCGAAGTTTTTACAAATCCTTAACCGCAGGCAGCAGGTGAGCAATGGACACCAAGGAAGCCATATTGGGTTTCAGCCAAAGCGAAAAGATAAAATCCGGCATCATCTGGGTGACCCAGGCTCTGGAAGTGCTCGGCGGACTGCCGGAGAAGAACCGCAAGAGTGCCGAACGAATAGCGCATGTGTTTATCGGATTGATGCTCAGGGACGTCCATCTATCGGTGAAAGTGACCACCGATGCGACCTGGCGCGATGTCGAGAAAAACATCGATCTGGCGCTCGTCATGCTCGATTCGGGCGTCGCCCAGGAAGCCGGCTACCACCTGACGCGCGCCCTGAGCCATGTGGCCGACATCGGACAGCGGTCGATGAACGACCTCAGGGAAAAAGGGCTTTTATGAATCCTTTGAACTCTCGTATGAAATACGCCGACGACCGATACCAGCCGCCAAAATCTTCGCCTCCGATGAAACCAGCCGCCTCTTTTAGGCTGCGAGATGGAGATTTTGGCGAGGCCAGAGGAAGGAGGCTGCATAAGGCATGCGCCGACGACCGATAACGCGGCCAAAATCTTCGTCTTGAAGCCTAAAAGCCTAACCGCTTTCGGCGGACGGCCGGCCCATGCGACGAACGATATCCTCGATGTGAAATAAAAAACTTCCTCCCGTCCGGTCCGCGACGTAGCGCGCCAGGGTCCGTTCGATCACCGGAAAGGCCAGGTCCTCCCACGGGATGTCGCTCTCCTCAAACAGCCGCACCTCGAGGCTCTCCTTGCCGGGCGCAAACTCCGGCTCTTCCAGGTGCGCCCGAAACATCAGGTAAACCTGGTTGACGTGGCAGATGTTGTACAATCCGTAAGGAATCAACTCGCGCAGCACCGCGCCGGCTTCCTCCAGGGTTTCACGCCGCGCCCCATCCGCCACGGTCTCGCCGTTTTCCAGGTAGCCGGCCGGCAGCGTCCAGCGCCCGTAGCGCGGCTCGATCGCCCGGCGGCAGAGCAGGATCCTGCCCTGCCGGTGGGGGATGCAGCCAACGACAACCTTGGGGTTCTGGTAGTGAACCGCGCCGCAGGAGTCACAGGTGTAGCGCAAATGGTCGTCGCCCGCGGGAATCCGCAGGGTCACGGGCGCACCGCAATGACTGCAAAAATTCATTTATCACCGGATAAATCAACGACCTTCGGCTAAAGCCGAAGTTAAAGGTTATTTTTCCGCTCCTTGAGTAAGACATCATGACATGAGGCTGACGCGCGAGCATCAGGGGCTCAGCCATACATAGTCGGCATCCTTGCGGTCCACAAGGTCTTTCTCGATGCTGCCGGCCTCTTCCGGCAGAAAAACCGATAAGGGAACGGCCGCCCGATCACGGATCTGGGTGGCGATGGCCTGCTTGCGCACGTGGCCGGTTCCGGCCAGTATGACCATGACGGTGTCCGGATGCCGCTCGATGTAATCGAGAGCCGTGACCGCCATAACCGTGTCCCAGACCATCTGGGCCTCGCAGAAGTAAATGAAATTCAGGTCCCCGTGGGCATGCCCCCCGAATGCCTGGCGGATGAAATCCATATAGTCTTTGTCCACCCGGCAGGTGACATGGCCCAGTTCGCTCCGTTGTTCCTCGGAAAGAGACTGGTAGCCGGAGCGCGCCACCTGGCGGGTGATGGCGCCGGGAATATTCAGCCCGATGACCGGAATCCGGTTCTCCCTGGCATACAGCAGGATCGGGCGATACAGGTGCCACGGGTAACTCCAGTTGGCATCGTATATTTTCTCGAATGCCGGTTCATCGATCTTTCCGGCCACCCACAGATCCAGGTCCGGCTGGCTGTCGCGGCGGAACATCTCCATTCCGATCGCCAGCCTCACACCGGCCTCGTGGAGCTGCCGGATCACTTGAAGCTGCATGAGGTGGTGATTCTCGTCGGTGTGGTGCTCGCCGACCAGAACGATGCGATCATTCTTGAGCTGCGGAATCACCTTGGCCAGCGTGGTTTCCATTTCCTGGTCGACATCGTATACCCGCTGGGTGACATTCTTGTTACTCGACGCGCAGCCGCTGCCTAACAGCAAAACGGCCAGCGCCGCCGAACAGAGTATTTGTCTCATCGGTTATTGCTTCTCCATCGAGTAAAAGTAAAATGAGATCCCTTTTTCTTAACGCGTCGCCCCGCCCGGAAGGGCCACAGGAGTCTCTTCCGGCCGCCCGGTCGGCCGCGGGGATTCGCCTGACTCCCAGCGATGGATCAGGGGCGAGGCCAGCGTGGGCCAGACCCCCTTGATCCGGTTCTGCCCCCGGCTGAACGCCAGGTAGCTGTACGATCCGTAATGGGTTATTTTGCGGGCCACCAGGTCCGCGAATTCGGAAGAGAGCGGGAAAAAAAGGGCGGTCGTCCGATGGGCCTGGCCGGGTCGCTCGAACACGCCGAAAAAAGCATCGGCCGGGTCGCTGAAGGCCGCGCCTTCTATCTCGAACGACCGTTTGGTCAGCCGCACCCGCCCGTCCAGCGCCGACAACAGGTCGGCCCGGGCGGGCAGCCCGATCAGCAGGAGGTCATTGTGGGCGGCAGCGGTCTCATCGAATCGATCCTCGACCACCACCCGGTAGTTCTCCACCCCCAGCGACCGCAGCAGCGTATCGGCCGCCTTCCTGACATCGTCCGCCAGAGCGGCGGCCAATACGACCGTGACGGCCGGCGCACTTTTAACGGCATTGATCGAGGGCGGAATTTCCGGCGGATAGAGTCTTCTGAAGAGATCGTAATCCGGATCGACCGTCAGCGCGGCGGGCCGGCCCGTTGCTTCGAGCACGAAACGGACCTTATTTTCGGCAACCGCGAGCTCCCGAACAACCGCCGCGCCGGCGTCGGCCTGCAGCTCCAGCGGCACGCTGAACGCAAAATCCGGACCCGCTTGTGAAACGGCGCCCGTCACCGACCATGCGCTGCCGGTCGGTCGGGCGGCGACATCTTCCAGCGCCGGCAGGGGCGCCCCACTGCGTTCCACCCATTGCCGGAAGAAAAGTTCCAGGTCCGCGCCCGAACGGCTCTCGAAACTCGCGCGCAATTGCTGCCAGGACGCCGGTTGGAACAAAAATTTTTGATAGATGTCCCGCAGGGCGCCCCAGAAGGCCTCCTCACCCAGGCGGCGGCGCAGCATGTGAAAGACCATGGCGCACTTGTCGTAGCCGATGACCTTGGTCACGGGATCGACGCGGCTTTGAAACCGGCTGATCGGAAAGTCGGTTTCAGGCGTCACCAACGTGGCGTAGTTGCGCAGGATCTGCCGGCGGTACTCCCGCGCCGCCTGGCCGGATTCGCGCTCCTTGTAAAGGTAATCGGAAACATAGGTGGTCAGACCTTCGGACCAATTGCCGCCGGCGCCGTCCACGTACACGCCGTTGCCCCACCAGCAGTGCGCGATTTCATGGCCCAGGCTGGTATCGAGAATGAAAGGCAGCCGCAGGATCCGGCTGCCCAGCAGGGTGTAGGATGGGAAGCCGAACCCGGTCGGGAAAAAATTCTCCACCACCGCAAACTTCTCGAAGGGGTAAGGGCCGAAAAGACCTTCGTACAGGCGCAGGTACCGGCCGGTCGCAGCCAGGTACGCGGCGGACAGGTCGGCGCTCTGCGGCAGTAAATAGGTTGCCGCCGTCACCCGGCCGATGGTCTCCTCCCGCACCTGATAGCGGGCCGCGGAGAGCGAGAGGCCACGGACGGGATGATCGATCGCCCACGATGACACCATTTTATCGTCGGCGGTGTGATATCCCAGGGCTCGTCCGGCGGTAACGGCAATTATCCCGGCCGGCGCTTCGACCGTCAGGCTGAAGGTGGTCCGGTCGGCGGCGAGGTGCGGATACCAGCCGGCACCAAACAGCAGCAAAGTGCCCCGGGACGAGATCGTGCCGCTGACGCCGTAGCCGGGGTTATCGGTATTGGCCGGCATCTCCGGGACCGGGTCGTCGAAAACCGCGGCGTATGCCAGGCGGATGTGACGCGGGCCGGTCGTCTTGTCTTGAGCCGGTTTCAGGCGCAAACGGCCGCTGGCAAAAACATAGGCCTGCGGTCTGCCGTCGATCGTCACAGAGCGTATGGTCGCTTTTTCGGTCAGAGCCAGCACCACCTCAGCCGGCGCGGCCGGCCCGATCGTGAGGGTGTCGGTCCCCTCGAGCCGGCTCGCGGACGGATCCAGCACGATCCGCAGATCGTGGTGCACATCGAGCGCTGCGCCAGGGGCGACGCTCACAAGAAAGAGAAGGCCGGACACTATCGCGGCCTGGAGAACACGCGTCTCGGATAGAACCATGGCGACCGTTTTCGTCCACTGCCTTCGGCTGAAGCCGAAGGCTTGGGGTTCGAGGATTCAAAGAGCCGAGAGGCCGAGTGAAAAAGACCCTTTGAGCCTTTCCTTGAACCCTTGGCCCCTGGACCCCTCGAACCCTGTAGCAACATCAACCATCAAACTAAAGTCTTTACTTAACAGCGCGTGTTTTCTCCCATTCCCCGTGTGGGACAATGATTAATTTCAGAGACTGCTAATAACATCGGCCGGGGCGGATGCCCCGCTTGTGATAACCGGACCGATGCCTGCAAACAATTTAAGGCATCAGCCCCGCTTGTCAAAACAATCGTTTGCTTCGGCTTCGCGGCCGGCATTCGGCGGCAGTGCCTTGACACGGAGACAAGAAATTGATTATTAGGGGATAATTTATATCGCTTCGATGGACCCACTCCTTACCCAGAAACCATTTTGATGAAAGGAACAACCGTAATGAGTCAGACCGAAAAAAACTTGTGGGACGCATTTGCCGGTGAGTCACAGGCCAACCGAAAATACCTGGCGTTCGCCAAAAAGGCGGATCAGGACGGTTATGCCCAGGTGGCCAAGCTCTTTCGCGCCGCGGCCGAGGCCGAAACGGTGCACGCCCACACCCACCTGCGCACCCTCAAGGAGGTCAAGACGACCGCCGAGAATCTGAAGGCCGCAATTGACGGGGAAACCCACGAATTCAAGAGCATGTATCCCGAAATGATCGCGACCGCCAAAGCCGAAGGCGACGCGACCGCCGAGCGCAGCTTCACCTACGCCAACGACGTCGAAAAAATACATGCCGCCCTTTACCAGAAAGCCCTCGACCAGATGGACAAGCTCGAGGCCGCCGACTACTACATCTGCTCGGTTTGCGGGTACACCTGCGAAAATCAGCCCCCGGATGTCTGTCCGGTCTGCGGCGCCAAGGCCAAGGCCTTCTTCAAGTCCGAATAGCCTTAACGGCCTGGCATTGGCAATGCCTGCAACAGACCCGCCCGCCGCCGCTTTGTTGCGCGGTGGCGGCGGGCGCTCGTTCCTTTCACCTTCCGGTTCGAATCCCGGATTTTTCCTTTTTCGATCGGATAAATCAAATGTCCAAAGCCACAGTCCGGCCAACCGACACAGTCAAGAAGTCGACCCTGATGGGGGTTGCGGTAGTGTGCCTGGTCGTAGGGTTTCTCGGCGGCGTCGTCTTTAGCATTTTCAAGGCCACCGGCCTCGATCCGGCGGCCAGACCGGCGGCGGTGCAGCCGGAGGCCGGCAACCGGGCACCGGAACTCGACCGCCTGGTCAAGGAGACCGCTCAAAATCCCGGCAATGCCGCGGCTTGGATCCAGTTGGGCAACCTCTATTTTGACACCGATGTGCCCGAGAAGGCTATCTGGGCCTACCGCAAAGCCTTGGAAATCGATCCCGGCAGCGCAAACGTCTGGACCGATTTGGGGGTCATGTACCGCCATGCCAACCAGCCGCAGGAAGCGCTCAAGGCTTTCGAGGAAGCCATGCGGATCGACCCGAAGCACGAGCCGTCGCGGTTCAACAAGGGCATCGTGCAACTGCACGATCTCAACGACCCGGCGGCGGGCATCAAGACCTGGGAAGAGTTACTGGCGATCAATCCGCTGGCCATGGCGCCGAATGGCAAATCCGTCGACGAACTGGTGGTCATCTACAAGAAGAACATGGAGAGGGCCAAGTGACCGCAAAACGCGTGTTGCTGCTGGTTCGAACGGGCGCGGCGCTGCTCGGCCTGGCGCTGATGCTGGCCGCTTGCGGCAGCGGTTCCGAGCCGCCCGCCGCCAAGGACCGGATACGACAACCCCTGCGGTCGATTGCGAACGGCGCCGAGTTCGACCGGATCGTCGCCGGCGCCGGCGACCGCCTGTTGATTTTCGATTTTTTTGCCGATTGGTGCCACCCCTGCAAGGAACTCGAACCGGTTCTCGAATCAGTTGCCTCGCAGCAGGCGTCGGTGGTCGACATCTACCGGATCGCCTACGATGACAATCCATCCCTGGCCGAGCTTTTCGGCGTGCGGGGCATCCCGTTCGTCGCTTTTGTCAAAAACCGGACGTTGGTCTACAGCCTGATGGGGCTGCGTCCCAAAGAAACCTACCTCGAGGCGATCGCCAGTTTCACGCGCCCGGGGGCCGCCGCCCCCCAAGCAGACCCTGGGGTGCGGCTGAATTCAGGGGTCACCCAAAAATAAATCGACCATGCCGGCTCTGTTGCACCCCGCCGGGAAGACCTCAATATAGCGAACAATCGACAGAGTTCCTTCAATCGTCAATTGTAAATCGTCAATAGAAAATATCTCCCCTGGCGTACGAAACACTCATGGCACTGCGAGCCACTTCAAGGCTGCCCCAATTCATAAAATGACACGCTCGTAGGGGCGAAAAATCTTTCGCCCCTACCGGGGTCTTAAACCTTACCCTGGGTCGATGCCGCTTTGAAAATAACAATCTATTTTCGTATTATAAGGTCGTGTCCCGGCGGGCCGCCAGCCTTTAAGCCCGTACACTAGAGCGGCCAAACCGAGCGCGCTGAAAATCGCCGAAGCGCTTGCCGTTCCCGCAATGCCGCCCGCCAGCCACACCGGTCCTCCGATCAGCGCTCCCAGCACCCGGCCGATCCCGGCGGCGGCCAGAACCGTCGACATCATGGTGGCCCGCTGGGTTGGCATGAGTTCGGTGGCCAGAGACAAAAAACAGACCATCGTAAACTCGAAAATCAGGAAAACGACGAAAAGACCCGCCAGGGCCAGGGACAACTGGCGGCCGGCCAGGGGCAAAACCAGATAGCTCAGCATCGAGGCGAACAGACCGCCCGCCACCGCCACCTTCAGCCCGATTCGATCCGCCAGAGCGGCTGTCGCAAATTCACCCAGGAGTTCGGCCAGACCGATCAGACCAGTGCCGAGCCCCAGCACCACGATGCTCAACTGAAACGATTGTTCGAGCCAGGCGCCGTAGACCACGAACAAGTTGTCGTTGGCCACGCTCACAAAAAATATAAAGCCCAACGCGCCGCGGGCTTCGCGGTGTCGCGCCACGCGGCGCCAGGCCTGCCAGGCGCCTGCACCGGGCGAATGACGGCGACGCACGCCCGCTTCGCGGTTCACCGTCAGCATCAGGGTCAAAAGCCCGAGCAGGCCGGCCGCGGCCAAGGCAAAAAATGGTGAGCGCCATCCGTAGCGATCGATCAACAGGCCGATCACCGGAACCCCTATCAGGGTGCTGCCGGCCCAACTGAATTCCAGCACGCCGATGACAAGCCCCCGGCGCTCGAAGGGGATGTTTTCACCCGCGTAAGCCTGAATCGCCGGGTCGAAAATGTTCTTGCCCAGTCCGGCCAGGAAAAGGCACGCCAGCACAACGGCGTATAGCGGTACCAGACCGGCCGCCAGCATCCCCGCCACCAGCATTCCCATGGCCGCCATCATCATCCGGCGGTAGCCGAGGCGGTCAGATAACGGCCCGAAAAGCATCCCCAGCACACCGGTCGCCTGGTTGAGGGCGATCATCGCCGTCACGGCGGCCAGCGATACACCCATGCCGCGGCTGAGTGCCGGCGCGAACGGATAGGCGAACCGCCGGGCGACATTTAGAATGATGCGGCAGATCGTCGCGGCGAGAATGACACCGATCAGGCGGCGGTTTGCTCGCCCGGAACTGTATCCTCTATCACAAGGGGCCATGACACGAACTTTCACAGATAAAAATCTGCGCATCATTACCATACCCTAATGGTACGCGTAAACGACAAGCGCCACTGTCAAGCGTCTTCAGCGACCGCTGGCGCCGCCGCCGTTGACTTCGCCAAGAGGCGTCCTTAAACTTAAGGATGATCTCAACCAAAGGGTATCACCAATGGACACCGTCCGTTACCTTTCCCACCTGCGCGAATGCCGCAACGTGTTTCGCAACCGTACTCACGCCGGCCGATGTATCGCCTATATGATCGAAGAAAGGAATGCAATCGTGATGGGGATTCCGGCTGGCGGGACCCCGGTGGCTGCGGTCGTCGCCGGGGCGCTGGGATTCAGCCTCGATGTGGTGGTTGTGAGCAAGATCACGCTGCCATGGAACACCGAGGCGGGTTACGGTGCCGTCGCTTTCGATGGTTCCATGCGTCTGAACGAAAACCTGGTGCGCGCAGCAGGCCTGGGCCGCGATCAAGTAGAAGCCGGTATCGATCGCACCCGGATAAAGGTGGCCGAGCGGATGAAACGGCTGCGCGGCTGCAAACCGCCGCTTGATCTTCGCGGTAAAACCGTCATCGTGGTTGACGACGGACTGGCATCCGGTTATACCATGCGCGTGGCCGTGGAGGCCTTGACCCGTGGTGGCGTCGGGAAATTGATCGTCGCCGTTCCGACCGGCCATGCTGAGGCCGTTGAGGAAATCGCCCACAAGGTTCAGGCGATCTACTGTCCGAATATCCGATCCGGAGTTAATTTCGCCGTAGCCGACGCCTATGAAAGTTGGACCGATGTTTCCGCCGCGGAAGCAGAAGCCATATTAAAAAATTTCGAGGTCGTATCGCCGCGGAAGACACCCGCACAATAGGGTTCCCCCGCGCCGGCCCCGAGCTGAAAACCTTATTCTGGTTGTGACCGTGAGGAAAAACGATTCGTGATGCACCCCGTTACACCTGCTTTCAAGATAACCACCCAGCGCTTTCAGCGCCTTGCATGCCGGCTGGTGCTGCTCTGCCTGCTGCTCCTGCCGGCCACCGGTTTCCCTGCTCAAAAGGGCACCGAACGGCTGCTCGACGAATCGCTGCGCGAGGAGCTGGCCTATCTGCTCTCTTTCGTCGGCGCCGAGGCCGCCGGCAAAGAAACGTTTCAGCTCGAGCGGGTCTCCGCCTTGATCAAGTTTGTGGCCGGCACCAAGGATCCCCGGGCGCTCTACCACGCCGGTACTTACAATAGCGCCGTCTCGGCCTATGACGAACGTGATATCCACCGATCTCTGAGCGACATCCTGTACCTGACCTACAACCCGGATATTCCCTCCGCCGTCCTCATGCCGGCTTCCATCCGTCTGTCGTACTGGACGACCATCGACCCCTCCAAGCAGGCGCTCGCGGAGTTCCACAACCCGCGGCCGACATCAAACGGCCCGCAATTCATCCGGGGGATCGAACACATCGTCAACACACCCGACCAACACTCGGAGGCCTACTTTGAATATGATCTTTACCGGACCCTGATCCGGCTGCAATATGCGGGCCGGCCGGTTGTCATCAGCCTGTCCCGTCAAAAAGGCGTCTCCGATGTCGGTAAAAAGGGCGTGATCGTCGGTCCGGACGACAACTGGGACTACCTCTACACCGGTCAGCCCGGAATCAGCTATGCCGGCCTCGGCTGGGTCAAATCCTACATGTACGATTCTTATTCGGTTTCCTTTTGCATCGAAACCGATCCTGCCGCTCCCCTCGTGCGCTTCGGCGTCTTCAAATGGCTGCGTGCCGGCTGGGCCGGCATCAACCTGGCGCGCCCGGCACACATATACAGCGGCCTCGAACGGTTCGGCGAAGGGCTCCAGAAAATCCTCGAAAACCCGCGTCTCGCCGACGTGACAGCAGTCGGCCGCTATTTCGCCCCCCTCAAAAACCTTTCGGATGAAGAGCAGCGGAAAATCATCACCAGGTATCTATCGGAAATCGAAATAAAGTACCGGCGTGAAAAACGATCCTCCGACGGCCAGCTCGATGACCTTTTCAATCCGGCCCACGTTCTGGACGGATTGAAGACAGATGAGCGCCAGGCGCTGATCGCTTTGGCGTATATGAAAAACCTGCTGGGCAGTGCACCGAATCGGGAATTGACATTCCTGAACCCCAAACCGGCCAAATAGAGAGAAAACGGGAACTCAGTTGGAATCTGCCATGATCGACATCACCCGTAAGATCATCGACAATCTGGCCCGCATCAACACCATTCCCCGTTGTTCGAAAAAAGAGGAGAAAATCGCCTGCTGGTTCAGCGACTGGGCCGTGGCGCGCCGCTATCCGGTGCGCCGCGATAAGTCCGGCAATTTGTGCATCGGGGTACCGGCCACTTCGGGGCACGAAGCCGCCCCGACCATTGTCCTCCAGGGCCACATGGACATGGTCTGCGAGAAGACCCCCGACTCCGGCCATGACTTCGACACCGACCCGATTCCCATCATCGAGGACGGGGACTGGATCAGGGCCGAAAAAACCACTCTGGGCGCGGACAACGGCATCGCCCTGGCGCTGGCCATGACGGTGGCGGAGGAGCCGGGAATCGTGCATCCGCCCCTGGAACTGCTGTTTACCGTGGACGAGGAATCGGGCCTGCTCGGCGCCAAAGACCTCGACCCGAACCTGTGCGACGGCCGCATCCTGCTCAACATCGATTCCGAAGATGAAGGCATTTTTACGATCGGGTGCGCCGGGGGCCAGGAGACGCGGATCCGATCGGATTTTGCCTGCGCGGCCGACCCCGCCGGCCATGGCCGCTTCGAGCTTGTCATCGGCGGCCTGCGGGGTGGGCATTCGGGCATCGATATCCACAAACCGCGGGCCAGCGCCAATGTATTGATGGCACGCGTGCTGCAGGCGATAACGTGTATGACATCAATTGGGCTGGTGTCCCTGAAGGGCGGCACCGTGCACAATGCCATCGCCCGCGATGCCGCGGCCGTCTTCAGCCTTGCGGATAGCCAATCGGAGCGGGTGCAACAGGTACTGGCCCGATATCGGACCATTTTTAGCACCGAGTACGGCAACGGCGACCCGCAAATCGACGTTCGCCTGGCCGGGGCCGCTGGCGAAACAACCGGCGGCGGTTGCCTGACCACGGCCGACACGCGCCGGGCGATCGCCCTGCTCCTGGCGCTGCCCCACGGTGTCGTCCGCATGTCACGCGAAATCGACGGCCAGGTGGAAACCTCCACCAACCTGGCGACGGTCAGCCTGGCCGACGGCCACCTCGAGGTCCTCTCGAGCCAGCGCAGCGCGGTGATGTCCCGGTTGGCGGAAATAACCGCCCGCATTCATGCCGTGGCGGACCTGGCTTCCGCGGCCGCAATCGACGAAAACAGCTACCCTGCCTGGGAACCCAACCTCGACTCGGCGCTGCTCCAACGCTGCAAAGCGGTCTACCGCGACCGGTTCGGCCGCGACCCGTTGGTTCAAACAATCCATGCCGGCCTCGAATGCGGGCTGATCGGTGACAAGAAGCCGGGAATGGACATGATATCCTTCGGCCCCACGATGAAAAATCCGCACTCCCCGGATGAAAAGCTCTTCGTTCCGTCGGTCGAGCGCGTGTGGGAGTTCATCGTGCACCTGCTCGCATCCTACGCTGCCTGAAAATCCGCCACCGGTCAGTAACCGTCCCGATAATCTTCTTGAATAACTGCGGCAAGTGCTTTAATTATGAGACCATGCTCATATCAGGGATGGGCTCCCTGCCAGAGCGGCAAACCAGGTCTCTTTTCCCCAACACCCTTTAACGAACAGGAGGCGCCATGAGCGAGGAAGTGGAAGTCGGCTGTGCCCGCCCCACCGGGGGTCCGGTTGGCGAATCGGTCGCAGAGCAATTACCCGCAACGGCATCAGAAAAAAAGGAGGTTAAAACAATGATCAAAGTCGGCAAAAAAGCCCCTGATTTCACGGCGCCCGGCTACCACAAGGGCAAATTTATATCGATGCGGCTGTCGGAATACCTCGGAAAATGGGTTCTGCTCTGTTTTTACCCTGGCGATTTTACCTTCGTCTGAGCCACCGAAATTTCGGCAGTTGCCGAAAAATATGACGCATTCCAGAAACTGGGCGTCGAAATCATCTCTATGAGCATCGACAGCGTCTTCGTCCACAAGATGTGGAACGACAACGAACTCTCCAAGATGGTCAAGGACGGCGTTCCCTTCCCGATGCTCTCCGACGCCGGCGGCCGCGTCGGAACCGCCTACGGCATCTTTGACGAGGACGCCGGGGTGGAAACCCGCGGCCGGTTCATCATCGATCCGGAAGGGGTGGTCCAGGGATACGAGGTTTTGACCCCGCCCGTGGGACGCAACGTCAACGAGTCCTTGCGGCAGGTGCAGGCGTTTCAACTGGTGCGCGAGAGCAAGGGCAAGGAGGCCACGCCCTCCGGCTGGAAACCGGGCAAACTCACCTTGAAACCCGGTCCGGAGCTGGTCGGAAAAGTCTGGGAAGTCTGGAAAACGGAAATGGCCTTCGACTGATCCGACTGCGGCCCGATGCATAGCCGGAGCTGAGGGGCTGGCGCTTCCACGGGCTTGAACCCGGCAGAATCCTATCCAAAAACATAAGGGGCTTAGATAAAAATCTTAAGCCCCTTTTTGCGTTCCTGAAAAATTTGATTTGTTTACCGTAAAGGTTCAGGATGAAAAGCCGCTTAAGGCCAGCTTGGCTATTCCTTACCGGGAGTTTTGGTATTATTTTGATGATAACGACATCTCATCTAAGCGAACGATGGGTACTCAATTCTTTTGTGCGGCTCAAAATCCAGGCCACCGGCGCGCAGACTACCCCCGTGCTGATGTTGCCTGTCGGTCGATGACGATTTACCGGCTTCATCGATAGCTGCGCAACCAGTTCGAATAGTAAAACAAAAAACAATAGGAGGTGGGCATGCAGACAACCCGGAAAATTCGTATGACCTTAACCCGCCAACCGACAATGGAAGGGGCCGGGGTTCATCTGAATCGTGTCTTCGGCTATAGCCAAACTTCACGATTCGACCCATTTCTGATGCTCGACGACTTTCGCTCCAACACCCCCGCGCATTACCTGAAAGGCTTCCCCTGGCATCCTCATCGCGGCATAGAAACGATTACCTACGTCACCAAAGGCGACGTGGAACATGGGGACAGCCTGGGCAACACGGGAGTGATCTCTTCAGGTGACGTTCAATGGATGACCGCCGGCAGCGGCATCATCCACCAGGAAATGCCCAAAGGCGATGCCAACGGTGCCATGCACGGGTTTCAGCTGTGGGCCAACCTGCCGGCTGCGCAAAAGATGATGGTGCCCCGCTACCGCGGGATCACTGCGGACCAGATTCCGGCGGTCAAACTGGAAAACGGCATACAGGTCAAAGTCATAGCCGGATCGATTGGTGGTGCCAAAGGGCCCATGGACGACATCGTCA
This sequence comes from uncultured delta proteobacterium, assembly GCA_963779885.1. Classification (GTDB taxonomy): domain Bacteria; phylum Desulfobacterota; class Desulfobacteria; order Desulfobacterales; family SG8-13; genus JARFQH01. The sequence goes on along the minus strand of CAWAAN010000013.1, from coordinate 3,246 downwards.
TCGATCCGGAATATTTCGACTGTACCGTGCCAACCGGACAAACTTTCACCCACGAGACGGATCCAGCCTACACGGCATTTATCTATGTGATTGGCGGAAAAGGCAGCACCGACAGCCAAGCAATCGAAAACGGAACTCTGGTGCTGTTCGATGCGGGTGACCACGTGGCCATCAGCGCAGCCAACGAGCCCCTGAGATTGTTGCTGTTGACCGGCAAACCATTAAATGAGCCGGTGGCGTGGCGCGGCCCCATTGTGATGAATACTCAGGCTGAGCTGGAAACGGCTTTCCGTGAGTATCACGAAGGCACTTTTATCAAAAACCAATAAGAGGAGGATGGTCCCAAGAAAGTACTGATCGTTTATTTAACCAAACTTAAAGTTTCTTATCAACGTTTTCGATACCCAGACCATATATTAAATTAATTAATAATTTTTAATAGTTAATGTAATGGCAAGAAACCTTTACAGTTTGTTCAAAAAGGCAGACCACAACATATAGGGTCTGCCTTATTTTGTTTGGGTGGTTGTTACGGATAGAATAAAGCACCGAGAAAATGGTGCTGTCTCAATAAAGCTGGCAAGGATATTGGACTTAGACGAGTAAGAATTCGTTGAGTTGTGGTTGGCAAATCAAATATACATTCTCATGAGATGCCAGATTTAGGCACGACATATAAACAAAACAAACCGCTAAAAAAAACCATGGGTTTGTCATTCGCAATACCTAATTTTGTCATACACCCACTTTTTTGTTCGCTTCAGATCACTCACGATTTTAGACATAAGTCCCATTGTCTTTATTTCACGCTGGTCACATAAATATACCACTTGAAAAAGCGCGATTGCACCATCAATTCCGCAGGATCTTTTTGAGTTTCATTTCTGTTAGATAGTAACAGAGGGGCTATATGTCGTGAGACTTAAAGACCTGACGATTTTCATCCTGGATGACGACGAATCCACTCTCAGGTTTGCCAAACGGCTGATGAGATCAGCGGGATCCCGGAATGTCGAGACATTTGCCTGTACCGAGGATTTCTTGAACGGTGAGGTCTTTAAAAAAACATAGCCTATTGATTGAAGAACTGCTGCTGCCGGGTATAAGTGTGGCCGACCTTTAGCGTTGTCTCAAACCGGATAGTTGGTCATATATGACCATTGATCATATATGACCTTTAGAATCGACCTTTTCTATCCTACCCACCCGCGTTTTCTCGATCATATTTCTCCATTAAATCAGCATGATGTTGTTAAAAAGCTGAACTCACAAAATCCGGCATGAACTTTGAGTATAAGGATAGTGAACTGTCAACGCTGTTTAGGCTAGTTTCCGTCCACAAATAACCCTTTTCCGCAATTCCGGCGTCAATCACGCCATTGGCGTGACAGGTCTGGAATCGCTTGTGCGGCGCACGGGAGTACGCGTCTGCGCAATTCATTGATTTCCTTGAACTTGCAGAAAATTGCACATTTCTGGATCGGAAACTTACCAGTGCCCTTAATAAAACCGTGGATGGGCATAGGCCAGAACGAAAAAGCGGTCGATGCTCGACATCATAGAATAAATCAGATGGCCGGTCTTACCCAGAGGTGACTGCAATGATCGTGGTGCGAATAACCCTTAATGTGCTGCCTGAAAAGCAGAAAGAGGTGGTGCAAACGCTCCTGTCGATGATGGGACCAATGGAAAAGGAGGCGGGTTGTCTCAGCTGTTCGCTCTTATGCGATATGAGGGACAAGAACCTGCTCTGTGTGCTTGAGGAGTGGAAAAACCGCAAAAAGCTGGACCGCCATTTAAAATCCGACATGTTCGGTGTGTTACTGGGGACAAAAAGTCTTTTGTGTCAACCGCATGGTGTCCGCATATACACCGTCCAGCTCGACGAAGGGATGGACGCCGTTCACGCTGCCCGTAGCGAAAGAGTATGCCGGCGTGTGAAAGGAGGTTGAATCGTGAACATTTTGCTCATTTACCCGAAATTCCCGGATACCTTTTGGTCCTTCACCTATGCCCTGCGATTTATAAGGAAGAAATCGGCCTATCCGCCGCTTGGTCTGCTCACCGTCGCTGCCATGCTGCCCGAAGAATGGCCAAAGCGACTGGTGGATGAGAACATAGACGAGCTTCGGGATGAAGATCTGGCCTGGGCGGACCTGGCTCTTGTCGGCGCGATGGCAGTTCAGCGCAAATCGGCTGTCAACATCATCGACCGTTGCAAAAGCAAGGGATTGAAAATCGTTGCCGGAGGACCGCTTTTCACAGCGGAACCGAACGCTTTTGAGCAGGTGGATCACCTGGTTTTGGACGAGGCCGAGCTTACCCTGCCGGCTTTTCTTGAGGATTTTAAAAATGGGCGTCCGAAAAAGATCTACAGGGCATCCGGTTTCTGCGATCTTCATGACACCCCCATCCCCTCATGGCATTTGATACGCATGAAAAAATATGCATCGATGAGCATTCAGTTTTCCAGAGGATGCCCGTTTAACTGCGAGTTTTGTAACGTGACGGTTCTTTTCGGACATCGGGCTCGCATGAAGGCACGCCGACAGATCATCGCAGAACTGGATCGTATTTATGATGCAGGCTGGCGCAGCAATATTTTCTTCGTTGACGACAATTTTATCGGAAACAAACAATACCTGAAAGCACAGCTGTTGCCCGCCCTGATTGAATGGCGAAAAAATAAAAAAGGATGTGTTTTTTTTACGGAAGCCTCGATCAATCTGGCCGATGATCCCGAACTCCTGGATATGATGGTAACGGCCGGCTTTGATTCCGTATTTATCGGTATCGAGTCGCCCGATGAGGTCAGTCTTACGGAATGTCGTAAAACTCAGAACAAAAACCGCGATCTCCTGCAAAACGTCAAAACGATCCACCGCGCCGGATTACAGGTGATGGGCGGTTTTATTGTTGGCTTTGACAGCGATACGCCGTCTACTTTCCAGCGGCAGATCGATTTCATTCAGAAAAGCGGGATTGTAACCGCGATGGTCGGAATGCTCCAGGCGCCCCCGGGAACGCGGCTCTTTGACCGACTTCAAAAGGAAAAGCGGGTCGTTCGTAGCGTTTTCCGGAGATAATGTCGATGGAACGACCAATATCGTCCCCAAAATGGGCCTGGACAAGCTTTTGGATGGGTATCGATCGATTATGAAACAGATCTATTCCCCCCGTAACTTCTACCGGAGGGTTAGAAATTTTCTGATAGAGCTAAGGCCACCCGACATTACCGTACCAATG
>CAWAAN010000012.1:0-190535 GCA_963779885.1 uncultured delta proteobacterium | reverse complement strand
AGCCACCATGAAGGCCCCCATCACCGCCCCGAGCACGTTGCCCAAACCGGCCAGGATCACCACGAACCAGGCCATGTACAAGGGCTCCAGCCCCACCGAGGGATAGGACGGATACATAAAGAGCAGGCTGGCGCCGGCAATGGCCGCCAGGGCGCACGACAGGGACATGGTGAGCATCAGGATGCCCTTTATGCCGATACCGACCATCAGGGCACCGTTCTCGTCCTGGGACACCGCCCGGATCGCCCGGCCCGTGCGCGTGTAGGTCATGAAGAACCAGAACACCACCACCACCATCACCGCCAGGACAAAAGCCATGGCCCGGTCGCGCGAGACGAACACATCCATGACCGTGATGGGCATGCCGGCCCAGTAACGGGTAATGCCTTTGAAGTCCGCCCCGAAAAAGAGCTGGTGGGCGTTGATCAAAACAACCGCCAAACCCACCGTGAGCAGAAAGGAGTTCATCACCCAGTTCTCCCGGCTGCGCTTTCTCAGCTGGGAAAAGACCAAAACCTCAGAAGCCACCCCCATGATGGCCCCCACGATCATGGCCGCCACGATAGTGATCAGCGGTCCCAAAACTGTTAAGACCGAGTCAGGGTTCGCCGTGATGTAAGTGTTGATGGGCGTGAACACATAGTAAGCCGTCAGGGTGCCGATCATGAAGTACTCGCCGTGGGCGAACATGGGGATGTTCATCACGCCGAACACCAGGGCCAGTCCCATGGACACCAGGGCCAGCATGCCGCCGATGACCACCGTGTTGACCAGCAAGTAAGGGCCGCGGTCCCAGGTGGCCAGCGCAGCCACCACCACGGTTGAAATCATCGCAATCCCGGCGGCCGAACTGCTCCACTTGAAGATGCGTTCCCAAACGCGTTTTTCTACCTGTTCAACCATGACCCGTTTCCTTTCGGTATCAGACCCCTAAAAAAACCTTGCGCACGTGGGCATCGCAGGCCAGCTCGCTGCTCTTGCCGGACAGCTCGATGCGACCGTTTTCCAGCACGTAGCCCCGGTCGGTCACCGCCAGGGTCTTGGTCACGTTCTGCTCCACCAGCATGATGGTCACGCCCCGCTCGATCAAGGTGTCCAGGGACTGAAACACGCTTTCGGTCAGCAGTGGGGCCAGGCCGAAGGAGGGCTCGTCCACCAGCAAAAGAGTCGGGTTTGACATCAGCCCGCGGCCGATGGCCAGCATCTTGCGCTCGCCCCCGCTCATGGTGCCCGCCAGCTGGCTGCGCCGCTCATCCAGGCGCGGGAACAGGTCGTACACAAATGCCAGCCGGTCCTTCTGCAGCTTTTTGTCGCGGATCGTGTAAGCCCCCATGGCCAGATTCTCCTGCACCGTCATGTTGACGAACAGGTTCATCTCCTCGGACACGAAGGCAATCCCCTTGCCGGCCACCTGGTTGCCCGGAAGCCCACCGATGGGTTCGCCCTTGAACAGGATCTCCCCGCTCATGGGCGCGAGCAGACCGGCAATGGATTTAAGGGTGGTGCTCTTGCCGGCCCCGTTGGGACCCACCAGACACACGTACTCACCCGTGTCCACGGTCAGCGAGACGTCGCGCAGGATCTGCAGAAAACCGTAGCCGGCATTGAGGTTTTTCACTTCCAGTAACATCGCGTCTCCGTTGGCGAAGTCCATCGATTATAAATTCGATGACGAATTTATTGAGTCAGAACTTCGTGCTGAGTGGGCATTTATTCAATTTTGCGAATCGAGGCCCTAAGCGGGTGGCCGGGCCGCGGGCGGGCAGCTGTCGGCCGCATCGCCCAGGTAGGCCTTGGTCACCTTGGGATCGTTGGCCACCTCTGCGGTGGTGCCTTCGGCGATCTTGGTGCCGAACTGGATGCATACCAGCCGGTTGCACAGGCCCATGATCAGCTGCATGATGTGCTCGATCATCAATATCGTGATCCCCTGGTCGCGGATCTTTAAAATCAGCTGCATGATCTCCTTGAGTTCGCCCTCGCTCAGACCCGAGGCCAGCTCGTCCAGAAACAACAGCTTCGGCCCGCTGGCCAGCGCCCGGGCCAGGTCCAGGCGCTTGAGCTGCACCGTGTTGAGCTGCTCGCTGATGGTCTCCTCGGCGATCGGAAAATCCACGAACGCAAGCATCTTGCGGCTGTGGGCCGCCGGGTTTCTGATGGCGCCCGGCCGGTTGCCGAAGATGGCGGCGGTCATCACGTTTTCCAGTACGCTCATCTTGGGAAAGGGAATCGGGATCTGGAAGGTGCGCGACAGCCCCCGGCGGCACATCTTCTCCGGACTCTTGCCGGTGGTGTTCTCGCCGAACATGAACGCCTGGCCCGCGGTGGGCGGGTTCAATCCGGCGATGGCGTTGACCAGCGTGGTCTTGCCTGCCCCGTTGGGGCCGATCAGCCCCACGATGTCCCCCTCGTTGATGTGCAGCGACACCGCGTTGACCGCCGTCAAGCCGCCGAACTGCTTGGTTAGCTCCTTGGTCTCCAGTACGATCATAGGTCTCTTATCCCGTCTCGGGGTGCGGTGCGGGCGCGGAGCCGGCAATCCTCCGGCTCCGCGCGTTGAGCAGCTGCGTTCTTACTTGGCGCTGAAGGCTTTTGTCTTCCAGTCTTCGGGAAAGACGATCTCGCCTTTGCCGTTGGTGTATTGAATGACCGGAAAGTAGTAGCCGTCCTTGGCCACCACCGGATCGGGAACCGATTCGGCGGTGTAGCGGTATTCATTCATGATGATGGCGCCGTCAGCTTTGCTGAAGGTCAGTTTGCCGTTCTGGACCTCTTCGACAAAGATCTTGTGGATGCTCTCCTTGTCCAGCTGGCCGTATTTTTCCAGCGTGCGCTTGAGGATCTTGATAAACATGTTGGTGCCATCGTAGCACAGGCCCCCCGCCGACGGGCTGGGATTGAAGCCGTATTTGGCCTGGATGTCCGTGGCCCACTTCTGAGCTTCCTTGGTGGTCAGTTGCGGAATCATGTCCAGCACGCCGTTGGAGGCGGGCCCGGCCATTTTATACCAGTCTCCCATCCAGCCCAGGCCATCGGCGATGATCACCGATTTCAAGCCCACCTCGCCGGCCTGTTTGACAAAGGCCGTCATTGTCGGGGCGGCGGTGGAGGTGCCGGCCAGAACAGCGACATCCTCTTTCTTGTATTTGCCCAGCAGCGGGTAAAAGTCGGTCTGGGTGAGCGGGAAGTAGTCTTCAGACACGATTTTCCAGCCTTTAGCGGCGAAAAAGCCTTTCAAGGCCCCGCCCAGGCTGCGGCCCCAGTCGCTGTCCTCGCCGTAAATAGCGACCGTCTTGCCCTTGGGCTTCCAGGACCCGTCGGCAATGGCGTTTTCCAGGCATTCCACATACCCCTGGGCCAACTTGGCCGGAATCGGCCAACCTTTGCCGCCCCAGTAGTTGTATTTTTCCGGATCACTGCGCCATTTTTGGTTGACCACTTCGGTGGCGCCGAATCCGAACCAGTGGGGCACCTTGTACTGGGCGACCACGTCCATGACGGCCACCGCCACCGAGCTGTGCCAATTCTGCATGCCACAGTCGATGCCTTTGCGTTCCACCGCTTCGGCGTAGGCACTGGCCGCCTTGGCCGGATCGCTCTGGCTGTCGATCCATACGATCTCAAGCTTGTAGTCGCCCACCTTATAATTGATTTTATCCAGCGCCATCTCGACCGACGCCTTGAACTCGGCTCCGTTTTTAGCCGATGGGCCGGTGAAAGGACCCAGGACGCCTACCTTGAGCACTTTGTCCGCCGCCGGGGCGGCGCCGATAAACACTGCCAGAATGGCAACCATCACGACACTTACCATCAACTTCTTTGCTCTCATGGGCTTCTCCTTTGAGGTTGGGGGTTGACTTGCTTCGCTAAAAGTAAAACCAAAACGCCGGCATGAATTGATTTTATTCAAGCCATAACATACCGGAGAAAATTATGCTACTTATTCCTAACATCAAAAACACCGCAGTCAGACTTCTTTAAAGCATCCGTAAAGTATCCGTTTTCACGATACACCAAATGCGCTAGTCGTATGGTCATCCGCCCGCCACGGCAATCTGATCGATGATGAGAATGCATTCCGCCTGCTGTGGCGGCGGAACTCCGAGTCTTCGGCCACGGCCAAAAAGCACCCGCGCGGGCAGGGATAACTACCCCTCGAACATGCCGGCGCGAAACGCCCCGATGTAATCCGTGCAGAAGTCATCCCGGCCGGCCAGGGCTTCGGCCGCGATGATGCCGGCCATCATCTTCTTATCCAGCGGGTTCATGATCGCCCCGTCGAGGCCCCTGGCCACGGCCATGACCATAAACGTCTGGTTCATGAACTTCCGGGCCGGCAGCCCGTAGCTGATGTTCGAAAGCCCGCAGGCCGTGTGAATGCCTTCAAACCTTTGCATGATCTCTGCGATGGCATTTAAAAATTCCACCCCGAAGCTGCCGTTCACCGACAGCGGCTGCACCAGCGGGTCCACAAAGATGTTGTCCAGCTTGACGTTGTTCGCGAGCAGCCCGCCGACCAGCTTCTCGGCAACCTTCATGCGGTCCGCCACCGTCTGGGGCATCCCCTCGTCGCTCATGCAAAGCGCAATTACCTTCATCTCGGTGCCGGCGATGATCGGCATGAGCTTCTCGTAGCGCTCTTTCTCAAGCGAGATCGAGTTGATCAACGGAATCCCCTTATGGACGGCAAGCGCCGCCTTAATTGCCTCCGGGTCCGGGCTGTCAATGGCGCAGGGCTTGTCCGTCACCTGCTGCACGGTTTCCACCAGCCACCTGAGGTGCTCGGGCTCCCGGCCCACGAACACGCCCGCGTTGACGTCGAGGTAGTCCGCGCCCGCTTCGGCCTGCTCGCGGGCCGCTTTCTGAATCGCCCCGGCATCCCGGTCCTCGATCGCCGCTTTGATCGCCTTGCGGCTGGCGTTTATCAGCTCTCCGATGATGATCATGGCAGATGGCTCCTATTCTCCGGCTTGGCCCACGATTTGCTTGATCAGCTTCACCGCCCCGGGGGCATCGGCACTGTAGCCGTCCGCACCGATCGTGTCGGCAAACGCCTGGGTCACCGGCGCCCCGCCCACAATGGTCTTTACCGCAAGGCCCGCCTCCTTGACCGCCTTGACCGTGCTGTCCATGGATGGCATGGTGGTCGTCAGCAGCGCCGACAACCCGATCACCTGGGCACTCTTCTCCGCCGCGGCCTTGACGAACTTCTCGCTGCTCACATCCACCCCTAAGTCAACCACCTCGAACCCGGCCCCTTCCAGCATCATCGTGACCAGGTTCTTGCCGATGTCGTGCAGGTCCCCCTTGACCGTGCCGATCACCACCGTGCCCCGGCTCCGGCTCTGACCGGCGCTCAGGTGCGGCTTGAGGATCTCGAGGCCCGCCTTCATCACCTGCGCCGCCTTGAGCATCTCGGGGATGAACAGGTCCCCGGCGCTGAAACGCTCGCCCACCACGTCCATCGGGGCGATCAGCCCCTCGTTGAGGATCGTGGCGATATCCGTGCCGCCCTCGATCTCCGCCCGGGTCTGCGCCTTTACCGTCGCCTCATCGTAGGCCAGTATCGCATTGAAAATGTCCTGGACTGCCATATGCATCTCTCCTTTGCGAGTAAATATTGGTTAAAATCCGGCATACCCGAAATATCTCATTGGGTGATACGGTTTTATAAATTACTACTTGCCGTATTTCTTTTCGATGTACTTCTCCAGTTCGTGCCGGACCTCGGCGGGCATGCCGGGCTCCTGATAGTTGGCGAGAACTTCTTTCCACTTGCGATTGGCCGCTTTCTCGATGGACTCCCCGCCCTTTTCCTCCCAGCGGTCGTGGGGTTCCTTTTGATCCATGATGGGGGCGTATAGCTCCTTGCGAAAGTTCTCGAAGGTGTGCGTGTTGGTCAGATATTCACCGCCCGGCCCCACCTGGGCGATCACGTCCAGGGCCAATTTTTCGGGATCGGCCGTCTCCCCGCGTTTAATGCGTTTGCACATGCCGCAGATCTCATCGTCGATGATGAACTTTTCGTAGGACGCCGCCATGTAGCCTTCGAGGATGCCGGCCGAGTGCAGCACGAAATGAACACCGGACAAGGTGGCCATGAGCTGGCTCATCATGGACTCCATCCCGGCCTGGGCATCGGGGAGTTTGGAATCGGTAATGGCGCCGCCCCCCCGGCTGGGAATACCGTAGAATCTGGCCATCTGGGCCGTGGCGGCCGTATTCACCGCCATCTCCGGCGCACCGACGCTCAAACTGCCATAGCGCATGGCGGTGGCCGATGACGAGCCGGAGAAGACCACCGGCGTGCCTTCACGAATCAGCTGGGTCAGCACGATCCCGGCCAGCACCTCCGCATTCTGAACCACCAGGGTGCCCTCCATGGTGATCGGTGAGGTGGCGCCGGCGATGGAAAGGGAGCTGATCAACTGGGGCATGCCGGCTTGGGCATATTCCATGATCGCGCCGAGCATGCGATCGTCATAGGCCAGGGGCGTGCGGGTACACAGGATGCTGATCATCGGCATCTTCCCGGCCAGCGCCGCTTCCGGGCAGTCGAAGAGGATGGCGGCCATTTCAATGGTTTCCCGGGCCGCCTCGGCGCCGATGGCCCCGCCCATGAACGGCTTGTCGGAATAGCGCATGGAGGCGTACATCATTTCGGCATTGCGGCGGGCGTGGGGGATGTCGTTGGGCTCGGCCATCATGCCGCCGGTGATGTCCATGCTCCGGCTGGCATGGGAAAGCTTGACGAAGTTGGTGTAATCCTCCAGGGTGGATTCTCTCCGGCCGCGGTCCAGGTCGCGGACAAAGGGCGAGCCGTAGCAGGGGATGTAGGCGATGCTGTCACCGCCGATCACCACGTTCTTCTGCGGGTTGCGCGCCTGCAGCGTGTACTCGGACGGGGCTTTGGCCACCTGCGCCATCACCTTTTCAGGTGACAGGAAAACCCGCTCGCCCTCCACCTTGAAGCCGGCTTTCTTGAAAACATCGACGGCCGGAGCGTAGCCGAAATCCACGCCCACCGTTTCCAGCACGCGCAGGGTCGCCTCGTGAATTTTCTGGACATCCTCGTCGGTGAAATACTCAAAACGCTGCATGGCGGTTCCTCCTCGTCATCATCGGTTCCATACCCGTTAGCGGTCCTCAGCGTTGGGCTCTGCCCGCGGATACTCTCACCAAGCCCGCCTGATAAACGCCCTCACCTAATTTAACGTCGCTTCAACGCAGACCTTTTTTAGTGCCGTCCCCGCATGAATGCGCCCCGAGGGACGGCCAACCCCTCTTCGAAGCGGCTCAACCGCAGCGGGTTGTCTTCGGGCTTCATCCGGCCGGTAATCAGGTCACAGGTCCAGCGGCCGGCCGCGGCCGACAGCATCACCCCCGGCCAGTAAGCACAGTTGAGATAAAATCCGGGGATGCCGTTCACCGGCCCGATCAGGGGCTGATCGTCGGGAGAGTGCACATACTGGCCGGCGCAGACCGACAAATCCTCCTGCTTCAGGTCGTTCACCACTTCGGTCCAGAAGGGGCTCAGGCGTGACACCATCTCCAGCGTGAAGGCCGGAAAATCCCAGTCTCCCTGCGGATCTTCCAGGGGCTCGCCCTTCAACTCTTCGGGGTCGTGCCAGCCGAGCAGGGCACCACCGGTTTCCGGCCGCCAGTAAGAGTCGTTGTCCACATCCATTATCAGGGGCGCATCCTTGGGAATTTTGGAGTGCGGCGCGACAAATACACGCTGCCGGCGCATTTGGCAGATCGGCAACTCCAGTCCCACCCAACGGCCCACTGTGATGGCAAAGGGCCCGGCGGCATTGACCACGACCCGCGTATCGATCCGGCCCCGATCGGTCAGCACGGCGCATACGCCCCTGGCGTCGGTTTCGATGCCGAGTGCCCGCGTGCGCACGTAAAAACTGGCATGGTCGGATGCCCGCGCAAAACCCTGGGTCACCTCGTGGGCGGAAAACCAGCCGTCCTTTGCCCGGTAGGCGCCGGCTTTTATTTCGGGGTTGAGCCAGGGCCAGCGCTTGAGGATCTCGTCGCGCATGAGGCACTCGGAGTCGGTCACGCCAACCTTTTGATATCCATCGACCGCAGCCTTCACATCGGCCACCTTCTGCTCCTCGGTGGTCAAAAACAGGTAGCCGCCGTGATGCAGGTCGATTTCATAGCCGTCCAGTCCGGTCACCCGGGCAAAGTTCTCCCACACCTCGATGGACTCTTTGGCCAGCGCCGCCATGGCCGGCTCGGTGAACTGGGCCCGGAAGGACTCGATGGACGCCGTGGTGGTCAGCGTGGACAGTCCGTCGCGCATTTCCACCAGGATAGTCGAGATGCCGGCGCGGGAAAGCCAGAAGGCCGTGGCCACACCGATGATGCCGCCACCGATAATCACCGCATCGGCGTTTTCTTGGCCGAAATTCTCGGGAGTAAATATTTTACGCATGCCATAGACCTTTCAGACGTGCCCGTTATTGCCTTCCTAATGTAACAGCCCCTCGGAAACCAGCACGTCGGCCACATCCGCGAGTCCTAAACCAACCAGGGTGGCCTTGGTGGGCAGCCCGTTTTCGTCCCAGCCCCGGGCCTCATAGTACCAGTCCAGCAGACGGTCCAACTTCTCCCTGGAAAGACAGTAGCCCTGGCTGGGACCCGTGGGAACCGGTTCGGTGGAGAAACGATCGGGCGGGTAATCCCACTGGCGGCCGAAGCCTTCGATTTCACGCATTGAGATGACCCGGGTCAGGTTCCAGATGCGTTCGGAGACCTTCAGCAATTCATCCCAGGTGAGCTTGCGGCCCGTGATGGTGGAAAAAAGGCTTTCGTAGTTCTCCAGTTCGAAGCCCAATTCCATGTACTGGAGCCGGCACACGCCAAGGACGTCGAACAGGGGACGGGTGTGCTGGGAATCGATGACATACCTGGCGCAGTCCGCTTTGATCCGGGCTTCGGGCTGCACCTCCACCTTGCCGCCGCCGCTGACCAGGTCGTGCACGCTGGTCCAGGACCCGGCCAGGTCGTGACCCAGGACCCAGGCGCGGGCGTGGTGGGCGCCGATGTCGGCGGTCATGTAGGCCAGCATCATGGAAGGCGCGTTGCGGCACTCGTAGCCGGTCCACTCCAGCCCTTTGACATGAATGGCAAAGGCCTCGGATCCCTGGCCGGTCCTTGCGGATGCCCGCTTGACCCCTTCGGCCAACAGATCGCCGATGCCGTCCCGGGCCGCGATTTTTTCCAGCAGAAATTGGATCGTCTCCAGGTCGGCGAACCGAACCGGCCGGCCGATCTGTTCCGGGGTGAAAATACCCTTTTCGGCGCACTCGATCGCCCAGGAGATAACCGCGCCGGCCGATATGGTGTCCAGGCCCAGTTCATCGCACAGGTAGTTGGCGTAAGCCACCTCCTCGATGGTCTTGAGCTCGCAATTGCCGCCGAACAGGGCAATGGTCTCGTATTCGGGACCTTCCACATAGGCCGATCCCAAAGTGGTTTTCGTATGGCCGTACTTCCCGCACGGCGTCGGGCAGCAGTAGCAGCCTTTATCGGTTATTTTCAGCTGCTCCATCACGGCCGTGCCGTTGATGGCCTGGTAATGGTCGGAAAATGAAGTCTGAAAGTTGCGGGTGGGAAAGACCCCCATTTCGTTGGTCCAATTGGTGATGCCGGCGGTCCCTTCCGGGGTCCACGCCTTGAAACCGGGTTTGGCGGCGACTTTCCGATAGGCATCCTTGCCGGCGGCGTAAGCCGCCTTGACATCGAATACCGGCAGGCTACCGGTGCCTTTGACGGCAATGGCCTTGATGTTTTTAGATCCCAGCACGGCCCCTACCCCGGTGCGGCCCGCCTGACGCCCGAAGTCATGCGAGAGGCAGGCGTAGCGCACCTTTTTTTCGCCGCCGGGACCGATGGTCAGAATCTGAAAATCCTCCCCCAAATCAGTTTTAAGGTTCTTTTCGACCGTCAAGGCACCCTGGCCCCAGTATGAAACGGCGGAACGGATTTCCACCCGGTCGTCCGCGATCAACAGATAGCTGGGAATACGCGCCTTGCCGGTGAGAACCAGCCCATCGTAGCCGGCGTATTTCAAAGTCGGGCCGAAATGACCGCCCATGTTGCTGTCGGCATATCCGCCGGTGGCCGGTGACTTGGTGCCGAAGTGGGTCTTGCCGCTCGCCGGCAGAAAATGACCGGACAGGGGCCCCGTCGCCGCGATAAAAAGATTTTTTTCATCAAACGAATCGATTCCGCGCGGCAATTCATCGAAGAGCAATTTGGCCACGAACCCGCGTCCGCCGATGAAGCGTTCCACCAGGCCTTCATCCAGCGGTTGCTTGGCGATGCTGCCCGTGGAAAGGTTTATTCTGAGTAAACTCCCGGCATAGCCGTCCATTAATTAGACTCCATTAAACCGGACAGGCCAACAGCTTCTTGTCCCATCGCAGCAGCAGCAGCGGGGCGCTCGGCCGCTTTGCGTTTCTTATGTTTCCGCACTGTTTCCGGCTCGAACCGCCCAAAATGTTGAACCAGATGGCGCACAGCAGGCTGGGGGCCAGCAACGCACCCAAAACGAATTCACGGATCTTGCGGCCCCTGGAAATCCGGGCAATGAAGACGCCCACAAAGGGCGCCCAGGGGAGCCACCAGGCCCAGTAGAAAATGGTCCAGGCGCCGGACCAGTCGCAGCCGGTGTGCTTGGCGACCGCTCCGTTGGCATCCACGAAGAAGCTCAGCCAGACGATGTTCTGAAGGTAATTACCGATGAAGAATTTAAAAATCTTGTCGAAGAGTTCTTTGACCTGATCGGGCGATGCCATGGTCAAGAAGACGAAGGTCAGGCAGCAGATGGCCGAGGCAATGGAGACGGTTTTGTCAATCGAATTGTCTTTCATCTGGCACCCCTTTCCGTTTCACCGTTTTTCGGTGGCTTCTTCAGGCAATAAAATGGCGCCGCGGGGGCAGATTCGCGCGCAGGCGCCGCACGAGTTGCACTTGGTCGGATATTCGGAATCCGGCGGCAACATCATCACGTTTTCGGGGCATACCTCCACGCAGGTCAGGCAGCCGGTGCACAGGTCCTCGTCCACCTGATAAACGCCGGATTCCATGACAATCGCCTCCACCGGGCAGTTGTCGGCGCACTCGCCGCATTGATTGCAGAAATGGATCCGGTAGTCCCCCGGGGCGGGAAATCGGCCCTCGATCCGCAAAAGCGCCCGACTGGGTTGAACGGCGCTGAAATTTTCCAACGCACAGGCTAAACGGCAGGTCCCGCAGCCGGAGCAGTTTTCATGAATGATCGTCGGCATCATGGTTGGCATTCCTTGCCGAAGAGAGGGAGCACAACTTCTGCGTCGAAAAACCCGCGCGATGACAGTTGTCGGTTTGATTCGGTAGCGTGCGTGGAGGTGGGGTGCGATCGCCGATCGGCTCGTCTATGATTTTTTTTCGGTCAAGCCCTCGCCCTTTTGGTGAAAGAAATGTTTCAATATGTGTGCCAACAGACCGAAGCTGTCTTAGAAGATTGGAATCAATAAAGAATATTCATTTTATGGTGCCGGCTCGTACATTAGTGGACTGGACAAAACTGTCCGATAAACCGGGCAAAAAGAGATATAACCATCCTGAATTATAATAAATTTATGTAATACGGACAATTTCGTCCTAATTATGGACTATTTTATGCCGAGCGATTTTATCTTCCGCTGGAGGGTCTTCGTGGTGATCTGAAGCGCTGCGGCGGTCCGGCCGCGATGCCACCGGGCAGCGTCCAAAGCGCTGAGGATGATCTTTTTTTCCAAAGTCTCGATCCGCTCGCGGAGTCCGACGCCGGTCCGAAAAGGCGGCTCCATGGAATTGTTTTCGAGGTTTGCGGTCACGGTGACCTGCCCCATCAGGTCCAACTTGCCCAGAGAAATGTAAGTATGCAGGGCACTTTGCAGTTCCCTGACGTTGCCCGGCCAGCTGTAGTTTTCCATGGCATCGCGGACCGCCACCGGCAAGGTGCGCGGTTCCTCCCGGCCTTTGTTCAACCGGGAAAGGAAGTGATCGATCAACAGGGGAATGTCCTCCCTGCGCTCCCGCAACGAAGGCAACTGGATCGGTAAAATTCGAATCCGGTAAAAAAAATCTTCCCGCATGCGACCGTCCTTGACCAGTTTGACGAGATCGCGATTGGTGGCGGCGATGACCCTGAAATCGCTCTTGACGAGTTTGATGCCGCCCAGCGGGCTGTAGGCCGAATGGTCCAGCACCCGCAGCAGCTTCACTTGCATTGCCTGGGGGATCTCACCGATTTCATCGAGAAAAAGCGTACCGCCGTCGGCCGAATCCAGAAATCCGCCCTTGTCCGAACCGGCCCCGGTGAAGGCGCCCTTCATGTGGCCGAAGAACTCGCGCTCCATCAGCTCCTTGGGGATGGCCCCGCAGTTGACCGGCACGAAATCACCGTTTTGCCGATCACTCAATTTGTGGATGGCACGGGCCACCAGCTCCTTGCCGGAACCGGATTCGCCGAAAACAATGACGCTGGCATCGCTGGCGGCCGCCTTCAGGATCAGCTCGTAGACCTCCTGCATTTTCTGACTTTTGCCGATGATATCGCCGAACCGGTAGCGCTCGCTGATGGACGACCGCAGGCGCACATTTTCCTTGCGAAGGTCCAATTCCACTTCTTTGTAGGCGGTCACATCGCTGATGAACCCTTCCAGGGCCACCAACCGGTCGTGGTCATCGAAGACGCCCTCCCCCTGCTCCCAGACCCATTTTACTTCGCCGCCGGCCGTTCGAATGCGGTATATGAAGCTGAAAGGGCGCTTCCCGGCGACGGATTCGCGGACCAGTCGCAGCATATTTTCGCGATCCTCCGGCAAAACGATCCGTTGAAATGCGTTGGGCCCCTCGTCCAGCAGCTCCCGGGGCTCGAAGCCCAGCAGCCGTTTGCTGCCCCGGCTGGCGAACTCCATGGTGAACGACTCATCGGCCCGGCAGCGGTAAACAATTCCCGGCAGGTTGTTCATCAGTGTGCTCAGTCGGCGCTCACTCTCGATGTGGGCGTTTTCCGCTTGCTTCTTCTCGGTAATGTCTAAAGAGAGGCTGAGTTTTGACACCGTCCCATCCGCATGGAAGATGGGGGTGGCCATATTGTAATACCACCGCCCGGTGAAGGGATTCTTGAACTCCCACCGGACCGCCTTGCCGCGGAAGACCTCCTGCTCCGGGCACCATGGACAGATGTCGTCGTTACCGTAAAGGGCCTGGTGGCAGGCTTCTCCGACCGGGTCCCGTCCCAGTTGAACCACCACCTGCCGGTTGACGTATTCGATGCGGTTGTCTGGCGCGCAGACGTACACCATGCCGTCGAAAGCTTCGACGATGGCCTCGAAGTAGGATAACCGGGCTTGGTCGGATGCGCTCATGTGTCCCGTACGGTCAAGATTCACCCTCACGAATTATTGCAGGCGTACATGTTGAACAGGATGTCATTTTCAAGGTACATCTGCTCCAGCCTTTCCTGATGCTGCTTGAGCTGCGGATCCTGCCGGTTCACCAATTCCAGCACCAGGTAGTTGATGATGCAAAAGATGGTGGTCGGATACCCGATCAGGGGGATGGAACGCGAGGGCGCCACTAGTGCGAGGTGGGCAAAGGGAATCACCGGACACAGGGTGTTGTCGGTGATCACCAGCAGATTGTGTTGCAGCCGGCGGGCGACCTTGCCCAGTTTGATCAGTTCATTGGGGTAGCGTGAGGTCGTGATCAGAACCACCAGGCTGTTTTCGGGCGCATTGGTGAGCCAGTCGATCGACGTACTGTCGCTGCCTTTTAAAATGTGAACCCCCCGGCGGACTTTGGTCAGCGACCAGCCCAGGTAGTAGGCAAAGGTGTAGGAAATCCGTGAGCCGATAACATATACGGTGGCGCTGTCCCTCAGCTGCCCCACGATCCGGTCCAGCAGTTTCATGTCGATGGTTTCATAAAACTGCCGCAAGTTGTTCATCTCTTCGAACACCACCCGGTGCAATAGATCGGAGCCGGGTCCCTTCATTCCCGGCAGATCCACCCGGTCGGGCAGCGTCAGACCCGAATCCACGAAGTCCCGCAGGGCCTGGAGGAATTCCCCGTACCCGCCGTAGCCCAGCTGACCCACGAACCGCACCACCGTGGCCTCGCTGACCCCGCAGGCATCGGAAAGCTCCCTGGTGGTCATGAAAACCGCCTTGCGGGGATTTTGAACAATGAAGTCGCCCAGGATCTTTCCCTTGGGCGTCAGCGTGTTCATCCGGGACGCAATTGCCTTTATGACCGGGTGTGCCTGGGAATCCTGCATCATGACGATGACCCCTTACAAAAAGAAAATGAAATATCTATTTCATTATTCCTTCAATATTTTAAATAGTTTTAATAGTTAGTTATATGCCTATTGGACGGATGTCAAGCCCAATCAAGAATTTTTTCGACCAAAAATTATTTTCTTGTTGACACGATTTGTTTCATTCATGTACCATCCCCGCCAATCGAAAGTTCGGTGTTTTTCCACCCCCCTCACTTTTTTCCAATCATGTCGGGAGAGCGTATGTTCCGGAAATCCAAGCCCCTGTGGGGCGGCAAGCCCAGACAGAAATCCAGCTACGATGCCGTGATCATCGGCGGCGGCCTGCACGGGCTGGCCACGGCTTACTATCTGGCGAAAGAACACGGCCTCACGGATGTCGCCATCATTGAAAAACGCTTCATCGGGTTCGGTGGCGCCGGCCGAAACACGGCGATTGTGCGGGCCAACCAGCGCACGCAGCACAACGTGCCGCTTTACAAGGAGGCGCTCGACCTTTGGCCGGTGCTCACCAAAGAACTGGACTTCAACCTGATGTTCAACAACTGCGGCAATCTCAACCTCATGCACAGCGAGGCGGCCATGAAGGCGGCCCGCATGACCATCGCCACGGCCCAGTTTCACGGTGTCGAAAGCCACCTGATCGATGCCAAACAAGCCAAGGAAATGGTGCCGGCCCTGAACATCTCCGAGGATATCACCTTTCCCATCCACGGGGCCATGTACCATCCGCCCGGCGGCATCGTGCGCCACGACGCCGTGGTGTGGGGCCTGGCCAAGGGGTGCGCCAAACACGGCGTGCACATCCACCAGCAGACCGAAGCCACCGCCATCGAGACCAGAGACGGCAAGATCACGGGCGTGCGGACCTCCCGCGGTCACATCCGCACCCCCCGCGTTCTGGTGAGCGCCGGGGGCTACAGTGCCGGCCTGATCCACCAGATGCTGGGCATCAAGCTGCCCATCGCCGTGCTGACCATCCAGGCCATGGTCACCCAGCCGCTGAAACCGCTGCTCGACCACGTGGTCTCTTCCGGAGCGTACCACTGCTATGCCAACCAGACCCTGAAGGGCGAGATCGCCACCGGCGCCCACATGGACCAGTGGCCCAATTACACGACCCAGAACACGGCCCACTATATCAAACACCAGGCCGAGGCCCTGTCCGACTGGCTGCCCTGCCTGCGCGGCGTTAAATTCATGCGCATCTGGGGCGGTCTGGCCGACATGACCCCGGACATGGCGCCCATCATGGACGGCAACGACCCCATCGCGGGTTTTTACATGGACTGCGGCTGGGGCTACTTCGGTTTCAAATCGTGCTGCGCCGTCGGCAAGTACATGGCCGCCTACATGGCCTCCGGCGACTGCCCGGACATGCTCAAGCCGTTCAACCTGCGCCGCTACGAAAAGCACCGGTTGATGGGCGAAACCGCCGAACTGGTCTGCTACACGCCGAACAACTGATCAATGGGTGTCGACACTCAGCCGATGGTCGATGCCACAACAGTGATACCCACTTCACTAAGGAGAGTGAACAATGGCCCTAACGCTCACCTGCCCCGTGTGCGGCAAACGCAACGGCTACGAGTTTCGTTACGGGGGCGAAGACAAGGGACCGCGCCCGGCCGAAGAGGGGCTGAGCCCCGCAGCCTGGTGCGAGTATGTCCATATGAACAAATGCACGGCCGGCGTCCAGAAAGAGTGGTGGTGTCACCGCGATGGCTGCGGGTCCTGGTTCACCACCTATCGCGACACGACCCGAAACCTGGAAGTTAAACCACCGGAGGCGCGCAAATGAAAAGGCTCAACCAATTGCCCACCCTCCGGATCGACCCCGCCGAAAAACTGTCCCTGAAGTACCGGGGCAAAACCTTTTACGGGGCGGCTGGAGATACCGTTGCAACGGCCCTTTTCGCCAATGGCGTCCGGGTCTTCGCCCGTAGTTTGAAATATCACCGCCCCCGCGGCCTCTACAGCCTGGACGGCGAGTGCAGCAACACCTGTATGGACGTCGACGGTGTTCCCAACGTGCGCACCGAAAATACGCCGCTCAAAAACGGCATGGTGGTCAAGGAGCAGAACGTCAAGGGCTCGGCCGAACGTGACTGGCTCTCTTTCATCGACAAGCTGGACTGGATGATGCCGGCCGGCTTCTATTACAAGACCATGCACAAGCCCGCGGCCGTGTGGCCCGTGGCCATGAAGCAGATCCGCAAGGCCGCCGGCGTAGGGGTCATTTCCGCCGACTACAAAATGAAGGGCCGCTACGATGAAGCGTATATCAATGCCGATGTCACCGTCATCGGCGGCGGCGCCG
Source organism: uncultured delta proteobacterium (assembly GCA_963779885.1). GTDB lineage: Bacteria > Desulfobacterota > Desulfobacteria > Desulfobacterales > SG8-13 > JARFQH01. The sequence goes on along the minus strand of CAWAAN010000012.1, from coordinate 173,883 downwards.
CCGGCATGGCCGCCGCCCTGTCGGCCGCCGAATCGGGCCTGCGGGTGGTGCTGCTGGAATCCCGCCCCCACCTGGGCGGATGCTTCGACTACCGGACCGGCATCACCGGCGACGGTACGCTGCTGTATAAAAGGGCGCGCGACCTGGCCGGCAAGGTCGAGAAGACCACCAACATCCGGGTGTTCGAACACACCGCGATGGTGGGCGCCTACACCAACAACCTCATCACCGCCTTCCAGGTGGGCCAACCCGGCGATGTCTTCACCGAGCGCTACATCGAGATCCGTTCGGGGAGCGTGGTCGTGGCCACCGGCTGCATCGAGCGGCCCCTGATATTCGACCACAACGAGCGCCCCGGCGTCATGCAGGTGGGCTGCGCCCATCGACTGGCCCGCACCTATGGCCTGCTGCCGGGCAGCGAAGCGGTCTTCTCCGTGGGCCATGACCTGGGCCTTGAAGCCGCCGTCGACCTGTCCGACCTGGGACTGAAAATCGCCTGTGTGGCCGACATCCGCGAAGACGGCCAGGATCCCGAACTGCTGCGGGCCCTGACCGAACGCGACATCCCGGTCCTCAGAGGCTGGGTGGCGGCCGAAGCTCACGGATCCCTGCAGGTGGAAAAGGTCACTCTCTCCACCGTGGAGGGGACCGTCAGACGCCAGGTTCCCTGCGACCTGCTGGTAGCCTCCGCCGGTTTGACGCCGCTGACCGGTCCTTTTATTCTGGCCGGGGCCAAGATGGGCTACGACAGCCACACCGGCTACTTCCTGCCGACAACTCTGCCCGATAAAATGTTTTCCGCCGGCCGACTCACCGGCGTCAACAACCCCGCTGCCATCGAAGCTTCCGGGCGCCTGGCCGGCCTCAAGGCGGCCGCGGCCGCCGGTGCGGATATGGTCAAGGCCGTCACCGAAGCCGAAAAGGCCGTAGCGACGCTCCCCGGTCCGGAGCGCGGCTGCAAGCTGGTCACCGCCCCGGTCAAGGGACGCAAGAGCTTCATCTGCTTCGATGAAGACACCACGATCAAAAATATCAAGCAGGCGATCGATATGGGCTTCGATGTCCCCGAGTTGATCAAACGCTTTACCTCGGCCGGCACCGGCCCGGGCCAGGGCGGCATTCCGGGGCACAACCTGCCGCTGTTCGTGGCCAAATACACGGCCACCGGCGATCGGCCGATACCCACCACGGTGCGCCCGCCACTGGTGCCCACCTTCATCGCCACCTATGCCGGTTACAATCACCACATGTTCAAACATACCCCGCTGCACGACTCCCAGGTCAAGGCCGGCGGCATCTTTCGCAACATCGGCGTCTGGCAACGGGCCCGCTACTTTTCCGAAGACTTCGACTGCCAGGATGAGATCCTCAATGTGCGCAACAACGTGGGAATCCTGGACGGCTCGACCCTGGGCAAGTTCCGGATCCACGGACCCGACGCCTTACAAGCCCTGCAGCGGGTCTATGTGTCGGACATGGGCCGGGTCAAGCAGGGCCGCATCAAGTACTCGGCCATGTGCAACGACGACGGGTGTGTCATCGACGACGGCGTAGTGGTCAAGCGGGGTGAAAACGACTACTATTTCACCACCTCTTCCGCCCGGGCCGGCCAGACGGTGGAATGGATCCGTTACCACACCCGTTTCGACGGCTGGGATTTCGCCCTGGTCAATCTGACCGACGCCATGGGCGTGATCAATCTCTCCGGCCCCAATGCCCGCAAGGTGTTGGCCAAAGTTGTGGATATCGATCTCTCCGATGAGGCCTTTCCCTTCTCCGGGTACCGTGAATTTGTCATCAAAGAGTCCATATACACGCGCGCCATGCGCCTGGGCTTCGTGGGCGAACTCTCCTACGAACTGCACGTGCCCTCCTCCTATACCCAGGCGGTTTGGGAGATGCTGGAAGAGGCCGGTGCCGAATTCGGCCTGCGCAACTTCGGTGTGGAAGCGCAGAACGTGCTGCGCATGGAAAAGGGCCACGTCATTCTGGGCTCCGAATCCGAACAGCGCACCAACCTGATCGACCTGGGTTTGGGCTTTCTATGGGACCGCCGGAAGACCGCTGCCAGGACCGTCGGTGCCGTAGCCTTGCGTCAGGCCGAAAATGATCCCGGCCGGCTCAAGCTGGTCGGCATCCGCATGGAAGACGATACCCGGCCCGCCCGCGACGGCGCCCTGATTGTCGACGACAAGGTGCGCGGCTACGTGGCCACCATGCGCAAAAGCTTCACCACCGGCCAAGCCGTGGGCATGGCTCTGGTGGAATCCCAGCTGGCGGACATCGGCACCCGCCTGGAGATTTTCGAGGATGAGTGCAACGGGGTGCGTCTGCACGCCCGAATCGTCCCGATGCCCTTTTACGATCCCGAAGGCAAACGGATGAAAATGTAGCCTTTCCAAGAAAAGATTTTGGGGCCGTTATCGCTCATCGATGGATAATCGCACACGGCTTCAACCCTTTGGCCTTCCCAAAGTCAATGTCATAAAATCGAAATGAGGACACCATCATGGCAGAAATAAAAAGATACTCCCCGGTGCGGTTCGGCGTCAGCCCCATCAAGACCGAGGTGCGCGACAACTGGACCGTGGCACTGGAATATGACAAAGAGGGACGGGGACCCTGGCTGGTGGACCTGGCCCACAAGACCCGCTGGGACCTGCAAAGCAACAAGCTCGGCGAACTGACCCCCTGCGACCTGGCAGTGCCGGCGGTTCCGGGTGCGTGCACTCTTGCCGGCAAAACGCTCGTCAACCGCATGAACCGCACCCAGGCGTCCATTTATCACCTGGGCGACGCGGCGCCGACCATGCCGGATTTTTCGGGCTACACCAACGTCACCGAATCGACGGTCTTTTTGGCCCTCATCGGCCCCAAGGTGTTTAATATCGCCGAAAAGTTGACCAGCCTGGACTTCATGAATCCGGCCCAAAAGGCGCCTTTCCTGCTGCAGGGCCCCTTTGGCCACGTTCCCTGTCAGATCGTCACCCTGGACAAATCCGCCGACGGCAGCGGCGGGTTCCTGTTGACCTGCAGCCGGGGATACGGCGACAGCATGGTCCACGCCGTGCTGGAAGCCGGTGCCGAGTTCGACCTGCGGCCGGCCGGCGAAAACCACTTCAGCAACTGGATTCAGGGGTTGTCGGGAAAACCATCGAGCGGAAAAAAACTTGAAAAATATTGACTTCAGGCTGTTTACGGCGTTTATTTTGCATCTGACCTTTGCGCGAAGTGTTACACGTTTTTTATGTTGATCTACCATTCATGCATTAAACTTGAAGGAGGACATCATGACCAAAAAATATGACGCCATTATCATCGGGGCCGGTGTCATCGGCTCCCCCATCGCTTACGAGCTGTCCAAGATGGGCTACAAAACCTTGAACGTCGACAAGCGGGCCGATGCCGGCGAAGGCTCCACGGCCGGCTCCTGTGCCATCGTCCGTGCCCACTACTCCACCGAAGACGGGGTGGCCTTCGCCTACGAAGGCTTCAAATACTGGAACGACTGGGAAAACTATCTGGATCACGTCAAGGACGAAAAGGGCCTGGCCAAATTCATGAACACCGGTTCCCTGCTGATCAAATCTCAGGGCCACAAGTGGCAAAATGTTAAGAAGCACTACGATGCGGTGGGGGTTCAATACAAAGAACTGAGCAACGAGGAAATCCTGAAGATGGTCCCGATCCTCGACCTGCACGAATTCTGGCCGGTCAGACGCCCCGAGGACCCGACCTTCTGGGAAGAGCCCACCAAGATGCTCGAAGGCGGGCTCTTCTGCCCCGAGGGCGGCTATGTCAATGACCCGACCCTGTCGGCCCACAACATCATGCGCGCCGCCGAAGCCAAGGGCGCCGAGTTCATCTTCAACGCCGAGGTGGTCAAGATCCGTGCCGCCCATGGCAAGGTTCAGGGCATCACCCTTTCCGACGGCACCGAAATCGATGCCCGGATTGTCGTCAATTGCGCCGGCCCGCACTCTTTCAAGATCAACCAGCTGGCCCCGGGAGTCTGGGAGGGCTGCAACATCAAGACCAAGGCCCTGCGTCACGAAGTCATGTACTGCCCCTCGCCCGACGGCTATGATTATCATAAAGACGGCTACCATCAGAGCGACGGCGACATCGGCTGCTACTATCGACCGGAAGTGGGCAACCTGTTTCTCATCGGTTCCGAAGACCCGGAGTGCGACCCCCAGGAGTGGGTGGATCCGGATGAGTTTTACGCCGGCAAGGGCGGTCGCAAACGCGACAACCAACTGTCCGAAGAACAGTGGAAGGCCCAGTGCTATCGTCTGGGACGCCGCATCCCCACCCTGAAGGTGCCCAATCAGCCCAAGGGCGTCTGCGACCTGTACGACTGCTCCGATGACTGGATCCCGATCTACGACAAGTCCGATCTGGGCGGCTTCTACATGGCCGTCGGCACCAGCGGCAACCAGTACAAGAACGCCCCGGTGGTCGGCGCCATGATGGCCGAGCTGATCGATGCCTGCGAAAAGGGTCTGAACCACGACCAGGAACCCTTCCAGTTCAAAATGAAATACACCGGTCGCAACCTGGATGTGGGCTTTTTCTCACGCAAGCGTGAGATCAACTCCGACTCCAGTTTTTCCGTCAACGGATAACGCCGGTGGTATCCCCTTTTGATAGTGGGGTGCGATGCCATTGAATCAAAACGGGCTTGCCGCGGCAGGCCCGTTTTAATTGATATCTTTATAAAACGAGTCGGCATGAACACCATGAACATTTATGTATGCGTCAAGCATGTGCCGGATTCGGCGGCCGCTATCTCTATCGAGGGCCAGAACGGGATCAACGAGAAGATCACTTTCCTGATGAACCCCTACGACGAGCACGCCGTCACCGAAGCGGCTAAAATCAAGGCCGCGCGCGCAGATGTCGACGTGATCGCCGTGTGCCTGGGAAAACCGGCCGCGGAAAACAGCCTGCGCTCGGCCATGGCCATGGGGGCGGACCGCAGCATCCTGATCGAGACCGACCACTACCACGACAGCGTTTTCACCGCCCGCGCCCTGGCCGCCGCCATCAGGGCCGACGGCCAGCCGTGGATCATTTTCACCGGCAAGGAATCCATCGACAGCGAAGGCATGCAGACCCAGTTCCGGTTGGCCGCCAACCTGGGGCTGCCCGTCGCCACCAACGTGGTCAAGGTGGCGGTGGACAACGGCGGCGTGCGGGTGGAAAGCGAGCGGGAGGCGGGAACCATCGACGTCATCCGAATGACCACCCCCTGCGTCATCGGTGCCGGCAAAGGGTTGAACACACCCAATTACCCGACCTTTCCGGACATTGTGAAATCCCGCAAGAAGGCGGTCAGGAAAATCGGTGTGGCCGAACTGGCGATTGAGAAACCGGCGGCCGGCATGAAAATCGAAGTCTTAGCGCCGGCCGTGGAACAGCGCACCCCCAAAGCGCTCACCGGCAGCGCGGCCGACATTGCCGCACAGATTGTTGACATCCTGAAAAACGAAGCCAAGGTAATTTGACCATGTCACCGATCGGTCTGCTCATCGAATTCAATAACGACCGCGTCAAGGAGGCCAATTTCGGTCTGGTGACGGCTGCCCGGGCAGAAAACCGGCCACTCGTCGCCCTGGTCGTGGACGCACCGGCCGGCGATGCCAAAGCGTCGCTGGAAGCCTACGGCGTGGCCCGCATCGTCAGCATCGGCACCGGCCAACGAAGCTGGGACCCCGCCGTGCAGGCCGATGCGGTAGTGGCCGCCGTCAAACAATTTGAGATCGTCGACCTGATCGGTCTTACCAGCCCCGCCGGTCGGGAACTGCTGCCGCGCATCGCCGCCCGACTGGATGCCCCCCTGGTCATGGACTGCACCGAGATCGACCTGAGTGGTCACCGGGTGAAGACATCGCAGTATTCGGGCAAGGCCATCGCCACCATCGCCCTCACCGGCCGCCATTTCATCTACGGCCTGCGGCCCAAGGTGGTCGCGCCGCAGAAAGCCCCGGCGGTAGCCGAGGTCATTGATTTCGCCTTCGAGGAAAATCGAGGCACCGGGTATCAAGTGCTGGAGACCCGTACCGACGGAAGCGGCACCCAGTACCTGGCCGAGTCGGACATCATCATCTCGGGCGGACGGGGATTAAAAAGCGGTGAAAACTTTAAATTGCTCTTCGACTGCGCCAAAGAGATGAACGCCTCCGTCGGCGCTTCGCGGGTGGCCGTGGACAACGGCTGGGTGCCCTACGCCATGCAGGTGGGCCAGACCGGCGTGAAGGTGAACCCCAAGGTCTATATCGCCGTCGGTATCTCCGGTTCCGTCCAGCACTTTGCCGGAATGAAAACCGCCAAGATGATCATCGCCATCAACTCCGATGCGAACGCCGCCATCATGGCCAACTGCGATTATTATGCCGTGGGCGACCTGTTTGAAATTCTGCCCGAGGTCAAAAAGCAGCTGCGTGAGCAGTGGCAAGGCTGAAGGGATACGGCGGCTGCTTTTTTAAATTTTATCTTCCGGTATCCGATCGGCACAACCTCGCCGGCATTGTCCCCTTGAAGTGATGCGGCGGATGGGCTCACGTATCAACGGTTGCCCCGGAGGCTTTCCGTGACAATGTTACCCGCTGTGGGACCCGGCTTTGGTCCAAAACCGATCCAGGCGGTTTTTCAAATCGTTTTCGCTGCACGGCGCCACCGGACGCCATTCCGAAGGGAAAAGGGCGTGGTAGCGCGCGGTGCCGAAGCGCTGGTCGATCAGCAATACGACGCCGCAGTCGGTCTCGGAGCGGATGACCCGGCCGGCGGCCTGCAAAACCCGGTTGATGCCGGGGTACATGTAAGCGAATTCGAACCCGGCCCCGTACGCCGATTCGTAGTAGTCGCGGATCAGTTCCTTTTCCAGGCAAATTCCGGGCAATCCCACGCCCACGATCACCGCCCCGCTCAACCGCTCGCCGACAAGATCGATGCCCTCGCCGAATATCCCGCCCATGACGGCGAACCCGACCAGCGTCTCCGCGTTGTCGTGTGAGAAACGATCCAGGAACGTGCTGCGGTCGCTCTCGGGCATGCCGGGCGTCTGGAGGATCGTGTCCACCTCGGGATGGGCGCTTGCGAAGCCTTCGTAAATCAGGCGCATGTAGTCGTAAGACGGAAAAAACAACAGGTAGTTTCCTTTTTTCCGGCGGATCGTGGCCGCGACGGCCCGGATCACGGCCGGCGCCGTGCTGCGGCGCTGTTTGAAATAAGTCGACACCCTGTCATAAATGAAGAGCCCGAGGTTTTCGGCCGCAAACGGTGACGGGAAATGGCGGTGGACGGCCGCCGGCTGACAACCGAACATTTTTTTGAAGTAGGCCGCCGGGGTCATCGTGGCGGAGAAAAAGATGGCCGACCGGCTTCGGCCCAGGGCCTCGGTCAGCTGATCGGAGGGATCAATGCAGAAAAGCCTGATCTTAAAATCCGAATCCAGGGTTTCATAACAGGTCACGTAACTCGCATCGTAGGTTTCGAAGACCCGGGTAAAGGCGATCACCGCAAAATAAAGCTCGAGCAGCGCCTCGCGAAACGCCGCCTTCTCGTTGCGGCCGAGCCACTCCTCGGCCAGTTGCGCAAATCGCCTCAGGGCGGGATAAAGATCAGCGGGGGGATTCTTGTCGGACCAGGCCGGCGCCGCCGCGCTATCGGTCTGTTGGAGGCGGCGCATCTGCGAGGTGACCCGCCCCATGCTTTTGTACAGTCGCGGAAGGGCCTTTTTCACCTGGCGCCGCAGGTTCAGAAAGGGCTGTTTGAAGATCTCGGCCGAAAACATCTCCCGCGACCGGTCGACGAGATTGTGGGCCTCGTCGATCAGAAAGGTGTGGTCGCCGCCGCCTTCGAGAAAAAATCGCCGCAGGTAGACCCGCGGGTCGAAGGCGTAGTTGTAATCGCAGATGATGCCGTCGGCATACACCGCCAGGGTGAGGGACAATTCGAACGGGCACAGGCCGTAGCGGCGCGCGACCTCTTCGATATAGGGGCGGTCCATGGCATCGCGGCTGAATATCTCCGGCAGAGCGTCCCGCAGGCGATCGTAATAGCCGCGCGCGAATTCGCACCCTTCGCCGCTGCACTCGTTTTCGGGATTGAAGCAGATCTTGTCCTTGGCGGTCAGCGTCAGGTATTTGAGGCGCAGGCCACCGCCGCCCAGATGCGCGAGCGCCGTCTCGGCGGCCGTGCGGGCGGTCGTGCGGGCCGTCAGGTAAAACACCTTGGCGGTCTGCCCCTCGGCCAGAGCCTTTACCGCCGGAAAAACCGCCGCCATGGTTTTGCCGATCCCGGTGGCCGCCTCGACGATGAGCTGCCCGCCGGAGCGGATCGTCCGATAGACCTCCACCGCCATCTGACGCTGCCCCGGCCGATAACCGGCGAAGGGAAAAGCGAGCGGCCGGATCGAGCCGTCGCGGTGCTGCTGCCAGTCGATGAGAATCGTTGCCCAACCGAGGTAGCGCTCGATCAGGTCGCCGAAAAAAACGGCCAATTCACCGATGTTAAACGAGCGTCGCACCTCGCGCGTTTCACCGGAATCGAAGTGGTAGTAAGTCAGCTGCGCGTCGATCTGCCCGAGGTCCTGCGCGACCGCGACCATGTAAGCATAGCATTTGACCTGCCCCCAGTGCAGCGGGTTTTGTTCGGCGGTCAGTTGATCCAAGTCGCGGTCGGTGGTTTTGATTTCGTCGATCACGGTGCGCGTCGCGCCGTCCGTACCGGTTTCGCTGAACACCCCGTCGATACGGCCGCTGAGGCTCAGCAAAAAAGCGTCGGTCTCGTGCTGCAGGCCGATCGTCACTTCCGGACGATAGGTTGGCGGACGCGACTTCTGGATCTTTTGATGCGCGCGGATCGCTTCGACCGCCCGCCGCGCGCCGGAAAATGACGCCACGAGGTCTCCCGAGCGGCAGACGAATTCGACCAGCTCGCGAACGGCAATGGTGAGCTTTCTCTTCAAAGGTATCCCACGGGTAAGCGCCTCAGGCGCCGATCAGTGTCGCTGGAGAAACGGCGCGGTTGTCATCGGGCCACTGTAAATTCCGGGATGCGACAAGTCAACCCGACGCTGCTGCGGCGCCTGAATCCGGCCTGAGGCGGCCGGAGATGACCGGTTTTAATTTGACTCACACAAATGTATTGTATACTCAAGTGAGGACAGCGAGAAGCCGGCCAACGACCGGAATCTCGCCGCCCAAAGGATCACTCTTATGATAAACGACCTGAAGCGGTGGTTGAAACCGGCCCGTTCGCGACTGTCCCGGCGCATAGTTTTCTATGTGTTCGTGAGCGTGGTGGTGATCGAAGCGATCATCTTGATCCCGTCCACCATGAACCGGGAAAAGGAGCTTCTCCAGCAGATGCGCTCCCAGGCGGCGGCCCAGCTCGACATACTTCTGAACCTGCTGCCGCCTGCGGCCGGCGCTCAGGAGATTTTCGACCAGGTCAGTCACTTGCAGGACTGTTCCGAAATTGTCGGCGGAACGCTCTACGACCTCGCCGGGCAACGCATCGGCAGCTTCGGCGAGCCCCCGGAACTCGCGTTTGCCGAAATTACCGCCGCGGGGGTGGGGACGGCGAAAAGCCCTGACGGCCACCGCATCGACACGGCCTGGCGGCCGCCTCAGCTTGAACGGGCCATCGTGCTCGTCCTGCGTCAGGATACCACCACCGTCAGACGGGAGGTCAGGGCGTTCATCCTGCGCATTGCCGGACTGATCCTCATCATATCCATCTTCGTGACTATCGGCGCCTGGAGCGCCTTGCATCCGATTGTCGTCACCCCCATTCTGCGGCTGAGAAAGGACCTGGTGCTGGCCGGTGAGGCCATCAGCAATGACCGCTCGACCCCGGAATTCTTTTCGGCCGCGGTGCAGCGCCAGGACGAACTGGGCGATGTGATCGCGGCCTTCAATCAGATGTATCGCCGAATATCGGAAGCCGTCAGCGATCGGCGCAAGGCCGAGGCCGCCACGCGGCAAAGCCTGGATCAGGTCAGGTCTTATTCGCAGGCCCTTGACACCGAAATGGAGCGCGGCCGCGAAATGCAGAAAAATTTTATTCCCGCGGTGCTGCCACAAAGAAAGGGCTGGGAATTCGCGGCTTACATCGAGCCCGCCCGTCAGGTGTCGGGCGATTTCTACGATGTTTTCGACCTGCCGGACGGCTCGGTGGGGCTGGTCATCGCCGATGTCTGCGACAAAGGGGTCGGTGCGGCGCTTTTCATGGCGCTGTTTCGCAGCCTCATCCGGATCTTCTCCGGTCAGACCCCTCTGCAGGGCCTCGATTGCCGGATGAACGAGCACCAGGACAACGGCACAGCGCCGGAAGCCGCCGCCGACCTGCTCCCGGCACACCGTACGGCGCTCGAGGCCGTGCTACTGACGAATACCTACATCGTCAAGAACCACGAGGAACTGGCCATGTTTGCGACCCTGTTCTTCGGAGTGCTGAACCCGTCCACCGGGGAGCTGAGCTACATCAACGGCGGGCACGATCCCCCCTGCCTTCTGGATAAAACCGGCGCCGTGAAGACCCGCCTCTATCCTACCGGCCCGGCGGTGGGTGTGCAGGCCGAGGCCATTTTCGACATCCGCCGGACGATCGTGGCCCCGGGGGATCTTTTCTTCGGTTACACCGACGGCGTCACCGAAGCCCGCGCGGAAGCGGGCGATTTTTTCGGTGAAAAAAAACTGTTGCCATTGATAACGGTGGGGGGCGATTCAGCGCAGGAACTTTTGAAAAGCGTTTCCGCAGCCCTGGAAACCCATATCGGCCAAGCGGAACAGTTCGATGACATTACCATGCTGGCGGTCAAACGGTTGTCCTGACCGTCGGCGACCGTCGGCACCTGTTTTTCAAGCCCGCGTGTGGTAAAGACAAAAGGGATGTGATGAAGATTTATACCGGCAGTGGTGATCGGGGAAAAACGAGCCTTTTCAGCGGCGAAAGAATCGCCAAGAACAATACCCGGGTGGAGGCTTACGGCGATGTCGACGAGTTGAATTCCTGCCTCGGCGCCATCTCGGCCGCGTTGGCCGCGGGCCATGGCAGTATTGTCGAAATACGGCGGATCCAGTCGGACCTGTTTCATATCGGTGCCTTACTGGCCACAACACCCGGATCGCCGACTTCCGCAGCCCTTGACATCTTCGACGACCACGCCAGCCGCTTCCTCGAAACGGGCATCGACCGCATGGATCGGCATCTGCCGGCCCTGACCGGCTTCATCCTGCCCGGTGGGAGCATGCCGTCCGCGCTGGCCCACATCGCCCGCACCGTCTGCCGGCGGGCCGAACGGCATCTGGTGGGTTTGTGCGCCGCCACAACTGACAAACTGACGCCGAAAGCCTGCCAGGCGGCCCTGGTCTACCTCAACCGGCTCTCGGATTATCTGTTCGTGCTCGCCCGTTACTGCAATCATCTGGCGGGCGAAGCCGATGTTCACTGGGAGAAGTAATCGGTCACTTAAAAAGTGCCTTGCCACGCATAAATTGTCTAAATGACCATCACCCGAACCGCAAATGGCAATGTTGCTCTACAATACTGAACTGCTGGAAAGACGGTCGCTCTCGCCCGATACCTTCGAAGTGGATTTCTCCCGTCCTTCCGGTTTCGACTTCACGGCCGGTCAGAGAATCCGGCTCGTCCATGGCGCCCTCGACCGGGACTACTCTCTGGCCAACGCTCCCGATGATGAGGCGCTGACGCTCTGCATCCGGCGTGTCGCCGCGGGGCGGTTGTCACCGCTGCTCTCCTCGATGCCCGTCGGCAGCGCCTTCGCTTTCAGCGGTCCCCACGGTTATTTTGTTTTCCGGCCGTCCGCGCGGCCGGCTGTTTTCGTCGCCACCGGCACCGGCATCGCGCCCTTTGCCGCCATGGCCCGCAGCGGCATCGAGGGCTTTACGCTTCTGCACGGCGTGCGTCAAGAAAGCGAGTGCTATTACGCCGCGCTGCTTCGCTCCCGGGCCCGGCACTACCTCGCCTGCCTGTCGCAAAAAGGCCCGTCTGGAACCGGAACATTTCGCGGGCGGGTCACCGATTACCTGGCCGCGCATCTGGAACCCGGCGCCTATGACTTTTACCTGTGCGGTCGCGGAAACATGGTCAGGGATGCCACCTGGATCGTGGACGAGCGTTTCACCGGCTCAATGGTTTACTCCGAAATTTATTATTGAACCGTATCCGTTTGCAGGAGGATGATAAGGTCGTCATGTCACCGCCGCCGACCGCTCGATACGATTTCCAGGGCTACACGCCGGGGGCCATCGGCGAGATAACCGCCGCCCACGCGGTGTATTATCACGCGCACTGGGGACTCGATGCGAGTTTTGAAAGCCAGGTCGCCCGTGAACTCGCCGCTTTCGTTGCCGACTTTCAACGCAACCGCGACGGGCTGTGGGTGGCCGTTTCGAGTGGGCGGTTCGCCGGATCGATCGCCATCGACGCAAAGCTGGCCGCAACCGAAGGGGCCCGGCTGCGCTGGTTCATTGTCGTAGAGGCCCATCAAGGCGGCGGGATCGGCCGCGCCCTGCTCGAGCAAGCGGTTGACCACTGCCGGGGCAAGGGCTATCGTCTGGTATTCCTGTGGACCTTCGCGGGATTAACCTGCGCACGCAAGCTCTATGAAGAGGTCGGGTTCGGCCTCGTCGAGCAACACGCGGTGCACCAGTGGGGGCAGCAGATAACGGAACAGAAATTCGTTCTGGATCTTTAGTTCATCGTTTTCAGGCATCCTAGTGACCTTCACTATGAAAATAATAGATCGATATTAGCCTTTAATTCAATAACTCAACCTTAAGTTAATGGCATTGACCTGCGACCCGTAGCTCGCAACCCGTACCCCGCAACCCGTGGAGGTGTTATGGAATTCAAGGCCCACCGAAAAGAGACGGTCGTGCTCAACCCCGCCAAAGAGATGGCGCGCAAATCGATCCCCAGCGAAATCCGTGAAGACCCCCTGACCGGCAGGACCGCGCGGATCTGCCACTTCATGAAGCTGCACTGGGAAAAGCCCGACTTTCAGAAAATCGTCGCCGGCACGGAGAAAACCTGCCCCTTTTGCCCCGACAAGGTCATGCGCGTGACGCCCTGTTTCCCGCCCGAGATCCTCGCCGAAGGACGCCTGACGGCCGATGACATGGTGCTGTTCCCCAATATCGCCCCCTACGACAGTCTGGGCGCCGTGGCCACAATGGGATCCCGTCACTATTTCCCGATGACCGACATCGAGCCGCAGCGGATTAAGAAAGCCTTTCAGCTCGCCATGGATTTTTTCCGCCGGATGGATGCTCTGGGACACCCCGAAGCGGTCTACCATCTGATCAATTGGAACTACATGCCTCCCGCGGGCAGTTCCCTGATTCACACGCACCTGCAGGTCTTCAGCACCTCCTCGGCCCCCAACCTCATGCGGGAGGAATTGACGGCGGCCAAGGCCTATATGGAACGTCAGGGATCCAACTACTGGGACGATCTCGTCGCCCAGGAACGCGAGACGGGCGAAAGGTATCTGGGCCGCATCGGCCGCACCGACTGGCTGCTCAGCTACGCGCCCATGGGGGTGGCGGGCGATGTTTTGGCGGTCGTCGGGGGCGTGAACGGCACGCTGGGATTGACCGATCAGGACCTGGCCGACATCGCCACCGGGCTGGCGCGCCTGATGAAATCCTATGACGAGATGGGCATTTACAGCTTCAACATGAATTTTTTCACCGGCCGCACGTCCGACGGCTTCGCACGCTTCCACCTGCTCTTTTCCCCGCGGACCTTTTTCAACCAGTCCCTGGGAACACCGGACATCGGGGCCCTGCGTAACTTGTTCAACGAAACGCTCTGCATGGCCTTTCCGGAAGACATCACCCGGATGCTGAAGCCGGGGTTCGAATAAAAAATCGGTGTCCGATTTTTGAAACGCGGCTGGCGCCGCTTTTTTTAAGGAGCACCGCGAGGCTCGGGCGGTTGTTATGTAAAAAGACTATTCCGACTTAATTTTACATAAAGATCCGGCATTCCGGCATAAGAAGCGAAAGACGGCCGATCGGATTGTCACGAACCTTCATCTCGTCCGAATATTTTGTGACAATCAATACCCCAGATGACCACACATTGTAAAAACCCAGGGTGTCTAATTGAAACTTTCTGGGAAGACCAATCAAATGATAGAAAACTATCCTTTTGCTATGTTGTTTAATCATATTAAACGAAGTGGGTCGGGTATTGCCGGCACCGGTAAAAAGGAGAGCGACACATGCCAGACCAAGATGGTAAAAAATTTTCCAAAATCCAAACCTTTGGCACGCACTTGGAGCGGTTTGTTGATACGATTGATATTGTAACCGGCAAGACATTCGAGGATATAATGCTTCAGATTGGTAAATATGTTCATAAGGAGCTTGATCTGAACTATTTCGAGCTGGCTATTCCTTCTATGGTCAACAATAAGGCTGGACTTCAAGCAAAGTGCAATTACATTGACGGAGAACTGATTAAAGAACCGAAATATTCATCGGAGCTTTACGAAGATGATAAGGAAAAAAATATTCTCCGGAACCAGTCAGCACTTGCTTACAGCTGTAAAAGAAACTTATGGGTGGTCTCAGAATCGGAAAAAGCACTCAAAGAAATAGAAAACGGCATCGTAGATCTTTGGCCGAACAACAAATCTACAAATTTACCGCCTTATAAGCCAGCAGAAGAACTTATTGCTAAGATATCGATTATCATACCCCTGTGTTCAAAAGGTAACGAACCGATTGGTGTCGTCGATTTTGAAGGAGAACGCTATATCGAGCCGACTAAACCGGCCATTGAAGAACTGACACGTCTCGCACGGTGCATCTCGAAATTGTTGTATTTAAGGGAGGTTCAGGAGACGCAAGGCCAAAGCACCGACTCGGCAATAAAAGGCTTGGCGAGCATTCTACAATCGGGTACACTACCAAAACTGGGAAAACCACGACTATTTTTCGCCTACTCAGAACGAGCGGAACGGGATGTTATCAGTATTATTCAAAAGGTGCTATATATTTTCAGTCAAAGGATAGAGGTAATTGATTGGAAAAAAGAGAATAGAAAAGGAAACATTGATGCTTGGACAATTAATAGAGTTGCCAATTCTCGTTTCGGAATATGTTACTTATCGGAACCTATGCTGCGGAGAAAAAACAAGTATGTGGATAATCCAAATGTGCTTTTTGAAGCCGGAATGTTACAAAGTCATACCAGCTTGGGCAATGAAGAACATTTCAGCTGGATCCCCATTAGAGAAGATGCGTCTATACTGCCAAATCCATTCGACATAGATCATCTATGTAAAATAAATATTTGCCGAACTAAAGAGGGAAACGAAATTGTAGAACCGGAGGAACTAGTAAAAAATTTGCAAAAGTGGATAGAAGATTTGATTGGGCCCATTACTGTCGGATGAGATCGCCAAGCTGGAGACATCTAATTGAAGCCGCCACCAAATTCCATTAGCCCTTTAGCACCCGAGGTTTTTTCGAATCCAGCCCACTTGCGAAACGATTCGCATAACGGTATTTTTGAATGGGCAACCGAACAAAGGAAGGATTTTGAAGATGCGAAACGCTGCTGGGGTGATCCTCTAGCTTATGAACAAAACTGGCTCTATGTGAGCCAGGCTTGTCGCAATGGTGGCTGGGTATACAAAAGCCCGAAAGGTTGGATTGTTGTAGCAAAAAACTATCTATTTAACGAAAGGCACGCCGCGATCGTACCACTTGCAGATGATCTAACATCATTTATTAGCGCGGCAATGACCGAGTTCGGTTCAGAAGGTATTCGTCCAGCTATCTTAAAACACTTACCAATTCAGGCGATAGAAAAAGCTCTTGCAAGTGGACATTTTAAAAAGCAGAAGCCTGCGAGAAACGGCTCAAATACATCAATGGAAGCGCTTTCCGAAGACCATTTTCCGCAAATTATTGCGCATGTGGGCCGTTTAAACTGGGTTGGCGAATCAGAGGAATTGTCTAATGTATTACCATCTTTACCAGGTGGACCGGCTTTCAGGAAGTTTCGCAACCACGTTCGGAGGTTTGCTAGAGCGTGCTATAGTAATTCAGTTGAGATAAATCTGACTTCGGTCTTAGAAGCACCAGAGAGAAAGATTCGAGAAGTTGTCAACGGTTGGCTCGAGTCCCTTAAATATCGTTTTTCGCGAATTCCACAACCGCATGTGCACGATTTCGACGCCTGTTTTCGGAAACCCACTGAGGCCGTGATAAGGTCTGCACGTTCTGACGAGAAATCCGTTGGCACGTTAATATCGGTGGGGGATAGACCGTCCGCACTTTGGATTGGCAGTCGTATTTCGACAAGCTGCATAGGCATTTACACGATGATTGCAAACACCCAGTTTAAGAATTTAGGGGACTACATGCTTTATCTAATACTGCATACCGTGAAACAACTCGGAATCGAGTCTATAAATTTTGGAGGATCTGAAATTGTCGGTTTACATAATTACAAGACTAAAATAGCACCTAAAGCTGAGCAATCGTTTAGCACCTATAGGAAACTCTACGACCTTCAATGTGATATTTAAGATCAGGCACGATTTGTCGTATAACCATTTGAGCCAAAGGTAAAAGTTCCCTACTACGAACTTGAGTGTCGAAATAAAAGCGGTTCGAAGTCTTCACGAAGCGATCCACTCCAAGTATTTAGGCCCGGCTTGCATCGATTACCCCACAGGACCGAAACTGGTTATCCTCTCTTCTTGAGGAAACCTGCCTGTGCATTAAGCCCCTCTATAATTCTGTTGTCCGTTATAAATTCGAAAACGACCCTTCATGGTCAGGCCGAGATGGAATTGCCGTAATAATCCGCGGCCGAAAATGAAAGACGAGGGCTGCTGATGCCGCAAAGCGATTTCCTTCCGTTTCGGATTCATTCCCCATCGGATTTTATCTATTCTATTCCTGATGGACCTTTGAACTGCATATGAAAAAACGACGTTCACTTCCCGCCGGCAGCGGAAAAAAAAAGAAAATTCTCCGTCCGCCTACGGTATTAATATGGATAGTAGTCTTCGCTCTCGCCGTCACGGTTCTGCCCGTTGTGGTCCTGCGCTGGGTGCCGCCGCCGACCACCGCTTTCATGCTTCAGCGGCAGGCCCTGGCTTTGATGAATCCCCACCAGACGTATAAAGTCCGCTATGACTGGACCGGCTGGGACTCGATTTCGCCGCATGCGGCGCAGGCGGTCATCGCAGCGGAGGATCAGAATTTTCCGGTCCACTGGGGCTTTGATCCCCGTTCCATCGCCCAGGCCTGGGAAGAGCGCCGCGAGGGCAAGCGGATCCGCGGCGCCAGCACCATCAGCCAGCAGGTGGCCAAGAACCTGTTTTTGTGGCCGGGCAAGAGCTTCGTGCGCAAGGGGATCGAGGCCTATTTCACCGTGCTGATCGAAGCCATCTGGCCCAAGCGCCGCATTCTCGAGGTCTACCTGAACATCGCCGAATTCGGCCGCGGTATTTTCGGCATCGCCGCCGCCGGCAAAACCTTCTTTGGCACGACTCCCGCCCGTCTCACCCGGCCCCAGGCCGCCCTGCTCGCCGCGGCCCTGCCGAATCCCCGCAATTTGCGCGTCGATCGGCCCTCACCCTACATGCGGGCCCGGGCCGCCTGGATCCTGAACCAGATGAACCGCCTCGACCCATTGGTGTACTAAGATTATGCGCTTTCCTGACAACAAGGCCTCGTTCCCGCCGCTGTTGCTCCTTGAGGAAAGTCTTCTAACTGAAAGCTATTGGCTTTACGATAACGGTTTTTGCAAGGCCAGAGAGAGGCGATTGTATGGATATACGAAACGACCGATAACACGGCCAAAATCTTTGTCTTAAAGCCTGTATCCGCCGAAAGCTCTTTGAAGGCGTTTATCCAGCGCAACCAGAATACCACCGGTTTTCCGGGCCAGCCACAGGTAGGATGTATCCACCTCATTAACGGCCATCACGGTCCGCCCGAACCATGGCGCTCGCTTCGGCCGGCGTACGCAACCCAGGTTGCGAAACCCCGACAGGAAATCGGAAGGGCTCTATGGTTTTATCCTGCCGACGGACGTTTCGATGATGGCCATCAACTCCCCTTGAAATGAACGGTGATTTTTTGCCACCTTGGCGCGCAGCCCTTCGGCGATCTCGTCCGGATCGTTTTTGATGGAGATGTTAACCGGCATGCTGCACCATTTAGACCGTTTAGATCTTAAATGGATCTGGGTGTCTATCGGCCTCGATCACTTGCCCTTTGGCATGAAGTTTTCCGGCACCTGGACCGCCACCACCTCACCGTGGGCGCAGACCCGGCCGCCGGCCCAAAGATCCGACGTCACCACCACTTTACGCCCCTTGATTTCCTTGACCTTGGCCCGCACCTCAAGCGGCCCGTCGATCGGGGTTGGCTTCAGGTAATCGACGTGCAGGGCGGCGGTCAAAAACCGCAGCGGCGGATCGGTGTCCATCGCCCGTCCTTCGGCCCGGTAGGCCGCCGCGGCGGCGGTGCCGGTGGAGTGGCAGTCGATCAGCGATGCAATCAGGCCGCCGTAAACGAAGCCGGGAATCGCCGTGTAATAAGGTTTGGGATCGAACCGGCAGACGGTTTCCTCGCCGTCCCAATAGCTTTTGATCTGGAGACCGGCGTTGTTGAGGCGCCCGCAGCCGTAGCAGTGGCTGGACTGGTCCGGGTAATAATCCTGAAATGCTTTTTCCATGGCAAGACGATCCTTTTCTGTTGATTATGATTCCGGAAAACCGGCAGATACACCGGCTAACACCGGCGGCTCAACGCCATCGCCGACCGCAAGCGTACTATAACCCTGAACGCCCTGCGCGCCGACCAGCTCGCCCGTAAAACTGCCGATCCGCACCTGGCTGTTGAGTTTGATGGGAATCCGGTGCGCATCGGCCGACAGCCAGATCAAAATTGTGGCACCTGACTTCTTGTCGAACACAGGATTGACATCTTTGAGGTCCGGTTGCACCAGAAAGGTTTCGAAAGAACGATTATTCAGCCATACCGTCTCTTTGCGAAGCACTTCCAAATTGGCCAAAAGGGCCCGTTTTCCGTCGGATATCGGCCGCTCGATCAGGGTTTGCTCCTGCAAGGCTTGCCGGCGGGTATAAAAAAAAGCCGAAAGCGGATCGAAGGTGCCCGGCAAAATCGGCGTATCGAGTTTTTTAACGTGGGGCTCGCGCTTGGAGCCAGGAAAACTTTCGATGCGGCTGAAATGAGCCATGTTTTCCGACCAGTCGAAGTCGACGGTGATGCTTCTTTCTTTGTTGTGGGTCGTCGTTAATTGACGGTACTGCAGCGATCGATTTTTTTGCATATCGGCAAAAGCGTCAATCCGACTGCGGTAATAGTAGAGACGATCGAGGACAGGATTGGTTTTGACCTGCATCACAAAATGGTAAATGGGCGCGCCGTCGCGGACCTCCATCGGCAAAACTTCCAACGTGGCTTCACCCGCGGGTATGGCGCCCCATTTGATTTGAAACGTCAATTTTTCTCCCGGCGAAAAGACCGGCGGGTTATCAGCGGCGCCAGCACCGGCCACCAAGCAAAGCAGAACGACCGCGCCAACAAAGGCGGCCGCCGAATTGAACCACTTCAACCGGCAGGATTCTTTCAGAAACGGCATTTTTGGCGTCCACCACTTTAGCGGACTAAATGACTGAAACACGTTTGATCGTCCTTAATTCATAATGGAAATTGTTTCGCGCCAATGTATTTTTCAATGACCAGGGGTTGGCCTTTTAACGAATCGCACCCGTTCATTATCCAGGAGCCTACCCAATGGCGGAAAACCAACACAAAGCGCCGGCTGTTGTTTTGCCACCCTTTTTCCGGGATAAGACATCGTGTAGGACCGGTCAGGTATCCTACGGATCTTGCTGACGAATTTTTAATAATAACCACTGATCAGAGTCGCGGCAAATGCGGTCACCACGGGGATGCTTCCGCTTGCTGGGGATGGGCTTCGAACCACCCGATTGTCAGCATTTGCGGGGTGTCGCAAGTGCAAGGCTTCGGGCGCGCAGACGACCTTTTGGACCTCAAGCGCCCGGCAGCGCTCCAGATGCGTGCCCTCTGACAGCTGACATAAAATAAATGGGAAATAAGAGAAAGGGGTGTCAAGGTCGCACGGAAGTGACTGAAGGCAGGAAAGGAACCCGTACAAAACACGGGCAGAAGGTGGCTGAAAACCATCTGAGGATGCGTTGTTGCGGCCGGCTGTACCGCTACCCCTGCAAAATCAAGCAGCAAGCGTCAGAACCGCCGATCTGACAGTCCAAACAGGCATTAAACCAGTTCTTCCGGCCGCCGCCAACGCGTAACATGAAAACCAGCTGAGCCCCGCTCCAGTGGGATGTGGCGCATTGACGTCATGTTTATAGCCGTCTGTCCCAACCGCTTATCCATTGAAGCTGCCCCACGAGGACCACGTGACGGATTGCGGATTATGGGCTATTGAGTTGGGAGTCCGGATTTTCATTTTTCTATTTCGTATCAAATTCGTTGTCGGACGCTCCAAGAGGACGGCCGAGACCAGGGCGGAACTCAACTTGTCAGCGAAAAAGGATTGCCGCAGACCTTCCAGCGCCCATTTTCCTTAACGAGTATGAGAATTTGGTCGACCGGGTAGGTTTCACCAATGGAAAATAGGCGCCCGACTATGGTGAAAATCGGATTGATATTGCGCTTTCGTTGAGCCAGCACCCGCACTTCGGCTTCCGAGTCGCTCTGGTTGAGAATGATGGTGTGAACCGAATAGAGTCGGCTGCGCATGTAATTGAGATCGAAACCGACCACCCGCGCGTCTTCGTCCATGCGGCTCAAGTATTCACTCACCGCATCGCCATCCTCCTTGGCTATGATGGTGCTGCACAGAAATTTTGCCATCGCAGGATCGAGCGCGAAATAGGCCTTGGTGAAAGCGGTAGCCGTCTTGGCCGGCGCCTCTCGCTGATCGGCAAAAACCAAAACGATCTGCAGCATGACGCCAACGGCCACCACCATGAGAATGGTAAAAATGTTGTTGCCTTTCTTCATGTGCATCTCCTCCTTTACCGTGGCATCTGCCCGAAAAGGGTATTAACTCAACACGTGACCGCGTGATTAAAAAAAAAGGACGCGCCGCATACGGCAAGATTGACCGGCGTCGCCTCTTCGAGCATCTTTTATTAGTCCGCGCGCCCTTCGCCTTTAGCCTTTGCGCTCTGATCGATCAGCCTCTTAACATGGAAAATTTTTCCAGACAAGTATTTTCTCGAAGGACGCCCCCTATCCCTTACTATCCGAAAATTAATCGGCTCAGGTCCAACGAAGACCCTAAAAAAAATTTGATCAAATTTTGACAAATGTGAATTTTTTGTATAGGAATTCTAAAATGATTCTAGCCGGACTCAAACTGACTTTTCTGGGCATGGCAGTTGTATTTTTCTTCCTTCTGCTGCTGATTCTGTGTATCAAAATTTCCTATCAGTTTTTCGCTGCTGGGAGTGCCAGAGAGATGGCCGATATCGAAGCCGCCGAACTGATCAAAAGGAAGAGATCGACCTTGACAGCGGATGATGAAAAGTTGGTCGCCATCATCGGCGCGGCCATTGCGGCTCACCGTGCACGGACGTAACTCAGTAGATATTTATTTCAAGTCATTTTAGTTACATACTTTTTCTTGGAGATAGAGAGTGATCATGAAAAAAATTCGATTTATGGATACGTCTTTGCGCGATGGGTTCCAATCGGTTTTTGGTGCGCGTGCACTGACAGATGATTTTATTCCTGCAGTACAAGCGGGTGTTCATGCCGGTATCGAACACATGGAGGCCGGCGGCGGCGCACGTTTTCAGGCTCTGTTCATGTACTGCGGCGAATCGGCTTTTGACATGATGGATCGTTTCCGTGCAGCAGCGGGGCCGACTGTCAGTCTTCAGACCCTGGCTAGAGGAATCAACGTGGTCGCCCTTTCGGCTCAGCCAAAGGATATGATAGACCTTCACGCGAAGATGTTCAAGAAACACGGGATGACGCACATACGAAATTTCGATGCGCTGAACGACGTGCGCAATCTCATCTACTCGGGTGAGTGCATTAAAAATGCCGGGCTGCATCACCAGGTGAGCGTCACCATGATGGAACTGCCGCTGGGCTGCAGCGGCGCCCACGATGCGCCGTTTTACATTAAAACGCTGCGGGAAATCTTGGATTCCGGACTCCCCTATGATTCCATCTGCTTCAAGGATGCCTCCGGAACATGCACCCCCAACAAGTTCTACGAAACCATCAAGGCCGCACGAGCGCTTCTGGGGCAGGATGCCATCATATGGGCCCACAGCCATGAAACCGCCGGTGTGGGAATTACCCAGTACAAAGCCGCGATCGAGGCCGGTTGTGATGGCGTGGACCTGGCCCGCTCCCCCCTGTCCGGCGGCACATGCCAGCCGGACATACTGTCGTTGTGGCATGCACTAAAAGGAACTGGGTATTCTCTGGATATCGACGTTGCGAAGATTATGGAAGCCAACCGGGTCCTTCAGGAGTGCCTCAAGGACTACTTCTTTCCCCCGGAAGCGCAAAAAGTATCGTCTGAAGTGATCCTTTCCCCCATGCCGGGGGGGGCCTTGACGGCGAACACCATGATGATGCGGGACACCGGAACGTTTGACCTCTATCCCAAGGTTATCGAAGCCATGTCCGAATGCGTGGCAAAAGGTGGCTTCGGCACATCCGTGACTCCTGTGTCGCAGTTTTATTTCCAACAGGCCTATGCAAACGTAACCCAAGGACCCTGGAAAAAAATAACCGACGGCTACGGGAAGATGGTGCTCGGCTACTTCGGCCGCACACCCGTGGCTCCGGATCCGGAAATCGTCCGGATTGCCGAAGAGCAACTCGGCAAACCGGTGTTCAAAGGAGATCCGCTGGACGAGCTTGAACCCGGCATTCCCAAAGCCAAGGCGATCCTTGAAAAAGAAGGCCTGCCGGTCACCGACGAAAACATCTTCATCGTGGGTGCACTGCAAACCCCGGGAGGTAACAAGGGGCTCGACTTTTTAAAAGGCAATAAGCCCATCAATGTTCGCAAGGTGGCTGCTAAAACCGAGGAGGGTGCGTCCGCGTCCGCCACAGCCTTGTCAACACCGTCCGCGAGCGGACCTGCCGATTACACGGTGACCGTGGAGGGCAAGGCCTACCAGGTAACCGTTGAGGCATCCACCGGCGCAGTGAAAACAGTCGTACCTGCGGCCGCCACCAAACCGGTCGATGCGGTAAGCGTCAAG
Source organism: uncultured delta proteobacterium (assembly GCA_963779885.1). Classification (GTDB taxonomy): domain Bacteria; phylum Desulfobacterota; class Desulfobacteria; order Desulfobacterales; family SG8-13; genus JARFQH01. Next base: position 150,563 of record CAWAAN010000012.1, on the reverse strand, counting down.
GCCAAATTGCAGGGCATCGTTTATGAAATCTTTGTCGCTGTCGGTGAACGAGTGCATCGGGGTGATACGCTAATGATTCTTGAGGCCATGAAAATGGAAACCCCTATAGTGGCCCCCTGCGACGGTACGGTGGTGTCGATCGAAGTGGAAAAAAATCAGGTCGTGAAACCCGACCAGCTGGTTGCTACGATTGCTTAGTCTCTGATCACGAAAAAATAAGGTCGCAATTTTGGGTGTTGAGGCAACCGATCGACAAGGCCCGCTAACATATTATTTATATTCAAGTGCTTATTAAACCAGCCGAACAGGAATCATCGGCGCCCTGAATGTGACGTCATATTTGAGTGAACCATGAGGCCGGGAGGCCTGATGATACAAAGTATAAAGATAGCCATCGGTTTGGCACTCGTTGTTACAGTTCTGATCATTTCCTCCTCGGCGCTGGCCGGGACCCCCTCATCGGGGAAAGCCTCCTCCCACGCTGAATTGGCGCCCATGGGGACCATGCTTGCCGAGTTCATCAAATCCACGGGTCTGTTCGGATACCTCTACCCTGCGTCCGGCAAATGGACTGAGGGTGTCGGCAGGCTCTTGATGGTGGGGGTCGGCCTGTTGATGTTGTTTCTGGCCATCGGCAAACGGTTCGAACCCTTGCTCCTGATGCCCATGGGTTTCGGCTGCCTTTTGGCGAATATTCCCTTGGCAGGCATAACGGAACCGGGTGGAATCATTTACTACATCTATGAAATCGGCATCAAAACGGGCGTCTTCCCGTTGCTGGTCTTCATGGGGGTCGGCGCCATGACCGATTTCGGCCCCATGATCGCCAACCCCAAGACCGCCCTTTTGGGAGCAGCCGCTCAGTTTGGCATCTTCAGCACGCTCATCGGTGCCCTTGTGCTATCGGAAATCGTTCCCGGAATCAATTTTGATCTTTTCGATGCGGCATCCATCGGTATTATCGGCGGTGCCGACGGCCCCACAGCCATCTTTCTGGCCAGCCAGCTCTCCCCCGATCTGCTCGGCGCCATTGCTGTCGCCGCTTATTCCTATATGGCGCTGGTTCCCATAATACAGCCCCCCATCATGAGAGCATTGACCAGTTCCGATGAACGGAAGATCCGCATGACCCAATTGCGCTATGTGGGCAAAGTGGAAAAGATCGTCTTTCCGCTTATCGCTCTCGGATTGTGTATGTTATTGCTGCCTTCGGCCGCACCACTGATCGGTTTTTTCATGTTCGGGAACCTGATGAGAGAGTGCGGGGTCGTCGAGCGACTTTCCAAAACGACCCAGAACGCCTTGATCAACATCGTTACCATCTTTCTCGGGTTGGGTGTCGGTTCTCGATTGTCCGCAGAAAACTTCTTGAGTTTGGAAACCTTGGGAATCTTGATTCTCGGCGTCATTGCCTTCAGCATCGGAACGGCATCCGGCATTTTGATGGCCAAGCTCATGAACCGGTTCTCAAGCAACAAGATCAACCCGTTGATCGGGTCTGCGGGGGTATCCGCTGTTCCCATGGCTGCCCGCGTCAGTCAAAAAATGGGTATTGAGGAAGACCCTGAAAACATGCTCTTGATGTTCGCCATGGGACCGAACGTTTCCGGCGTGATCGGATCAGCGGTGGCCGCCGGCGTGTTGCTGACATTAAAAAATCTTATGGTTTAATCGGATCTGATGGGATAATGCCGCCGCGTTGCCAGTCGCTAATATTAATTAAAATATTCCATTAGGCAGTTGGGTGCAGAGTTAGCCCAGGATACGTTCATCGGAGGAAAAAATGTCAATACGTGTGCTCATGTTCAGAAAAATGCCTCGATTGTATGGGGGGATGGAAGCCGATCTGTTGCCTCAGTTGGGCCCCTTGCTGGCCGAGGCGAGAAAATTGGCCTTTCGACAACGCGGATATATTTCCGGGGAGACCATGCGCAACGTAACCGACCCGTATGAATATTTAGTGATCAGCACATGGAAATCCGTTGAGGACTGGGAGCGGTGGTTTGCCAGCAGAGAACGGGAAGATATAGAAGGCAAAATCGACGCCGTATTAGGCGCACAGACCGAGTATAGAGTCTACTCTTACGATTAGCTCTTTTAAGGCGTTTCCCACCTTGGCCTCTCGTATTGACATATAAGCAACATCGGCCCATCTCAGTCACAGGTGTTTGTCTTTCTGCATGCACCGATACTTTTTGGGGGAAGGAACTCGTCATGTTAACTGCTAAAGACGTTATGGTAACGTCATTTGATACAATTCATCAGGAAGCATCGGCTGACGAAGCCATCAAATTGATCCTCAAAGGTAAGGTGAGGAAAACCGGGCATAAAACCATCAGCCTCATAGTCGTGGATGATTATGGTCAAATGACCGGTGTGGTAACCATGTTCGACATTCTTTATCATCTTCGACCGGACTTTTTGAATTTTGGTTTAAATGCAGATGAGTTCCCGTGGACGGGACAGTTAAATAAGTGCATAAACGCGATTAAAGTGAAAAAGGTAAATCAGTTAATGAGTGGGAATGTGATGGGCGCTAAGGTCGATGACCATATCATGGTAATATTGGATCATATGATCAAGAATAGATATCGCCGCCTGCCGGTGCTGGAGCGCAACAAGCCCATCGGAATCATTTATATATCAGATATATATGATAATATTTTTAAATAACGTCCCTGGGAGCCGGACCGATGCCCGATATCCCTGCCTTTGTCCTCCAGGGACTCTTCCCCGACAGATGTCTTTTCACCGATACCAATGATGATGGATATCCCGATAAAATCAACCTCTCGCTTCAGTTCCAACCTGGCTTAGACGATCCGGCCGTGTGGTGTGGCATCATGAATCTAGCTGCCCGCCTGGCTGTGCACGTCACGACGCTGCAACTGCCGCTGGTTACCGCGCGGCGGCCACCGGATGAGAAACGATGCCGGATTCTCATCCGGCGGCCCGATCCCAAAGAAAAGCGCGCGGCCGTGGTGCAGCGTGACAGCGACGCCACGCTCACCCTGAGCGGAAGAGACGGCCGCAGCCTGGGGCTTTTGCTGACCGGGCTCGCGCTCAGCCCGTTGGAGGGCGCCATCTCCTCCAACTGGCATACGGCTGAACTATATGAAAAGGATGACGTGCTGACGCTGTGGTGCCGAGATGGCACTGTCCTTGAAATGGCAGCCTTGAGAGTCGACACCCACGGCCTAAACGCCCCGGACCTGCCTGATTCCGACCCTCCGCTGGACCTGTTCGACATAGACCGGCTGTTTTTCCGCAGTGTGGCGGCAGAACCCAGAGCCCGAGCCCTGAAACTGGCCATCCAATTGCCTGATCGCACCCTCTCGCCGGCCCTCGGACAGGCGTTGGCCCATCTGATCGCCTGGGCCGCTCTCGAGAGCACCGACGTTCACCTGCCCGTGGCGTTTGTCGGCCCGGTCCCGGTTGGCCGGACGGTTCTGCGGGTGGAGGAATCGATCGGCGGACCTTCCGGCGCATCTTCCCTCTCCGAACCCGGCCTGACGTGGGAAAATGGAAAAATTCTGGCGCGGGGCAACGGCCGGTCTCTGGCGGCAGTTTTATCCGGATGGAGCCGCCTGTTGCGCGCGCCGAAAAGCGGACTGAATCCGGCTGACCCCTTTATGGGAGCCATTCATCGCGCCCGCAATCTGCTTGACGGCGCGGGCCCCGAGGGTTCTCTGGCCTGGCATCTGGTAAACGCCGCCGCTAAAGATCAGAGGCTGCCGGCTTTTTCCGGCATCGAACGTCGCATGGCCCGGCGGGCCGCCCGGGTCCTGGAGTTGACATTGCCGCCCGCAGCGCGCCGGCGTGCCGTGCGGCGCCGCTTCTCCTGGAAGGGCGAGGACGACCGGATCAGCGCGCAACTGCAGAAAGTCCGGGCGGGCCGGGGAATCTGCCGGGGAACGATCCTGGTGAGCCGCCCTCTCGATGTCCGGCAGGCGCTCAAGACCCGCTGGGAACTTTTGTTGCGAGAAAAGGGCTATGATCCGGACATCCGGGTCCTTAACGCCTACAAACCCGGATTGTGCTGGCTGATGGAGGTCGTCCGACCCCGGCTTGTCAAAAGCGGCGGCGTGGACCAAATGGAACTGGCCTTCCGGACCTTCGCGGCCGGTGCGGGCGCAATGGAGATGAAGAGCCGCTGGCTGCAGGAGGCTTTCCCGGCACCGGACCTGCTGGCGCGTGATCTGGGGCTTGACCCTGCCGCCGTGCACCTCGTCGAGGTGCCGGATCTGCCCGAGGCTTATCTGTTCCGGGCCTGGAAAAAAGGCCATGCCGTATTAGAAGCCGCCTTTACGCCCCGTTGCTCGCGTCTGCCGTATCTGCCGTCGGCCCTGGCGCGTCAATGGTCTCACCCCGCCGCGGCGGGGGCCTTTCTCGAGAGCGGCCGGGGGGTCATGCTGGATCTGACCCTTCCCACGGACCGCGAGGTTTTCTGGCGACGGTTTCAGGAGAACTGGCTGCCGCAGTTGTCACGCGCGATGGATGAGCGCCGGTTGGAATCGACCCTGGCCGGTGCGCCGGCGTTCTGGGAGGAGGTCCGCCTGGAAATCCGTATTCCGGAAAGTGACGACCGGCTGCAGATCGGTCAAGAACGCGTTTGTCCCCTGGAAGCCCTGCACGAGGACCTTTATTTCGGTTTGCTGGGTTTTTACAGGGACTATGCCGAACGCCACGGCCTGCGCGACGATCTTAACTTCGGACGCATTCTGCCCTTGGTTGTCTGCCCGCGGGCCGGCCGGCCGGAGGCACGGCTCGAGGCGAGAGCCTACCGTCCGACGACACTCACGCGCGGGCCGGAAGAATCGCGGGCGCTCGTGGACCGTATCTGTCGACAGGATGGCCGATGGCGGCTCTTTTTTAAAATCGACGGACCGATAATCGATACCGCACCAAAACTGGCTGCTGTGGCCGGGAGCTGGGGAGTCAAACTGGGGCTGTCACAGCGCGGTTTTCATCTCGACATCAGACCTCCCGGCAAGATAAATCGGACATCGTCTGCGCTCGCAGAAGTGCCGGAGCCGCCCGCCGATCGTCGCCTGGATCTCTCCGGGAATGAAAAATGGATCCGGCGGCTGGCGCGCCTGCCCCATCTGCGGGCCTGGCAGGGCGGTATTTCGGTTGAGGGCCGGCCGATCCATGTGCTGGAGGCCAGGTTGGATGCCCCCGGCATATCTTCTCTCGGAAAGGCCCGGTTGCTCAAACCGGCTCTTTTGTTCAACGCCCGCCATCACGCCAACGAAGTTTCCTCCACCAACGCGGCCCTGCGCCTGGCCTGGCGCCTGAGTCGGACGGCCGAAGGACAAGAGCTGCTGCAAAGGGTCAACGTGGCGGTCATTCCGATGGAAAACCCCGACGGCGTGGTCACTCTGGAAGCACTCTCGCGGGGCTGCCGGGACCATAAACTACATGCCGCCCGCTACAACGCCCTGGGCGTGGAGTGGTACGAGGACTATCACCGGCAGCGGCCACGCTTTCCGGAAGCCAAGGTCAAACGTGGGCTGTGGCACCGGTGGCTGCCGCGCTTTGTGCTCGACGCCCACGGCGTTCCCAGCCACGAATGGGATCAGCCGTTTGCCGGGACCGTCAACCCCCGCTTCCGGGAATACTGGATCCCGCGCGCCTTTGTTTTCGCCATTCTTCCTTTCGTGAATGAGCCGGCGCATCCGGCCTACGAGGCTGCCCGGGCGGTTGCAGCCGATCTGGCCCGAGACATGGCGGTGCACGCCGACATCGGTGCCCGCAACGCCGTTTTTGCCGATCGCTACAAACGGTATGCCCGGTCTTTCGCGCCCGAGGTATTCCCGACTTCGGTGTGTGAAGGGTTGGTGATCGTGCCCACGGCCCCGCGGATCGATCCATCGAACTTCGGGCGGGTCCACTGGCCGCTGACCGAAACCGAAATCATCACCGAAGTTGCAGACGAGGTGGTGGAAGGTCCTTGGCTGGAAATGTGCGTGCGCGCTCATCTGACGGCGGCCATGACGCTGCTGCGGCGGCTGGCCCACACGCCGCGGGCATCGCTGCAAGAGATGAAAAGCGGCGGTTCCGGCCTGTACCTGGCCTGGCGGAAACCCGAGGCGGACAAGCCGCAGGCCTTTTCCCCATAGATCCTTGGCCGGAGTAATTGGCTTGACATTTCTCGACGAACCGTTCAAAAAAAATTGGTGCTCCATACGGAATGCGGTCTTGACCAACCGAAACACTTCAATCCTGAGGGGAGGCAGTTCATGCGCAAATTTATGTATGGTTTGATTGCGACGGGATTTCTGACAGCGGCACTGGTGCCGGCGGTCGTTGCCGCTCAGGGCAGCACCCTCATCTGGGGCCGCGGCGGCGATTCGGTCAGCCTGGATCTGGCTCAGGCCACCGATGGTGAATCCATCAAGGCCGGCATCCAGATGCTGGAAAACCTGGTTATCTTCGACAAGGAGTCCATGGATGTGGTGCCTCAGCTGGCCGAAAGCTGGAAGGTGAGCGACGACGGACTGACCTGGACCTTCAAATTGCGACAGGGCGTTAAATTCCATGACGGCGAGCCCTTCAACGCCCAAGCGGTCTACGACTCCTTTGCGCGCGTCATCGATCCCAACCATCCCTTTCACAAATACGGCAAATGGGTCTACCTGAGCTTGTCGCTGGGGCCGGTCAAACAGATCAAGATCCTCGACGATGACACCATCGCCCTGGTGACCGAAAAGCCCTATGCCCCGCTGCTCAACAACCTGGCCCTGTGGCTCTGCCCGATCCTTTCCCCTAAGGCCATGGCCGAGTATAAGGACCAGATCGGCCAGCATCCGGTGGGTACCGGCCCCTTCACATTTTCCAAATGGGTCAAGGACGACCAGATCGTCATGGAGAGAAACCCCGATTACTGGGGCGACAAAGCCAAGGTGAACCGGATCATCCTCAAGTCGATCCCCGAGCCCAGCTCACGGCTGATGGCCCTGCAATCCGGAGCCGTGGACATCGCCGACGACCTCGACCCGGACAGCATCCGCCTGGTGGAGGCCAATGCCGCGCTGGCCGTCATGAAACGCCCGAGCGTCAACGTGGGATATTTGGCCCTCAACACGGAAAAGCCTTATCTGAAAGACGCCCGGGTGCGGCGCGCTATCGCCCACGCCATCGATAAAAACACCCTGATCGAAGCTATTTTCCAGGGGCTGGCCATCCCGGCCAAGAACCCCTTTCCGCCCTCCATTTGGAGCTACAACGAGGCGATCAAGCCTTATGGCTACGATCCGGCCATGGCCAAAAAACTGCTCAAGGAAGCGGGCTTCGACTTCACCCGCGAGCTGGAACTCTGGGCGATGCCGGTGTCGCGGGCCTACATGCCCGAGCCGGTCAAGACGGCCGAGTTGATCCAGGCCTATCTGGCGGCTGTGGGCGTCAAGGCCAAAATCGTGCGCATGGACTGGGGCACCTATCTCAAGAAGACCTCCAACGGCGAGCACGACATGTGCATGCTGGGCTGGCTGGGCGGAAACGCCGATCCGGACAATTTTCTCTATGGACTATTGAGCGCCGACACGGCCAAGACCCCCGGGGCCGCCAATGTCGCCCTGTGGAAGAATCAGGAGTTCACCGATCTTTGCCTCCAGGCCCAACGTGTTTTCGACAAGGCCCAGCGGACCAAGCTCTACGAGAAGGCCCAGGTGATCTTTCACGACGAAGAACCGTGGGTGCCGCTGGCCCACAGCACCATCGTCCGCTGCTACAACAAGCGGCTGCACGGCGTGCCGCTGCGGCCCAACGGGCTGAACTCCTTCCAGATGGTGTCCAAGGAGTAAAACACTTATGTCGGGAAGTTATCGATGCCCCTGGGTTACATCGTCAGACGTCTGTGGCAGTTGGCTCTGATCCTGTTCGGGGTTTCCGTGCTGGTTTTTTTGATGCTGCGGATGATCCCCGGTGACCCCGCGCAACTGCTCCTGGGCGAATACGCCAACCCCGCGGAACTCACCCGGCTGAGGGCCCAGCTGGGCCTCGACCGCTCCCTGGCGGTCCAATACGGTATTTACCTCATCAACATCCTCCAGGGTGACCTGGGCAATTCCATCCGCACCAATACGCCGGTGGCCGGGGAAATCTGGGTCCGGCTTCTGGCCACCCTCGAACTTTCCCTGGCCGCCATGCTGATTTCCACGTTTTTCGGCATCGCGGCCGGTGTCGTGAGTGCCGTCCGGCCTCATTCCGCCTGGGACTATGGTGCCATGTTCCTGGCCCTGGTCGGTGTCTCCATGCCCATCTTCTGGCTGGGGCTGATGCTGATTTATTTGCTGGCGGTCAAGTATCCGGTTTTCCCGATGATGGGGCGCCTGAGTATGGGTCTCGAGGTGCCCGTCGTCACCGGACTCGTGGTGGTGGACGCGATGATCGGCGGCCAGTTCGCAGCCATCTGGGACGCCATCCGTCACCTGGTTCTGCCGGCCGTCACCCTGGCCACCATTCCCATGGCGGTGGTGGCGCGCATCACCCGCTCGGCCATGCTCGAGGTGCTCAACAAGGACTACGTACGCACGGCCCGGGCCAAGGGCATGAGCGAGACCGTGGTGATCCTGCGCCACGCGCTGCGCAACGCTTTTCTGCCGGTCGTCACCGTCCTGGGTCTCAACCTGGGGCTGCTGCTGGGCGGGGCCGTGCTAACCGAAACCATATTCTCTTGGCCCGGGCTGGGACGCTACGTCGTCGACTCGCTCATGGGCCGCGACTACGCTGTGGTCCAGGGGTGCATCCTGGTCTTTGCCGCACTGATGGCGATCATCAACCTGGCGGTCGATCTGATCTACGGGCTCCTCGACCCGAGGATTCGTGTGCATGAGTAAGTGGGAAACATTCGGCGACCTGTTTCGCAACTGGAGCGCCGTTGCCGGCATGGCCATCATCACGCTGATCCTGGTGGTGGCGTTGGCCGGACCGCTACTGGCGCCCCACGATCCGCTGATACCGGCGCCGCTCATCCGTCTCCAGGGACCGAGCGCCGGGCATCCTTTCGGCACCGACAGCCTGGGCCGGGACATCCTGAGCCGGGTGATCGGCGGCGCGCGTATTTCCATCCTGATCGGGCTGATTTCGGTCGCCATTTCTCTCTTGCCCGGCACGCTGCTGGGCCTTCTGGCCGGCTACTTCGGGCGCTGGACCGACAGCGTGATCATGCGCTCGATGGATATGCTGATGGCCTTTCCGGCCATTCTCCTGGCCATTTTCATCACCGCGGTCCTTGAACCCAACCTCATCAACACCATGATCGCCGTCGGGTTCGTCTACGTCCCGCACTATGCCCGGATCGTCCGCTCCAGCGTACTGTCCCTCAAACAGCAGCTCTTCGTGCAGGCCGTGGGGCACCTGGGTGGCAGCCACGCGCGCATACTTCTGCGGCATGTGCTGCCCAACTGCCTGCCGCCCATCATCGTCTACGCGACTTTGGGAATGGGAATGGCCGTTCTGCAGGCCGCGGCCCTGGGATTTCTGGGGCTGGGGGCCCAGCCGCCGACGCCGGAATGGGGGGCGATGCTGAGCGAAGGCCGGCAGTACATCCAGATCGCCCCGCATGTGGCGGCCTTTCCCGGTGCGGCCATTTTACTGCTGGTGCTGGGCTTCAACCTATTCGGCGATGGGTTGCGCGACGTACTGGATCCATCCCTGAAATCGCAATGAGCAACGCCGTATTGGATATTCGCGAGCTGACCACCCGCTTCACCTCCCGCCGTGGACCGGTCACGGCCGTCGATCGGCTCAGCCTGAAATTGCACCCGGCCGAGACCCTGGGACTGGTGGGGGAATCCGGCTGCGGCAAGAGCGTCACGGCCCTTTCAGTGCTGCGCCTGTTGCCGCAGCCCGCGGGATCCATCGCCGGCGGCCGGATCCTTTTCAATGGGCGGGACCTGGTGCCGCTGCCCGAAAAGCATATGCGCCGCATTCGGGGCAACAACATTTCCATGATATTTCAGGAGCCCATGACCAGTCTGAACCCGGTGTACCCGGTCGGTTTTCAGATCGTCGAGGCCATCCGGCGACACCGCCCGATGAACCGTCGCGCCGCACGGCAAGAAGCCGTTCGCATGCTGTCCCTGGTGGGCCTCCCCGATCCCGGCGCACGGGTCAACGACTACCCTCACCAGCTTTCCGGCGGCATGCGTCAGCGGGTGATGATCGCCATGGCTCTGTCCTGTCAACCGGCCGTCATGATCGCCGACGAACCGACGACGGCCCTGGATGTCACTATCCAGGCACAGATTCTCGATCTGATAAACCGGCTCAAATCCGACATTGGCATGGCGGTGATGCTGATCACCCACGATTTGGGGGTGGTGGCCGAGACCTGCCAGCAGGTGGCGGTGATGTACACCGGCCGGATCGTGGAGGAAGCTGATGTGCGCACCTTGTTCCGCAAGGCCGCACACCCTTACACCGTCGGGCTGTTTCAGTCACGGCCGAAGCTCGACGGCCGTCGCCATAAGCTCCAGCCGATTCCCGGCGCGGTGCCGAGCTTATTGCGGCTCCCGCCGGGGTGCTCTTTTCAGGACCGCTGTCCGCGCGGCGACGACCAGTGCCGCCGGGATCCTCCCTGGGCGAAAATCGGCGCGGGCCACCGGGCGCGCTGCTGGCATCCCGTGGAGTGACGCCGTGAACCGCCCCCTTCTCAAAGCCCGGGATCTCGTGATGCACTATCCGGTAAAAACCGCCGGGCCCGCCGGCCGCCGGCAGGTGGTGCGGGCCGTGGACGGTGTGAGCCTGGCCGTCGAATCGGGAGAGGTTTTCGGTCTGGTGGGGGAATCCGGCTGCGGTAAATCCACCCTGGGCCGGCTGCTCTTGTACCTGGAGAAGCCAACTGCCGGCCGGGTTCACTTCGAGGACGAGGACCTGGGCACTTTCGACCGGGGTCGTTTGAAAGGTTTCAGAAGGCAGGCTCAAATCATTTACCAGGACCCGTATTCGGCCCTCGACCCCCGCCAGCGGGTGGGCCGCATCATCGAAGAGCCCCTTGCCATCCATCGGATCGGCACGGCGGCCGAGCGGCGCGAGCGGGTGAAGGAACTGCTGAAGGTGGTGGGATTGCGGCCCGGCCAGGCGGCGCGCTATCCGCATGAATTCTCCGGCGGGCAGCGTCAGCGGATCGTCATCGCCCGGGCCTTGGCCCTTAACCCGCGCCTGATCCTGGCCGACGAGCCGGTTTCGGCCCTGGACGTCTCGATCCAGGCCCAGGTCATCAACCTGCTGGAGGAGCTGAAGGACCAGTTCGGCCTGACCTACATTTTCATTTCACACGATCTGAGCGTCATCGAACACATCTGCGACCGCGTGGCCGTCATGTACCTCGGCCGCCTGGTGGAACTGGCGCAACGCGCTGCTTTCTATCGCAATCCGCTGCACCCCTACTCACAGGCGCTGCTCTCGGCGGCACCGGTAACAGACCCGGATGCACCACGCAACCGGCAAATACTTTCCGGCGATGTCCCCAGCCCCATCAATCCCCCGCCGGGCTGCACCTTCCATCCGCGGTGTCCCCACCGCATGCCGGTTTGCTCGCAGGAGCGGCCGCCATTCGAGGAAATCGAATCCGAACATTTGATTGCCTGCTACCTCTATTCCTGATCGATCAGCGGCCTATGAGTTTTACGATGCTAAGTCACATTTCCGCTACTGGTCATATTTGCCGGCCATGTCTGATGGTAAGAAGGGATTGATCGCATACTTGAATTTTTGAAGTCACTCCGATCACCTCCAAAAAGGTCTCGCACCTTTTTGGAGGCTTACAAGGGTAATTTCAGATACACCAGTGGAGGGGTTTTGCGTTGATCGGTCATAACCGCCTCATGTCTGATGAAACCATAGGGAGGGATTCTCATAGGAACCGGACCGTCCGCCGACGATATCCCTGATTCCGGCGAACATATCCCTGAACATGTTGGCCCCCATGACCGCTTCCCCTGTAACCACGCCGAGGTAGCCGACGATCTTTTTTCCGTCTATGCCGGGTGTTGTCGTAATAATCATCGTGTGCTCCGATCATTCACCTTTTGCCGCCCCTTCGATAGCCAGCTGGACGGCATTCATAATCGCATCGCTGCTCATCGTGGCGCCGCTGACGGCGTCCACACTGGTGGACTGTTTTTCAATAATCTTGGCGGGTATGATCTCCTCGGCCGGACCTCCGAGCATGGTTCTGTGCTTCAAGATATCGATGCGGTCGATGCGACCATTTTCGATGGCCACCTGCACTACCGCTTTGACCGGCCCGTTGCTGGCACTGCCTTTGTAGACCCCGTCGTGGATTGAATCCGGTTTAAATTGTCCACGATCCGGGGTGGGTGTGAAAGCGCATCCAAACACCAGCAGGAATAGGCCTATTGCCTTAACCATCATACTTTTGTTCATATTCATTTCCTTTTGGCGCCTAATCAAGATGATCAGCACCGGCGGCGCTCCTTGTCCGTTGAAGGTGATTGTCAGCCATCGTTGCCTATCGTAGATAGCGGCCTCTGGATTGTTGGCAAATTTCGAACGTGAGTGTGGGAAAACATTTCAACCTATTCATCAACCTTGAAGGCCGACGAGAATGAATTAAACATTCTCGTCGGACAAGGCTGTGTGTGCCTTGTTCATGCCTTTAAACTACTATCACCTGATAAGGCTTTCCCTTGCCGTTGTTGGGTTGAAGATTCAACCAAAAGTCTGGAGAAACGTCAAGGAACTTGCACAACCTCAATGGCGTGCAGGCTGATGCCAAGTTGCCTGACGCTTTCCGCGATAATTTTCAATTCGATACCAACAAAGACTACAGGCACTCGGCAAAGAGGTGCTGGATCCGGTCAGAACTGATTGTGTATTAATCTCTATCCCCGCGCGGATAATTATGCGGCGAGTAGACATTATTTAGCGGCGGCCACCGGGCTCTTCACCGCCTCCGGCATGTTTTTTGGAATCTTGACGGTGAACAGCGTGCCCTGGCCGGCGGTGGATTTGACCTGGATATCGCCGCCGTGCTGCCCGACGATCTTGTTGGAGATGAACAGGCCCAGGCCGGTGCCGCGACGGCCCTTGGAAGAGAAGAACGGCGTGAAGAGTTTGGCGATGGTGTCGGCGTCCATGCCGGTGCCGTTGTCGAATATTTCAAAAATTACGTGGTTCTGATCTTTGCGGACGCCGAAGACAATCTTGTGGGTGGCTTTTGAATGGTCCTTGTGGCAGGCATCCACGGCATTCTCGAGGATGTTCGTCAACGCCGAATGTATGTAGCCGGCATCGATCTCGAACTCGCCGACCGTCTCGTCGAATTCGCGCACGAAGTCGATTTTTTGTACTTCGATTTTACGCGAAAAAGTGGCGGCCAGGTCTTCCGCGAAACTCAAGGGGTCCACCCGTTCCCAGCGCAGGTCCCTTTCCTTGGCAAAGTAGAGGATGTCGAGGACCATCTTGCGGATGCGATCGACCATCAGCTTGACCGTTTCCCAGCCTTCCTTGATCTGCTCCCGGTTTTCCCTGGAAAAGCCGGACTCGACCAAATACATGCCGCCATCCAGCCCGGTCAACAAGCCCTTTATCCCGTGGGAGATCGAACCGATCATCAGGCCCAGGGATGACAAGTGGTCCTGCAGTTCGGTCTTCTCCTTCAGCAGCGTCTCGAGGTTGCGGGTGTAGGTTTCGAGCTGCCGCTTCATGACGATTTTGTCCTGAACCCGCTTCAGGGCGATTTCCAGGGCGTCCACGTTGATCGGTTTGGTGATGAAATCGGTGGCTTCGAACTTCAGGCTCTTTATCGCCAGGTCCATATCGCCGTGCCCGGTAATCATCACCACCTCGGTTTCAGGGTTCAGCCGCTTTATTTTCTGAAGCAGCTCGATACCGTCCATGCCCGGCATCTTGATATCGGTCATGACGATCGGCGGGTCGTTCTGCCGGAAAATGTCGATGGCCCGCTCACCGTTTTCGGCGGTGTGAACTGCGTACCCCATGTCCGTCATCGATAAACTGAGAACCTCGCGAATGTCCTCTTCATCATCCACCAGCAGGATCGGCCAATTGTGTTTTTTTTCGCTTGTCATGCCGTTATCCAAATTTCGGAATCCGACCCATCCGTCATCTTCTGGCGCCCGCGGTCGGCGTTCACCGCACCCTTGTGTCCGTTGGCAATGGGAAAGGTGACGTAAAAAACGGCCCCCTCATCGTTGCGCGAAGCGGCCTTGATGTCGCCGCCGCAGTCCTTGACGATCCCATAGCTGATGGACAGTCCCAGGCCGGTCCCTTTGCCCACCTGTTTGGTGGTGAAGAAGGGCTCGAAGAGTTTGTCTTCGATATTTTTGGGAATGCCCCCTCCGGTATCGCGCACCTCCGCAATGACGTGCCGACCGTCCTGCCAGGTTTTAAGGGTGATCTTTTTTTCTCCCGTTTCACTTCCGGCGGTATATTTTTCCTCGATCGCATCGCGGGCGTTCAGCAGCAGGTTGATAAAAACCTGCTCCAACCGGCCGGGGTCCGCCAGGATTCTGGGCAGCGTGCCGTCAATCTCCCACACGACCTCGATTCCCCGCACCTTTAACTGCTGGCTGAAGATGTCGAAGGCGCTTTTGAGAATATCGTTTAATTGGACTTTCTCCAGAGACAAATCCGATTTTCGCGCGAACTGCCGCATGTGATTGATGATGTTGGCCGCCCGATCCACGTTCTTGTCCACTTTATTCAACATCACGTGCAGGATTTTATTGTCCAGGCTTTCACCCTTGCTGATTTTCCTGACAAAAAAGCTGCTGGCGGTTTTGATGACCGAGAGCGGCTGGTTCAACTCGTGGGCGATTCCAGTGGCCATCTCGCCCAGAGTGGCCATCTTACTGGCCTGGATTAACTGCTGCTCGGCTTCGAGGCGCTTGGTGATGTCGCTGGTGGTGATCAGCAGGACTTTCTTGCCCGGAAATTCCGCGGGCGAGATCCGGATATTGACGAAAAGTATTTTGTCGCCCTTGCCCCGGTGCCTGACCTGGTTCAGCATCGTCGAAAAACGCAGCCGGCGCCGGTATTTCTCTTTGTTCTTTTCCGCAAAAAGCGCCAGAAATGAGGTGCCGATGATCTCGTCTCTTGTAAAAGCGTAGTCGGTGGTGACGCTTTCGTTGCAATCCAGGATTGTAAGGGTGTCGTAGTCGAGCAGAAAGACGGGGTTGGGGATGTTGTTGAAGATTTCGTGGTATTTGCTCTCCGACTTCTTCAGCTCTTTTTCCAACGATTTACGCTCGGTGATGTCGAGGCTCATCTCCATCGCCGCCACGACCTTGCCCTCGGCATCGAAAATAGGCGAGGTGCGAAAAATCCAGTGCGCTTTGGTGCCGTCTTTGTTGACACCGGATTCTTCGCCGTAGTGCGGCAGCCCGTCGATGAAGGTCGGCTCGACGGGGCAATTCGTGCATTTCTGATCCTGTCCCTTGTAAGCTTTGTAGCAGTGATCGCCGACCCGCGGATCGAAACGCTCGGCAAATTCCTGATTGAACCGCATGAGCCGGTATTCGCGGTCCTGCACCGTGATCATGCAGGGCGCGCGTTCGAACAGGGTCTGGTATTCATCGCGCTGCTTGTTCAATTCGGTTTGCTTCTGCTGGATTTCGTTTCCCATCTGATTGATGGCCGCCGCCAATTGCCCCATCTCGTCGACCTGGTCGATGGTGACCTTGGAGTTCAGATCACCCCTGGCGATTTGCTGCGTTCCGTCGATCAGTTTTTTTACCGGTTGACTGACAAACTTCAGGACGATGATGAAGATGATGGTGGAGGTCAGCAGGAAGAGCACAATGGCCAGCCCGATAACCCCTTTTTCGGCCATCAGGATTTCGTTGTCGGTTTCTCGCAACGAGACCACGACGTCGAGGGCACCCAGGATTTTCTTGTTCTCCGGATGGACGTGGCAGGCATCGGTCGCACACCCCGGTTCGTTGCGAATGGGGCTGATGATCCCGAGCAGCCGGTAGCCATTTTTCGAATTGAAGATCCGGGTCCGCTCGCTGACCTTCAGATCGGTCGGCGGCGGATCGGTACGGTGACAGATATCACAGGCTTCGGCCTTGATATTGGTCGTGCGGTCGACCTCGGCAGTCTGATTTGAGAACTTGATCTCTCCGGCCTTGTTGTAAATGCGGATATTCTCGATCTCTTTCTGACGCGCGATATTGTTGATGATCTGGTTGATGTCGTCACGGGAGTTGAGCATCATCGAGTAGTGCAGGCCGAGTTTGGTGGTGGTGGTCAACCGGTCGGTCCCCTGGACGATTTCGTCCATGAGCTTTTCTTTCTGGTAATCGATATTGAAGTAAGCCCAGGTGGAGATCGACAGCAACAGCGTCAGGCCCACGGTCAAAATGAGCTTCGTGACCAGTCGATGGTGAAAATATTTGATTGGATTGACCATATGGATGCCCGAATGTCGCCCTGACAAGACCTTGCTCTCGATGGATAGAGCTGTGTCTCGGCCTGCCTAATTCAAGCTGTGACAACCTCGGCGGAACGCAGTTTTTGCCGGAAACCGGTCGTCACCGCCAGATTCAATTCCAGCCGCACTTCCTGCTCGGAAAGGCCCAGGGCCAGTCCCAGCAGCTGCGGCAGGTAGAGAACGGACACCGCAAGATCCCCGCCGCTTAATTTCGAAATCTTGCCCTGGTAGGCTTCAAGGTTCATCTGGCACATGGGACAGACCGTTACGATGACATCGGCGCCTTTGGCTTGCGCCAGGATCGATTGAACCAGCTCCAGGCCGACCGCCATCTTGGTGTTCATGTGCGACGCCCCGCAGCATTTGCCGCCCATGTCCCAGAGATGAACTGCCGCACCGGCAGCTTCGAGGAGGGGCGTCATCGACTGCGGTGCCTCCGGATCATCGAAAACCGCATAAGGTCTTAAGCACTGGCAGCCGTAATAAGCGGCAATCGATAACCCTGCGAGGCTTCGGGTTGTTTTCTCGGCGATCACACCCGGACCAATGTCCCGCACGATCACTTCCAGCAGGTGCCGCACGCGAATTTGACCCGTGTACTTGAGGCCTTCCACCTCGAGGACCGCGTTGATTCGATCCAAAAGCGCGGCATCGCGCTTCACTTTTTCTTCGACGGTTTTTAGATTGAGATAACAAGCGCTGCACGGCACTAATATCTCTTTGCTCCCGCCTGTCTTTTCCGCCAGCGCCAGGTTGCGGGCCGGCAGGGCCAGCGCCAGGAGCCGGCTGGTCGCTTCGGCGGCGCTGGCCCCGCAGCAGGTCCAGTCCTCGATCTCCACCAGTTCGGCCCCGACGGCGCCCAGGAAGGCGCGGGTGGACAAATCGTATTCGCGCGCCGAACCTTCGAGGGAACAGCCGGGGTAGTAGATATATTTCATGGGGCCTCCTCCAGTTCCACGGCCTTTTTAAACAGCGCCGCCAGGGCGCCATCACCTTTGGAAGGAATTTGCAGGCAGACCTTGCCCTTCAGCATCAGTTTGACGCCCAGCGCCGCAAAGCGCAGCGGCAGCAAGGGATTTTTCATGGCGTTGAAATAAAGGGTCATAAATTCCATCTCCCTGACCCGGCCATGGCGCCGCACGCTTTCCAGAAAGCTCTTGTAGAAGAGAAGGCTCTGTCGGTGCCGGGTCAGGCCCTCGCGCGCGGCCATCTGCTTGAGCGCGCCCATGGCCTCTGTCAGCGGCAACCCGCGCGGGCACCTTAGGGTGCAGTAATAGCACGAAGAGCACAGGGTGAAGGTCCGGCTCTCAAAAATCTCTTCTTTCTGCCCGGTCAACACCAGCCGCCAGAGCTTCCGGGGGGTAAAATCCATCGCAAATTCATTAGGACAGGACCCCGTGCAGGTGCCGCACTGGATGCAAGCCTGCACCATCTCCCGCACCGGAGCCAAATCATCGCTGCCCGACTGGTCCGAAAAATAAATTTCTTCTTTTAACGTCGTTGGCATGTTGAATCCCTTCATGACCGCCGCGGTGCTCTGGTCGCAATAGGGTTTGAGTCTGTTGGGTTTCTTGGGTTTGGTGGAGTAAAAGGCAATCATCGCTTCTAACCATTCCACGCTTTACGGATAACGGTTGGTCGAATTCCAAGTTTCAAGTTACCAATTTCCAGTTTCTGTTCGACTATCCCAGTGGTTCGATTGACAGTCTCACCGCTTCACTTGCTTCACCCATCCTCACTTTCAGAGGAGCGCCGCGTCGATGACGTCCAGCATCTGCTCCTGCCGCAACCCTTCCACTACCGCGGCCTTGTTGGGACACGTGGCGGCGCAGGTGCCGCATCCCTGGCACATCAGCGGATTCACGACCACTTTCTGCCGATCGATATCCAGCATGCGGGCGCCGTAGGGACAGGCCTCGATGCAGCGCTCGCACAGGCTGCACAGGCTGGGATGAACCCGCGCCAGAATCCTGCCGGACGGCAGGTTCTTGCGACTCAAAAGCCGCAAGGAGCGCTGGGCCGCGGCCTCGGCGGTGGCGATCGTTTCGGTGATCGAGCGCGGCGAGTGCGCCAGGCCGCAGGCAAAAATCCCCTCCTTGAGCGCATCGACCGGTCGCCACTTCGACTCCGCTTCCTGGAAAAACCCATCCGTGTCGCGATCGATTCCGTAAGCGGCAGCCAGGTCCGCCGGAAGATTCGGGACGACGCCGGGTGCCAGCACCAGCAGATCGGTGCTGATCTCGATGTCCCGGCCGATGATCGGCTCGAAGACGGTCACCGTCACGGCGTCGCCCGCGACCGCCACCCGCGGCTTGTCTCCGCGACTGTACTGGATGAATCCGATGTCGCTCTTGCGGGCCCGGGTGTAATAGGTTTCCGTAAAGCCATAGGTCATCATGTCGCGATACAGAACATATATGGCGATCTTCGGGTTCAGCGCCTTCATCTGCAGGGCATGTTTGAGGGCCGACCCGCAGCAGACCCGGCTGCAGTAATTGCGAGGTTCTTCACGCGAGTCGACGCACTGGATCATGACCACCGTATCGAGGTTCCGCGGGTCGATACCGCCATCGGCCAGCTTTTGCTCCAGAGCCTTCTGCGTGACGATGGCCGCGCTGGTGCCGAAGCCATAGGATGTCGTGCGGGCCTCGTCGCCGCCGGTGGCCAGGATCGTGACACCGTGCTCGAGGGTCTCGACCGCGCCCCCGGAATTTTCGATCGTGGTGTAAAATTGCCCCACATGCCCGCAGGCGGCCAACACTTTGGCGCCGGTGCGCACCGCCACCAGGGGATGTTTTTCCACCTTCTGGACAATGTCAGTCAGCAAGGCCGGAATCGGCTGCCCCTCCAGGGTCTGCTTGAGCCAGTTCAGATTGCCGCCGAGTTGATCGGACGTCTCGGCGATCTCCACCGCGAAACCGTGATCGGCGATCGCCAGGGCCGCCGTCATGCCCGCGATGCCGCCGCCCACCACCAGTGCCCGCTGCTGAATCGGCAATGTCACCGTCGGTGACGGATCGATGCGCTTCAGGCGGGCCAGCCCCATCTCCATGGCGGACCGCAGCCGGTTGACCAGGGGGCTGCCTGGCGGCCAAGACCCTTCGACGCCGGCCGCCGGCGGCGCGTTCAGCGACCGGATATCCACCACGTCCATCAGAGACGGATGAAGCCCGGCCACCCCTGCCAACTCCCGGAGCTTACGGGCATACACATACGGCAGGCAGGCACCGATCAGGATCCGATTCGGCCGGCGTTTTTCCACCCGTGCGAGCAGGTCATTCCAGCCCTCGGCCGTGCAGGTACGCGCGATGACCTCCACCGCCACGACCAGTGGATCGGCGGCCACCTGCCGCCTGAGGTCGTCTATCACCGGGGCCTCGGCCAGGGTCTTGTCGCAGGAACATATGGTCACCAGGATCCGGGGCACTTCCCGCGCAACGTCCCTGAACTCCTTTGCAGCTTCCGACTCCGGGGCCAAGCCGCCACCGGCGCCGTGGATGGTGCGCGAGGCCGCCAGAGCGGCGGCGGATGCCTGGGTCACCGATTCTCCGATGTCCTTCAGCCCCGAAAAAGATCCACCCAAAAAAATCCCTTCGCGCGTCGTCCGGGTGAGGGAAAACGGCACCGTCTGCCCGAAGCCCCAATCGTTCAATGGGATGTCGAGCATTTCGGCCAATGCCTCCGAACCGGCCGCCGGCCGCTGTCCGACGGCCAGGACCACCATGTCATGGCTGGATTCATGCAATTGGCCACCGGTATCGACATATCGAATGATCAGATCGCCGCTGCTCTCGTCATGCTCGACCGAATGAACCCGTCCCCTTTCGAATCGGACGCCGCCCTGGCCCTCCGCCCGATCGCGATAGCGCTCGAACGGTTTGCCGAAGGTGCGCATGTCCATGTAAAATATGGTGGCCTCTATGGCGCCGCCGGTTTTCTCGCGGGCCAGCACGGCTTCCTTGACGGCGATCATGCAGCAGACATTCGAGCAGAAATCGGCATCGGATTGCAGGTCGCGCGAGCCGACACACTGCACCCAGGCCACCTTCCGCACCGGCCGCTCGTCCCCGGGGCGCACCAGACGACCACCGCTGGGACCGGTGCCGCTGAAGATCCTTTCGAACTCCAGACTGGTCACGACCCCCGGCAGCACCCCATAGCCGAAGGTATTTTTGCCGCGCGACGGATCGTAATAGGAAGTGCCACCGCACAGCACCACGGCACCGACGGTCAATCGACGGCCGCGGGCGACCTCCAGGTCTTCGTAGATGCGCAGCACCATGGGAATCAATTTGTCAGGCTCGAAGGGCTTGACCAGGTATTCGAGGGCGCCGATTTTCATGGCCGCGACGGCGGTTTCGACCGTGGCATAGGCCGTCATCATGACCACACTCAATTCGGGACAGGATTCCCTGGCTTTTTTCAGCAACTCGACCCCATCCATGCCGGGCATTTTAATGTCGGTCAGCAGGAGGTGATAAGGACCTTCGGCCAACAGTTTCAGGGCCTTGTCGCCGGATTCGGCCATATCGACTGAAAAGCCCTCTTCGCTGAGCCATTCCTTCAGGGAGTCCCGCACGATCAGTTCGTCGTCCACCACCAGGATTCGAAATTTCTGGCGTTCCTGCTCTAAAATCCGGATGGCGCCGGTCGGGCAAACTTCCTCGCAGGCACCGCAGCGAGTGCAGGCGCTGAAATCAATCACATACGGATTCGGTATGGCGTGGGGCACCGGCAGGTAGATGGCTTTGCGGCCGGTCATTCCGGAATTGAACACATCCGGGACCGTCACCGGACACACCGGCGTACAGGCGCCGCACCCGATGCACAGCGCCGGATCCACCCAACTCGGTTTCTGGCGCAAGGTCACATCGAATTTGCCGGCTTCACCGTTGACAGCTATCAGATCGGTCGAGAGCAGGATCTCGATGTTTTCGTGAAAGAGCCCTTTGCGCAGGCAGTATTGGGAAGACGCGTCGCGATCGACCAGGGGCAGCATTTTGCACATGCCGCAGTGATCCGAGGGAAATTGATAATCGAGTTGACTGAGGATCCCGCCGATGTGCGGCGCGCGGTCGACCAGGGTGACACCGTAGCCCGTTTCGGCCAGATCCAGCGCGGCGCGAATGCCGCCGATGCCGGCACCGACAACCAAGGCGCTTCCAATTTTTCTCGGCATAAAAACCTCATTTCAGTTGAGTCAGTTGGGTCAGTTAAGTCGGTTGTCAGTAAGGAATGGCTGAACCAAAAAATTGTCTGCTTCCTTCCTCGCACTGACCTAACTGACTTAACCGACTCAACTGACTTAACCCTTTTTTTAGTTCGCCCTACCCCATCCCGACCACCTCGTTGAATTCGTTTTCCCGGAACTCGGACAGCGGCGGTTTCTCGTCGACGCTGCGTCCCGCGGCGTAATCGAAGGCCTGCTGGGTACGAGAGGCGATGGTTCGAAAGAGCTCCATCACCGGGATATCGTTGGGACAGGCGTTGGAACATTGGCCGCAACCCACGCAGGCCGTACTCATATGCGCCAGGCGGGTCAGGTGATAAAAAACCGTGTCAGTCGGCATCTTTATCACGCCTTTGCGCTGCGCCCACTGCAGGTACTGAATCGGTTCATGGTTGAACACGTCGGTCACGAAGACGCATTCCTTACAGTAGCACACCGGGCAGGCCACCCGGCAATTGTAGCAGTTGACGCACCCGGCCAGGTAGGTGGTCAGCCCTTCGAGATCCTGCACGGCTTGTCCGGTCGCATTGAACATCTCGTCGCGATAGGCGCTGCGCCGGCTCACAAGCTCGGCCACGACCTTAACGCGGCGATTCTCGGCCTCGGCCGGCGGCAGTTCCAGCCGTTTTAGCAGATCGCGCCCTTTTTCATCTTGAGGCTGCAGCAGGAGGTGGTCGTCGATGTCCACGCCCAGCAGCCCGATAATGACATCGGCGCCCTCGGCCACCGGATATTCGCACGCCCGGCAGGCCGGGGCGATATCGATCCCTTCTTTGGCCGCGGTCTGGCCGGCCGAGGCGTTGCGGCAGAAATCAACACTCGCCGGCACGGCGTCCTCCCCGGCCAGGCGCAGGTAATCCGAATTTCGGAAGGCGCCCAGGCAGTCGATTCCCAGGATAAGCAGCTCTTCCAGACGGCCCTGCTTCAATTTGACCAGTTCGATAAAGGCCCGGATTTCGCAAGGTCGCAAGACCACCGCCACTGTGCCACCGATCGGTTTGCGCGAGAGCTTCGAGACCACCTTGGCGGCGTTCATCGGAAACACCGGCGCCAGCGGATCGATCCCCTCCAGGCGATCCGGATCCGTGATCAGCATCGGCATCACCATCTGCTTCATGGGCAGCCGGCCGGGGACAAGAAGGGCCGAGATGTCATCGAGCCTCAAAATCGATCCGAGCAACTCCCTCACAGCCTCCAAAATGTCCCGATCCTTTACCTCGATCATCGCTGAAACCGTCATGTCTTCTTCCTTTGGTTTTTTGCTTTTTTTCTTATTCTTTTACTTTTTTGCTTTTTTTAATTTAATTTTATGCCGCGTCGTTTAGCGCGGCATAAAATTAAATGACCATTTTCAGTTTTGCCTGGGACGGCCCGAGTCTTTTCACCTGGGCGACCAGCTCGCGCATGGTTTCGGCAAACTGAATACCATCGCTGGCGCCGATCCAGGTCAGCCTAAGCCGTTCGGGTTCGAATCCGAACTGCGGCAGGATTTCCTTGAGCAGTTTGATCCGGCGCCGGGCTTTGAAATTGCCGTTGATGTAATGGCAATCCCCGGGATGGCACCCGCTGACCAGCACGCCGTCGGCCCCCTCCAGCAGCGCCTTGATAATGTACTGGGGATCGACCATACCGGTACACATTACCCGGATCATCCGGACGTTACGCGGATAGCTCTGCCGGGAGGTGCCGGCCAGATCGGCGGCGGTGTAAGTACACCAGTTACATACGAAAGCAATAATAGTGGGTTCGAAATCGGACATGAAAGGCTCCTTTTCGTAAGCGGCCGACTGACAAGAGTCAAACACCTCATCAACACGTCCAACTGACTCAACCGACCTAACTGACCTAACTGACTCAACCGGCCCAACTGATTTTTCCTATTGTCCCACTTTCGCGATGGCATCCATGATGCCGTCGATTTCCGCGAAGATCTGCTCGCTCTTGAAGTGCCGGCTGCGGGCGGCATCGCTCGGGCAAAAGCCGGAGCAGCTCCCACAGCCCTTGCACACCGCCGGATTTACCTCGGACACGCCCAGGCGCTCGTTGAATTCGATCGCTCCATAGGGGCAGAGGCCGATGCAGACCTGGCAGCCGATGCAGATATCCGGATCAATCCACGAAATGGTGGGCGGCACTTCGACCTTGCCGAGCGTGGCCAGCGACAGCGCCTTGGCTGCCGCGCCGGAGGCCTGGGAAACCGTGTCGGGAATGTCCATCGGCTTCTGGCAACAGCCGGCCAGGAAAACCCCGTCGGTGGCCGTGTTCAACGGCCCCAGCTTGGGGTGCTCTTCCAGGAAGAATCCGTCGGCGCCCTGGTTGACTCCGAACAGCCGCCCCACATCACCGGCGTCGTGCCGGGCCTCGATAGCGGTGCACAACACCACCATATCCACCGGCACCCGCACCTTGCGGCCCAGCAGGGTGTCTTCACCGATGGCGATCAGTTTGCCCTGCTCTTCGGGTCGCATGGCCCGGTCGGTTATTTCCGCCACTTTGCCGCGGATAAAGATTGTCCCCTCTTCCTGGCAGCGGCGATAGAACTCCTCGTAGCCTTTGCCGAAACAGCGCATGTCGATATAAAAATCGTAAACTTTGGTGGCATGACCAACTTTTTCCTTGATAAGGTGCGTGTATTTCAACGCATACATGCAGCACACGCGCGAACAGTACTCGTGGTAGTTCACATCCCGGCTGCCGATGCAGTGCAGCAGGGCCACACTCCGCGGCGGGCGGGTCAGCGCCCCGTTTTCGTCGCGAATCAGGATTTTGCCGCCCGTGGGACCGGTGGCATTGCTCAGCCGTTCGAACTCCAAGGCCGTAAAGACGTTGGGATAGACCCCGTATCCGAAGGGTTTCATCGGGGTCGGATTCATGGCATCGTAGCCCGTGGCCAGGATGATGCTGCCCACCTTGACCTGGACCTCCTGCTCGGTCATGCTGTGGTCGATCGCCACCGCCTCGCAGGCCTGAACACATTCCATGCACTCGCAGCAGATGCCGCAGTTCAGGCAGCGTCCGGCCTCGCGGCGGGCATCGGCTTCCGTGAAACTGCACTCGACCTCGTCAAAGGAAGACAGCCTTGCGGCGGTTTCCTGATGACGGGAACGCACGCGCATTTCCGGGCCGATGTTTTGCGGGATGTCCACCCAATTGGTTCCGGGCGGCGGGCTCAGCGCCACTTCGGCGGCATAAGCGTTAAGGTCCTCCCCGTTGATGAACCGTTCTATCGCCGCCACCGCCTTGTGGCCGGCCGCCACCGCCTCGATTACCGAAGCCGGACCTGAAACCGCATCGCCGGCGGCAAACACATGCGGAATCGAGGTCTGCAGGGTGTGCGGCTGAACCCGGATCGTGCCGCGTCGGGTGGACTCAAGTCCGGACCCTTCCGCCCCCCAGCCCAGATCGATCCGCTGGCCGATGGCCGGCAGCACCGCATCGCACGCCACCACGAATTCAGAGCCTTCGACCGGCACGGGCCGGCGTCGTCCGCTGGCATCGGGCTGACCCAGCTCTGTGCGAAGGCACTCGAACCCGGTCACACGACCCTGCTGTCCTAGTATCCGCGCCGGGGCGGTCAGGTAATGGATCTGGACGCCTTCGGCCAGAGCGTCGGCGATCTCTTCCGCGTAGGCCGGCATCTCCTCACGGCTGCGCCGGTAAACGATCGTCACCGCTTCACTGCCCAGGCGCCGGGCGACCCGGGCCGCATCGACCGCCACATTGCCCCCCCCGACGACCACAACCCGGTCGCCGGGTCGCCGGCGGGATCCCAAATTGACCTCGCGCAGGAATTCAACGGCGTTGATCACCCCCTCGAATTCGTCTTCGCCCGCGATGCCGGTAGCCAGGCCGAGATGGGCGCCGATGGCCAGAAAGACGGCATCGAACCCCTGCCGCTGGAGGTCCGCCAGGGTAAAATCACGTCCGAGCCGTTTGCCGGTCTGGACCGCTATGTTGTGGCGCAGGAGGTGATCGATCTCGCGGTCCAGGACCTCGGGCGGCAGGCGATAGTCTGGAATCCCGACCCGCAGCATGCCGCCGAGAACATCGAGGGCCTCGAAAATTGTGATCTGATACCCCTTGAGCCGCAGGTAGTAGGCCACCGTCAAGCCAGCCGGGCCGGAACCGATGACCGCAACCTTTTCCGTGCGCTCGGTGATGTCCGGCAACGGCAGTTCGGACAAATCGACCTGGTCTGCGGCAAAGCGCTTCAGGTCCCGGATGGCGACCGCCGTGTCGATCTCCGCCCGCCGGCACCGGGTCTCGCACGGATGGGGACACACCCGCCCGAGAACCCCGGGCAGCGGCAGCCGCTCCATGATCAGCTGCACGGCTTGCCGGTATTTGCCCAGCCCGATCAGTTGGACGTAGCCTTGAACGTTGATGCCGGCCGGACAGGTCGTCACGCACGGCGCGCGGTCTTTCTTTTCGATGTTGAAGGTGATCGGAATGGCTTGGGGAAAAGCCCGGCCGATGGCCTGGCGCTCTCCCAAGCCCACATCCCATTCATTGGCCAAAGACACCGGGCAGACCTGGGCGCACTCACCGCAGCCGGTGCAGATGCCCTCCTTGACGTAGCGCGGTTTTTTGCGGATGGTGACGGTGTAGTTGCCGATGTAACCGCTGACCTCCTTGACCTCGCTGTAGGAGAGCAGTTCGATGTTGGCATTCTGGGCCACCTCGACCATTTTAGGCGTGCCGATGCATGCGGCGCAATCGAGGGTGGGAAAGGTCTTGTCGAACTGCAGCATGTGGCCGCCGATGGTGGTCCCTTTTTCCACCAGGTAGACCTTGTGCCCGGAATTGCCGATATCGATCGCGGCCTGCATTCCGGCAATACCGCCACCGACCACGAGCATGTCGGGATAGACGTCGGCCTCACGGGTTTCGAGGCTTTCGTGGTAGTTGACGCGGTTGATGGCCGCCGCCGCCAGGCTCTTGGCCTTCGCGGTGGCTTCGTCTTCGTTTTCGGTGACCCAGGACACCTGTTCCCGGACCGAGGCCATTTGAAAATAATAGGGATTCAACCCGGCGCGCTGACAGGCCGCCATGAATGTTTTGCCGTGCAGCCGCGGCGAACAGGAGGCCACCACGACCCGGTTGAGGCCAAAATCGCGGATGTCTTTTTCGATCATGGCCTGCCCCGGATCGGAGCACATGAATTTATAATCGCGGGCCACGACGACATTCGGCAGATGACGCGCGAAGACGGCCACTTCTTCGACCCGTACCCTGTAGGCGATATTGATCCCGCAGTGGCAAATGTAAAAACCTGTTTTTACTGGCATAAAAACCCCTTTAGCGTTCGATGACCCGCCTTGCCGGCTAAAGAAAGGATCTTCTTTCTCGTGCCGGCCATTGTCGGCGAGAAACGATTCGTCGGCCCGCGCCGCCCCCGCTACACTGGTTCCTCCATGGCGCGCGTCTCGGACGAACCGGTCAGGGTCCGCACCACCCGCAGCAGTTCTTCAGCTTCGGGCGGCTTCAGGATAAAGGCTTCCGGCTCGGGCAGAGCACCGCCGACGGGAAAATTTTTCAAGCGTTGATAATGAAAAAAGGTATTCCGATCGAGGGAGGAGAGCATGACGACCGGAATGGCCTTTAATGTTTCGTCTGTTTTGAGAAGCCGGTACAGCAAGGATTGACGGTCGCGGTAGTGCATCATGTTCAATATGATCAGATCCGGAACCTCGGCGATGATCTCCTTCAGCGGCGCGGCGCCGCACTCCGCGATGACGGTATGGAAACCGCAGGTGTGCAGCAGATTGCACAAAAAAATCTGCATCTCCGGCTCATCGTCGACGACAAGAATCTTTTTTTTTCCCGCTTCCGGGGACAAGAGGCACCTCTCGGCCATGCCAAAGCGAAATAAAAATCCCTACCTTCAGTAAATTGCCCTGTCGCCTAAGGTTAGCACACGGCGTGCCATTGTCGCAGGTAAGTTATTTTGCTAATTAATATCAATTACTTGAACTCGTTAACCCCCGATCGACCCGCAAGGGGAACCGGCTGGAAATGTTGCAACGAATGCAACGTTTCTCTTGAGCCAAGGGGGATCAAAGACAGGAATAAAGGGGGGTCGCGAGTGTTGCAACACCGTTGCGCAACATATGTTTCAGCAATAGGGGCATGGTGGGGTCGCGCGGAGTCGGCGCGGGCCGGTTGACAGTCGCGGGGTTAGGTGGGACGAAGATCGAATTTTTTAATTTTGCGCCACAGGGTCGTGCGATCGATTCTCAGCTCGGAGGCGGCTTTCGTGCGGTTCCAGGCATTTTTCCTGAGCACCGCCAGCAGGTGCGCCGGCTCGCTGTCTTCCGCGGCGGCGTCATTCGGAGCGTCCGACCGCCGGCCTCTCGCTGACACGGTCCGGCGATTCAGCAGGTAATCCGGCAGGTGACCGGGCTCGATAAACTCTTCGCGGCAGATGACCAGGGCGTGTTCGAGAATATTTTCCAGCTCCCGCACGTTGCCCGGAAAGGAATAATTGAGCAGGATCTGCAGGGCGTCTTCGGAGATGCCGACATGCCGGTTGTCGCGGATGGCGGCCAGTTTGCGCAGAATATGGTGGATCAGCAGGGGCAGGTCGGTGGTGCGGTCCTTGAGATCCGGCACTTCGATCCGAAATACATTGAGCCGGTAGAAGAGGTCCTCGCGAAAGAGCCGGCGGGCCACCAGCGCCGCGAGGTTCCGGTTGGAGGCCGAGAGGATCCGCACATCGACCTTGCGGGTGTGGCGGCTGCCGAGCGGATAAAACTCCCGGTCCTCCAGCACCCGCAACAGCTTGGCCTGCAGTGCCAGCGGCAGGTCACCAATCTCGTCCAGGAAAATGGTTCCGCCGTCGGCTTCGTTGAAGCGGCCGGGCTTGTCGCGCTCCGCACCGGTGAAGGCCCCTTTCAGGTAGCCGAACATCTCCGACTCGAGCAGGTTGTCGGGGATGGCGGCACAGTTCACCTTGACGAACGGTTTGAGCGCGCGCCGGCTGACGGAATGAATGACCTTGGCCAGGAGGTCCTTGCCGGTACCGGTCGATCCCTCGATGAGAATGGTGGCGTCGGTGACCGCCACCACCCCCACGGTCTCGAAGATTCGCTGCATGGCCGGGTCTTTTCCGATCATGTCCTGAAAGGTGTAGCGCTCCCGGATGGCCTGATCGAGCTGCCGGACGAGCGTCAGGTCGTGGAAGGTCGCCAGACCGCCGATGATGGTGCCCTTTTCATTGCGCAGAGCCATGTAGTTGGCCCGAATCGGGATCGTCTCGCCGTTGCGGGTGGCCATCTTCCCGCGCCGGCTGCGGCGGCTGGCGCCGTTGGCGATCGACTCCTTGAGCAGACACTCATCCCGGGCCGCGGCCCCTTCGAATATCGCCGCACACGGATTTCCAATGACCTGCCGCCGGTCGAAACCCGATATTTTCTCGGCTTCGCGATTAAAAAAAGTGACATAGCCGCCGCGATTGACGGTGAAAATACCAACATCCAGGTTGTCCAGGATGAGTTTAAGGCTGCGCTCTTCATAGTGAATGCGGTCGACCAGATCGGCGATGGGCGTGTGGTCCTGGAGAATCGTCAGACACCCGGCGATGTCGCGCTGCTCATCGTAGATGGGGGTCGCCAGCCGGGTCAGCAAACGCCTGGTGTCCTCTTCGTTCAATATTTCCACATCGGGCTCGTCGGTGGCCGGATCGCCGTTGCGTCTGAGCAGACACTGCACCATGCAAGGAACGCCGGTGAACACTTCGCGGCAATCCCGCCCGATGACCTCATTCTCGCGCAGGCCCATCAACGCCTGGGCGCTGTAGTTCATGGCAGTGATTCGGTGGCCCCGATCGACCGTGAAAGCCCCGATATTCAGTTCGTCGAGCAACTGGAGCCACTGGTCGCAGCGGATGGTGGTGCCGCCTGGTTTAATCGGTTTCATGCCCGGGCCGCCCATGGCGTCACCGTCGCAGAAGAAATGGGCTCCATGAATATCATGAGGTCACCGGAGTGGCAGACGGCAGGCTGATCACAAAAGTGGTCCCGATCCCTTCTTGACTTTCAAAAGTGATGGTTCCTTTATGGTGCGCGACGATGCCGAACACGGTTGAAAGGCCCAGACCGACCCCGTAACCTTCTTTCTTGGTCGTGAAAAATGGCTCGAAAATGTGCGGCCGGTCTGCGGGCGCAATGCCCTGGCCGGTATCCTTCACCGCTAGGGTCACCATTTGATTTTCCGCATCGGCACCGGCCGTCACGTCGAGGCGGCCACCCCCCGGCATGGCATCGATGCCGTTGAAGACCAGGTTGATGATGCATTGCTGCAACTGGTTATAATCTCCCTGGACCGGCGGCAATCCCGCGGACACGTCGACGGTGAGCCGGATGTTGCTCAGTTCGAGTTTGTGCTGGCTCAAAATGACGCAGCGCTCGATTAGTTCAGCCGGGTTGACGTCGGTAAAGGTCGCCGGAGACTTGCGCGAAAAGGTCAGCAGGCTGGAGATGATCTGCGAGCAGCGGCCGGTTTCTTTTTCGACAACCGTGAGATAGCGCGTGAATTTTTCGTGGTGTTCGGCATCCAGTGGGCCGCGGTCGATGATCCGCAACATCAATCGGATGTAGTTCAAAATCCCCGACAGCGGATTGTTGATTTCGTGCACGACGCTGGCCGCCAACCGACCCAGGGACATCATCTTGTCCTGGTGGAGGATGCGGGCCTGGTCGGCGATCTCGCGCTCGAGCTTGCGGATTTCGCGCAGATCCCTGATGAAACACACCAGGCCGTCTTCCTGCCCCTGGTCCAGCAGCACCGCGGCGGACACCTGAACCGGGATGCGGCGGTCAACGGCGCCGAGCAAAGTGGTTTCGAACAGGGTCAGCCGGTTTCTGCCGCCGAAGGCGCCGCTCGCCATAGCGGCCCGCAGCCGACGCTCCTCTTCCGCCGGAAAGAATTGCGCCAGCGGCATGCGGCCGATTACCTGTTCCCGGCCGTAGCCGGCAATCGACTCCATGTTGCGGTTGAACGTGACCACCAGCCCGCTGCCGTCGCAGGCCAGGATGCCATCCATCGAGCTGTCGATCAGGTTTCTCTGAAAGGTGATATTCTTAACGAGCTGCTGACTGGTGTCGGCCTTTTCCTTCTCCAGCAGACCGGTGTAATCGGCCAGCTGTTTACGGGAAGTGTAGCGCTCGCGGGCCCGCTTCAGGGCCAGTTGCAAGGCCTCGTCGTTGATCGGCTTGGTGATGAAATCCGAGGCATCGAGCTGGAGGGCGCGAATGGCCAGTTCCATCTCGCCAAAGGCGGTGGCCACGATCACCTCGATCTCCGGCAGCCGCTGTTTGAGAGATTCGAGCACCTGCAGGCCGTTTATCCCGGGCATGCGAATGTCGGTGATCACGATCTGCGGCAAAAATGTTTCACACTGCTGGAGTCCGCTGGCGCCATCGGCCGCCGTGAGCACATCGTAGCCGGCGTCTGCCAGGGTTACCGTCATGACATCGCGGATGTCCTCCTCATCGTCGATCAGTACGATTTTCCAGGCGGAGACCTCTGACATTGACTGCGCTCCTGAAACGAAACGGGACTGAATCGAATGCCGGCTGATGCCGCATAAGAGCGGGGCGAGCCGTCAGCCGACCAGTTAGCATATACGGACTCAAAACAAAAGCCGTGATTAGCGGATCAGGCAGTGTCCGACCCACTTCCGGGCCACTGCTTGCAGATGGCGCATTTGGGTGTCGGAAAAAGCCGGCTCGACAGGCTGAAAAAAGGCGGGATTTAACAGGCGTTGGTCTTGAAAAGATTGCAGCACGTAGCGATCGGCACCCTCAATCAGACGCGCGATAGCGGCAATGACCTCCTCGTCGATAATCGGGCGGACGCAGGTGGTCCTGAATTCATAGGCCGGGGCCGATGTCAGGATGATGCGGAGGCTCTCCCGAATGGCCGCCGGCTCGTCAATTGTCTGAAACACCGGGGCATAGCGGCCGGGGTCGGTCTTGATGTCCATCGCGACGTAATCGATCAGGCCCTCGGCCAACAAGCGGCGCAGGACGCGGGGCCGGCTGCCGTTGGTGTCCAGTTTGACCTCGAAACCGAGGTCTTTGACGGCCTTGCAGACGGCGGCCAGATCGGCCTGCAGCGTGGGTTCGCCGCCGGAGATGACCACGGCTTCAAGAAACGAGCGCCGCGCCGCCAGGAAGGCGCAGAACTGTTTTAGGGTAAGGACGGGTTCGGCGGACGGCAACCCGCACGCCAGTTCCGGATTGTGACAGTAAGGGCAATGGAAGTTGCACCCGCTCGTAAACAGTACGCAGCTGATGCGGCCGGGAAAATCGATAAACGAATTTTTTTGCAGCCCGCCGATGATCACGGGACTTCCTCTGGTGACAGGTCATCTATGATGTTTCTCGATTGGCGTGAGCGACACGGTTGAACGTCCACAGGGTTTATAGATTCAAGGGTTCAGCGACACCTCTGGGCGCCCAGTCAGATCGTATACGAAACTTCCCCATGGACAGCCATGCAGTTTCATATGAAAGGCCATGAATCGTAGGTTGGGCTGAGCAAAGCCCAACAACGTCAAGGATTCCTTGAAACCCGATGGAATCATGGAACAATGGAATGATGGAATGATGAAGTTTTGGGAAAATGGATTTTAACATTCCATCGTTCCGTCATCACGCATTGTCTTTGTTGGTGATCGCCACCGGCCGGCATCGATCACGCCGTCACGTGCTGACGGCTGTCTGCCGCCAGGCGTAGCTTTGCGGCATGCGGTTCCGGCACGGGTGGCACTATGACCATCGGGGATCTTCCGCCACCGTGCGGCAATTCGGCGCAAAAAGTTTTGCGCTGCCTGAATTCGGCCTGTTTGCCGTCGTTCCACTGCTTGATCGGCCTCAGATACCCGACCACCCGCGAATAAACCTCGGTGGCCGCCTGGCAGGCCGGGCAGACATCCTGGCGGCCGTTCAGGTATCCGTGCGAGGGACAGACGCTGAACGTCGGGGTGAGGGTGTAATACGGCAGGCGGTAACCGCCGGCGATCTTGCGGATCAAGCGCTTGAGCACCGCCGTGTCCGTGACCTGCTCGGCCAGGTAGATGTGCAGCACGGTGCCGCCGGTGTAGCGGGTCTGAAGGTCGTCCTGCAGCCGCAGGGTTTCGAAGAGATCGTCGGTGTAATTGACCGGCAGCTGGGTCGAATTGGTGTAATACGGCACGGCGCCGCCGCCCAAATCATCCTCATTGGCACAGATGATGTCGGAAAACCGTTGCTTGTCCAACATGGCCAGCCGGTAGGATGTCCCTTCGGCCGGGGTGGCCTCCAGGTTGAAGATATCACCGGTTTCCTCCTGGATTTCGGCCAGGCGGCCGCGGATAAAATCCATCACTTCCAGCGCAAAGGCCTGGCCGTCCGGCGTCGCGATGTCCCGGCCCAGGAAGTTCAGGCAGGCCTCGTTCATGCCGATGACGCCAACGGTCGAAAAATGGTTTTTCCAGTAGAGGCCGCTGGCGTTCTTGACCTCGCGCAGATAAAATTTGGTGTAAGGGTAAAGATTGTTTTCGGTAAAACGCTCCAGGATCTTGCGCTTGATACCGAGGCTTTCGATCGCCAATTGCAGCACGTTCTGCAGGCGTTCGAAAAAACCGGCTTTGTTTTCAGCCGTATGCCCGAGCCGGGGCAAATTGATGGTCACCACGCCGATCGAGCCGGTCAGCGGATTGGCGCCGAAAAGCCCGCCGCCGCGTTTGAGCAGTTCGCGGTTGTCCAACCGCAGCCGGCAGCACATCGAGCGCGCATCATCCGGGGACATGTCCGAGTTGACGAAGTTGGAAAAATAAGGAATTCCGTACTTGCCCGTCATTTGCCAGATGGGCTCCAGGTTGGGGTTGTCCCAGTCGAAATCGGCGGTGATGTTGTAGGTCGGTATCGGAAAAGTGAAGACCCGCCCCCTGGCATCGCCCGCCATCATCACTTCGGCAAAGGCCCGGTTGATGAGATCCATTTCGGGTTGAAAATTCCCGTAGGTCTCTTCACGGTAACACCCGGCAACGATCACCGGGTGGTCGGCCAGGTTTTTCGGCGCGTACAGGTCCATCGTGATATTGGTGAAGGGCGTCTGGAACCCGACCCGCGTCGGGATGTTGATGTTGAAGACAAACTCTTGCAAGGCCTGCTTGACAGCGCGGTAATCCAACTCGTCGAAGCGCACGAAGGGTGCCAAAAGGGTGTCGAAATTCGACAGCGCCTGAGCGCCGGCGGCTTCGCCCTGAAGGGTGTAGAAAAAATTGACGATCTGACCCAAAGCGGACCGCAGGTGTTTGGGGGGACCGCTTTCGACCTTGCCCTCCACGCCCTTGAACCCGTTCAGCAGAAGATCCCTGAGGTCCCAACCGACGCAGTAAACCGACAGCAGGTTCAGGTCGTGAACATGAAGGTCGCCGCACTTGTGGGCGTCCCTTATCTGCGGCGGGTAGATGCGGTTGAGCCAGTATTCGCTGGTGATGTCCGAGGAAATGTAGTTGTTGAGGCCCTGCAACGAATAACTCATGTTGCTGTTTTCCTTGACCTTCCAGTCGAGTTTACGAATGTAGTGCTCCACGAGGTCAATGTGCGCGCGGGTGGCGATATTGCGGATCTGGGCGTGCTGCTCACGATAAATGATATAGGCCTTGGCGGTTTTGTAATACGGAGAGTCGAGCAGGACCCGCTCGACAATGTCCTGGATTTGCTCGACCTCGGGTACCGGATCGAGCCGCAGTTCGTGCGCCAGGGTCAGGGCGCGCAGCGTCAATTTGCGCGCCTCGCGTTCTTCGAATTCGCCCGAGGCCTTGCCGGCCTTAATGATGGCGGCTGTAATCTTCGATGAGTCGAACTCGACCACCCGGTTGTCGCGTTTCTTGATTTTTTCGAGCAAAATACCCCCTTCTGCTGCAGGACGCATCAGTCAATGTGGCACGAACAGATGAATTAAAGGGAATGATGGTTTCCGGAATTGTTCTGGCGTTCAGATGCCAGCGATCCCCGGGGGAACGACAGTCGATCGCAGGAACGTCCAGAATTAATGAACACACTATACCGCAATATATGGGGGGGTGTCAACAGGAAAATTCAAGATATTGGGCTGTAACGGGCCCGCAGCAAAACAGCGCCGGGTGGCGGCGCCAGTCCCGATGTCGAAGACGATCCGCGGGAATCCGGCCCGTCGGATCGGCGCCGGCGAACACGGACATCCGTGGGCGCCTTGCTTTTTTCCTTGCCGCCCGGTAGAATTCGACATGCTCTACGATCAGAATCCCGTGCACCGCAAACTGATCAATCCGTGGTACGACTCCCGTACGGTCTGTCTGGCGGTGATCCTTTTCATGTTGCTGATTTTTCTGTTTGCGCTTGTCGGCGTTCACTTGGCATGGGAAAACACAGTCTACCGGGAAATGGTCTGGCTGCCCGTCCTGCTGGCCTTTCTAAGCGGCGCCGTGATGCTCTCGACGACCGTTCGCCTGATCAAACGCTGGAAGCACCGCTACGTCAGGGACTGGGAATATTGGTAGGAAACCGCCCGCTACGATCCCGGGCCGTCGTCCGCCATACTCTTAAGGATCTTGATGAAGGTGTCGGCCGGAATGTAGCCGGGCCGGTGACCGAGAACGTCGCCGCTTTTGGAAAAAAACCAGTTGTCGGGCAGCCCGCGGACCCTGAAAAGGGTCGCCAGTTTTTGCTCCCGATCGGAGTCGACCTTGACCGCAATGAATTTTTCATTCAGCAGGCCCATGACCGCCGGGTTGTGAAACGTCTCTTGGTCCATGGTATGGCAGTACCCGCACCAATCGGCCCAGAAATGAACGAAAACGATTTTACCCTCGCTCTTGCCGAGCGCCAGTCCTTCCTCGAAGCCGTGCCATCTAACCGGTGTCGATTCGCCGGCGGCGGTGGCCGCGGCGGCAACGATCCCGATCACAACGACAACTACCAAAAATCTGGCTTTCACGAATACTGCTCCTATCGATTCTATGTGGTTGTCGCCCGGTACTCCGCACAAAAAAACCGGCGCCCGGCGCAAGCCCGGCCGGTCACCGGCGGCTGGTTCGGCGGCGGTGTAACACAAGCCACAAGCCCGTGCCCAGAAAGGCGGCATCCCGGATGATATCCGTCAGGTAATCGGTGCGGCGCCGGGTAGTGGCCACTGAAAAGCAACCGCAGTCGACATCGATCCCACGCACCCAGGTGGACAGCAGCGCCGCGATAAACACCACCATCAGCGCGTTGACGATCAGCAGGCTGCCGTCGACCCAGGCGCCGACGATCAAAAGAATTCCGCACAGAACTTCGATCCAGGGCAGCAGGATGGCAAACGGATTGACCAGCACCGCCGGCAGCAGGTGGTAGTTGCCGATGATAGCGGCAAATCCTTGCGGGTCGACGATTTTGACCCACCCGGCCCACAGAAAAGCGCCGCCCAAAAAGATGCGCAGGCCTAAGAGGAACCACGGTTGGTGATCCGATCTCAAAAGATTTGACGGCATCGTGTTATCTCATCCCTGACGTGGGGCGATGGCCTTGAGCGAACCAATTGATCATGCATGGGACTCTATCGTGATAAGTGGTCGAGGTTCAGCACCGACTCCAACCCCTTCCGGAACGGCGCCTTGAAAGCGATACACCACGCGCCTGTTTTTCAAGAGGGGGTTTCCTGGCTGAGTTCTTTCGCACGGCGGGCCGCCGCGGTGATCGCCGCGGTGACGATGGATTTGAACCCCTGTTGCTCGAAAACCGCGATCGCGGCGGCGGTTGTGCCGCCAGGGGAAGTCACCTTGCGACGCAGCTCGGCCGGCGTCTCGGCGGATACCTCCAGCAGCCTGGCGGCCCCTCGCAGGGTCGCGGCCGCCAGCGCGGCGGCCGCGCCGACGTCGAGCCCCACCTGAACACCGGCCGCGGCCATCGATTCGACCAGGTAAAACACGTAGGCCGGCCCGGACCCCGACAGGGCCGTGACGGCATCCAGGTCCTTTTCCGCGAACTCGAAAACATCACCGACCGCCTGCAGCAGGGTCCGGGCCAAACGGGCGTCCTCCGCGGTGGCGCACCGATTGGTGCTCATGCCCGACACGCCGCTGAGCACCAGGGCCGGTGTGTTGGGCATCACCCGGATAATCGGCCGGTTGCGGACGCTTTTGGCATCCAGGGACGCATAGAGGACCAGCTCCATCTGACGGATCGTAACGCCGGCGGCGATCGAAATCAGGAGCTTGCGCTCCGGCCGGCGATAGCCGTCGCAACCGCGGATCTGCCTTAACACCGCCGGCATCTGCTGCGGTTTGACGGCCAACACCACCATGCGGCAATCTTCCAAGAGCGCCCCGTTGTCATGCTGGACCGTGATGTTGTATTTTTCGTGCAGCTCATCGAGCCGCCGCGCATCGACATCGGCGACGCTGATCTTCTCCGCCGGCAGCAGTCCGGAGCGTAGCACTGCCCCGATGAAGGCCTCGCCCATGTTGCCGGCACCGATAAACCCGAGAGCGACGTCGAATTGCGCCACGGCCTGTCCTTTCCCTGCAATAGGCTTCAAGATAAAGTTTTTGGCTGTGTTATCGGTCGGTGGCTAAGGACCATACAGCCGCCTCCCTCGGCCGTGCCAAAATCTTTATCTTGAAGCCTTGTATGGTGACGGCCCTGCGGCAGCCGCCGGTATTACCTTTGGACAACAAAGGGGATGTGTGTTAGTATATCACACAATTGACACCATAAACTTGTCCGCTTCCGGGAAAAGGTAGCTTCCCATGGGGCGGCATGTCAACGCTTTTGCATCGCCGCCGCGTAAGGCTCTTGAAAAGAGGCTGGACGCGGTACTGACATTCCCGACACGCCCGTGCACACCCCGCGCGAATCCGATTCAGCGCGGTCGGCAGCGCCAAAGGATTGGATCGCCATGTATTTCGCCGGCTATTTCATCATGGCCCTGGCCAATGTCCTCCACTACGTTCTTTTTTTCTACATGTGGATTATCATCGCCCGGGCGGTGCTGTCCTGGGTCAGCCCGGATCCCTACAACCCAATCGTGCGCTTCATCTACAAGGTGACCGAACCGGTCATGTATCAGGTCCGATCGCGCCTGCCGGTGAGTTTCGGCGGAATTGACTTCGCCCCGGTGGTTGTCATTCTGGTCATCTATTTTCTTCAGGTTTTCGTCGTCAACAGCCTCATGCGATTTGCCCAGTCGCTGCTGTAATCGACGCCTGAGGAGGTGGCAAATGGTCAATCTCACCCCCCTTGATATTCAACAACAGCGGTTCAGGACGAGATTCCGCGGCTTCGACACCCAGGAAGTGGATTTATTTCTGGATCAGATGGCCGATGCGTTTGAGGGGCTGCTGAAGCAGGATGCGACCCTCAAGGAGGAATTCCGCCGGCTGCAACTCGAGATCCAGGGCTACAAGAACCGGGAGGACGCCTTCAAGCGCGCCTTGCTCAATTCCCAGCGGGTCATCGAGCAGATGAAGGAAAACGCCCAGAAATCAGCCGAACTCATCGTTGCCGAAGCCGAAGTGAAAGCCGAACGGATCCTCAACAAGGCCCACAATCGCCTGGCCCAGCTGCACGAAGACATCGCCGAACTCAAACGCCAGCGGGTGCAGATCGAGGTCCAGATCGGCGCGGTGATCGAAGCGCACGGCAAGCTGCTGGATATCAGCAAGGAAGGCATGAAGGCGATGGACGACGAGGACTCCAAGATCAAGCTGCTTCAGCAAAACAAGGCCTGATCCGCAGTGGCTCTCACCCCTTTTCCGGAGTAATTGATGGCAAAAATCGATGCGTTTTTCAAGCTGATGCACGAACAGGGTGCTTCCGACCTGCACCTGACCGCCGGCCAGCCCCCCTCCCTGAGGATACGGGGAGACATTGAAAGGATCAAATACAAAGTTCTCGACAACGATGACCTGCGGGGCATGCTCTACGAAATTACCCCGGAGGAAAAGATCAAGGTCTTCGAAGAAACCGGAGATGTCGATTTCGGCTACGAAATCCCCGGTCTGGCCCGCTACCGGGCCAATTTTTTTATGCAGAAAAACGGCGTCGGCGCCGTCTTCAGAGAAATTCCCACCACCATCATGACCGCCGAGCAGCTCGGCCTGCCGCCGGTGATATCGAAACTGGCCAGCCTGCCCCGGGGCCTGGTGCTGGTCACCGGACCGACCGGCAGCGGCAAATCCACGACCCTGGCATCGATCATCGATGTGGCCAACCGCAACCGCAAGGACCACATCATCACCATCGAGGATCCGATCGAATTCGTTCACCAGAGCCAGGGCTGCATCGTCAATCACCGCGAGATCGGCATCCACACCCGTTCCTTCGCCTCGGCGCTGCGCGGCGCCCTGCGCGAAGACCCGGACATCATCCTGGTGGGCGAAATGCGCGACCTGGAAACGATTTCGCTGGCGATCGAGGCCGCCTCGACCGGGCACCTGGTCTTCGCGACCCTGCACACCACCAGCGCCGTAAAAACCGTGGACCGCATCATCGAGGTGTTTCCGGCCGACCAGCAGGCCCAGGTCCGCTCGACGCTGGCCGACGGCATGCGGGCCATCATCGCGCAGGTGCTCTTCAAGCGAATCGACAAAAAAAGCCGCTGCGTGGCCCTGGAGATTCTGATCGCCAATGCGGCGGTCCGCAACCTGATCCGCGAGGCCAAGACCCATCAGCTGCCCTCCATGATCCAGACCG
Source organism: uncultured delta proteobacterium (assembly GCA_963779885.1). Classification (GTDB taxonomy): domain Bacteria; phylum Desulfobacterota; class Desulfobacteria; order Desulfobacterales; family SG8-13; genus JARFQH01. The sequence goes on along the minus strand of CAWAAN010000012.1, from coordinate 111,202 downwards.
GTAAAAAGTACGGAATGCAGCTGCTGGACGAGGCCATCATGGAACTTTACAAACGGGGCTGGATCAGCGCCGACGAAGCCTACATAAAGGCCAATGAAAAAGCCAAGTTCAGGCCGCTGCTGACCTCGCCGCCCACCGATTTCACCGAAGTCTGACTAAGAGGCTGCTGTCATGAAAAAGCAGGAAATCGACCATATCCTCACGCGCATGCTCGACTCTAACAAGAACGTTTCCGACCTGAACCTGACGGTCGGCAAGCCGCTGCAGGTCGAAAGCGACGGAGAGCTGGTCCCGGTCGACATGCGGCCGCCGTTCAAGGAGCTGACGCCGTTTCAAACCGAAATTTTCGCCCTGAACCTGATGAACCAGGACCGGCGCCTGACGCGCACCTTTCTGAATTCGGGCTCCTGCGATCTCTCCTATTCGCTGCCCGGCAAGGCGCGCTTCCGTGTGAATGTTTTCTCGCAGAGCGGCTATTGTTCGATCGTGCTGCGCAAACTCGAATCGAAAATCCCGACCATCGAAGAGCTGCACCTGCCGGCGGCCATGCACAAGATCGCCAAGGAGAAAAACGGCATCGTGTTCGTCACCGGTGCCACCGGCTCGGGCAAGACGACCTCCCTGGCGGCCATCCTGAACGTCATCAACGAGGATCGCTCGGTTCACGTCGTGACCCTCGAGGACCCGGTGGAATACCAGCACCCCCACAAAAACTCGACCTTCAACCAGCGCGAACACGGCGTTGACTTCGACACCTATGCCAGCGGCCTGCGGGCGGCGCTGCGCCAGGCGCCCAAGGTCATCCTGGTGGGCGAAATGCGCGACCGGGAGACGGTTGAAATTGGGCTGAGCGCGGCCGAAACCGGCCACCTGGTCTTTACGACCCTGCACACCATCGATGCCGGCTCGACCATCAACCGCATCGTGGGTATGTTCAACACCGAAGAGGAACACCAGGTCCGCATCCGGCTCGCCGACACCCTGCGCTGGGTCGTCTGCCAGCGGCTGCTGCCGAAAGTCGGTGGCGGACGGGCGGCCACCTTCGAGATTCTGGGAACCAACCTGCGGGTCAAAGACGCCATCATGAACGGAGAATCCGAAGGCAAGACCTTCTATGAAATCATGCAGGCCGGCCAGGCTTTTGGAATGACGACGTTTGACGAGCACATCGTCGACCTGTATGAGCACGGTTTGATAACCGAGGAAACCGCGTTGGCTTTTGCTTCACGCAAGGGCATCGTGGGCCGGGGCATCGATTCGCTCAAAAGCGCCCGCGGCGAGGCGACCTCGGACATCGACAAGCTCGAACTCGATCGCACCTACAATGTCAATTGACGGTCCGCGGCCGGGCCGGATGGCCGGCCGGTCTGCGAAACGAATCAGAGCTAACGGAATAGGGAGTCGAAGCGGTCATTATGGAAATCACGTGCGAAAACTGTCAGAGCAGATTCAATTTGCCGGATGAGAAAATTCCGGCCGGCAAGTCCACCCGCCTGTCATGTCCCAAGTGCAAGGGGCGCATCACGGTGACGCCGCCCACGGCTTCCGGCGGCCTCATGAAAAACGGCTTCGAGGAAACAGGCTACGATGCTTCCGACAAACCCTTCGACTTCATCGAGGAAGAAGGCAGCACGGCGCTGGTGTGCGAATCCGACCCCTCGATGCTCAGAAAAATCGTCGATACGCTCAATATCCTCGAATATCACGTGACGATTCCCGAGAGCGGCCGCGATGCGCTCAAGAAAATGCGCTACCACCAGTATGACCTGGTGGTGATCAACGAGGCCTTTCACAGCACCGGACCCGATACGAACATGGTGCTGCTGTACCTCGAACGGCTGAACATGAGCGCGCGCCGGGATATTTACGTCACCATGATCAGCCGCGAGTACCGGACGATGGACCAGATGATGGCCTTCAGGCACAGCGTCAATCTCATCGTCAATTCGAAAAACATCGACGATATCGGCAAGATCATCCAGCGCGGCCTCACCGATCATGAATTTTTCTACCGCGTGCTCAAGGAAACTCTGAAGGAAGTGGGAAGAGCGTGAGTCAGTTAAGTCAGTTGGGTCGGTTTGGTCAGTTTGGTCTGTTTGGTCTGTTGAGCCGGTTTGGTCCGTAGAGTCGGTTTGAACGGAAGCCCAACCGACATCTTTGAAAAAATACGAACTCAACCGTTCACGTATCACCCACGAATCCAAAAGCTCATCGGGTTCATTTCATCGATCCACCCCTTCAATTTAACCGGCTCAACTCTTTCACTCCATCCCCATCTGCGTTTCGAGACGGCGGATCTCCTTTTCGATAGCTTGGCGCTCACTGTCGGAAAGTTCCGGGGCGTTGAGGCGTTTCCTGAGCCCCAGAAGAATCATCTCCTCGCGGTAGTGCCGGCATGTATACTGTAGGCTGTCGGACATCGGTTTCCGCCTCGACTGACTCGACTGACCCAACTGACTCAACCGACCTAACTGACTCAACCGGCCAACCGGCTCAACGGGCCAACCGGGCTCAACGGGCTCAGCCGTTTATCATCCCGGCGGCGATGATTCGCAGGCCGTCCAAGGTCAGCAGGGGTTCGACGACTTCGATTGTCTCCGACACGTGGTACATCAGCTCCGCCAGGCCCCCCGTTGCAATGACCTTCGGGTCCGAGCCCATCTCGCTTTTCATCCGCCGCACCATACCGTCCACCAGGCCGGCGTATCCGTAAATGATCCCGGATTGAATGCTGGCGGCGGTGTCTTTTCCGATGACGGTTGCCGGCCGCTGATATATTTCGACGCGGGGTAATTTCGAGGCTTTCATGAACAGCGCCTCCGCGGCAATCATGATGCCCGGGCTGATCGCACCCCCCAGGTATTCGCCTTTTCCCGAAATGCTGTCGAAGGTTGTCGCCGTCCCGAAATCGATGACGATCAGGCTTCGGCGATACTTTTCGAAGGCCGCCACCCCGTTGACGATCCGGTCGGCACCGACATCCGCCGGGTTACGGTAGTGGATCGGCATGCCGGTGTAGGAAGCCGCATTGACCCATAACGGCGGATGTCCCAGGTATTTGCGGCAAAAAGAATCCAGGATCGTGACCATCGGCGGCACCACGCTGGAGATGATGGTCCGCTCGATGTGTTCCGGTTGAATGCGGCTTTGCGCAAAAAGACTGCTGATGATGATATTGACTTCGTCCTCGGTCGTGTTGCGTTCGGTGCGCAGCCGCCAGTCCTTGACCAGGCGCGGGCCGTCATAAACCCCGAGAACCGTATTGGTGTTTCCGATATCGATCACGAGCAGCATAATTTCAGCGCCCCCATTTGTGGTGGGTCATCTTTGACGTCTCTGCCCTGTCTATGGTTCAGGGTACAAGGTTCCTGGTAAGTGGTATAGGTTCAGGGTTCGGGGTTTAGGATACAGCGATGCCGCTGGCGGCCTGTCCCGGTCCGATCAATGTCAGAACGATAATCGAAATTAGAAATCAGGCCTCCAGTATCGCATCGCTGATTTTGGCGGCGGCGCGGACGGCGTCAATTTCGTGTACCCGCACAATATGGGCCCCGTTTAACACGGCGGCACACACCGCGGCCAGCGTGCCGATGCCGACGATCGCGGTGCCGGGTTGGATTTCCTCTGCGGGGTCGTCTTTGAGCAGGTGCCGGATGAAGGCCTTGCGGGAGGGACCGATCAGAAGCGGCAGATCAAGGTCTTGCAGCCGGTCCAGGTGTTTCAGAAGCGAAAGGTTGTGGTCGGCCGTCTTGCCGAAACCGATCCCCGGATCGATGACGATTCGGTTGCGCGGGATACCGTTGTTTTCGGCCTCATGGACGGCCCCTTCCAGAAAAGTCTTGATCTCCCCCACGACGTCGTCATAGGCCGGCCGCGCCTGCATCGTCTGCGGCGTGCCCAGCATGTGCATCAGGATCACCGGGACGCCGCTGGCCGCAACGACACCGGCCATTTCGGGATCCTGCCGCAGGGCGCTGATGTCGTTGATCATGGCCGCCCCGGCCGCCAGCGCCCGCCGGGCGACGGCGGCCTTGACGGTGTCGATCGAAATGGGCACCGCCAGCCGTGGGGCGAGCGTTTCGATTACCGGAATCACCCGCTCCAGCTCGACATCGACCGGCACCGGAGCGGCGTAAGGCCGGCTGGATTCACCGCCGATATCGATGATGTCCGCACCCTCGCCGGCCAGGCGCAGCGCCTGAGCGATGGCCGCATCGCGCGTCAGGAATTTTCCACCATCCGAGAAGGAGTCCGGGGTCACATTGACCACCCCCATGAGGCAGGTCCGCCGGCCGAGTGCAAGTGAATAGCGTCCCCATTTCAGATCGTAACACCGTCTGGCCCGCATAAGGATACCCGGTTCTCCGTCCGCCAAGGGTCATCGAAAACATGCTGCGGTCATCAGGTTGGCGGCTGTTCCGCCGGCGGTTTCTCCGCGGCGGTCTCGGCACCCGCCGCACCGGCCTCGGCAGCTGATTCCGCCGTTTTTTCCTCCTCCCCTTCAGCTTTTAAGGAAGGCAGCTTGATCCCGGGCCGCAGTGAATAGATCAGCTCATCGAGTTCCTTGCCGAGGACGGTCTCTTTCTCCAGCAGCAATTCGGCGAGCTTGTGCAGGATGTCGAGGTTGCCCTCGAGCACCCGCTTGGCATTTCTGTAGGACGAATTGATTAATTTGTGAATTTGCTCGTCGATCTTCTGGGCGGTGGTTTCCGAGTAATCCCGGTGCTGGGAAATCTCCCGGCCTAAAAAAACCGGCTCCTCGCCCTTGGCGTAGGAAAGCGGCCCCAACTCGCTCATGCCCCAGTTGCGCACCATCTGCTCGGCCAGGATCGTGGCCTGTTTGATATCGTTGGCGGCGCCGGTGCTGATCCGGTTAAAGACGATTTCTTCGGCCACCCGGCCCCCGAAGGCGACGGCCAGCTCGCTTTCCAGCTGATCCTTGTATTTGAAGTCGCGCTCTTCGGGCAAAAACCAGGTCACGCCCGCCGCCCGTCCGCGGGGAATGATGGTGACCTTGTTGACCGCATCGGTCTCCGGCAGAAATCGCGCCACCAGGGCATGGCCGCCCTCGTGGTAGGCGGTGGTCTTGCGGTCCTCCTCTTTTATCACCTTCGATTTGCGCTCCAAGCCCATGTAGACCTTGTCCTTGGAATCCTCGAAATCGGACATGTCAATTTTTTCCTTGTTGCGCTTGGCGGCCAGCAGCGCCGCCTCGTTGACCAGGTTTTCCAGATCGGCACCCGAGAACCCCGGCGTGCCTTTGGCGAGAATCAGCGCATTCACATCGTCGGCAATCGGCGTCTTGCGCATGTGCACCCGCAGAATTTTTTCACGGCCCTTGATATCGGGCAGACTCACCACCACCTGGCGATCGAAGCGGCCGGGGCGCAGCAGGGCCGGGTCCAGGACATCCGGGCGGTTGGTGGCCGAAATCAATATGACCCCTTCATTTGATTCAAAACCGTCCATTTCCACCAGCAGTTGGTTGAGGGTTTGCTCCCTTTCATCGTGGCCCCCGCCCAAACCGGCGCCCCGGTGGCGGCCGACCGCATCGATTTCGTCGATGAAAATGATGCAGGGCGCGTTTTTCTTGCCTTGCACAAAAAGATCGCGCACTCGCGAGGCCCCCACGCCGACGAACATTTCGACGAAATCCGAACCGCTGATGCTGAAAAAGGGCACGCCGGCCTCCCCGGCAATGGCCCGCGCCAAGAGCGTCTTGCCGGTTCCGGGCGGTCCCATCAACAGCACTCCCTTCGGGATGCGGCCGCCGAGACGGGTAAACTTCTTGGGATCTTTTAAAAACTCGACGATTTCAAAAAGTTCTTCCTTGGCTTCATCAATCCCGGCCACGTCTTCGAAGGTCACTTTGGTCTGGCCCTCGGACATCAGCCGGGCGCGGCTCTTACCGAATGACAGCGCCTTGCCCCCGCCGCTTTGCATCTGGCGCATGAAAAAAATCCACACGCCGATCAGGATCAGCATCGGAAACCACGATACGAGCACGGACATGTACCAGGGATTTTCAGCGGGCGGCTTGGCCTGGATGGCGACCTTCTTCTGCCGCAGGGTTTTGATCAGATCCGCATCTTGAGGGGCGTAAACCTTGAAATGATTGCGGTTGGTGTCGGTCACGAAAAGTTCCTGTCCCTGAATGACGACATCCGAGACGCGGCCGTCATCGACCATGCTCAAAAACTCGGTGTAGCCGAGGGTGGTCTCGGCCATTTGTTGTTGGTTGAAAAGGTTGTAGAGCATGATCATCATCAGGGTGATAACCAGCCACAACGCCAAATTCTTATAAAAAGGATTCAAATGACCCTACCTCCTGCTGAAGATTGCATCCCGGTTGATCGCATCGCGGTGCACCTCGGCCTTCCCGGCCTCACACCAAAATAGGCCCCGATCATGGCGGCATTTCCCGGCCGTTTGCACGCCAGGAGGCCTGACACATCGTCTTCGCCGGCGATTTCACGCCGCCGCCGGACAAAAAGGACCCAGGCGCTGACGATGCCGGAAGAAAGGCCCCTTGGCGTCGCAAAATAAAAAAACGCCCCCCTCCTCATCTGTCATAAAAATCAGCTTGTCAACATCTTATCGGTCGCACCGCGCCCTGCCCGGCGGCAGCGGCCGGACATTCGAAGCTAATCACGATCGCCTGGCAAACAAGTTATTTCCGCCCGCATGATATCGCGTGTGGCCGGCGTCATGCCGCCCTCGTCGCCCGTGCGATGGCCCACCAGCCAGATGATGCGACCCTGGCTCAGCAGGACAAGGCATGTCGGCCGCTTTTCCCGGGGCACCTTGTGATCGATAAGATATTTGCTGATTTTCTGGGAACCTCGCAGGCCGAAGGGCCTGAAGCGATCGCCCGCGCGAATGCGGCGCAGCGTGAGGGGAAAGCTCAGTCTATTCATATCAAAAAAAGCCACGCGCTGTCCAGCCTGGCGGTAATCGGCAGCGGCCCCGGCCGTGACGGTTGAAAAAATGACACGGCACCCGGTGTCTGCCATCGCGACAATCACCGGCTCCTGACCCGCGGGCTTGTCGACGACATGGCAACAGGTAACCGGCAGGATATCAGCCCCCGCGATCGATTTTCCACGCACCGGGACGTCGCCCATTGACATCCTCAAACTATCCGCGCTGCGCACCAACACCAGGCCTTCCGGCAGGACGATCCGGCCGTCGCGCCGGTTAAGGGACAGCAGGTCGGTCGCCGATTTCAGATGCGCAAAAGAGATCCGGCGCAGGTCGCCCTTGATTTCGCCGATGGCTTTGCGCAGTATCCGCCGCTGCGCCGCAACGGGGTGGCGCGCCAGGCGGGGAATCGAGAGCCGCAGCGTTCCCGCCGGCGCCGGCAGCCGCGCGTCGCGATAAAGGGCATCGGCCACTACTTCGATCCAACCGTGTTCCTGCCGCTGGATCTCGGCCAGCCGGTTCAACGCCGCGCTGACCTGCGGGTTATAAGAGTCTCGCAGCAGGGGCATCAACCGGTGGCGAATCCGGTTGCGCATGAACCGGCTGTCGCGATTGGACCGATCGGTGACATAGGCCAGACCGGCCGCATTCAGGGTATCGAGAATGTCGCGGCGCGACAACCGAATCAACGGCCGGATGATCCTCTTTGCCCGAACCGGCGGAATTCCGGCCAAACCGAGGGATCCGCTGCCCCTGAGAATAAACATCAGCATCAGTTCGGCATTGTCGTCCGCCTGATGACCCAACGCAATCTTATCGAAGCCGTGCCGGGCCGCGACCTCTTCGAAAAAGTCATAACGCACCATCCGGCCGGCCTCCTCGAGCGACAGCCGCCGATGCGAGCCGAACCGCGCCACATCCTTTTTTAGCGTATGGCATTCGAGCTTCAATCCGGCCGCCAATGCGGCGACAAAGCCGGCGTCATCGTCGGCCTCCCGGCGCAGGCCGTGGTTGAGGTGGGCGACGGCCAAACGCCAGCCGTATTCGGGGGTCAGGTATTGCAGGATTTGCAGCAGCGCCACCGAATCCGGTCCGCCGGAAACACCCACCAACACGGCAGCGCCGGAACCGGCCATCTCGTAGTCGGTGATGGTCCGCCTGACCGTCGCCAGGATGCGGCGGCCGATGGGACTATCTGCAAGGCTGTTAGGTGTGGGTGTCATGCCGCTGAAGTTTTTGCCCGCTCGAGTGGCCCGGTGTCTGAGGGCACCGGGCCGGGCAAGGCGCACCGGTGCCGCGTCCCCTTGCTTTTAGGAGACATCTCGAATCGAGTCAACACCCTCGAAGATTTCGTCCGTTTCCGGCTCACCGGTCGAACGGTGTCAATTACGGCCGGACGATATTCGATATCCGCAGTGCTTTTTCCCTTGAAAAATAATGGGATTGGTTTATCCTTAGGCCGGTTGTGCTAGGCGGGGAGTTAGCGGTGCCCTGTACCCGAAATCCGCTTATGCGGGGCTGAATTCCCACTCCAGGGTTTTGTTCCGAACAGGTGTCGGCCATCCGACCGGCCGCCGCGCAACAGGCGGTCACGAACCTCGTCAGGTCCGGAAGGAAGCAGCGATAAGTGATGCGGCCTGTGTCGTGGATCGATCCCGGTCATATCGATGGCCTTCCTTTTCAGGAAGAAATTCAAAAGTGGGTGCACAACCGCATCTTCACCGCGCGTCATCACATCCGCCTATAATCACTTCCAAATCATCTACATACCACACCTTGACAACCCACCATATGTCATTACTTTTTGAGCGTCATTGGGTCAGCCAACGCGATTGCAATCAAAACTATTTAAAATTGCAGGAGAAATTACCACCTGATGCCTGAAGCAAAGAAGATAAAAATAGAGAAGGCTCACCAGTCCCGCACCAAAGAGACCGAGGACGACGAGGCGCCGACGACCGAAGTCGATGACATCCGGGACGCGGAACACCAACCGGGTGGCAGCGCCCAGGATCTCGACCCGCAATCGATCAAGGAGCTGGAAGAAAGTCTGGCGGTTAAAACCAAAGAGGCCGAAGAAAGCTATGATCGACTGCTGAGGATGTCGGCCGAATTCGAGAATTACAAAAAAAGAACCGCCCGCGAAACGGCGGAATTTCAAAAGTATGCCAATCAGTCTCTGGTCAGGGAACTGCTCCCCATCGTCGACAACCTCGAGCTGGCCATCAAATCGGCCGCCGATTCCCCCGATGCCAGGGAAACCTCTCTGCTGGACGGGGTCGAGTTGACCCGCAGGGAAATCCTTAGGGTCTTCGAGAACTTTAAAGTTGAACCGATCCAGGCCCTCGGCCAACCTTTCGATCCGAATTTTCACGAAGCGGTGATGCGGGAGGAAAGCGAGGAACATCCGGAAAACACGGTCGTCAATGAACTGCAGAAGGGCTACCTCATGCACCAGCGGTTGATCCGACCCGCCATGGTCGTTGTGGCAATGCCGAAAAACAGGGATGAAACATCCTGAACAAGGGATCGTCGGATCCCTATTCATTGAACAAATCACGAAATTTGAGCATATCGTTCAACGCTAAGGAGGAATTCGAAAATGGCTAAAATTATCGGTATCGATCTCGGCACCACCAACTCGTGCGTGGCGGTCATGGAGGGGGGCGATGCCAAAGTCATCACCAACCCCGAAGGCGGGCGGACCACCCCTTCGATTGTCGCCGTTTCCGAGGGGGGCGAGCGGTTGGTCGGGCAGATTGCAAAACGCCAGGCGATCACCAATCCGGAGAACACGGTTTTCGGCGTCAAACGGCTGATCGGCCGCAAATTCGAATCGGCCGAGATCCAGCAGGACATGAAAATACTGCCGTACAAGATTGAACGCGCGTCCAACGGTGACGTGCGCATCAACATGCGCGGCAAACAGTACAGCCCGGCCGAGATATCTTCCTACATTCTGGGCTTCATCAAGAAATACGCCGAAGACTTTCTGGGCGAACCCGTGAGCGATGCCGTCATTACCGTTCCGGCCTACTTCAACGACAGCCAACGCCAGGCCACCAAGGACGCCGGACGCATCGCCGGGCTCAACGTGCTGCGCATCATCAACGAACCCACGGCCGCTTCGCTGGCTTACGGCCTCGACAAGAAGCGCGAAGAGAAGATCGCCGTCTTCGACCTCGGCGGCGGGACCTTCGACATCTCGGTGCTCGAAATCGGCGAAGGTGTTTTCGAGGTCAAGTCGACCAACGGCGACACCCACCTGGGAGGAGAAGATTTCGATCTGCGCGTGATCGATTACCTCGCCGATGAGTTCAAGAAGGATCAGGGCATTGATCTGCGCAGCGATAAAATGGCGCTCCAGCGGTTGAAGGAAGCGGCCGAAAAGGCCAAGATGGAACTGTCGACCTCGATGGAAACCGACATCAACCTGCCGTTCATTACCGCCGATGCCAGCGGTCCCAAGCACATGAACCTCAAGATTACCCGGGCCAAGCTCGAATCATTGGTCAGCGACTTGCTTGACAAGCTCGAGGCGCCCTGCCGAATGGCCTTGAAAGACTCCGGACTGTCGGCTTCGCAAATCAACGAGGTCATCCTGGTGGGCGGCATGACCCGTATGCCGGCCGTTCAGGAAAGGGTCAAGCGCATCTTCGGTCAGGAACCGCACAAGGGAGTCAATCCGGACGAGGTCGTGGCCGTCGGCGCCGCTATCCAAGGCGGGGTCCTGAGGGGCGATGTCAAGGACGTTCTGCTGCTGGATGTCACCCCGCTGTCGCTCGGCATCGAAACCCTGGGCGGCGTAATGACCCGGCTGATCGAAAAAAACACCACCATCCCGACCAAGAAGAGCCAGATATTCTCGACCGCGGCCGACAGCCAGCCGGCGGTCTCGATTCACGTCCTGCAAGGCGAGCGCGAAATGGCCGCCAACAACAAGACCCTGGGCCGGTTCGAGCTGGTCGGCATTCCGCCGGCACCACGGGGCATCCCCCAGATCGAGGTGACTTTCGACATCGATGCCAATGGCATCGTCAACGTGTCGGCCAAGGATCTGGCCACCAACAAAGAGCAGTCGATCCAGATCACGGCCTCGTCCGGCCTGAGCGAGGCGGAAATTCAGCAGGCGGTCAAGGACGGAGAACTGCATGCCGAAGAAGACCGCAAGAAAAAGGAAGTCGTCGAGACGCGCAACACCGCCGACACCTTGATCTATACCACCGAAAAATCGATCAAGGATTTAGGGGCGAAGGTCGACGCGGAGACCCAAAAGAAGGTCGAAGATGCCATTGCCGCGCTGCGCAAGGCCATGGAATCCGATGACACTCAGGAAATTAAGCGGCTGAGTGAAGATCTGACCCAGCAGTCGCACAAGCTGGCCGAGGCCATGTATCAGCAAGCGTCGCAGAAAGGCGGCCCGCCGCCCGGAGCCGGTGGTGACGCCGGCAGCGCCAAGGCCCCCGATGAAGACGTGGTCGACGCCGATTTCGAAGAGGTCAAGGAAGAAAAAAAGTAAACACGCCACCCGCTCAATGGGAAAAAGCCGCGGTACGAGAGTTCGTGCCGCGGCTTTTTTTGTGCGCACTCTCCTGTCGCGCTTTAAATCGTTGGGAGCGTTAGGAGTGTTAGGTTCGTTGAGTTCGTTCGGTACGTGGGTACAATCAGTGGAGCGGCTCTATGGTTGGCTGCGAGAAAAGTAACCCGCGAAAAGATTCGGTTCCGTCTTCCGGGTTTTTAAGTATCAAGTGTCAAGTTTCTGTTTCGACCGCCCACCGGTGGCAGATGGCGCTTGGCAATATCGAGAAAAGATGCCACCTGTTTCTTTTCCCACTCCCGGTCTCTACCGAGTTCCCCGGCCATGACCGCGGCCACCCGCGGTGCCGCTTCCATGGCCGCGCGGGCATTCAACAGGATGCTGCGGGTGCGCCGGGAGAGGAAATCATCGACGGTGCGCGCCGCTTCGAACCGCACGGCCCAGATGACCTCGCCGAGTCGCGCCGGCAAAGCCGGATGCAACCGTTCCTGGCGCGCCGGGTCCGAGCGGATGAGGTTCTGCACGGCCGGAGCATCGGAGCCGTAAAGCGCAAATTCTCCAAATTTTTCCGGGGTTTTGTGAAAGCCGTGAATGTTGAGTTCCTTGGTGACGCAGGGTTTCTGTTCGAGCCCGGCCAGTGTGATGGCATGATTGACGCAGACTTTCGCCATCTGGCGGTAGGTCGTCCATTTACCACCGGCAATTGTCAGCAGACCAGATTGTGAAATGTGGATAGTGTGATCGCGCGCCAGGCTCGCGGTGGACTTGTCGCCATCGGTTTTAACGAGTGGACGGATGCCGGTGAACACGCTCAAAATGTCGGCCCGAGTGGGGGTTTTCTCCAGATAAGCCCCCGCCGTTTCGAGGATAAAGTCGATCTCCTCTTCTCTGGCGGTGGGCTCCAGATCGACAGCGCTGATGGGCGTGTCGGTCGTACCCACCAGCGTGACGCCCAGGTAGGGAATGGCGAACATCACCCGTCCGTCACGGGTGTGCGGCACCATGATGGCGGAGGACCCCGGTAAAAAAGATTTATTGAAGACGAGGTGGACGCCCTGGCTGGGGGCGATCATCGGCGAAGCATCCGGATCGTCCAGTCGCCGCACGGCGTCGGTGAACGGACCGGTGGCGTTGATGATGACCCTGGCCCGCACGTCCTGTTCGGTGTCCTTTTCACGGTCCTCGAATATTACCCCGTTCAGGTACCCGTCCGCGCTGCGGGTCATTTTGGTCACCTGGGCGTAGTTGAGCAGGGCGGCCCCTTGATGGGACGCGGTGCGAACCAGATTGATGAGCAGCCGGGCGTCGTCGAACTGCCCGTCGTAGTATATGATCCCGCCGCGCAGGCCCTCGCGTTTGAGGGTCGGAATCCGGCCGAGCGTTTCGTCCTTGGAGAGAACTTTAGACGGGCCGAAACCGTAGCGGCCGGCCAGCAGGTCGTAAACCTTGAGCCCGATGCCGTAAAACGGCGCTTCCCACCAGTCGTAATTGGGAACGATGAAGGCCAGATCGTGGACCAGATGAGGCGCATTGTGGCGCAGAATTCCGCGTTCCCGCAACGCCTCCATGACCAGCGAAATGTTGCCCTGCTGGAGATAGCGCACGCCGCCGTGGATCAATTTGGTGCTGCGCGAAGAAGTCCCCTTGCCGAAATCGCTCTGCTCGAGCAACAAAACATCGCACCCCCGCGACGCGGCGTCCACCGCAATGCCGACCCCGGTCGCACCGCCGCCGATAATCAGGATGTCCCAGGGATCGCTGCGTTCCGCGATCCGGCTCGACATTTCTTCACGGTACATCTTTGCCCCCCCTTGAAATTGACTATTGGCTATTGGCTATTGAAAATTGGATAAGGATGAGAGGTCTCCTTTTTTTGAGCCCGGAATGGGCGGTTGCTGTTATTGTAGGAATGAAAAATTTTTCGCCCCAACGGGACATTGGAGCGGACCAGATGTCGATGCCGTTTCAAGACCACAACTTTCTAGAGCCTTGTCACCCTTAAATTGTCTAAATGCTCGCCACCTGAAACATCAAATCGCTTTCATCCACCAACCCCGAACCGTAAACCCTGAACCCTGAACCTCTTCTGTTCCCCACACCTGCCTCGTTCAAGGCCGTCGCGACACGTCAAAGATGACACAACCCTAAGGGGCGCGGCGCGTTAGGCCCCCACCGATACAGGCCTTCAACAGCGGCGGATCATCGCTGAACACCCCGTCGACCCCCATCTGCAGCAAGCGCCGGAAATCCGCCGGACGGTTGACCGTGTACGGCAACACCCTGATGCCGGCGGCGTGCATGTCGCGCACCTTTTCAGCCGTAAGGCTGTGATACTCCGGATGCCAGGAAAAGGCGCGCAGGCGTTGGCAGAGGCGCAGCGGGTCGGCGGTGGGACGCACTTCTGTCAGCAGCCCGATCGCCGGGGCAGCGGGGCGCTCGCAGATACGGTCGAGAAACCGCGTATCGAAGCTGGAGATCACCGCGCGCGCACCCATGCCCCTTTGCGCGACGGCCCGCAGCACCTGCTCCTCGATGGCATCCGCCGGCCGGCCGGCCTCGAAAGCCGCGGCCTTGATCTCGATGTTCACCATGCCGCGTGCGGCGCACAGGTCCAGCGCCTCATCCAGACTGGGCAGGCGTTCGCCCGCAAAGCGCGGGTCGAACCAGCTTCCGGCATCCAGCCTTTTCAGCTCTGCCAGGGTGAAATCGCACACCTGTCCGCGACCGTCGGTGGTCCGCTCCAGGGTATCGTCGTGGAGCACAACGGCCCGGCGATCCCTGGTCAGGGCCACGTCCAGTTCCACCATCGGCGCACCACTGTCGAAGGCCGCCGCAAAGGCGGCCAGGGTGTTTTCGGGAAACCGTTTGCGATACCCGCGGTGCGCGATGACCACCGGCGGCATTAGCCGCAGGCGCTGCATGTCAATTCCCGCGCCCGGCCGGACCGACAAATGGACGGATGTCGGTGGCCACCATGCCGGCCCTGCGGGCCGCTTCCAAACCGGCATCACCGTCTTCGAAAACCTGACAGAGTGAGGGCTCGACCCGCAGGCGCCGGGCGGCTTCGAGAAAGATGCCCGGATCCGGCTTGGGGTGGACAGGGTCATCGGCGGTAATGACGGCCTCGAAAAAGTCCGCCAGGCCGATCACCTCGAGGGTCAGCATCACGTTATCACGGGTGCCGCCGGAGGCGACCGCCATCGGCAGGATCCCCCGGTAGCGCCGGACAATGTCGACCACCGGAGCGATCGGGACCGCCTCTGGCAACCGTAAGCGGGCCCGGTGGTTTTTTTCGACGGCGAAAGCGGCGGCATCGATGTGGTGATGATACCGCCGGTTGAAGATCGCGACGATTTTCTCGGCCGGCCTCCCGGTGACGGTATGAATGAAACCCTCGGGGCACGAAATCCCGCGCACGGCAAACGAATCGCACCACGCCGCAATATGAATCGGCATGGTATCGGCCAGCGTGCCGTCACAGTCGAAGATCAGCCCTTTCATGCCGGCGGCGACAGGAATCTCCGCGGGTGGTGCAGCCATCTCGTGTATCATGTTAATCCCTCATGACCCCTGCATTTGGTTCTATTTTCGGACTGAAATCAAACGGCCGGCCGGAGAAAGACGTACCATACTCTTTGGTTCAAGACACCGGATTTGTCAACCGCCACTCAAAGCCTTCAAGGAGCTGCCGGACAGCATGCCCTATTCCGGCGCGTTCACCACCCACGCCGAAAACCCGCTGATACCGCACGTGGCCGCCATCGAAAGCGCACAACCGCTGATCGTATCGGCCTTGGGTGGCGAGCCGCCGCCGCGCCAGGCGAGCGGAGACTTCGGTTTCCTCGTGCGCCCTCTGCCCAAGATTTCGCTGGTGTACATCTTCTACCGTGCAGACGATGATTTTCCCGCCTCCGTCACCTGCCTTTTTTCGAACAACGCCGCCGATTTCCTGCCTACCGACGGCCTGGCGGATGTCGGCGAGTATACCTCCAAAAAAATCCTGGCCCTGCTGGGAAACCCGCCACCCTCTGATGCCTGACCGGTCCTTTGGCGTAATAAAGCGTGCCGCCCATCGCCTGTCACCCTGCTGCCGTCTTTTGCCGACCGCGCGGGCGTATTGACAAATAGCGGGCAATTTTTTATAAATACCGTTTCGTAAAATGGTCGCAATTCCTATCTGAATAATAAAGGAGCCTGCGATGATCCATGTCGAAAATCTGACAAAAAGCTATGGCGGCATCGCCGCTGTGGATCAGATCACCCTCGAGATTCAAAATGGGGAAATCCTGGGTCTGCTCGGGCCCAACGGTGCCGGCAAGACAACCACACTCAGGATGCTGACCGGCTTCCTGCCGCCCAGCGCGGGCACGATCCGGGTCAAGGAACTCGATATCGAACGCCATCCCATCGAAATCAAGAAGCTCATGGGCTACCTGCCCGAATCGGCACCGCTCTATCACGACATGCTGGTCTTCGACTATCTGAACTACATCGCCGATATTCGTGAAACCCCGCCCGACGTCAAGCTGGCGCGGCTGCGCGAACTGGCCGAGTTGTGCGGTTTGAACCCGGTGATGCACAAACCGATCGCGGAGCTTTCCAAGGGCTTCAGGCAGCGGGTGGGTCTGGCGCACGCCATGATGAGCGATCCGGAAATCCTCATCCTGGACGAGCCGACCTCCGGGCTGGACCCCAATCAAATCGTCGAAATCCGGCACATCATCAAGCGCATCGGCAAGCAAAAAACGGTCGTCCTCTCGACCCACATCCTGAGTGAAGCCGAAGCCACCTGCGACCGGGTCGTGATCATCAGCCGCGGCAAAATCGTGGCCGACGGCGACATCGACAAATTGAAGCAATCGGCGGGCCGCACCAGCCTGATCCACCTCACCCTGAAAAATGCGGACGAGGATGCCGTGCGCCAGAAACTCTCCGCCATCGACGGCGTGCCGGGCACGGTCCAAATCAGTTCCGTCGACGGCCTCGCAAGAGTCACCCTCACCGTGGCGTCCGCCCGTGACCTGCGGGCCGAGATCTACCGCACCGTCAAGCACACCGATTGGGAACTGCTGGAGTTTTACCAGGAATCCCGGACCCTTGAAACCGTATTCCGTGAATTGACCAAGGAGAACTGACATGCGCGCGGCCGTTCCCATTTTCAAAAGAGAATTCGGCGCCTATTTCGTCTCGCCGATCGCCTATATCGTCATCGCCATTTTTCTGCTGGTCACCGGCTGGTTCTTTTTCACCACCTTTTTCCTGCTGGAACAGGCCAGCCTCAGAAATTTTTTCGCCATGCTGCCGATCATCATGGCCTTTGTCGTGCCCGCCGTTACCATGCGGCTCTTTGCCGAGGAGCGCAACGTCGGGTCCTATGAAACCCTGATGACGCTGCCGGTCAGCTTCAAGGAGGTTATTGTCGGCAAGTTCGCCGCCGCGCTGGCGTTTATCATCGCCATGCTGGTCCCGACCATCGGCTATGTGGTGACGGTGTCCTTTCTGGGCCGGCTCGACTGGGGCCCGGTTATCGGGGGCTACCTGGGCACCGCGCTGCTGGGGGCCGCCTTTTCGGCCATCGGGCTCTTCGCCTCCGCGCTGACCCGCAACCAGATCATCGCGTTTATCATCGGCATGGCCATCTGCTTCACGCTGACACTGATCGAACGGATGCTCTTTTTTTTGCCACGGGGCATCCTGGGGGCGGTAGCGTATCTGGGCGTCGACCAGCATTTTCAAAATATCTCGCGCGGGATCGTCGACACGCGCGATGTTCTCTATTTTCTCAGCATCTGCTTTATCGGTTTATACGCCGCACACCTGGCGCTGGAAGATAAAAATTAAGGAGTGTATCGTGGGAAAGGTAAAAAGCGGAAAGTACGTTAAATTTTTAATTTACCTGGTCGTGGTGGTGCTGGTGAACCTGGCCGGCATCACGCTCTTCCAGCGCTTCGATCTGACCGCTTCCGGGGACTTTTCGCTCTCCGCGGCCAGCCGCCGCGCGGTCGCCACTCTCTCCGAGCCCTTGACCATCAATGTCTTTTTCACCAAAAACCTGCCGGCCCCCTACAACAGCATCGAACGCTACTTGCGCGACCTGCTCGAGGAATACGCCATCCACGCCGGGCGCTACTTCAACTATCGCTTCTACGATGTCAGCCCGGAAGAAAACGATTCCCCGAGCGCGGGCGGTTCCAATCGGGACATGGCCGAAAATTTCGGCATCAGCCCGATCCAGATCCAGGTCATCGAAAAAGACGAGGTCAAGTTCCAGAAGGCCTACATGGGTCTGGTGATTTTGCACGGCGACCTGATCGAGCGCATCCCGACCATCACGTCGATCGACAACCTGGAATACCAGCTGACAAGCGCCATCATGAAGCTGAACAACAAGGTCAGCGCACTGCTGCGGCTGGAGGGCAAGATTCGGATCACCCTGTTTCAATCCTCTTCCCTGAACATGGTGGCCCCGATAATCGGACTCGATGGCCTGCCCGATCTGCCCGGACGCGTGGCCGCCATGGTCGACAAACTCAGCCCGGGTTTTCTCAACAAGCTCGAGTATACCCGCATGGACCCCACCACCACCCCCGAGGCGGCCCGGGAGCTGCAATCCAGAAAGATCAATCTGCTCAGCCTGAAATGGCCCGACGTGCCGCGCGAGAACCTGACCGCCGGCGAGGGCATCGTCGGCCTGGTTCTGGAGCACGGCGGCAAAACAACCGCGGTGCAGCTGGTCAACGTGATGCGGATTCCGATCATCGGGACCCGCTATGAAATGGTTCCCGCGGACACGCTCGAAAACCTGATCCGCGAGAACGTCGAGTCCCTGATCGATATCAACGAAAAGATCGGCTACCTGACGGACAAGGGCACCCTGCCGCTCATGCCCCAACCGCGGATGAACCCGGCCGAGTCGCCGGATGCGGAAGCATTGAACAATTTCCGGACGATCGTCTCCCGGAATTACACCATCGAAGATGTCACCCTCAAGGACGGCAAGATCCCCGCGAGCCTTGGTTTTCTGATGATCGTCAGGCCCACGGAAAAATTAGGCGACGACGAACTCTTTCAGATCGACCAGTATCTGATGCAGGGAAAAAATATACTGTTCATACCGGACAGCTTCAATATGGTCGCCCCACCGCAGCAGATGCCCCGCGGCATGAACCTGGGTCCCCGCTATGAACCGCTGCAGACCGGCCTGGAAAAACTACTCGATCACTATGGCGTACGTGCCAAGCCGTCCTATGTGATGGACCTCAACAGCTTTAAACAGGAACTGCCGCAGTCCATGGGCGGCGGCGAGCGACCGATCTACTTCGCGCCGCTGATCGAAAACCGCAACATCAATCACGACCTCGATTTCATGCAAAACATCACCCGCCTGGTGGCGGTCCGCATCTCGCCCCTGGAAGTGATCGAGGACCGCCTCAAGGCGGACGACATCCAGGCCCGGCGCGTGTTTTCTTCCTCGGAAAAATCCTGGCAGATGCGGGCGCCCATCAACCTGTCCCCCGAGTTGATCCGCCCGCCGCAAAGCGAGCAGGAATTCCAGAGCTACCCGTTGGCCTACTGGCTGGAGGGTAGCTTCAGCAGTTATTTTGCCGGTCGGCCGTTGCCCGAAAAGAAAACGGCCGCGGCCGGTGAGGACGCCCCGGACGGTGCGGACGCCAACACCTCATCCGAGCCGGAACCGGCCGACGCACCCGCCGCCGCAACCCAGCCCCCGGCGCCTGAAAAGCCTGAAAGCATAGCGGTGCCGGTCGAGAGCGAAGGCGCATTTATCCCGCGCGGTCGGCCGGGGCGCATTTTCATCATGGCGTCCTCGGAAATGCTGACCGACAATGTCCTCGACGCCCAGGGCCGGGGGCCCAACGCGGTCTTTATCCTGAACGTCATCGATGCCCTGAATGACCGCGCGGACATGGCGGTCCTGCGCGCCAAAAGGCAGGATTTCAACCCGTTGACCCCGATCGGCGCCGGAACCAAGACCGCCGTCAAAGCCGTCAACATCGCCGGGCTCCCGATCCTGGTGATCCTTTTCGGCGTTGCGGTCTGGTTTCGACGGCTCTCCCGCAAAAGACGCATCCAGGAAATGTTTCAGGAATGAGAGGCCTGCCGATAAAAAAAGGTCGGCAATTTCAGGCGATCTTCATGAGAGGAAGACGATGAAACTGAAGAAAGAAATTATTGTCCTGGCGGTGATCATCTGCGCCTTGTCACTGTATTTGTTTACGCGCCAGACCGATCGGACGCTTTACGACTTGCCGCAACTGCCGCCCGTGCCGGCCAAGTCCATCACCCGCATCGACATCACCGGACCGGCAGGGACGCTGAACCTCAACCGGGCCGACGACACCTGGACCATCGGCGAACAGAAATTTCCGGCCGACCGGGCCAAGGTCAGCCGGATGCTCGATACCATCGCGGATCTTTCCCTGACCAGCCTGGCCTCCGAGTCCAAGGACTACGGTCGTTACGATCTGACCGACGATAAAAAAATTGAGGTCAAAGCCTGGGCCGGCACCAAGGCCGAACGGGAATTCGATATCGGCAAGGTTGGCCCCTCGTTCAGGCACACGTTCGTCAAGTTGGTCGGTAACGCGAATGTTTACCAGGCGCGGGACAGTTTCAGAGACACGTTCGCGCAGGACATGGAAGATCTGCGGGACACGTCGGTGTTTTCCTTTGCCGCCAGCGATGTTCAGCGGATCGAGCTGACGCAGGCCGGACAGAGCCTGACCCTGGTCCGCCAGGAGGCCCCTTTGGACGAAAAAACCGGCGACGGGAAACAGGATGCCGGTGCGTCCGGGGACGCGGCCGCGCCGCTGAAAGCCAAGATGGTCTGGCAGACAAGCGACGGCCGCAGCGCCGATCCCGCCAAAATCGATCAGGTGCTGGCCGCGGTGTCCCAGTTGGCCGCCGAAAAATACATTTCGGACCGGGTCTCCACCGATTTCAAGGATCCGATCTACACCCTGGAACTAGCCGGCCAAAAACCGCACCGCCTGGAGATCTTCGCCAAAAAGAACGATGCCGATTCGTCCTATCCGGCCGTCTCCTCGGATAGTCCCTATCCCTTCCTGCTCGCGGACTGGAAGGCCAGGCAACTGATGCCGGCCTTCGAGGAACTCGTTAAACCTTCTCAAGACGACCGGAAAAAGGAAAAATAATTATGTCACACCGCAAAAGAAGTTGGGCACTGCAACTTTGCGTTCTGGCGCTGATCCTGACCGCCGGGGCGCCCCTTGCCGGCGCAAGCGATCAAAAAAACTGGGCCGCCACGCTTTACGCCGGCCGGCTCACCGACGAATCACTCGGCCATTTGGTGACAGGGGATTTCAATTTCGAGGATGCCTATTATGTCGGGCTGGGGATGATGCGCAGAATTTACACGTATCGCCACTATTTCGATCTCGAACTCGAGGGCCAGGTCAACAAGTTCTGGGGGGATCAGGACAACTGGGAATTCGACTTTCTGGGCTATTTCCGCTGGCTGGCCTTTCCCTGGGACCGGTACCTGGACACGAGTTTCGCCGCCGGGGCCGGCCTGTCCTATGCCACGTCCATACCGGAAATCGAGGTCAAGAACCAGGGCGAATCGGCCAAGTTTTTAGGCGCGCTGGCCTTCGAGTTCACGTTTTCATTGCCGAGCGCTCCCCAATGGAGCCTTGTCACCGCCATTCATCATCGTTCCGGGGCCGGCGGCCTCATCAACGACATGCACGGGGCCTCCAACGGCCTGGGAATCGGAATCCGCTATTGGTTTTAATTCAGGCATAGCCGGCGGTTGACGATCGTTCAACACGCTTCCCGCTCCTCCTGCCACTCCGCGCCCCACTCTTCGGAGGCGGCGGCGGCCGCTGCCAGGGCCTCGAGCCCGGCGGGCTGCACCTTGCGGTAAACCGACCGGTAGTCCCTCTTCTGGCCATCGACCGTCAGCAAATCATTGGCAACGGAAATGCCGAACAGCCTTTCGTTCTCCTCGAGGTAGGGCCGAATCAGGTCCCAGTCCGCCGGCGTCAGATCCGCGAAGGCGCCCCCGTTCAGCTGCCCCGCGACGACCGTGCGGTGCGGATCGCGCAGGTAGATGGCGCCGCCCGAAGCCAGGGAGAAGAGGTTTGAGCCGGGGTAGGGACGTTGACGGCCGACGAGCCGGCCGTTCGAATCGAATTCGAGGCCGTTCAGCACGACGAATCCTCCGCCGTTCAGCGGATCACCGGCCATGAAGGACTCGGCCAGAAAATCCAGGCAGGTCCCGTTGATGACCACGCGCGGACGTCCCACGGCATTGATCAGCGGTCGTCCGGCGGCATGGCCCATGACGTAGACCTCGCCGCCCTTGGCGCCGTATAGGAAGGTCTGGCCGACGTCTCCGTAAATGACCAGCTTGCCGCGTTTCATGATCTGACCCAGTTGGTCCTGGGCGTTGCCGTGGACGTGGATCTCGAGTCCATCGATGCCCGATGCGAGATAATCGCCCGAACTGTCGTACACGTCGATACGCACATCACCGGTGTCTTGCGCCAGGCCGCAGCCGGTGAAGCGCTGCCCCTTGTAGCCATGGCAGAGAAACCGCCGCCAGCCCATCTTGTAAGCCGCACAAATCAACCGCGCATCACAGGCATCGCCTTCGGGTGGAAAATCCCTGGCATTGATCACCAGCACTTTTTCCGTTGTTCGCGGCGACCGCAGCGCATCGCGGCTCGACCAGTCGATCCGGCAGTAGCGGCTGCTGCCGCTCGCATCGATTCCGGGCACACCCGCAAAAATAGCGGTCAGGTGATCCCGGATGATAGCCAGCGTGGAACTGCGTTTTTTGGCTCCGGTCGCCAGGCGGCGGTCGTTCAGAAACGTCAGGGTCTCGATGGCTTTGGCACTGGCGTCATCGTCTTTTCGGCCCTGCTTTGCCAGTTCGCGGCAGAAATGGCCGAGGGCGGCATAGTCCCAGCCCGGAAGTTGGGTAGCACCGTAGACCTTGAGGTCCGTCGCATCGGCGGACGCCAGCCCGCGCACCACCGCCGCGGAAATACCTTTGCCATTTCCGGCGGCCGCCAGCTCGAGCGACGGCCGAAAGTGCGCCTGTCCTTCCGGCGTGCGAACCGGGGTGCCGAATTTGTTGGTGCAGACCAGCGCCTTCGAGCCGTCGCCCCGCCCGGCGTCCTTGACGGTAAAAATAAACGCCCCGCCGTCGGCGGCGCTGCCCCCGCGCGCGTTCCAGTACGTGTCGGCCACCGGGCAGAAGCGATCGTCTTCGGCCGTCAGGTTTCGCAGGGTGGCATCGATGGCCTGTTTTTCCGAACAGATCAGACCGATCTGCACCTCGCCCTCCTGGAGGGCGAACACCTGTGGACGCAGCATGGAGGTGTCAGTGATCCCGATGAGCTGGAAATAACCGGCATAGGGATTGGTGCGGGCGATGATGAAAAACCAGGGACCGTCCGGGGAAGCCTGGATGTGGGCCGATTGAATCGTGCGGTAGATGTGCTGCTTTGCGGGCGAGAGCCGGTCGAAATCATGCTCGGTGGTCGGGGCCATGGCCTCGATGATATATTCCATCGGATAGTCGAAGGTGCGGTTCAGCAGGTCCAGCAGCTGCACCGCCACCTCGGTGTCGGTCAGGAACTGGGGATGGATGTTGTGCTGCTTCAGATACTCGCTGACGGTGTGGTAGTTAGCGAAGTCGCCGTTGTGAACCAGGGCTTCGTCCATGCCGCTGAACGGGTGGGCGCCGCCGGGATGCCAGACCCGCCCCTTGGTCGGATACCGCTGATGGGCGATCCAGCCGTGCGCCCTGAAATCCTCGAGCTGATAATACTCGACGACCTTTTCGGCATAGCCGACAATCTTGAGGATCATCAGGTTGCGGGCGTGAGACAACACGAAAGCCCGCTGCTCACCCAGGGAGGCGTAAAACGCCTGGTTGATGCGGGTGGAGTTCTGGCAGATGAATTCGTCCTCGGCCTTACGGGGATCCAGTTCCTTCAGGCCGTTCTCATCGATGAACCGCGCCAGGGCATCTTTTTTGACGCGCACGAAATAGCGCCAGACATCCGGCGGCTTGACCTCCAGGCCCTCGATGTCGCGGTAGTCATCGACGGTGGAAAGCGCCTGGACCTTGTGAACCTCCAGAAAAGGGGCGATGTTGGCGGCTTCCACTTCGCCCCTGGCCGTCGGGTCGAGCAACGCCACCTGCAGCATGTAGTGGGAGTCCAGGATTTCCTGGGTGACTCCCAGGCTTTCGGCCGAGAGCCCGACCGCGGCGATGCCGCCGCCCTTGCCGTTGCCCCGGTTGTGCATCTGAACCGAGGGCTCGTAAATGTGGCGCCCCCGCACCGGAATCGAGGAAATGAAGCCGGTGACCCCGCATCCGCCCTCTTCGGCGGCTTTCTTGGCTTGCAGAGCGCCATGGGGAATCCGGGCCCGCGACGCCAGAATTTTATCGATAATCGACTGATGTGATTGGTTCATCACTGCTCCTTTGACACGGCTCGGTTTCCGATCCAGAAATGAGCATTTCCCCGTAGGGCCCACCTGTGTGAGCGCTCTTTGTGTCAGCGCCCGAAGGTATTTGGGTCTGATAAGGGCAGACGCGCCGGTCTGCCCCTACGGTTGCGGTTCCTAAATAATCGTCTGATGTTGCGGCGCCGGCCGATATCGGGCACGTTCGGCCTCTTCGAGATAATCGAGATGGACCAGAAGGTCGGAGCGCCCGACCAGATCGCGCACGTTTTGCATGCCGAACCGCCGCAGAATCTCGCACCACTGCCGGCGCCAGGCCATGTACATGTTGACGATGCGTTGTTCGGCGTAGGCTTCCGATATCATGTGGCCCAGTTCGTGGTCGGTCGAGGCGATGCCGCGGGCGCAGCCGCGCCCGCTCTCGCAGTTGCCGCAGCGCACACACTCCAGGGCGACGAGTTCGGCGGTGCCGATGACAACGCCGTCGGCGCCCAGGGCGATCGCCTTGGCCACATCCATGGCGTTTCTGATTCCGCCGCTGGCAATCAGGCAGACCGCATCCCGGATCCCCTCGTTCTTCAGGAATTGATGCACCTTGGGGATGGCGTACTCGATCGGCATGGCGATATTTTTCTTGGCGATATCGGGCGCCGCGCCGGTTCCGCCGTAGCTGCCGTCGATGTGGACGATATGGGCGCCGGCGTAGTAACTGCCGACAGCCACCATATCCACGTCGGTGGGGGTCGAGACCTTCACCGAGACCAGGCAGCGGGGATTGATTTCCTTGACCCAGTCGACATGCTTCTTGTGGTCTTCGACTGAATAGACGCTGTGGAAAGGAAAGGGCGAAAAGAGCGACCGGCCGACCACGGTCTCGCGCATGGCGGCCACCTCGGGCGTCACCTTGTCGCCCAGCAAATGTCCCCCCAAGCCCGGCTTGGCCCCTTGAGCGTACTTGAACTCGATCACCGGAGCGCACTGGATCGTCTCCTCGCTGACCCCGAACAAGCCGGTGGCGACCTGCGTGATGACGTAATCGGCGTAGGGCAAAAACTCCTTGGGATACCCCCCTTCGCCGGTGCAGGTCAGGGTGTTCAACCGGGCCGCGGCCCGGGCCCGGCCGGTGAGGGCCGAAAGGGCCATCGAACCGTAGGACATGCCGCCGCTGTAACACGGTAGTGACAACCGGCGTTCCGGCCGGCCGTCCCGGCGCTTGTTGAGATCGAGCCCCAAATCGATTTCGGCATCGCCGATGTCGCGGTAATCGGCCGGGTCCGGCAGCCTGAAGCGGATCTTGTCGAACCCCCCGCCCGAGCAGCCGAGGTCGTACTCCAGATCGACCGTGGGCAGATGGCCGGTTTCGGCCATTTCCCAATGGGCCAGCAACATTTCGGCCGGCCAGCGGTAGTCCCCGAGGGTTTCCAGGACCGGATTGAGCCGCAGGGTCAGGGCTTTTTCCGGACAGCGGTCGATGCAGTGATAGTCGTTTTTCCGGCAGTCGAAACCGATGCACTTGTGTTCGATGGGCCTGAGCGACTTCGAGTATTTTTCGTAGCGGGGATGGACCCCGTACGGGCAAAGCTCGGCGCACAGGCCGCAGGAGATGCAGCGCGAGCTGCGTTTGATGGTATATTTGCCGATCGTGTTGCGAAACCGCGACCGGGCGGTTTTTGTTTCCGGCAGTGGCGTGATATTCGATGGTTGTTTCATTGCTTATCCCAATCCCGCAACTTTGCGTTCTCCAAAAATCGGGCCGAAATGGTCGCGTTCCAGGTCTTCGAACCACATGGAGCGCCCCACTTCGCCACGCAGCCGCCGGGCTTCCCGAATGCCCATGGCCCCCATGACCTCGATCAGCTGGCTGTGCCAGGCGCCGATGAGATTGACGATCCGCTGGCTGCCCCAGTCGGTGTCGAACGGTTGGTCGAGTTCGACCGGGCAGCTCAGGCCCTTGCGGCACCGGCCGCACAAGCGGCACTCCAGGGCCACCAGCAGGGCCAGGTCGGCCGTGACCGCGTCGGCGCCGCAGATGACGGCCTTGGCCATGTGTTCGGCCATGGCGATCCCGCCCGAAAAGACCAGGTTGATTCGCTGGCGGGCGGCGTTTTCCACCAGTTCCAGGTGGATCTCGCGGATCATTTCCTTTAAAAACCGCGGATGGGGCTCACCGCGTTCGTTGCCGTGGTCATCGGCGGTGAAGTGCAGCGAATCGACCCCGGATTTCACCAGCTCGCGCGCGCGACCGGCCGAACGCGCATCGAGCGGCATGCCGACCATGATTAGCACGTCCGGGCGGTGGCGGCGGACGGCATCGAAGGTGTTTTCGATCCCCGGCGCATCGGCCAGTTCAACGGCCCGGCACTGCCGGATCACATCGCCCTGCGCCGCGATATCCGCACGCGTCAGGCAGGGGATCAAATTGTCGGCATAAGGCGTCATTGCCGCGCCGATATCCTGCAGCCGGACGAACATCAGGGTTCCCAGCCGCCGGGCGGCCTTTGCCGCCGACACCAGGACGGGCTCGCTGACCACCAGGTCCGGTGATAACTGGAACAAGAGTGGCAGCGGCACCTCGAGCAGCGGCGGCGCCACCGAGGCCAGGGTCATGTCCGGATTGAATTCCAGCCGGGTGATGCGGCGCGAGAGTTCGACGCTGGTGTTGATGTACTCGCGGCCGTGGATGCCGTCGCGCGTGGGCCGCACAATCTCGGACATATCGGTCCACATGGCATCGAAACCGGGCGCCACGAAGGGGCCGCGATACCCCGCCCCCGAGACCGGTATCTTGCCCATGTGGGCCTGATACCAGAGCCGGTGCAGCGTGTCCGCGCGCCAGTAGTCATCGCCCAGGTTGCGATAGTCCGGGTTGATCGTGCGCGAGAAGATGCCCTTGGTGCACTCCTGGATACACCGGAAACAGCTCATGCAGGTGTAGAGGTACTCCGGCTCGTCCATGGCGCTCATGTGCAGGACGTTTTCCTTGAAGATGTTGTAGACGCATTTCTTCTTGACGCACTGACGGCAGCTGCCGGCACAGTTTTCCCGAAACTCGATCGTGGCGTATTTGCCGATCGGGTGAAAGCGCGGCGCAGCGGTTTCCGTGTGGATCTGATACTTCTGGGGCATGAATGCCTCCGATGCGAACTGTATATTCGGGTTTAATCCCGGGCGTAGGGGCGAAAAATTTTTCGCCCCTACATTCTGGACCAGTGAACGTCGAACATCGAATCCTGAATAAGGAAACGGTGTCGTTTTATATCTTCGGCTGTGGGCGCGGCAGGAGACCGGCGGCCTCGACGATCTCGCGCACGACCTCCTCCCACTCGATGGCCATGATGTGAAGGCCGTGAACCCCGTCGATCTGGCGCAGTTCGGCCACCGTCTCGCGGCAGATCTTCAAGCCCTCCTCGGCCGCCTTGTCCTTGGCGACGCCGGCCATGCGCCGGATCAGATCTTCGGGCACATCCATGCCCGCCACCTTTTGAGACATGTAGCGGGCCATGCCGGCGGATTTCAGCGGGGTCACGCCGGCCAGGATGTGAACCTTTTCCGTCAGACCTTCCTCGCGGGCCATCTTCATCCACTGTTTGAAGCGCGCCATGTTGTAGACGCACTGGGTCTGGATAAAATCGGCCCCTGCCTCGATTTTCTTTGCCAACCGGATGACCCGGTACTCGAACGGATCGGCAAACGGATTCGCGGCGGCGCCGATGAACATCCGCGGCGCTTCCTTGAGCGCAAACCCGCTCATGTCGTTGCCCTCCTCGCGCATGTCCCTGACGGTGCGCAGCAGGTTCATCGAGTCGATGTCGAAGACGTTCAGGGCGTCGGGTTGGCTGCCGAAACTCTGGTGGTCTCCCGAAAGGCACAGGATATTTCTGATCCCGAGTGAATACGCCCCCAAGATGTCCGACTGCAGCGCAATCCGGTTACGGTCGCGGGTCACCATCTGCATGACCGGCTCGAGCCCGAGCCGCAGCAGGTGGGCCCCGGCGGCAATGCTCGACATGCGCACGATCGCCGTCTGGTTGTCGGTCACATTGACGGCATCCGTGCAGCCCTGGAGCAACAGCCCCTTCCGGCGCACCGCTTCCGGATCGGCCCCGCGTGGCGGTCCGCATTCGGCCGTCACGGCAAAGCCGCCGCCGGATAAAACGTTCTGCAATCGACTGATGCCATCGGTCTTCATATTTCATGATCCTCTCTGCTGAGTTTGCGGGGCCCGGAAGCCAGGCTGGCGCACCAGTTTTTGGGCGGCAGGTACAACTTCAAGTTGTCCATCTGCCCCAGAGCCGTCAGCCGCTCGATGATCAGATGCCAGGCGCAGTCCGTGTCCGGGTTGACCTCGCACTGGCCCTTGCGCGAGCCGCCGCAGGGACCATTCACCAGTTTTTTGGCGCAGCGGGTGAACGGGCAGACGCCGCCGAACAAGGCCAGCTGGCAATCCCCGCAGCCGGCGCACTCTTCGGTGAAAAGCCCCGGTCTTTCCAGCACGCCCATGAAGGTCGTGTTGACGCCCGGCAGAACGGGCGTCGTTTTAAAGCGCCGCGCCAGAGCCTGAACACCGGCGCCGCAGGCCAGCGACAACACGGACTGGTTGCGCGCGATCGCCTCGGCGCCCTCCTGGATGAACTCGTCCTCACACTGCCGTTCGACCGTCAACTCCTCGATGTCGATTTCGCGGCCGTCCATTTTAACGGCCAGGCGCAGGGCCGAAGCCATCACGGCGACCTCGTCCTCGCCGCCGGCAAAGCAGGTTTTAACGCAGGTGCCGCATCCCAGCAGCAGGATTTTATTGTAAGGCGCCACGATTTCCTTGATTTCCGCGATTGATTTCTGTTCGGCTACGATCATTTGTCAACTCCAGTCGAAACCTTGTTTTGTTTCATTTAAAACCTTCATGGTCTGAAATAACCGCCGTGATATATACACGTGGTAGGCTGGGGTGAGTGAAACGAACCCCCAACAATTGGCGACCAACCGCCCGCTGATGTTGGGCTTCACCGTGCTCAGACCCCCGACGGTTTCACGGCCGGTCAACGTCGCACCGCCGGGTTGCGGCCCGCTATCCTCACCTGCTCCAGAACCTCCCGGGCGATCCGGCCCGCGGCCGCGGTGTCACCGGGGCGCAGGTTGTAAAGCGACAGCCGCCGGCCGCCGAGGCCGATGTCATCGAGCAGCGTCTGAACCCAGCGCACGCGTTTTTTGGCGCGCAGATTTCCTTCGACATACCGGCAGGCGCCCTCGGGGCAGACCAGCACCACCACGGCATCCGCACCGGCTTCAAACGCCCGCAGCAAAAAGACGTCTTTCACCATGCTCGAACAGGGCAGCTTGACAAATTTGGCGGTGAAGCTGTCCCCGCCGGCCAAGGGCGAGGCGTCGCCCTCGCCCAGCGTGTTGATACAGTGAAAAACAGTGATGTGGGGTTTGAATCCGTTTTCCATATCTTTTTTCCCGAAGTTAATTGGGACTAATCTTAGACCCGCAAAATGCGCCGAAATAAAAAAACAAAAAAAGACGCCCCTCCTCACACTGGAGACAGGGACGTCTTTGTCCGAACACTGCATGGTCATCGACCCCGAACGCCTTTGTCCGAGGTTTAGATTTTTCTCAAGGGAAATTACCTTTATAGATAACCATCGACCTTGTCAAGGAAAAATTTACCGGAGAGTGCTTGATTTTGTGCTGAAAATTCGATAGTTTCCGATCCGGAAATGGTCTAACCTGAAGATGGAGAACCTTTATGAAGCGTTTGCGCCTGCTGACGGTCTGCGCCCTGACCTGTGGATTGTTCTATCACTGTGCCCCGGTCACACCCCTGGTTTACGATACGAACTACGACTACGACATCCGGGTCGATTTTAGGGCCATGGGTCACTACTATGCCTGGCTGCCGCTGCCGGTGACCGCCACGATCACGCCGCTGAACGCCGAGAGATTGAAATATTTTGTCGATAACTCGTTGTCGCTCAAGGGGTATGCCGCATCACAAAGCCGTCCGGATTTTCTCATCGAACCCCTGATCGATTCGACCAGCCAAATAGATACGACCGGCGGACCGGCACAGTATGGGCTTTACCGCGAGGCCCGCCTCGACCTCACATTTCTGCTTCCGAAGTCCCGCCAGATCATCTGGCACGGCGAAACACGGGTACGTGTCAATCCGGGATTGAACCCGCAGGAAAAAGATCAGCTAATCCAGGCGGCCGTATACGAGATTCTCAAAAATTTTCCGCCGCCGGCGTCTTGATGGGAGCGGGCCGTAAAAATCAGGCGTAAATGTCGATCAGCCGTCCGCACGCTACCCCATGCTGGTCCGCGGCAAGGCCGGTTGGCACACAAACGCGGTTAACATACCCGTAAATGCATTTAGGCCCAATAGAACGAACCTGACCATTGCCCTGGCAGGTGGCGGAACACGTTCGGGCAACGCCGTCACTCCGTCGGACAACGGGCAGGTCCGGATGGTAGGCAAGCAGTTTGACGGCAGGGTTTATCATCGGATTGAACGCGTTTCCCTCGCTGTGCTCGGTTGTTTGATGAGGCGCTTTTTAAACGTGGCCGCCAACTTTTTCCAGTCTTTTCCAATAGTCGGCCTCGCCACCCCGGCGATAAGCAAATATCATACCGGCGGCGGGATATATATTTTTCTTAGTATTTTTAGTTTGTTAAGCTGAAGGAGGGACCGCAGGAAACTGTAATACTGAAATGTATGACATAACCGTCTGAAAAAAGATCGCTAGAACCTGCACCGCGAAGGTTCTTCAGCTAAAGCAAATGTGGCCAGAAAAAAGCAACCAATTATCATAACTGAAAGTAATTTTTTCATTTTTTACCTATCAAAATTTCCGTTAACAATTCACCCTCGCCCATCACATCTTTACGTTGGACCAAATCAAGAATCAGTTCAAATGTCCTGGTCATGTTAATATTCATTCCTTCAGCCGCATTCAACATTTGGATTCAAGGTACTGACGTTCTCCTTTAACAGGAGGCCGGCGAAAATCAACATCGGCGTGAAGTACCGCAATCGTCGATGTCTTCGGTGGCAGCGCGCTGAGCACATCTGCGATGGACTTGATATCATCGACCAGAGAGCGGATTACCCCAGACTTTTCTTCGCCAACTGGAATATTCTTGAAAGCTCAAAATGAGAGGAACTGGGAAATTGGGAAAAATGCCACGGTATTAGACGTCTAATTTAAGCGCCTGGTTCTGTTTCTGCTTTATGATCTTGGGGTTAAATAACCATTTAGATATTAATGGGCTCTATTCCGCGGACAGGAGCCGGGCAACTTTTTCCTCGAGTTCGGCGTTGTCGATCGGCTTGACGCAGAAGGCGCCGGCCCCCAGCCGGATCGACTCGCGCGCGGCTTCCACGGTGGGGTAGCCGGTCAGCATGAGGGTGCGAATGCCCGGTGCGATCTGTTTTATTTTCGCCAGGACCTCGATGCCGCTCATTTTTTTCAACTTGATATCGAGGATCGCCAAATCGACGGGGTTGGCGGCGATGAAATCGAGGGCCGGGGCTTCGTCGGTGAAGGGAAAAACGGTGTGACCGTTTTCTTCGAGCAGTCTGGCCATCAGGCGCACGGCATCGGAAACATCGTCCAGTATGAGAATCCTCGCCATTGATCGTCTCCTGAAAAGCTCTTGCGGCAGTTCATCGAAACGGTTTTAACGTCAGCGCCGGTAGCGGTGGCTGACGGATTTGATTCGGTCCGAAAAGAGTTTGGCGCACGTCGGGCAGTAGGTGTGGTGGGTCTTGACATCCGGGTGAGTGACGGTACGGTGATGGATATGGTCGAGGAATTTGGGGGTAGCGAAGAGCCGGCCGCACCCCTCGCAGCGCTCCAGCGGGTGTTTGCCGATCACCTCGTCGCGAATCGAAATGGTTCTGACATTTTCCCGGTCTTCGAGCGTGATCACGCGGGTCGGACAGATATTGACGCAGGTGCCGCACCCCACGCAGCGGTTTTCGATCGGAACGACGAAGTTCTGCCCGCCGCGCCGTTCCATCCTGAGGGCCCCGGGGCCGACGATTTCCTGGCACACCCGGATGCAGAGCCGGCAGCGGATGCAGCCGTCGGGCGGCAGGCCCACGTCGATACCGAAGGATTTGGCCAGGGCAATGATGGTCTCGGACTGCGGCGCCATCTGCAGCAGGTTCTTGAACGCCCGAACCCTGGCTTTTTCCACCAATTCCCCCGTGGTGTTGACTTCCATCTTGTCTTTGACTTTCAGAATACACGCCAGCATGGTCAGCTTGCGTCCCGAAACCCGGCCCGGCACCTCGACCGCACACAATTTGCACGACCCCGAAGGCTTGAGGGCGGGATGGTAGCACAGGGTCGGAATGCGGATGCCGTTGGCCTTCAACACCTCCAGCACCGTCTGATTCGCTTCGGCGGTGTATTCCCGGCCGTCAATGGTCATTTGGATCATCGCATGTCTCCATCAATCCAAACCGGCTTCGTGCAGATCGGCGATATATTCCTTCAAATGGTGCAGCTCCTCATCGAGCGCGGCCAGGCGGTATTCGACCAGGTCGCCGGCGGTCAGAAGCCCGATGATCTTTTCATCCGCGACCACGGGCAGATGACCGATGCCGGCTTCGAGCATCACCTGCATCACCCTGTCGATGGCGTCACCGGGCTTGGCCGTAATGAGTTTGGCCGTCATCGCATCGCCCAGCCTGACCGCGGCAAACGACTGGCTCTTGTCCCGCAAATAGGTCCGCAGGACGTCCCGCTTGCTGAATATCCCGACGGGGCGGTCTTTTTCGGTGACGATCAGCGCACCGGCATTGGCGGCACTCATCGCATCGATCGCATCGTCGACGCTCCGGCCACTTTCCAGCGTTAACACCGGTCGAGCCGATCTTTTCAACACATCGGATACGGCCATCGGGGCGAAGATCCTTTCAAATTGACCGTTTACTCATCCAGGGCGCGCAGGCAATCCTGGGGAAACCGGTGCGTGCCCTTGCCCACCAGGCTGACCTCCACCAGGGCGTCGGGATCGTTGATGGAGCTGTCCGGATCGGTGATGAGGCCGTGCAGGCCGACGTATTCATCCATGTAAGATTGCCAGCTCTCGTCACTGGATCGCTGGTAGATTTTTACTTTCTGGCCGCGACGAAATACCATGAGACTGTCTCCTCGGCTGACAATAAGACCCTATTTTTTCACGAATCCTCGCGGTTGGCCCGGGATGCCGTCAGTGGTGACCTTGGCGCTCGCGTGCCGCGAACAGGCATCGCACAGTGCCCGACCGCCGGCGGCCCGCGCCACGGGTTGGGTTCGCTTATGCACGAATTCGAGATAGCGGGCCGGCCCCAGGACCGCCCCGCACGCCTCGCAGTGCATCAGTTTCTGCCGGTTTAAGATGGTCCCGCACAGGGACAGAATTCTCTCGCCGCCGCGGTCTTCCATTCGCATCGCGCCGGTCGGGCAATTGGCGGCACAGGCGCCGCAGGCGATGCAGCGCTCGGCCGTCACACGGTAATCGGTTTCCACCGGATGATCGAAGTCGAAATAGCCCATCTGAAGGGCGTCGACCCCCATCTTGTCGCGGCAGATCTCCACGCACTTGCCGCAGCGCAGGCAGATGTCGCAGCGCAGGCAGCGCCGCGCCTCTTCGCGGACCGCGTTTTCCGGATACCCCAGCTCCACCTGTTGAAAGGTGGTGCGCCGCCGATCCAGGTTCAACAGCGGCATGTCGGGGCGCTTCAACGTCATCTTGGTGCTGGCCGGCACTTCCAGCCAATCGATGCGTCCGCGCCGCACCGGGACCCGCGGCATGCTCGGCTGGGGAATGCCGGACAAGTAGCGATCGATCGCTTCGGCGGCGCGTTTGCCGCCGCCGATGGCCTCGATCACTGTGGCCGGGCCGGTTACCGCGTCGCCGGCCGCAAAAATGCCGGGTTGGGAGGTCTCCATCGTGGCCGTGTTGACCGAAATGGTGTTGCGCCGGGTCCACTCGAGACCACCGACCGCCGTCAGGCAGGAGTTGTCGACCTTTTGCCCGATGGCGCTGATGACCACATCGACCGGCATCAGAAACTCGCTGCCCTCGATCGGCTTCGGGTATTTGCGGTCCTTGCCCTCCATGGCCACCAGTTCGGCCCGCAGGCAGCGCAGCCCCTCGATGCCGCCGTCGTTGCTGATAATTTCGGTTGGAATGGTCAGAAAGGCGAAGTTGATCCCCTCTTCCTCGGCCTGTTCGACCTCCTCGTGGTCGGCCGGCATTTCGGCCCGCGCGCGGCGGTAGGCGAGCGTCACCTCGCGGCACCCCAGCCGCAGACAGGTTCGGGCGGCATCGATGGCCACGTTGCCGCCGCCGATCACCACCACCCTCTTGCCCGGCACCGTCCGGTCCCCGAGGGCGACCCGACGCAGAAAGGCGATGGCTTCCAGGACCTGCGGGCAGCCTTCCTCGCCCGGAATTCCGAGCCGGAAAGACTGGTGGGCGCCGATGGCGAAGAAAAAGGCCTCGAAACCTTCCAGCCTCAGGTCTTCCAGCGACACGTCGTGTCCGAAGCGCGTGTTGAAGGCGAATTCGACGCCCAGATCGGTCAGCATGGCGACCTCGCGATCGATAATCTCGCGCGGCAGCCGGTAACGGGGAATGCCCAGCAGCAGCATGCCGCCCGCGACCGGGTGCTGCTCGATCACCCGCACGCCATAGCCTTTCAGAACCAGGTAATAGGCCGCGCTCATCCCGCCGGGACCCGCGCCGATCACGGCCACCTTCTTGCCCTTGTCGGGCTCTTTTTCAGGATTGCGGTAACTGCCTTCGGACATGGCCCTTTCGGCCGCGAACCCTTTGAGGTATTTGATCGATACCGGGGTGTCGATCCGGCCACGCACGCACATGAACTCGCACGGACGGGTGCAGACCAGCCCGCACACCCACGGAAAAGGGCAGTCGCGGCGGATCACGTCGATGGCTTCCGCATCCCGGCCCATGCCGATCAGGGTGACGTAGGTGGGGATGTCGAGCCCGGCCGGGCAGGTCATCTGGCAGGGGGCGGGGGCGAGTTTCACGCAGTCGCCGGTCGAGCAGTTGTGGGTGTCGATGTGGCTGGCGAAAACTTCCCGGTTCTGATCGACGGCGGCATGCAGAAAGGCGGCCGTTTCCCGGGCGGCCGCACCGGCCTCGTCGTAGGCCATTTCGTCCGCCAGAGAGTCGATGGCCGGAATGTGCCGGTCGCCGGCCCGGCCCCAGGCGATGTCGTTGAGCAGTTGCAGAATCTCTTCGGCAATCCTGCGGCTGCGGGGGTGCGGCAACCGACCGTTGTCGATGGCCTGCTTCAACTCGGTGATCGTGCGGGTCACCGGACACGTTTTTGCGGGCATGGTTTCCTCGCGTCCGTCAAGACGGTAATTTACGTCTCGTAAATTCTATAACATGTTTAGATTGTGCAGTTTTAGCGGCTCGGGTTTTGTACCGCCCACCTGGAATGATGGTATGTTGGAATTATGGAAAAATGAAACACCATGGTCTCACTATTCCATCATTCCTTTGTTCCATCACTCCCTCATTCATTCCATTTTTCCAATGGTGAAACGAAGCGAACCATGTTCTCAAGTACCCGTGTCCAAGGCGGCGACGGCCTTGGCGTGGCGCTCGCGGCGGACCTGGGTCGTGTCCTCCACCTTTCCGAAGTCCAGACAATGGGTCGTGCAAACCGTCACACAAGCCGGCTTGAGCCCCTGGTCGACCCGGTCCATGCAGTAGTCGCACTTGACCGCCTTGCCGGTTTCGGGGTTCCACTGCGGCGCGCCCCACGGACAGGCGGTGATGCAGGCCTTGCAGCCCACGCACAGGTCGAAATCGATGAACACGATACCGTCCTTGGTGCGCTTCTGCATCGCGCCGGTCGGACAGGCGGCGACGCACCAGGGATCTTCACAATGAAAACAGGGCATGAAGACATACGTGGCGCGCGGCAGACCACCCACCATCTTCGGCCCCACCGGGATGACCTGGCTGATTTTGGGTCCGACCGGCAGGTTCTTGTGGCTCTTGCACTGAATGACACAGGTGTGGCAACCGATGCACTTCTTGGTATCCTGAAAAAGGTAGTACTTGCTCATTGAGTTCCTCCAGCCGGCGGCGATCGCCCGCGAGTGTTTAAGCCGGGTTGACGGTGACAAAGGTTTCGTGCAGGGCCGGACTACCGCCGACGCTATCGGAAACGTTTTTTTGCAGCGCGCTGTCGGACAACCCCTTGTTGTAGCTGCGGGTCGCCAGCTTGGCTTCGTGCCCGAAACCGTGCAGCATGAAAACCGTTTCCGGATGAATCAGGTCCGTGACGTAGGCCTTTATCCTTCCGACACCTTTTTCGGAGGCCACCTGGACCAGGTCGTTGGTTTTGATGCCCATTTCGGCCGCCTTGCCGGAGTTGATCCACAAAACGTTTTCCGGCATGATTTCGTTCAGGTACGGGTTATTCTGGGTCGAAACATGCGTGTGCAGGGCGATGCGGCCGGTCACCAGTCGGAAGTGGCCGCCGCCCGGCCGCTCGACCGGCTGGTAGGCCGGAAAAGACTCGAACCCGGCATTTTCCAGCAAAGAGGAGGTGAACTCGATTTTTTTGGAGGGGGTTTTGAGCTTGAGGCCGTCGGCGCGGTCCCAGAAAATCTGCTCTTTGCCGTAGGCCACAAAGCCCTTGGCATCAAAATCCTCCAGCGTAAAGCCGGTGCCGTCCAACTGCCAGCGCACCAGCTCTTCCATGTTTTCGTACGCGAAATAGCGGCCGACCCCGATCCGCTCGGCAATTTGTTTCAATATCATGGCCCCTTCGCGGGTGTCGTAGCGCGGGGCGACGGCCTGGCGCCGCAAAAACATCTGCGGTTTGAGACCGTTGGCCTGCTGGATGCAGTCGGTGCGCTCGAGATAGATCGACTCGGGCAGGATGACATCCGAGTACCAGGCGATGTCGCTGTGATTGATGTCGATGGTAACGATCAGATCGAGCTTGTCGAGCGCCTGTTTGGTCAGCTCGGTGTCCGGAATCGATTGCAGGGGATCGAAACGGTAGGCGATCAGGGCTTTGATCGGGTACGGATCTTCGTTCAGGATCGCATACGGCAGAATCTGGGGCACGCCGTGATTCGGATCCGGCAACGGGAAGTCCGGCGTGCCGGCTTTGTCGAACCGCGCATCCCCAATCTTCGGAAAATCCTGCTCCGTGAGTTTGCGGGCCGGTTTGCCGCCCACCTCACCGGGGCCTTTCTTGAAAAAGAAACCGCCCTTGGCCTCGATGCTGCCCATCAGGGCATTCAGGATCATGATCGCGCGGCGCTGGTAAATCTCGTTGGTGTAACTCGCGCCGCGGTAGCCGAAATGAAAGATGACGGCCGGTTTGTCACGGCTGATTTCGCGGGCGAAGTCCACGATCTCCCCGGCCGGAATGCCGGTTTCCTCCGCAGCCCACTCGGGCGTGAAGGACTGCACGAACTCCTGTAGCTCCGCCAGCCCCTGAACCCAGCGGTCCACGAACCGGCTGTCATAGAGCCTTTCTTTAAGAATAATGTGGATCAGGGCGTAGTTCAGGGCCAGGTCCGTGCCCGGCCGGATCATCCAGTAGCGGTGCGACTTGGTGGCCGTGACCGTCACGCGCGGGTCGATGTAAGTCAGCTTAGCCCCGTTTTCGAGCGCCTGGGTGAGGTTGTTGACTTCTTTCACCGAAATGGCTTCGAAGATGTTGCGGCCGTAAAGCACGATGTGTTTGGTATTCTTGTAATCGATACCCATCTGGGCGTCGGTGACGCCGAAAAGCGAGCGGCAGGCGGTGTTGACCGAGCCCTTGCACAGAGCATCGTGCGTGAAGTGGTTGGGCGAGCCGATCGCTTTCATCAGAGATTTGCTCACGTGGGTGGCCAGCTGCGTGCGTTCGCCGAGAACCACGCTGTGGCCGCCGTTTTTGTCGATGACGTCCTTTAGCTTATCGGCGACATAATCGAGGGCTTCGTCCCAGCCGGCTTTGCGCCACTTGCCCGAGCCGCGCTCGCCCTCCCGGATCAACGGCGTCTGCAGACGCTCGTTGTCGTAAAGCATATTGATGCCGGCCGCCCCGCGCGGACACAGGCTGCCCTCCATGCCGGGAACCAGCGGGTTGCCTTCGATCCACCGCACCTGTCCGTCCTTGACCTGCACCTTGATCGGGCAGCGGACCGAACACATGAAACACAAGCTGAATACTGATTTGTCCATGCCGTATGACCTCCAGATGTAACCTAATCCGGGCCAGCCGGAACCCATTAGCCGGTTGTGCCCGTTAGGCCCGTTTAGCCCGTTGGCTGTGAGTCACCCGGTGAAGTTGAATAAATCCAACCCCGACCAGGCGAAATCATAAACTGATTAAACCGCGATTCGATCGGTGCCGCCGACACACCCGCTAAACCGATGAGGTATTTCAAAGGGTCGGTGCTTTCGACAAATTGCGCGGAGGGGCACCGGTTGTTGTGTCCCGAAAAGCCCGAGGATACTGTGATCACAAATGTAAATCAAGGTCCATAGCAAATTATGTACCATTTTATGAATTTCTCCAATGGGCGGCGGTGGTGGCCCGCGTTGGCATAATGATGAATTATTTTAACGGTATAAAACGAGCAAGGAAAAGCGGCGCCCGCCAGGGGAGTCAGGAGATGGCCTCACAACTGCAACAAAAATATTTCGCTGCAAAAAAATTTTGGCACCTTATATAACCTATCATAATCATTTGATAAATCTTTTATAGTCAACCAACGGAAGGGCTTCCGGACGTTAATGCCAGGGCAACGGCGTCAGTTTATTTTCCACTGCCGCCGGTTTTGAATACCAGCCGTTATTCTTTTATCTCATTGCAATCATGACGATTTTTATGATAGATGTCGCATTCTACCATCACCGGTGATCAGTCGCATCCAGTGGCACAGCGTTTGCTTGGATTAATGCATTATTTTGAAAGAACCGGCCGACTGGCCCGCCGCTTGAGAGTTTCTTTTCCAAACCAAAACCACAAAAGAGGGAGGTTCAACATGCGGAAAACGATGATGGTGTTCATGGTGATGGGAGTGCTGCTGATCTTCGCCGCGCCCTATGTCCTGACCGACACTGCTTGTGCGGCAGACCAGCTGGCGGAAGCAATCGCCAAGGCGCAGGTCGGAACGGGAAAGGGGATGATTGATCCCACCGCCCCGCCCGGCTACCTCAACATCCCCGGCGGACCTCATATGAGCCTTATCGTCGGCCTGCTGTGGGCCATCTGGGTCGGCTGGGTGTTTTCCACGGTCGGGGCTTTCGGCGGCATTATGGCCGGTGTGGGGCACATCACCATTTACGGCTTAGGGGCCTACGCCAAAACATTTAAGGATACCGCGCCGGATCTCAACCGCTTCATCACCGACAGCATCCGCGTGTCCAACTCATGGCTCGTGGGGCTCTCGGCCCTTATATCGAGCGCCAACTACGCCAAACAGAAGCGACTGGTTCCGGCCTTGGGCGTTTTTCTCGGCGCCGGGGCCCTGTTTGCCACATTGATGGTGGTGTTCACTACCGCCGGTAAACTCAAATTTTCGCAGTATCAGGGCTGGTTCGGCCTGATCGTGTTCGTCATCGGCGGCTTCATGATTTACGAAATGACCCCCAAAGGCCAGAAGGGCAAGAAAAAAGCCCAGGCAGCGGTCAAAGCCTTCGAAGAAACCGTCAAAAAGAAGGGCGACATCACGGCCCAGGGGGTCAAGACTCTCAAGTGGAGCCTGACCAAAACCGAGATTTCCTTTTTCGGCCAAACCTTCACCTTCAGTCCGCTATGGGCGTTCGTCGGTGGGTTTTTCATTTCGGCCATTGCTTCCTTTATCGGCGTGGGCGGCGGATTTCTGTACGTGCCGTTTCTGACCAGCGTGGTGGGTCTGCCGATGTTCGTGGTGGCCGGCACTTCAGCCCTTTCCGTTCTGATCGGCATGATCTTCGGCATCTTTAATTTCATGATGCTCAAGGGCATCATGGTGTATTGGCCGATGATCGGCGCCGAGCTCGTAGGGATCTTCATCGGTTCCATGATCGGACCGCGAACCGGTAAATACATCCCCAACAAGGTGCTCAAAGGAATTTTTATCGTCCTGGCGCTTTACATCGGTTTGCGCTATACGTTGAGAGGCTTCTTTGGAATTCAAATGCTCTGATGCCGCCAGTGCGACAGTATAAGACAAGGATCCGGAGCGGCCCGAAGACCGGCTGCTTCGGGTTCCCTATTTTATAACCAGTCACCGGAACGTGCTAATGTTGGCTTAAGATAATGTTTTTGGCAAGGCCCGAGGAAGGCGGCCGTATTGCAATACTCCGCCGACCGATAACACAGCCAAAATCTTTATCTTAAAGTCTACAGTACTTGCCATGCGCGAACAACTAGACACGCTGCTTTATCACGCCGACGGTTTCCTGATATTTTTTTACCGGTTCACCGGTGACCCCTTCGTCAATTTCATTATCGGGACTCTTTGCCTGGCCTTCATGTGCGTCCTGATCGGAGAATTGACCGTATCGCTGGCACTTAAGCTCAACAAAGGCTATTTCGACGAACTTGCTGCGGACATGGACCACAAGGAAAAGCTTTCCATCCGGGCCTATGAATTGGGCGACAAGGCCGGTTACCGCGCACTGAACAAGGAGGCCACGGATGCATGGGGCAAAAGGTTTTTTACCATGATGGGATATTCCGCTGGAATTTTCTGGCCGATACCCTTCGTCCTGGGCTGGATGCAGACACGATTTCAGGATGTCCGCTTCGATGTGGCATTTCCCTTGTCTTTGATTTTCGGAAAGACAACAGGCTACCTGTTCATTTTCATACCCCTTTACATTCTCTGCCGCATTGCCTTCAAATATCTGCGTCCCCACCTTCCCTACTTCAGGGGCGTTCAAAAAATACTGGATCATCCCGCCAAGCCATAATTTGGGTCGGCTCATTTGAGCCTTTCTGTTCGCGGTCGATTGACGCAATCGATTCTTTGCCTGTCATCTCGCCGCGGCATCTGGACTCTCGCACATCTGCGGCTGGAATGATTTCAATCATTCCTTCATTTCTCTACCTTGACACCGAGGTAAAAGTCTGAATAATGGTTGCGGGAGCCCTGCCAATGAAAATCCGTCTGATATCGACCGTTTTATTGTCGCTGGCGTTGACGGCACTGACGCCCTTGACGGCCTTCGCCACCCAGGGGCACACGCAGCCCGAAGGGCTTTACGCTCATCAGATGTCGCACGTGTTCTTTCTGTTTTCGATGGGCCTTCTGATGTATTGGCTGCGCAAAAGGGGTCTGGTTAAAACGAGCGGGTGGCGCTACATCCAGTTTGCTTCTCTTTTTTTCATCCTCTGGAATGCCGACGCTTTTCTGGTGCACTTCATCGAGGAACAGAGCCAGGCGCTGGAGATCGTGCGCCTGAACCCCTGGCACCTGCGCATCCGGGCCGGCGAAGGCTTCGGGTGGCTTGCCATCGTCTATTATGTCGCCAAGCTCGATCATCTGCTGAGCGTGCCGGCCCTCTTTTTTCTCTACATCGGTCTGAGGCGGCTCCTGAACGCCGGCGGCCTGCCGGCAAAAGGAGCCTGAAGGCGATGATTGTTTCCTCCCTTCCGATCTGGGCCGTCGACGTGCTCGGCTCGGTGTGCATGATCGTGCTGTCCATCGCCTGCCTGCACCTTGCCTACAACCTGCAGCGCCGCGACCGCCACAACATCATCTGGACCTACCTCTTCTGGGTCTGCACAGCATTGACCGTCTTTGCGGTTTCCCGATCGGCGGGCCATATCCTGAAACAGGTCCTGATCATTGCGGACAAGGCCGCGGTCTGGGAAGTCATACGGCCTTACAGCGGCGCCGTGAACACCTTCACCTTCGTGCTCGTCGCCGCCTTCACCCTTTTCTTCGAGCGCACCTGGAACATCTACCGGCAGATCACCAGTGACAAGCAAGATTTGCAGTCCGCCCGGGACAAACTGCTCTACCTCAATCAGAATCTCGAGAACCTGGTCGATGAGCGCACCGCCGAGCTGGCCCTTTCCGAGCACAAGTACCGCCGCATCTTCGAAGTCTCGCGCGATCTGATCCTGGTGGTCGCCACAAACGGCCGCATCGTCGCCATCAATCCCGCCGGCCGTCATATGCTCGGCCTCGACGATGCCGCCGCCCAGGGCCGGCCTTTGCAGGACTTTTTTTTGGAGCCGTCGCAGTGGCAGGCGGTGGCCGAGGCGATCGGAAACAGCGGCTTTGTCGCCAATGCCGAAGTCGATCTGCGGCGCAGCGACGGCAGCCGCATGCGGACCCTCTTGAGCGGCAGCCTGGACCGCGGCTTTCCGGACAAGCAGGACACCATCCACTTTTTGATCAGGGACATCGAGCAGCGCCGGCTGGCCGAGGAACAGATCGCCCAGACCGACAAGCTGGCCTCGATCGGTCAATTGTCGGCCGGCATCGCCCATGAAATTAACAATCCGCTCGGCATCATCCTCGGCTTCACCCAGCTTCTGATCCGCCACGAGGATCCGCGGTCGGAAAAATTCCAGGATTTGAAAACCATCGAAAAGCATGTGCGCAATTGCAAAACGATTGTGGCCGATCTGCTGA
Source organism: uncultured delta proteobacterium (assembly GCA_963779885.1). GTDB lineage: Bacteria > Desulfobacterota > Desulfobacteria > Desulfobacterales > SG8-13 > JARFQH01. The sequence goes on along the minus strand of CAWAAN010000012.1, from coordinate 68,662 downwards.
ACTTCGCCCGCACGTCATCGCCCAACGAGAACCTGGTCCGGATCGACACGGCCCTGGAGGAAGTCCTGAAATTCATCCACCAGCACGGCAACCACGACCGGATCGAGGTGCTGAAGGATTTCGACCCCGCGGTGCCGCCCATGTTCCTGGACGAAGAGAAAATAAAGCAGGTCTTTATGAACCTGATCCTGAACGCCCGGCATGCCATGGGCCGCAAGGGCCGCCTGTCGCTTTCCACCACCTACCTTGCCGGGCAGCGCCAGGTCGTCATCAAGGTCGCCGACACCGGTTACGGTATCGAAAAAAAAAACCTGAGCCGCATCTTCGATCCTTTCTTCACCACCAAACCGACGGGCGAGGGCACCGGTTTGGGCTTGTCGGTCAGCTACGGTATCATCAAGAATCATGGCGGTGACATCACGGCCGACAGCAACGTCGGCCAGGGAGCTACTTTCACCATTTTACTTCCGGTGGCATCGCCGGCAAAGGGTCGTTTGCATGCAGAGAACCATACTGATCGTCGACGATGAGCAGGACATGCTGCAGCTGCTCAAGCGCAGCCTGGCGCCCGAACTGAACTGTCGCATCGAAACGGCAACCTCGGGCAAGGAAGCCCTGCAAGCGATTGCGCGGGAACCGTACGACCTGGTTCTGGCGGACATCAAAATGCCGGAAATGGACGGGTTGACGCTGTTGGAGTTCATCAAGCGCGAGCGGCCCGAGCTGACCGTGGTCATGATGACCGCCTACGGAACGGTGGACACGGCCGTGGAAGCCATGCGCAATGGCGCCTATGATTTTGTCACCAAACCCTTCGATCACGAAGCGCTCACCGTGCGGCTCGAAAAAGCGCTGGAACGCAGCCGTCTGCTGCACGAAAACTTGCGGCTGCAAATGGAATGCCGCGGCGATGACGCTTTTCAGAACATCGTCGGCAAAAGCACCGGCATGAACCGGGTGTACGAAACAATCCGAATGGTCGCCAAGAACGACCTGACGGTCCTGATTACCGGTGAATCGGGAACCGGCAAGGAGCTGGTCGCCCGGGCGGTCCACAACCTGAGCGACCGCAGCCACCGGCCCTTTGTGGCCGTCAACTGCCCCACCGTTCCGGAAAATATCCTGGAGAGTGAACTCTTCGGTTACAAAAAGGGCGCCTTTACCCACGCCACCCAGAACAAGATCGGCCTTTTCCAGGAGGCGCATCGCGGGACCCTTTTTCTGGATGAAATCGGCGATATCAGTCCGACGATCCAGACCAAACTCCTGCGGGTATTGCAGGAAAAAGAGATCAAGCCCCTGGGCGACACCAAGTCGATTGCCGTCGACGTGCGCATTATCGCCTCGACCAACCAGCACCTGGAAGAGAAGATAAAAAAGGGCGAATTCCGGGAGGACTTCTTTTATCGCCTGAACGTGCTTCCCATAAAGCTGCCGCCGCTCAGGCAGCATCCGGAAGATATCCCGATCATCGCCAATCACCTGCTCGAGAAGCACTGCGGCAAGCTGAACAAACCGCTGAAGAAGATCTCCTCCAAATTGATGGAGGTCTTCGTCGAACGCAATTGGGAAGGCAACGTGCGCGAACTCGAGAACGTCATCATGCAAGGCATCCTCTTCTCGACCACCGACGAAATCCGGATAAAGGATATCGACCTGGCCGACAGGCGAACGACCGCTTCTCCGGCGGAAGCGGGGCTGACGAGGCTGCCGTACAAAGAGGCCAAGGAAAAAACCCTGGTGCGCTTCAACCGCAAATACCTCTCACGCCTGCTCGCGGAAAACGCGGGCAACGTCTCGCGTGCGGCGCGCCAGTGCGGCCTCGAACGCCAGGCCCTGCAGCAAATCATGCGCCGCTACGATATCCGGGCGGACCAGTATAGACCATGACGCCGGGCACCAGGACGGCTTGAAACCCGGATGAGGGTCGAAAATACAAACTGGAAACTGGAATCTCGAAAATCCTCCATGTGTCACTTGTGTGGCCGTAATGAAAAATCGATAAAATCCATTACCTGACCTAACTGACGAAACCGACCCAACCGACTTAACTTTCACCAGAAAGTTCATTCAGCAAAATGGTTTGAAGAGCCTAAGCGATTTAAACGAACGTCGTGCCTGAACAAATATGAATCAGCGGCGCATCACCCTCACCCTTTGCCTGGTAGAGGTCCTGTCCATGATCGGCATCGCCACCTTTCCGGCCCTGCTGCCGACCTTTATCGATACCTGGCATCTGAGCAACACCCAGGCCGGCTGGATCAATGCCGTTTACTACGGCGGCTATATGATCAGCGTCCCGATCCTCGTCAGCATTACCGACCGTGTCGATGCGCGGCGCGTGGTCCTGTCGGGGGCCCTGGGCGCGATGGTTTCTGCTATCGGATTTGCCATTTTTGCCACGGGGTTCCGGTCCGCCGTTTTATTCCGGCTTCTCTCCGGAATCAGCCTGGCCGGCATCTACATGCCCGGTCTCAAACTGCTCGGCGACCATACCGACGGTGCGCTGCAAAGCCGGTACGTTTCTTTCTACACCGCTTCTTTTTCGATCGGTCTCAGCCTCTCCTTCCTGCTGGCCGGAGAGGTCAATACCCGGCTCGGCTGGCGCTGGGCCTTTTTCCTTGCGGCCGTCTGCGCTCTGGGTGCAGTTCTGACAACCCTGCGCTGCCTGCCGCCAGGCACCACGCGGCCGGCGGCATCTCCTGCCGGAAAGCGGTCTTATGTCACGTTCGATTTTAAACCGGTGTGGGCCGCCGGCAGTGCGCTGGCCTTCATTTTCGGTTACACGGCCCACATGTGGGAACTCTTCAGTTCGCGCTCCTGGATCGTGGCTTTTCTGACCTACAGTCAAAGTCTTCAAACCGCGTCATCGTTTGAATTTTCGGCCACCCGCGTCGCCTTTCTAGTGGGTGTGATCGGCCTTCCGGCCAGCATCGCCGGCAACGAAATCGCCCGCCTTTTCGGCCGCAAAAAAACCATCACCGTCATCATGTCGGTGTCGGTGCTTGTCTGCAGCATGATCGGGTTCAGCGCCCCATTGCCCTATTGGGTGGTGGTGGGCCTGTGCCTGCTGCATGCGGTCACGGTCGTGGGCGATTCGGCGGCCCTGACGGCCGGCGCGGTCGCCGCCGCTCCACCGGGCTACCGTGGCGCCACGCTGGCGCTGCACTCCACCTTCGGCTTCGGCGCGGCTTTCCTCGGACCGTTGGCGGTCGGTGTGGTACTGGACCTATTCGGCTCGCAGATGACGCTCGCCTGGGGCATGGCCTACCTCACGATGGCCGCCGGCTGTGCGCTGGGACCCTTCTTTATCCATTTTTTCGGCCGCCGACAGACGCTGTCAGTCGCACGCCGGCCGCCGGCCTGACTTCGTCGGCCCGAGACTTTGCATTTGGTTTTTTTATTTGATATGTGAAATCGACTTGACCGGTTGGGTCGGATTGTTGAGTTTATTGAGTTTGTCGGGTTTGTTGGGTAGAGGCGAAAAATTTTTCGCCCCTGCGGAATCTGTCACCGATGGCGATGTCCTGCTAAACCACATCCCGTAGGGGCACGGCGCGCCGTGCCTACCGCACGTTGGTGGCGCGCGCGGTAGGATGGGGTGAGTGAAACAACCCCCAACAACGATCACAAAATTTCGCCGATGTTGGGTCTACGAAGTAACCTCGACCAGCGACCGGCCATCATCATGTTTGAAGATCAAAATGCTGTTCAATAGGCGTTAAGATAAAGGAGAAGTCTTAATGGGCAAGGATACGCAGTGCGTTCACAGTGGGTCGATAGCGGATCGGATGAGCGGGGGACTGAATTCGCCGATCTTCACCTCTTCCTCCTTCATTTATCTCGACGCGCAGGAAAACATCTATCCGCGCTACTACAACACCCCCAACCAGAAGGCCGTGGTCGACAAGCTTTGCGCTCTAGAAAACACGGAAAGCGGGCTGTTGTTCAGCTCCGGCATGGCGGCCATCAGCACGGTCGTGTACGCCCTGGCCGGCAAGGGCGATCACGTGGTCATGCAGCGCGATATTTACGGCGGCACCCACCACTTCGCCACCGCCGAATTCGAGCGGTTCGGCATCGACTACACCTTCGTGTCGAACAAGCCGGACGACTTCGCGGCGGCCATCCGCGACACCACGCGCTTGATCTATATCGAAACGCCGTCCAACCCCCTGCTGATGATCACCGACATCGCCGCCGTGGCCGACGTCGCCCGGTCGCACCGCATCCCGAGTGCCATCGACAACACCTTCGCCTCGCCCATCAACCAGAACCCGCACGAGTCGGGAATCGATATCGTGGTTCACAGCGGCACCAAATATCTCGGCGGCCACAGCGATATCTGCTGCGGGGCCGTTCTGAGTTCCGGGCAGCTCATCGAGCGCATAAAATCTTCGGCCGTCAATTTTGGCGGCAGCCTCAACGCCGCCACCTGTCATCTGCTGGAGCGCAGTCTGAAAACGATGGGAATCCGGGTCGAGCGACAGAATAAAAACGCGCTGACCATCGCGCGCCATCTGAGCGGCCACCCCCACATCCGGCGCGTTTACTACCCGGGCCTCGAGACCCACCCCGGATTTGATATCGCCCGGCGGCAAATGAGTGGTTTCGGCGGCATGCTGTCCTTCGAACTCGACGAGCGCCAAATCGACCCGCAGCATTTCGGACGCGCCCTCGAATTGATCCGGCCGGCACTTAGCCTCGGCGGGGTTGAATCGATCATCTGCGCGCCGGCCGTGACCTCCCACATCAAACTGTCGCCGGCCGAACGGTTGGAACTGGGGATTACCGACAGCCTTTTCCGGCTGTCGGTCGGCATCGAGGACGTTGATGATCTGATCGGCGATCTCGATCGGGCGCTGGGGAAGTAAAAAGATTCTGTCTGTCGAAACAAAATGTCGCCGCCCTCGGCGCCTCGGCATCAAGGGTTACAATGGCACTCATCCATGAAAACACCCACAACATATCAGCGCATCGTGTTCTGTGACTTCGACGGGACCATCACGGCTGAAGAGACCTTCGTGGCCATGCTCAAGCATTTCGCCGCAAAACCTTACGACGGGATGGAAAAACGGATGGTCGAAGGCCGGGTGACCCTCAGCCAGGCCGTGCGGTCTTTGGTCGAATCGATTCCCTCGACACGCTATCCGCAGGTCATCGAGTTCGTGAAGGACAAGCCGATCCGGCCGGGGTTTCCGGAACTGCTCGATTTTCTTTACTTCCACGGTGTTCCCCTGGTGGTTGTTTCCGGCGGGCTCATGGGGTCGATAGCGGTGAAACTGGCCCCTTTTCAACATCGCATCCACGCCATGCACGCGGCCGAAGTCGATGCCGAAGAAGAATTTCTCCGCGTTCATTCGACGTTTGAAAGCGACACCGAACTGGTGGCCAAAGCCCGCGTGATGGACCTCTACCGGTTTGAGCAGTCGATCGTCATCGGCGATGGCATCACGGACCTGAACAGCGCCCTGGCGGCCGATCTTGTCTTCGCCCGCGACGGTCTGGGCCGGTATCTGACCCAAAAGAAACGGCCGTTCATCCACTGGGAAGACTTTTTCGACGTCTGTAATCACCTGTCAAAACGCTGGCTGGGTGGCGATCAGGGCCTGGGGAGGTAACACCGCTGGAGCATGAAACGGACATGGCTGGAAAGGAAGTCGCCGGGAGTCGGTCACGCCGCATCTTGAACTACGGGCGGGGAACACCACCGCTCATCACCTCGCTCCGGCTGCCGGCACAAAGCCGGCGTCCGGCAAGCGCCCGGTGCAAAGGCCTGTCGCGGACCGACGCAGACCTGCCGGAGTGCCGACGCCGATGGGCCTAAACGGATTCAGCCGCTCAGCTTTTCGAGTGCCACCAGGTCGTCGCCCAGCCGTTGCATCCGCCCGCCCATGATGTCGATGACCGCCGACTGCGCCTCGAGCCACAGCGGCAAAGCGCCTTGCAGAATCTCGACGCCCTGGGGGGTCAACTCCAGGGTCCGCGTCCGCAGATCCCTGCCGTGTCCCGACCGGATCAGCCCTTCGCGCTCCAGGGGCTTAAGATTGCGATTGAGCGTGGTGCGGTCCAGCAGCATGAGGTCGGCAAGGCGGCTGATGGTTGAGCCAGGGTACAGGTTGATGGCGTTCAGCAGGGTGAACTGAGTGCCCTTCAACCCCAACGGCTTCAGGTATTCATCATAGTGGTTGCCGACCACACGCGATACCCGACGAACCCGAATGCCCATGCAGGTGTCGGCGACCTTGCGGCAGATACTCTTCAATCGATTCTGGTCTTGTTCAGTCATAATGTCTGTACGTACACATGAAGAAAACAGAATGTCAAGCCCCAAATGACGTCATTCGGATTTTTTGAAAAAGAAGTGCCGATGCCCGCTACCTGCCCACGGGTGGCCCCGTTTCACGCCGAAAATCGCCCCCCTACCGGGGATCTTGAGCATGGCTAATCGCCCCCAACCGAATCGCCGGCTCCGACGTTGGCTGATCGCTGTTGCGAGCCATCGGGATTCTCTTCGCTCTGGCCCTGGTGATAACGGATTGTTTCCGAGAACAGGAAAAATCGTTGCGCCGGCAGTTCCGCACATTCGTGGAGAAATGGTTTCCCGAACCGTCGGCGCTCATCAAAGGCTCCTATGGTGTGCGGCCATTTAAAACCGACGCGGCTGCGCGGGCCTTTGACAATCCCGCGCAGCAGGTGGTTGTTTTGATCCATGGCCTGGATGATCCGGAGATGAGGCCAAAAGCCCGCTTCTCAAATGCGTCAGGCGTGATTATGGTTCAGGCAGTGCGCTTGGCACCAGCGGCCGCCGGTCGGATCAACCGGTTCGCATCGAGCGCTCCGGTGCCGGTTGCCTGTTAATCGCCGCGCCTTAACAGGAGATCATCATGCCCGAAAACCGCCTGATCAACGAAAAAAGCCCCTATCTGCTGCAGCATGCCCATAATCCCGTCGACTGGCATCCCTGGGCCGAAGAGACCTTCGCGCGCGCCGGCCGTGAAAACAAGCCGATTTTCCTGTCGATCGGTTACGCCACCTGCCATTGGTGCCACGTCATGGAAAAAGAAACCTTCGAGGACGAGGAAGCCGCGCAGTTTCTCAACGACACCTTCGTGTGCATCAAGGTGGATCGCGAAGAGCGTCCCGATATCGATGCGGTCTACATGGCGGCCTGCCAGATGGTCACCGGCAGCGGCGGCTGGCCGCTGACCATTTTCATGACACCGGACAAAAAACCCTTCTTCGCGGCGACCTACCTGCCGAAACGCTCGCGTTTCGGCCGGGCGGGGGTCGTGGAACTGTGCCGGCAGGTCGGCTCGATGTGGCAAAAGGAAACCGCCAAGGTGCTGGCGTCGGCCGACCAGCTGGCCGGGCATTTGGGAAAGGCTTTCGAGTTTCAGGCCTCCGGGGACCTGGACGCCGCGGTATTGGATCGGGCCTACGATCAGATCAAAAAAGGCTTCGATGACCGGCACGGCGGTTTTGAGCCGGCCCCGAAGTTTCCGACGCCCCACCGGCTCCTGTTTCTGTTGCGGTGTTACCTGCGCCTCGGGGACCCGCTGGCCCTTGAGATGGTTGAAAAAACACTGACGGCCATGCGCCTGGGCGGCGTTTGGGACCACGTCGGCCACGGGCTTCATCGCTACGCCACGGATTCCGAGTGGTTGGTGCCGCATTTCGAAAAAATGCTCTACGACCAGGCGCTGGTGGCGCTGCCGTACCTGGAAACCTACCAGATCACCCGCAACCCCTTTTACGCCCGCACCGCGGCGGACATCTTCACCTATGTCCTGCGGGACATGCAGTCGCCGGAAGGCGGCTTCTACTCGGCCGAAGATGCCGACAGCGAAGGCGCGGAAGGACGGTTCTACGTCTGGACCGCCGCCGAGTTCGGCAGCGTTCTGGGAGCGAAAGACGCGGCCGTGTGGTCGCGAGTGTTCAACCTGGAAGAAGGCGGCAATTTTCTGGATGAGTCCACCCGGACCAAAACCGGCGCCAACATTCTGCACCTGAAGCACCCGCCGGAGCGCTTGGCGGCCGAGACCGGCGCCGCCGGCGAAGATCTGCTCGAAAATTGGGAACCGGTGCGCGATAAATTGTTTCGGCACCGCGAACAGCGCGTCCACCCGCTCAAGGACGACAAGGTTCTCACCGACTGGAACGGCATGATGATCGCCGCCCTGGCGCGCGGCGCGCGCATTCTCGACCGGCCGCAGTACAAAGACGCCGCCGTGCGCGCGGCGCACTTCGCTCTCGAAAAAATGCGCGGCGCCGACGGGCGTCTCTTTCACCGCTACCGGGAGAAAGAGGTCGCCATCGACGGCCATGCCGAAGACTATGCCTTTCTTATTTTCGGCCTTGTAGAACTCTACCGGACCACGTTCGATCCGCTCTACCTCAAGGAGTCACTCGCCCTTCAGAAGCGGATGCTGGAGGATTTCCGGGATGACCGCAACGGCGGCTTTTACACGACATCGCAAGCGAATCATGAGCTGCCGGTGCGGCCCAAGGAACTCTACGACGGAGCGATTCCATCGGTCAATTCGATGGCGCTGTATAATTTGCTTTGCCTCGCGCGGTTGACCGGGGACCCGAAATGGGAAGAAGAGGCGCCGGCGCTGGTACGGTCGTTTTCCGGATCGATCAGTGCCCACCCATCGGCCTTCACGTTCTTTTTGGTGGGTCTGGACTTCGCCCTGAATCCAGGCGAAGATTTGGTCATCGCCGGCAAACCGAATGCGGCAACTCGGCCTTGATGCACCGGGTGGCCTCGATGCCGTCCATCTCGGGCATGGAGACACCCATGATTATGACATCCGGCTTGAGCTGCCGCGCCTGTCGATGGCCTCCCGACCGTTGGCGGCTTCGCCCACCACCATTGGCTGAGATGTCTCCACCTCTGCGGCGACAATCTTGCAGATGCTTTTTATATTATAAGGTTTCGGGAAAAAATAGTCCGCCGTCCCCTCTTTCAGAAGCTCCGTCACGGCAACTGTATCGCCGCCGGTTGTCATTGCGATTTTTGTGAGCGGGGAATGTTGTCGAATCTTGCGGGCCAACTCGCAACCGTTTAGGCCGGGTATCTGCATATCGGTAAAAACGACGTTAATGCACTCGTTATTAAAGAGATTCCACGCCTCCAGGCCGTTCATCGCCTTAAAAACAGTGAAGCCTTGCCTTTCAAAGCCGAACGACAGCAGCTCGAGGATTGATTCATGATCGTCGACGATCAAAATCGAAATGGGCGACCTGGCTGATGGAAAGTTTTTTTCAAGCATGACACCATCCTGACTGTGCTCGAGTCACACACGTTTCTATTGAAACATTCCAAATTTTATCATGGTCCTGTCAGCTTTGTAAGATATTTTCAGCAAGACGGCTATAAGGGCGATCATGTATTGAAGCCATATCGTGACCTGCTTTGCGAATCCTGACGGGGGATGCTGCGACGGGCTGCAGTCTGACGGGCCCGACCGCCACCAGGGCGCGGAATCAACCCTGGCCTGCTTCATGTCTGCGCACCCTTAACCAGCTTTTAAGCCGTCGATTGACGGTGCCGGCCACACCCGAATTTATGCCGGCCAATGTGGAGGAGGCCGTCGAATATGAGTGATGAGCCTATCGTCATTATTGTTTAGCCGGGGCCCGCATGGCTTCAGACCCCGGCTTCAATTAATCATCAGCCAGCTTTAACGGAGATTTTGCGCGGGGTCGCCTTTTCGATCTTCGGCAAGATCAGGCGCAAAACGCCGTCGTTCATCTGCGCATCGATTTTGTCCTGGTCGATAACCTCCGAGAGGGTGAATTGCCGCAGATAGCGGCCGATTTCATACTCGACCAGCAGATCTTCTTCTTCGGCTCCTTCCCTGGGCCTTACATCCCCAGTGAGAGTGAGCACGTTGTCGCGCAGGTCGATATTGAGATCGTCGGGCTTGACGCCCGGCAGGTCTGCCATTAGGGTGATGTTCTTTTCCGTTTCGAATATGTCCACCGACGGGGTGAAAACCAGACCGCTCTTGGTCTGTTCGGCCGGCGCGGACACTTCCTGTTTTTCCTTGGGTTGCAGTTCCTTTGTTTCCGCCATTTTTCAATCCCTCCTTTCGAATCGGTTATCGCGTCAGCGCACCGTGATTTGTTTCGGCTTGGCCGCTTCGGCCTTCGGAACAGCCACAGTCAAGATGCCGTTGACATGTTTTGCCTCCACCTTGTCGGCATCCACCTCGCCGGGCAGCGCAATCAAGCGGCTGAAAGTGCCGGCGTCGCGTTCCCGCCGATGGTACCTGACATTCTCGTCTTCGGAAGGAATCTGTCGCTCGCCGGCGATCGACAGATTGCGGCCGGTCACCGAGATGTCGATATCAGCGGCGCTCAATCCCGGTAATTCCGCTCTGACGTAATAGTTTTCCTTATCCTCGGTCAGATTGATCAGCGGGAATACCCCGGCGCCCGATAATCGGTAGGATCTTCGCCCGGTACCACCTCCAAAAACCTCGTCCAGTTGCCGCCGCATGCGCTCGAGTTCTTCGAATGCGCTTCCCATGCCCCAGGTCGGAAAATAACTCGGTCGTCTAAAAATCATGGCTTCTCCTCCTTTCCTTTCATGGTGTTTTTTTCAGGATGCTGTTTTGATGTCGATCTTTTTGGTTTCGGTCCCCTTGGCTTTCGGCAACTTTATCCTCAAGATGCCGTTTTTATATTTGGCCTCCACTTTCGACTCATCGACCGTGGACGGCAACTCGATGGACCTCCTGTAGGAGCCGAAGGAACTCTCTACGCGGTGATAGTGTTCGTTGGATTCCTCTTTTTCCTGCTTCTTTTCGCCCCGGATCGTCAGGAGCCGGCCTTCCAGGGAAATATCGATGTTTTCCTTCTCAACACCAGGTATTTCGGCTTTGACGACGATGTCCTTCCTGCCCTCGCTGACGTCCACGCTCGGATACCAGCTTTCATCGGAAAGAAGCTTTGGAAAAGTTTCGCTGAAAAACCGCTCCATCAGGTTGTTGAAATCCCGCCGCAAACCGGCGCCTTCGTGACTTTGTTTTTTCCAAGGAACCAGATTTTTCATAATTCCACCTCCTTGAATCCGTTTTTTACTCGATCGTTTTTTTACTTGTAAAGTAATGTATAAAACAAGATTGTCAATAATAAGAATCATTACTTTTAGCTAATATATTAATAAATCATGAAAATTTACCCCGCGGCAACTGCGGGAGGGTTCATCATCTCTTTTAAGGAGGTGTTGCCTGATGTTGTCCGCGGTACTGCATTGAAAAAATGGGGTCGATGATGTATTAATTGGTCTGTATGAAGATGGCGGTGGCAACATTTCAAACAGGAGATGCAGGATGAAAGATGATCGGGGACTCTACTATTATCCGAATCCGATGCAGAAAAAATTCAGGATGTATGTCAAGGAAATGCACGGGGAAACCTGTTTCAGAATGTGGAATTCCGATGATCCGCCGCTGTGGGAAACCCATGGCTGGGTGCCCTATGGCGCCATCCGGGAAGCGGCCCAGGTTTATGACGGCAAGGCCATTGACCCCAAACAGGCCTACGATATCGAAGTCGCCCGCGCCTTGCTAAAACATGGCGGCTGAAACCATTTCGAAACGGCCGAGCAATCAATCTTGAGTTCTGACACAGTGACCATCGTTCTGGGGAAAAACCTCAAACTGACCGCTATACCGTCGCCGCTCTATGATGTGCTGACCGAGCGGTTGAAATTCCCCAATCCCAAGTATCTCGAAAATGCGCGCATGGGCCGCTGGAATCGCGGCGTTCCGAAAGAGCTGCGCTTCTATGACCGCCTTAAAGGCGGCGGGCTGGTGATTCCACGCGGCTATATCCGCCAGCTGATCACCGCTTGCCGCCGGCTCGATATCGGCTATCGGATCGAGGACCGGCGGCGCGGCCTGCCGCCGCTGGAGTTTGCCTTCGGCGGGCAGCTGCGCCCTTTTCAGCTTCAGGCGGTCCGGCACATGCTATGCAAGGAGTTCGGCACCCTGAACTCCCCGACCGGTTCCGGCAAGACCGTCATGGCCCTTTACATCATGGCCGAGCGCCGGCAGCCCGCGCTGATCGTCGTGCACACCGCCGAGCTGGCGCGCCAATGGACCGAACGCATCGAAACCTTCCTGAACATCCCGGCCAAGGAGATCGGCCGCATCGGCGGCGGCAAGAAGAAGATCGGCGCCAGGGTGACGGTCGCCCTGGTCCAGTCCCTGTGCAAGTGCGCCGCTGAAGTCGCCCCGCACATCGGGCATCTGATCGTCGATGAGTGCCACCGCACCCCGAGCCGCACCTTCACCGATGCCGTGGCCGAATTCGATTCACGGTACATGCTGGGACTTTCGGCCACCCCCTGGCGCCGTGACAATCTCTCGCGGCTGATCTTCTGGCACCTGGGCGACGTGCATCATCAGGTCGAGAAAAACGATCTGATCCGAACCGGCCAGGTCCTGACGGCCGAGGTCATCTTCCGCGAAACCGATTTCAAACCCTATTACGACCCGGTCCAGGAATACAGCAAAATGCTCTCCGAACTGACAGTCAACGACGAGCGCAACCGGCTCATCGCGGCCGACATCGCCGCCGAGGCGTCCGGGGGGACCGGCATCTGTCTCGTGTTGACGGACCGCAAAAAGCACTGCGAATCGCTGGGCGCCCTTCTGCGTTATGGCTTTTCCCTGCCGGCGGACATTCTGAACGGAGATCTGAGCGCCGGCGAGCGCGAAGCGGTGATGGACCGGCTGCGGGAAGGGCGGGTCAAGGTGCTCATCGCCACCGGCCAATTGATCGGGGAAGGATTCGACTGCCGCGAGCTCACCACGCTCTTCATGGCGACCCCGGTGCGGTTCAGCGGCCGCGTCATTCAATACCTGGGAAGGATTATGCGGCCGGCGCCCGGTAAAAAACAAGCGCGGGTGTTCGACTATGTGGATGTCCACGTCGAGCCCCTGCTGAAAGCGGCGGGGGCCCGCAAAAAAATCTACGGTTTGCAGTCCTGACGATCTCCTAACCCGGACAAGCCGGAACCCGTTAGCCGGTTTGCCAATTTGAGTATCTTAGAAGTCCCGTTTCCCCTCCCCCGACGTGAGGGTCGATGGGGAATTTCGGTTAATAACGAACTCGCCATCGGAGGAGACGCATGAAAAGCTATCGCAAGGAACTGTGGTTCGAGGTGCCAACCCGACGGGCCTTCATCAACATCACCGGCCAGGTGGAGCACTGCCTCCAGGAAAGCGGCATCACCGAAGGCCTGTGCCTGGTCAATGCCATGCACATCACGGCCTCGGTCTTTATCAACGACGACGAGCCGGGCTTGCACCACGATTATGATGCCTGGCTCGAAAAGCTGGCCCCGCACGAACCGGTGGCGCAGTATCGCCACAACGTGGGCGAAGACAACGCCGATGCCCACATGAAGCGCCAGGTCATGGGCCGCGAAGTGGTGGTCGCCATAACCGGCCGCCGACTGGACTTCGGTACCTGGGAAAGGATCTTCTATGGAGAATTCGACGGACGCCGCCGCAAGCGGGTGCTGGTTAAGATCATCGGCGAATGAACATATCCGCCTTCATTACTTACTCTGCTCTGCCGCCCCTTGACAAGAGGCTACACTGTTGTACAATTGTCAATAGTCTTGATGCCAGGATTTCTTATGCTAGGATTTTTATGGATATCGTTATTGATACATCTGCATTGATCGCCGTTATCGTGGACGAACCTGAGCGCAACAGGATTGTTGGATTAACTACCGGGAATACCCTCATTGGGCCCGGCTCTATTCCGTGGGAAATAGGCAATGCATTCTCGGCTATGTTCAGACAAGATAGATTGACTCTGGATGAAGCTCGGAAGGGTCTTGTTATTTTCGATGCCATTCCTCTTCGGTATACCAGACCAGACTTTGTCAATACCTTAAAAATAGCGAAACAAGAAAACCTGTATGCTTACGATGCCTATTTCCTGGATTGTGCCATAAGACATAAAGCACCGCTGTTAACGTTGGATCGAAAGCTGAAGCTAGCTGCTCAAAATCTCTTTCTTGAAACGATGGATGTCTGAAATGCAAGTTTATACGTATTCGGAAGCGCGCCAAAAACTCGCTGTCGTTCTTGAGCAGGCCGAAAATACAGGTAAAGTCCTGATCAGGAGGAAAGACGGCCGAACTTTTGCTTTGATTCCAGAAAAAATATCTACGTCACCCTTGGACGTACCATCCATTAAAGCAGATATTACATCCCAGGAAATTGTTGAAATTATACGAGAAGGAAGAGAAAGGGAAAACAGGTCATTGCTTTAACATCTCCGGCATCCATAAAAAGCAGGGCAGCGGCCTCAGCAAATCCGAGATCTCTTCCTCCGCTTTCCGTTGTGAAAGAGCAGTCGGAACGGACGACCGGCGTTACAGAATATCGGCGTCTTGCCTGTGGCATCGTAGGCGCCGATGAAAAACGAGACGATGATTCCAGTGCGAGACCAGCATGCGATCGGAAAAGGAAATCAGCTATCTTTTCAAGGCGATCGAGGGGTTCCGTAACCGCCTGATCGTCATTTCGCCGGATTTCAAAATACTGGCGACCAACCGCCGCGCGGACAGCGACGCCGACGCTGATATAACCGGGCAGCTGTGCCACCGGGTATTTTACGATCGCGCCGCGCCCTGTGAAAATTGTGCCGTCATAAAGGCCAGTAAGACCGGTCGTCCCTGCCTCCAGACCAAACCGGAGAATTCCGCCAACCTCGAAAAAATGCCGTGCTTCTATGCCTACCCCGTTTTTGACGGCGATAACATCGAGGCCTTCGTGAGTATGGATTTCGACCTGCCGACCAGGGGTCAGATCGAGAATAAACTGCAGAGTTCGAACACGCTGCTGCGCAACCTGATCCTGAGCGCCGTGGACGGGGTGATCGCCGCCGATAAAAATGGGAAGATCCTGATTTTCAACGACATGGCCTCCGAAATATTCGGCTACAGCGTCGAGGAGGCGCTCGACCAGTTGAACATTCGCGACATCTATCCCGACCGGCTCGAACTCGATATCATGAAAAAACTGCGCCGCGCGGAATATGGCGGCCCGGGCAAACTGCGCTCCTACCGGGCGGATGTGCTGAATAAAAAGGGCGAGCGCATCCCCATCAATCTCAACGCGGCCATTGTCTGCGAGGGTGACCGGGAAGTGGCCACGATCGGCTTTTTTCACGATTTGCGCGAAATGCGACACATGCAGGCGGAGCTGGAAAAAACGCAGCTGCAGCTCCTGCAGTCGGAAAAGATGGCCTCGCTCGGCAAGCTGGCAGCCGGGGTCGCCCACCAGCTCAACAATCCCTTGGGCGGCATCACGCTTTTCACCAAGCTGGTGCTCGAAGACTACGAACTGGAGGATGGCGCGCGCGCCGACCTGAAGCGGGTGCTCGGCGATGCCGAGCGCTGCAAGGAAACGGTCAAGGAACTGCTCGAATTTACCCGCCAGACCCGGCATCTCATGCAGTCCCACGATATCAACCGGGCTCTGACCCGAACCCTCTTTCTGCTGGAAAACCAGTCGCTTTTCCAGAACATCACGATCGAAAAAGACCTGGACGCCAATTTGAAGCCGGTTCACAGCGACATTCAGCAGCTGAACCACATGTTCATGAACATTATCCTGAATGCCGCCCAGGCCATGACCGGCCATGGCCGTTTGAAACTCAGAACCGGCTATCTGCCCGAGACCGAGCGGGTGCGCATCGAGATCACGGACACCGGACCGGGTATTGCCGAGCACATCCTGCCGCACATCTTCGAGCCGTTTTTCACCACCAAGGAAGAGGGCCAGGGCACCGGGCTGGGCTTGAGCCTGGTCTACGGCATCGTGGAAAACCACAACGGCCGAATCAAAGCGCTGAGCGATCCGGGAAAGGGCACGACCTTCATCATCGAACTGCCCCTCGAGCCGAAAGTCGAAAAAGGAAGCGACAGTGAACAGTGATATCGATGCCATCCGGGTTCTGGTGGTGGACGACGAGCGTGATATTCGTGACGGCTCGGAGCGGATTTTAAGGCGGATCGGCTTCACCGTGCACACGGCCGACCGCGGCGATACCGCCTTGACGGTCGTCCGGGAAATTTCGCCTGCCATTGTGCTGCTCGATCTGAAGATGCCGGGTATGGACGGCATGGAGGTTCTCGATCGCATCCGCCAAGTGGACGATACGATTCTGGTGGTGGTCATCACCGGTTACGCCACGGTCGAAACGGCCATCACGGCCATGAAGCAGGGGGCCTATGACTTCATCCCCAAACCCTTCGAGCCGGACCAGCTGCGCATCGTCGTCAATCGCGCGGCCGAAAAAATCCGCCTGACACGGGAAACCCGCAAGCTCGAAGAGGAGCAGACGCGCACGCTCTCGGATCTGGATGCCGAAAAAAGCCGCATCCGGACCATCATCGAATCCCTGCCGGACGGGGTCCTGGTCACCAACACCTCTGGAACGGTCGTTTTAATCAACCCTTCCTGCAAACACCTGCTGAAGCTCGATTCCGGCATGGGACCGGGCCGTCAAATCGAGCAATACCTTCCGGACGAAGCCCTGAGCCGGCTCGTGATGGAAATCTCCAAGGGAAAACACGTCGATTACGGCGATATCCCGGACCACGAGTTCTCTCTCGCCCCCGACACCTATCTGCGCGCCAGGGCCCAGCCCGTTCTGGGAGAGCGCAAGGAGTGCCTGGGCGCCGTGCTGAATTTCGTCGACATTACGACCATGAAAGTCCTGGACCGGCTCAAGTCGGAGTTCGTGGCCAAGGTATCGCATGAACTGCGCTCACCGCTCTCGACCATTCACGAGCAGTTGGCCATGGTCATCGGCGATCTGGTGAACACCGCCCCGCAGCAGGATCATCACATTCTGACGCGGGCCAAGGAAAAGACCCAGGGGTTGATCTCCCTGATCGGCGACCTGCTCGACCTGTCGCGCATCGAGGAGGGCATCATCTGCCAGGAGCCACAATCGATTCGGCTGGAAGACCTGCTGACAAACATCGTCGACTTTCTCTCCTCCCGCGCCGCCGCCAGGAACCAGTCGTTGACCCTCGCGCTGCCGGCGCACCCTCTGCCGGCAATCACGGCTGACCCGCTGGCGTTGGAGAGCATCTTCGGCAACCTGATCACCAATGCCATTAACTACACCCAGGAAAACGGCCGCATACGGGTCGATGTCGACATGGCGGGCATCAATATCAGGGTGAAGATCGTGGACAACGGATTCGGCATGGCCGAAAAACACCTCGATAAAATTTTTGACCGCTTCTATCGCGTGAAAGATGACCGGACGCGCTACATCACGGGCACGGGGCTTGGCCTGCCGATCGTTAAAGGCCTGGTGGACTCACTGGGCGGAATCATCGAGGTGGAAAGCACCCCCGGGGCAGGATCGACCTTCACGGTTTTGCTGCCGGCCCGCAACGTTTAAGGGAGCGCACCGGGAAGCAATAGAGGATTTCGGAGCCCCCGGCATGATGCCTGCAAAAGTAAAACAGTGAGATATTTCCCATGGACGCCTATTGCGGCCGCATTCTGACAGGCCCTTACGGTGCCTTGCTCAAATCCCGCATCGAAGCATGCATTATTCATTGCCGCAGCTTTGATGACTTAGGCACACCCGCCATGCCGTATGTGTCGGCCTGGCTGACAACCGCAAACGCCATCTGGTATGAGTTCATCAGCCGGCGTCTCATTGAGCTTCTCGGATGCGACGGTGCCGAGGCCGCGCGGCATTTCAGAGAGAGCATCATCGAACGCCATCGCTACACCCGCAGGGTCAGCCACAAGGGCCTTGCAGAAGAAATCCTCAAAAGCAATGAAGTCACTGTCAAGAAGTTGAAGCTCCGAAGAGAGGTCATCCGGCACGGCGCCCTCGATGCCGTCTACAAGGTCAAAACGGCCGCCTCGGGGACGTGCTGGATCAAGGACCAGGCCACCATCGAGACCTACAGACCCGATGGTGTTTACGTGTCGCTGGGAAGTTTGACCGTCGTCACAAAAGAAATGGAGGCCGAGGAGCGGCTCAAGGAAGCCCAGAAGTCCCTGCGGAAAAGCGAAAAAAAATATCGCGACCAGGCAGTCCATGACAGCCTGACCGGCCTTTACAATACCCGCTATCTATATAAATCCCTGAGCGCCCTGACACGGAAGCGGCCGCCGAAAATAAAACCGTTTTCGCTGATTTTCATGGACATCGATAACTTTAAACAGGTTGTCGATACCTCTGGCCACCTGAATGCCAGCAAAACGCTGCGCGAGATTGCCGCAACCATCAAGTCCATCCTGCCGGAGCCGGCCTACGGCGTCGCCTACGGCGGAGACGAATTCGTCGTGGTCCTGCCGGGTTATGACAGGCAGCAGGCCCTGCTCCTGGCCGAGGCCATCCGCGTGCGGATAAGAGATACCACGTATCTCAAAGGTGCGGGCCTGCACGTTCACGTGAGCGCGAGTCTCGGCATCTCGACCTTCCCCGATGACGCCGACAACCCCACCGATCTTCTGGCCCGGGCCGACCAAGGCATGTTCAGCGTCAAGGAAGGCGGCAAGGATTCTGTCTGCAGCCTGGCCTGACGGCCATTGGTGAGATTAAAAAACCCTCCAGTCACGAGCACCGCCGGAGACGCGGCGGCTATTTCAAGAGCCCCTGAATAATCCAGTTGACTGCCTCGTCATAGGTGAGCCCCAGGCTCATGAGCTTCATCAACTGATCGTTGTCGATTTTGCCGATAGCGGCTTCGTGGGTATTGGTTTATCGTGAGTTAACAAGGAAGAAAATTCATTTTATCCACCCTCACCCGTCCTCCCCCGTAAAGGGGGAGGAGTTTTTTTATTTGTGGGAGGGATTGAGGGAGGGCATTACAGCTGCCGCATAAACGCCACCAACGCCTCTTTCTCCTTCTGATTCAGGTTGACGCCGGTGACGACATTAAAGAATTCGACGGTGTCCTCGAGAGTCAGCAGCCTTCCGTCGTGCAGATACGGAGGCGAATCCTTTATGCCGCGCAGCGTGAACGTCTTGATAGGCCCGACGGCGGTGATATACTCGCCGTTGGACATGTGCGGCTTGTAGAAGCGGTTTACTTTCAAATCGTTCATCTTGTCGTCCAGATAGACAGGTGCGGGATGGCATTCGGCGCACCGGCCCTTGCCGAAGAAAACCTCCTGGCCCAGCATTTCCTGCTCCGTCGCCTTGGTCGGGTCGAGCTTGCCGAAGACCGTCAGTTTGGGCGCGGGCGGAAAATCGAAAATGTTCTGCATCTGGGCCATCATCATTACCTGACTGGCACGATCCGGAAAATTGGCCCCTTTTTTGGCCGCCGTGACCTGATCTCCGTCGAAATAGGCCGAGCGCTGCTCGAATTGCGTGAAATCCTCGATTGAGCGCAAAGAGCGTTTGGAGCCGTGAATCTGCTGGTTGTAGACGCCTCTCAGGCTCACGGTATCCAGCCGCAGGCGCGCTATGTGCGGCCGCGTATCCGGATTGAGGTGAAAGGCCGCGTTGGTGTGGCCATTGGTGTGGCAGTCCAGGCAGCTGATACCCAGGGTGGGTTCCTCGACTTTCCGGTCGGCGGTCTGATTGAACTGCTGCTGCGGAAACGGGGTCAGGAGCAGCCTGAGCCCCTCCATCTGCACCGGAGTCAGAATTCCATGCATGATGTCAAAGTAGTTTTTGATGGACAGCAGCTTCCCCTGGGACACGTCGCCGAGATCCGGACGGCTGGTCAGAAAAATAGGCGGCGGAAATTCGGGCAGCAAATGCTGCGGTAAGTCGAATTCCACATCGAAGCGCTGCAAATTTCGGCTTTCCATTTTCTGTATCTGCTCAATCTGGTTTTCCGGAATCACCTGGCCGCCGGTTTCGTGCTTGGCATGCGGCAAGGGCAGAAAACCTTCCGGAAAAACGCCCTTATCCCTGATCTCCGCGGGCGACATACCGGCCAGCTTCTCCCAGGTCATGTCCTGCGGTAGCCGCACCCGCACTCCCTTCTGAAGGGGTTTCGTGCCGCCCGACATTTTCATCTCCGCCGAATTGTCGCTCAGGTCATACCGCCGCTTCAGCAGCTCCATCTGCCGCTGCATGATCTCCGGCTTGGCGGCCACGTCATTTTTCATCATCGCATCGAAATCACCAGTGACAACAGGAATGTAGGTCTGGTGAATGGGATCCGCCTTTTCGGGTATGCCCATCTGCTGATTGGTCGATTGAGCCGAGACGGATAAGGTCATACCAAGGATCACTCCCAACACCACGATAAAGGTATGGCTCGGACGATTCATCTTTCCCCATTTCATTTCATACTCCTTTCATTAACTTGACGAGTTTTCGGACAGGGTTCAGGGCTCGAGAAGAACCATCGATGGTTTCCGGCGTTGAAATGCCCGGACGTCAGCGCGCGAAAAAGCTGGAATGGCTGAATATTCCGGGTTATAGCGACGCAAGCGGACGGAATGGCAACGGCACCTGGTGCGTGACGTTATTTTTGAGCGAGCCCAATGAGGTTCCCCAGCGCACCTGACATTATCATCGGGTGGCGCACAGGGGGAAACAATGGGGTCAAAACCCCATATCTCTGAATTTCCGGGTGAGGTGTATTATAAAGCAGTCGGGGTTCTCTGAAATTTCTATAGCGTGGGCACGATGCGACATGAGGCGGCTTCTTGCGAGTCAAACTCCTTTTTCGCAGAGCGGTTCCCGGCCGATGAGGCCCCCACCGGCCGTGGCCCGAATCAAGGCATCAAATCGGTATGGCCTTGACCGTAACGACCTCGAGTACCAGCGCCGTTTCGAAATAACTGTCTCGTTTAAAGACTTTTCGTGATAGGGTTCACAAGGTGGTGCCCATGGATGAAATGCTCGTGAAAATTGTCGTCGTCGCTTTTTTAATCGAAAGCATCGTGCTTCATGAAGTGGCGCATGGCTTCACTGCGCTGCTGTTTGGAGACCACACCGCCCAGCGGCTGGGCCGTATAACGTTGAACCCTGTTCCCCATATCGACCCGGTGTGGACGATCGCCATCCCCATCGCGGCTTATTTGATTTCAGGCGGAACATTTATCATCGGCGGCGCAAAGCCGATCCCCGTAAATCCCGCCAACTATCGTCGCACGGTACTGGGTGACATCTGCGTCTCGGGCGCCGGAATCGCCGTCAATTTCCTGATCGCCGTCATAATGATTCTGCTGCTCAACGGTGTTCACTTGTTTTCAGGAAATCTTGCCGGTTCCGACATCGCCGGTATTTTTCTGCACGTGGCCCTCCTGAACATCGTGCTGGCGATGTTCAACCTGATCCCCATTCCGCCGCTGGACGGCAGCCATCTATTCAAGTACCTTTTGCCCCTTGACCTGCGCGGGCCCTACGAGAAATTAGGCCGCACCGGCGCCGGATTTATCATTCTCATCGTCGCTATTAATGTTCCCGGCCTGTGGAACATGTTCAGGACCCTGCTCCACTGGGTGGGGGATTTCCTGCTGGGCAACCTGCTCTTCATATAATCGGGCCCCGTCCGCTATGTCACTTGAATGAGCCCTGAGGCATCGAACGCTATGTTTTCAACCGTATTTATTTTATGGGGGCATGCTGTTAACCACGGTTAATTAGATGTAACCAATTGAATTAATAAAGCTTGATAGCAATTGGGTCATCGGGCGTTTTAAACCTCAGAAAAACTTTAATTCCAATAGCTTAGTAATTCCAAACGAGAGTCAGATGCATACTCCTGTTTATTTTACGTGGCTGATGCCAAAAGACATCAATTAACGTAAAGTTGGATCCCATGCTGAAATTCATCCCCGGCATCCTGCTTCTGCAAGTCATAACGATCGGCCTCGTGCTGACGGCGCCCGGCGAGCTGCAAAACTGGGGCTGGCTGCGGGTGGCGGTTCCGGTCGTGATTGCCGGCTTGCTGACCGCGTTCTGGTTTGGGTCGATCGCCGCGCACCAGCGCAAGGACGACATCGGCCGTCTGAAGGAGCAGTATGCCAGGGAACGGGAGGCGATCCGGGTCAACGCCGAGCGGGCCAAGACGCGGCTGGTCAAGCAGGCCCACCAGGAAACCCTGCAAGCGGTGCGGCGCTCCGACCGGCGGGCCAATATCAAGGTCGGCCTGGCATTTGCGGGTGCGGCTGGAGTCGGTGGGTTTCTGATCCTGATGCAGTTCATGTCGCTGGGGCTTCTGACGCTGGCCGGCGCCGGCGGCGCCCTGGGCGGGTATCTCTGGCGCAGCCGGCAAGAAAAGAACAAGCTCAACCTGCCCCGCGGCATGCCGCACACACCGGTCATCGGCGCCCCGCCGCAAAGACCGAAGCAGATAACCGATAACGAAC
Organism: uncultured delta proteobacterium; assembly: GCA_963779885.1. Classification (GTDB taxonomy): domain Bacteria; phylum Desulfobacterota; class Desulfobacteria; order Desulfobacterales; family SG8-13; genus JARFQH01. The sequence goes on along the minus strand of CAWAAN010000012.1, from coordinate 46,304 downwards.
CACGCCCCTGAACAATTCGCGGGTGGCCACGCCGGTGTGCCCTTCCGCGATCTTTCGATGGCCTCGGGCGCGGCAAGTGCGGGCGGCGGGTAGGTTGGGGTGAGTGTAACGAACCCCAACAAGAAATGATGGGCCTTCGCCGATGTTGGGTTTCGCTCCGCTCAGCCCAACCTACGAGGCTGTGCCATTTTGGTGTAGTTTTATATGACGGTTCGGGTTAGCGGATAGCGGCAATATAGACAATTCATGCGTGACAAGGCACTCGTGAACAATTTGACACGGCAGAGGAGCAGGTGATGCAACTTCACGGGAAGATTGAAAGGGTCGTGGTTATCGCGCTGTTGATTATGATGTCGCTGGTTGTCTGCCTGGCCACCGTTGAACTGGGCTGGTTTATTGTAAAAGACATTATCACCCCTCCCGTGTTTCTGCTCGAAATCGATGAGCTGCTGGAAATATTCGGCATGTTTTTGATCGTGTTGATCGGGATCGAACTATTGGAAACCGTGAAAATGTATCTCACCCAAAAAATGGTGCATGTTGAAGTGGTGTTCATGGTGGCTATGATCGCTATCGCCCGCAAGGTCATCGTCCTGGACCTGAAGGATTATCCGAGCCTCACCTTGATCGGGATCGGTGTCATTATCGTCGCCCTCGCGGTCGGATACTATCTTCTGACAAAAAAAGATAATAGCTGATGCCGGTCGGCATTTATCGCAAAATCATTCTCAGCTTTGAGGGGTGTCCGGCCCGGAGCGTGCCGCACTGTTGGGTGCTGTGATCAGTTTTCGGGCCGGGAGGATTCGCTGTTTCAAGGCGGGTCTTTGCGGCGTAAATCCTGCGGATATACCTCTTTGAGCTGATCAATCCAGGTTTTCTTCCACAGCTTGATTCCGGAATGGTACGCGGCCCGGCCAATCAGGTGGGCGGCGACGGGAGCGGTCAGCAGTAAAAACGCTATCGCGGTCAGCACCCGCAGCGTCATCCCCAACTCATGATAAAATGTGGCTTCTGCAATCAGTATCAGTCCGGCCCCGAGCGTGCCGGCCTTGGTGGCCGCATGCATCCGCATGATGGTGTCCGGCAACCGCAGCATGCCGAGGGCCGCCACCAGGGAAAAAAGGCTGCCTGAAACCAGCAGTCCGGCTGTGATGATCTCACTCATGGTCTTCTCGCTGCACCGCTTCCGGTTCAGGGGTCGGTTTCACCGAACGCATCAGAAACCGGGCGAGCGCGACGGTTCCCAGAAACGCAATCAGCGCATAGGCGATGGCGACATCCAGAAAAGACGTTTCCCGGGCATAAACGGAGTAGGCCGCTATGAAGGCGACCGTGAGAAACGAGATCAAATCGAGCGCCACGATCCGGTCGGCGGCCGCCGGCCCTTTGACGAGGCGCACAAACGCCAGCGCCATGCTGAAGAGCAAAACGACCAACGCGAATCGGCTGGCATAACTAACAAGGACATCCCCACCCGGCATCAGCGCATCACCTCCAACACGCGTCTTTCAAGCCCCATTTTGATCAAACGGCGTGTCTCTTCCACATCATCGAGGAACATCACGTGAACATACAGGGTCTTTTTGTCCTCGGAAACCTCGAGGCTCAGGGTCCCGGGGGTCAGAGAGATCAGGTTCGCCACGAGCATGATTTCCAGATCGGTTCGGGCATCCAGAGGGACCCCGATGATCCCCGGGCGGCTGATATGTTTGGGTGTGATCACGTCCCACAGGACCCGAAAGTTCGAAATGAAAAGCTCTTTGACGAAGTAGGCCAGCAACATCACCACTTTCGGCAGGCGTGTCAGATAGCCGCTGTTGTCATACAGCGGTTTTGTCAGCCACAAAGCGGCGAACCCGATGCCGAAACCGGCCAGAAAGCCCCCGAGGCTGAAGTGCCCCATGATGGCACTGAACCCGACCGCCAGAAATATGTTCAACAGGAAAAGATCGATCATGCCCGCCCCAAAACCGCTTTTAAGTAGATTTCCGGGTGCAGCAGCTCTTCGGCCGTCTGAAGGGCAATCTTGACAAACACTTCGGCGCCCAAGCCGATGATCACCGTCAGAACCACCAACCCGAAAATGGGGGTGAGCATCCACCCCGAAAACCCGGCCGCCGACAATGGCGCGTCACGCTTGTCAACGATAGGCGACGGCTTCCAGAATGCTTCGCCCCAGATTTTGGTCATCGAATAAACGGTCAACAGACCGACAGCCGCCGCAATGCCGGCCACCAGATACTGATGGATTTCGAGGCTGGCGCGAATCAGGATCATTTTGGCCCAAAACCCGGACAGCGGCGGAAAACCGGCCAGGGAAAAGGCCGGAATGAAAAAGCACAGGGCGATCCATCCGTGATGACGGTAAATGCCGCCGTTGTGCGACAGCTCGAATGACCCGCTCGAGCGCTGGACGACACCGCTCACGAGGAAGAGGTTGGCTTTGACGATGATATGGTGAATCAGATAAAACACCGCGCCGGCCAGCGCCAGGGAGGTGTCGAGCGCCAGGCCCAGGACCATGTATCCGACCTGGCTGATAATGTGAAACGAGAGGATGCGCCTGAAATCACTGTGCGCCGCCGCGCCCAGCACGCCGGTGATCATCGTCAGCGCCGCCACCGTGATCAACACCCCATGCGTGTAGGCGACATCGATGGTGAATACCAGCGTGAACATTCTTATCAGGGCATAGACGCCCACCTTGGTCAGCAATCCGGCGAAGATGGCGGACACGGCAACCGGCGGGGTGTGGTAAGAGGCCGGCAGCCAGAAGAAAAGCGGAAACAGGGCCGCCTTGATGCCGAAGGCTCCCATGAAAAGCATGGCCACCGCCGTCAGCAGGCCTTGGTTGTCGATCGCTTGAACCTTCAGGTGCAGGTCGGCCATGTTCAAGGTTCCGGTCAGCCCGTACAGCAAGGCAATCCCCGACAACAGCAACAGGGTGGACAAAAGATTGATGACGACGTATTTCACCCCGCCGTCGAGCTGGCTTCTGTCCTGGCCCAGCGTCAGAAGCCCGAAGGATGCCATCAGCATGACCTCGAACCAGACGTACAGGTTGAACAGGTCGCCGGTCAGAAAGGCTCCGCAAATACCGCCGACCAGAATCTGCATCAACGGGTAATAACCACGGGTGACGAGGCCAGCCGTAATGTCCGATCTGGAATATGCCATCACGGCCAGGTTGATCACGGCGGTGATGACGACCAGGACCGCACTCAAATGGTCGGCGACAAGGGTGATCCCGAAAGGCGCCGGCCAGTCACCCATCTGGGTTGCGAAAATGCCGGTGTGGTGGACACGGTAAAAAACCATGCCGCCGGCGATCAAGTGCAGCACGGCGGCGCTCAAGGCCATGGTGTTGGCCACCCTTGCCGGGGGCTTGACCAGCAGCAGCACAACGGCGGTTGCCAACGGCAGAACTATCGGCCATACCAGCAGGCTGCTCACCGGCGTTCTCCCGTTTCCGCGATCGCGGCCGCACGCCGCCTGGCGTCATCGGGTTCGGCGACCCGCATCAATTCCGTGTCAACCGTACCGACTTCCTGATAGGCGCGGTAGAAAAGCACGAAAACAAATGCCAACAGCGCAAAGCCGATGACGATGGCCGTCAAGATCAAGGCCTGCGGCAGCGCATTGGCCACCGGCGCCCCCGGCACCGTCCCCGCTTCTGAAATCAACGGTGGCCGGCTGCTGGATAAACGTCCCACCGTGAATATGAGCAAGTTGACCGCATTGCCGAGCAAAACCAGACCGAAGATAAACCGGATGAGGTTGCGATCCAGAATCAGGTAGATACTGCCGGCCACCATGGCGCCGACCAGAAAAGCGAACTCGGTTTCCACGTCAGTTTTCTTCCAGTGCCAAAATAAGCGTCAGCAGGGTTCCCAAAACCGATAGAAACACACCGATGTCGAAAAAAAGCGGCGTGCCGATGGTCAGGGTCGTCGACACGTCAGTCTGCACGACCCACCACAGGCCCGTCAAGAAGGGCCGGCCGGCCATCGTCCCGGCCAGGCCGCAAGCAATCGCCAGCCCCAGACCGCACATCGCCAACCGTTCGGGCTCGACGCGCAGTGCACGGCGCACGGCGGCAGGCCCTTCGGATATAGCGACCAGGGCAAAACCGGTCCCGGCCACCAGGGCCGCCACGAACCCGCCCCCGGGCGCATTGTGGCCGCGCAGCAGCAGATAGACGGCATAGACCAGAATTAATCCGGCCAGCAGGCGCGTGGCGACTCTTAAAACCAGTGAGGGCATCAGTTTTTCCTTCGGGTTTTGATCAGGGCACAGCCGGCCAGGCCCGCAATGGCCACCACCGTGATTTCACCCAGCGTATCCAGGCTTCGAAAATCGACTAAAATAACGTTGACGATGTTGCGTCCGTGGGCCGCGATGACGCTGTTGGCTTCAAAAAATTCGGTGACAAATCGATCCAGCTCACGCTGGTTCACCTCCAGAATGAGAGCCGTTATCAGGATGCCAACCGCCGCGGCGATCATCCCGTTGAGCATGCGGCCGAAACCCTGCCCCGGTTTTTGGCGCGCCAGAGGCGGCAGCCGCAACAGGACGAGGGTGACGATGATGATGGTCAGGGTTTCCACCAGAAGTTGGGTCAACGCCACGTCCGGCGCCCCGCAAATGAGAAAAAGCATGGCAATGCCGACGCCGATGACTCCCAATCCGCATATCGCCAGGAGCCGGGATCTCGTCGCGAGGACCACAACAACGGCCGCCGCGATGATGACAGCGATAAGCGTTCCCGTATGCCCGGCACCGGCAAAGTCGTCCACCGACAGGAAGGGAACCTGTGCCAGGTTGGCCACGAGCGGGACGGCAACGGCCAGTGTGACCGATCCGATGATGACCACCAAATAGCGGTGCAGGGAGCCGTTTTGAAGAACACGGGTTTGAGTCCCGGCCAGCCCGGCGAGCAGTTCGAGAAGAGCGGTATAAACGCCTTCCGCCGTAAAGGGACTTCGAGGGAATCCCATTAACAGGGCCCGCCGGATTTTATGGCGCAGAAAATATATGACTGTTCCGAGGCAAAGCGTGACCATGCTCAGCAGCAATGGTTCGTTGATTCCATGGTACAACTTCAGCTGAATGTCTTCCGTGGTCCAATGAAAAGCCCGTACCGCCGGCTCGACGAGCCAGCTCGAAACCACGCCGGGCACGATGCCGAAAACGATGCCGAGGCTGCCCATCAACACCGGCCCGATCCACAGGGTCCAAGGAGCTTCCGTGGGCGACTGCGGCGTCTTTTTCACCGGCCCCAGAAATGGTCTGAGGGCGATGATGCCGGCCACCGCCATCATCAGGGAATTCGACAGCACCGCGGCCGTCGTGGCAAACCCCGGAAACAGTTCTTCGGTCAAGGCGCCCTTGTACATGATTTCCTTGCCGATGAATCCGAAAAAAAGCGGAAACCCGGCCATCGAAAGAGCGGCCGCGGCCACGGCGAAGGCGGTGAAGGGCAGCGCTTTGAACAATCCGCCGAGGTGCTCAAGCTGCCGGGTCCCGGTTTGGTGATCGATAATGCCGACCACCAGAAACAGGGACGACTTGTAGAGCGAATGAACCAGAAAAAAGGTCATGGCGGCGGTCAGGGCCGGGGTCGTTTTACCGCCCAGAAACATGGTGAGAATGCCGAGGGCCATCATCGTCGTATAGGCCAACATCCGCTTCAAGTCCGATTGGGTTATGGCCTGAATCGACCCGACCAGGGCAGTGATGCCCCCGATGATGACCAGGGTGCCCATCCACGGGGGTGTACCGCCCAACACGGGGTGCAGGCGCGCCAGCAGGTATATGCCGGCCTTGACCATGGTCGCCGAGTGCAGAAATGCACTGATGGGCGTGGGAGCGCTCATGGCATTCGGCAGCCAGAAATGAAAAGGGAATTGAGCCGATTTTGTGAAGGCCCCCGCAAAAACCATCAGCAAAATGGGAAGGTACAGCGGGTGTTGCCTAATCCGGCCGGCATCCTGAACCAGTCCGCTAAACGCATAGGTGTCGCTGATGAATCCCAGCAGCAGGAACCCCACCAGGAGCGCCAACCCGCCGGCCCCGGTAACCAGCAGGGCCTGTCTGGCGCTGGCCCGTGCCGTTTCGGATTCGTGCTCGAAACCGATGAGCAAATATGAAAAGAGGGTGGTCAACTCCCAGAAAACAAACAGCGCCATCAGGTTGTCGACGAGAACCAATCCGAGCATCGCGATCATGAAGCCGTTCAGGTACAGGTAAAATCGACCGATCCGGACATGCTGGCCCAGATAATCAGCGGCGTAGAGACCGACAAAGAACCCGACGCAAGAAATCACGAGCGCAAAGAGAAGGCTCAACCCGTCGATTAAAACCGATAATCGAATACCCAGGCTGGGAACCCAATCAACTTCGAAAAAAACAACCTCGCCGGCGCTCACCCGCGGTAGGAGATAGAGTAAGACGCAAAAAAAACCGAGCGGGATCAAGCTGGTTGCCATCCCGATCCGGTTACTATGCGACTGGCTGCCCGCGGCGATCATTCGTCGTTCCTTTTATGTTACCGGGCCAGGAAGAGGGGGCGGACGGCCCTTTGAGTCTTATTGTGGACGGTGTCGCCGAGAAGCTGCCGCAACAAGCCGGCTGCGGATGGTGTCGCTGTAACGTGCATAGGAAATCAACATGTCGAAGGGATCCCTGGTGACGCGTTCGACCTTATGGGTGATGGATGCTTTCTATCATTTGACATCAGGCTGCTGTATCCTTACCAGTATATCGATAAAAATGCATTGATTTTTACCGGCGCTGCTATTATAGAGAAATTTCTTTATTTTAAAACCAAGGAAACCAAAGGGATCGGTTATGCTGAAAAATTTGCCTGAAAAATGGCAACCATCGAACCCGGAAAAACTTGCCAGGAAATTTGAGCGTATCGGCTGGGTTGGTTTCTGGTTGCAGTTGGTGATGCTGACCATTCCCGTCCTGCTGCTCATCTACGTCGTGTTTGTGAGCAGCCCCGGATCGGCCCAACGCAAGGGTATCGATCTGAGCAATTACTTTACCTATATCGGCTTGCTGGAGATGGCGTTTACCACCTTCTGGTTCTTCCGGTATACCCGCGTGGCCAGAAAGATTGCCGATCCTGAAACCCGGCCTTCTCAGGCCGCGGTTTTGAAAACGATCTGGATCGGCCTGGGGGCGAGCATGGTGGGCATTGTGTTATCAATGGTGCTGATGACGAGTGCGATACTGCGCTTCCTATTTGTTCTTTTGGCCACTCCCCAAACCGGCATTCCATTCGCTCAGGCAGGCGGCGACCCGGCGCTGACATTATCCGCTGTTGACGCGGTCGCCTTGACCTCCTTGCAGGTCACCCTGGGTGCCGAGCTGGCCGTCCTCGCCCTGTCTCTCTGGCTGCTGTTCAAAGTTTCCCAACCCGCGGCAGCGAGAATCGATACCAGGCTTTCCGGTCAGGTTCAAGAGGCATCCAGGCTTTAGCCCATAAGCCCCTCACCTGATCCGCCGGTCTCGAGAAGAGGAGATAGCATTATGTGAAAGCGAAAGAGTTCGATAAAAAATTCGATGACGGCGACAATATACTGAAACATTTGGATCTGACCAGTGCCAAGAGACCCGGGCGAGATCAAAAAAGAGTCAACGTCGATTTTCCCGTCTGGATGATTCAGAGGCTGGACAAGGAAGCACAGCGCCTGGGGGTTCCACGGCAATCATTGATCAAGATTTGGATTGCAGAAAGGCTGGAGCATCAGTCGAGCCCATAGTCACATGACCGAGTACATTCGAGACTGCAAGAGCCAGATACAACAAACAAAAAATAATGGCTGTTAGACTTCTAAATTCTCCTGCAAGGCCCTTACGAACTCCTCCGGCGGTACCTGAAGTCCGGTCCACAACGCGAAGGTGCGGCGGGCCTGAAACGCGAGGGCCGACAGGCCATCCATAAACACTACCCCCCTCTGCTGAGCCATCTCGCACCAGAAATTTTCGCGGCGCCCATAGTTGAGATCGAAAACCAGCCGGCAACCGGGCACCTCGAGATGCCGCACCACCTCGGCCATTTCCGGTGATTCGTCGCTGCTGGAGACGGCCGTGGCATTGACCACGATGTCGACCGGCAGCGACCGGCCCGACAGCGAAGCCGTTTCCAACGCCTCCCCGCCGAAAGCGGCGCTTATGGCACGCGCACGGTCCGGGTTCCGACCGGCGACATAGATCCTTGAAGCCCGCAGCCAATTGAGAATGAATACCACGGCCCTGGCCGCTCCTCCGGTCCCGAATACAAGCGCCCTCTTCCCGTCCACCTCGAAGGCCGCCTGGCCCAAGGCGTCCATGATCCCGATCGCATTGGTGTTGTAACCCTTCAGACGGTCGCCATCGCGCACGATGGTATTGACGGCGCCGATGATGTTGGCCCCTTCGGATAAAAAATCCAGAAAAGGGATGACGGCTTCTTTGTACGGAACGGTGATGTTGGCGCCGGCAACGTGCAGGATCCTCAGGCTCTGGATGGCCTGCCCCAGGTCCTGCGGCTTTACCGAGAACGGCACGTAGGTCCCCTTGATCCCCTGGCGTTTCAGCACGCTGGAAAAAATGGCCGGCGACTTCAGTTGAACCGCTCGCTCGTCACTGAGGATGCAGAAGACTTTCATGGTGAAAGGCAGTTGGACAGTTAGGTCGGTTGAGTCGGTTGAGTCCGTTAGATGAGCGGCATCAGTCTGGGTTACAATGAGGTCTGAATATTGACTCAACCAACCCCGAACTGACTTAACTGACCTAACCGACCCAACCGTCCCAACTTCTAAGGATACATGTTTACCTCCGCCAGGTCCGGCCCCAGGTATGACCGTTCGTTTTCACCCAGGATGCCAAGCGAAAGGCAGATGATGGTCCACAGGTGGACGGTGTGATAGTGCCCGCCGAAATGCTCTTTGAGGTCGTGAATCTGGGAGTGGCAGTTGTGGCAGGGGGTTATACAGTAATCGGCGCCGGTGCAGTCGATCTGCTGGAACTTCAACCGGCCGTAATGACGACGGGCTTCGGAAAAACCGGATTGCAGAAACCCGCCGCCGCCGCCGCAGCAGAAATTATTGGAGCGGTTCGGTGTCATCTCGATGAAATTCTCTTCGCCGACACAGGACTTCACCACAAAACGCAGATCTTCGGCGATCGGGTCGCCCAGGGATTTGCGCACCAGTTGGCAGGGGTCCTGGACGGTGAACTTGACCTTTAAATGCCTGTTCCAGTCGGCAGTGAGTCTAAGCTTTCCTTCACGTACCCACTGGGCATAGTATTCGATGATGCTCTTGACTTCATACGTGTGCGGGATGTTGAATTTTTTCAGCCCGACCTGGACCGAGAAAAATTCGTGCCCTCACTCGGTGTGGAGCCAGATCCGGCTCTTGAGGTCATCGACCACCTTGGCCTTAATGCGGACATTTCTCTCCCAGTTTTCCAAATCGGCACAGAACAGGCAGTAGTTTTCGGCCGCCCAACCCTTGCTGCCGTATGTCCAATCCGCACCGACCCGGTGCAGAATCTTCCATAGCGGCACCATTTCATCTGGTTCGGTGACCGGCTCGCGGGAGTTTTGATTCAGAAAAAATTCGGCGCCCTCCTTGTCGAGGGGCGCCTGCATCTGGGCAAACTCCGGCTGGGCTTCACGATACTCTTCCAGCACGTCCTCCACCACGAACTGGAAGTCCTCCTCAGACGCTCCCATGGCGCTGCAGGTCTTATGCTTGAAGGCCATCTCGCAGGAACCGCGAATCCCCTTCGGCTGCAGATCCTTGGGCCAGCGGTTGCGCACGTTGAACACCAGCTGGGGGATGTCGATTTTCATCGGGCAGGCGTAAACGCAGCGCTGGCACATGGTGCACATCCAGGCCCAATTTGAGTTCAGCACCTCTTCGTCGAGACCAAGGGCCGCCAGTCGCAGGAATTTACGCGGATCCATGTCCTCCAGTCCGGTGGCCGGACAGCCGGAGGCGCAGAGACCGCAGGTCAGGCACGCGTTGAGGTTGCCGCCGTCGGGCAGCAGGGCCATGAGTTCGTCCTTGAATGTGGAACCTTTTCTTTTCTTGATCACGGTTACCGGCGACGACATCGGTTCCTCCGCAGAAGTACAGTTATATCAGTTGAGTCAGTTTGGTCGGTTAGATCAGGTGAGCTAGTTTTCATGCTTCATCGTACACCGGACCGGAATCTCCAGGCTAACGAGCTCAACCGGCCGACCCGCTTCGTCTTTCGACAGGCGCCGGATTCATACCGGCGCGCGTCGGTTAAAGTGCTAGCTGACGTTCAATAATCGCTTCAGGCTCTTGGTGATCTCTTCGGCCGAGGCCGGTTTGGCGATGTAATCGTCCGCCTCGGTCGACATCCCTTCACGGTGGGTGTAGCGCGTGGAAGTGACGTGCGAGGCGACCGCGGTCAGCAGGATGATGGGAATATTGCAGGTCTTGTCGTCCCCCTTGAGTTCCTTGCACACCACATAACCGTCCTTTTCGGGCATCATCACGTCCAGGACGATGGCGTCCGGCGGATTCGACTGGACCTTCTGCAATCCTTCGACACCGTTGTAGGCCACATCGACTTCGAAGCCTTCTTTTTCCAGGTTGCCCTGCACGATGGAAGCAAAATCGGGCTCATCGTCAACGACCAGGATTCTTTTCTGCAATGCCATGCTGCACCTCCTTATGATGTTTATGGTTGAAGATTTATCATTGATTGTTGGTATATCGCCGATACATCAGGCCCGCCGAATGATTTTTCTCTGCACCTCCGCGCCTCGGCGGTAAACCTCTCTTCCTCAATTCACACTCGGCCGCGGGAAGAGCCCGGCGCGCTCGACGATCTCGGGAACCTTCTCCTCCCACTCGATGGCCATGATGTGGAACCCGGCCACGCCCTTTATTTCCTTCAAGCGCTCTATGGCCTCGACGCAGATCGTAACGCCCTCCTCGGCCTGCTTTTCCTTGGGGGTGTCGGACAGGCGCTTGACGACATCGTCGGGGACATCCATGCCCGGAACCCGGTTTTTCATGTAACGCGCCATGCCGACCGATTTCATCGGCGTCAGGCCCGCCAGAATGTAGACCTTGTCGGTCAACCCGCGATCGGCGGCCTTTTTCATCCAGTCTTCGAATTTGTCGAGGTTATAAATGCACTGCGTCTGAATGAACTCGGCGCCTGCGGCCACCTTCTTGGCCAGCCGCGGAACCCGGATCTCGTAAGGATCCGCAAACGGATTGGCCGCCGCGCCGACGAACATCCGCGGCGGCCGCTTGATGTCGCCGCCGCCCAGAAATTTACCGTCATCACGCATGTGGCGCACGGTCTGGATCAGCTGCATCGAGTCGATGTCATGGACGTTCTGCCCCTGGGCACAGTCGCCGAAGCTCTGGTGATCACCGGACAGGCACAGGATGTTGTGGATGTCGAATGAGGCCGCACCGAGAATGTCGCTCTGAATAGCGATGCGGTTGCGGTCGCGGGTCACCATCTGCAGGACCGGCTCCATTCCCAGCAGCTTGAGCCGGATGCAGGCGGCCAGGCTGCACATGCGCGTCATGGAGGTCTGGTTGTCGGTCACGTTGACGGCATCGACATGATCTTTCAGCAGGCTGGCCTTCGCGGCGATCACCTCCGGATCGCTGCCGCGCGGCGGTCCGCATTCGGAGGTGACGGCCAGGTGTCCGGCGACCAGTATCTGTTCCAGTTTGCTCGGTGTCTTGGCGCTCATAGCTTCACATCCTCCCTGATCACTTTTCGGGGTCCGCCCGCCCGATCGCTCGACCAATCTTTCAGCGGGCAGATTTTTTCATAATCCTCCATGCGCCCCAATGCCTTCAGACGGTCGATGATCAGCTGCCAGGCGCAATCGACGTCTTTGTTGATCTCGCACTTGCCCGCGGTCGAGCCGCCGCACGGCCCGTTCAGGATTCGTTTGGCGCAGCGCGATACCGGGCAGATGCTTCCGGTAACCGCCAGAATGCACTGCCCGCAGCCCTGGCAGCGTTCGGCCCAGACGCCGCGCGCTTCGGTGGCGCCCATAAAAAGCGTGTTGACTCCCGGATAGACCGGTTTGGAGTGGTACTTCTCGGCGGTGAACTGGATTCCCACCCCGCAGGCGATCGACACCACTGCCTCGTAGTTCTCGATGAGTTCGCGAATCTCTTCCAGGTATTCATGGTCGCACTGCCGCTCGAGGGTGTGCTCTCCGATGGTCACCTCGCGACCCTGCTGCAGGAAGTACATCCGCAGCGTGGAGGCCAGAACGCCGACTTCCTTTTTACCCCCGGCCTCGCAGACCGTCACGCACTCGTTGCACCCCAAGACCAGCACGCTGCGACACTGCTTGATTTCCGCGATGATTTCTTCGATCGGTTTTTTGTCGGCGACAATCATGAATCACATCCTTTTCTGTCACGGCTCGCGATCAGCCGATGAGTCAGCAATCAAAGGGCACCGCATCTGCTGTGTTGTCGGGCATTTGAAGACCAAAAGATCGTCCGCGCGCCCGACGCCCGGCTTCTGCGGCACCCTGTAAACGCTGACGGTTAGGTGGTTTGAAGCGCATCGGACCGGGAACCCCTTTCGTACAGTAACGCCGGTTGGATGACCTCTGGCGGCCGCCCGAAGCATGACGGCCCTCACCGCCCGGCCACCTGGCTCGCAACGGTCGCCGCAGCAGCCTTTTCTTTCACTGCCGACTTGATCGGGTTGGGGCCCATTTCGAGAATCCGCGCGTGCATTTCTTCGGCATACTTGACGAAAAGCGGCCCGTCACTGGAAGACAGGTTGCACATGCGCACCCGGCGGCCGCCGATCCCGATGGTGTCGAGAATCTGCCGGACCTGCTCCACCCGTTTGCGGGCCCTGAAGTTGCCGCTGTCGTAGTGGCAGTCACCCTCGCGGCACCCGACCACGTAGACACCGTCGGCGCCTTTCTCCATGGCGCGCAGCAGGTGGAGGCTGTCGACTTTGCCGGTGCAGGGTACCCGTATGATTTTTATGGATGTGGGATAGCTCATGCGCATCGAACCTGCCAGGTCCGCGGCCGTGTATCCTCAGAAATTGCAGCAAAACGCGATGATGATCGGCTCGAAGTCTGACGTCATAAGACTCCCTCCAGCAAGGATTCAACCTTGCACAGTATCTGATCGTCTTCATACCAGTTGAGCTCTATGGCCTTGGCCGGGCATTCCGCGGCGCAGATGCCGCAGCCATGGCACAGCGCCTCGTCGATTTCACTGATGCCCTCGGCGTTTATTTTCGGCACCCCGAAGGGGCAGGAGCGCACGCAAACGAGACAGGCCGCGCACAGATCGGTGTTTACCCGGGCGGTGACAGCCGACAAGGTCAGGTGGTGCTGCGCCAGGAAGGTCGTCGCGCGGGAGGCCGCCGCGTAGGCCTGTGCAATCGCCTCGGACAGCAGTTTCGGGCTGTGGGCCGTCCCGCAGACAAATATGCCCTCGGTGGCCATGTCGACCGGTCGCAGTTTGACGTGGGCCTCCATGAAGTACCCCTCGGCGGTGCGCGCCAGCTTGACGATCGAGGCCAGTTCTTCCGTGTCGGCCGCCACCATCCCGGCGCTGAGGGCCAGCAGGTCGGCCTGCACCTGCAATTTCCGCCCCAGGATGTGATCCTTGAAGGTGACCTGCACACCGTCCGCGACGGCCTCCGCCGCCGGCGGGTCGTCCGGATCGAAGCGGAAGAAGAGAACGCCCGCGTCTCTGGCCGCCTTGTAGTAATCCTCCAGCAGGCCGTAGGTCCGGATATCCCGGTAGAGCACGAAAATTTCGGCCGCCGGTCTCAGGGTCTTGATCTTGAGCGCGTTCTTGACGGCACTCTGGCAGCAGATCCGGGAACAGTTCGGGTTCTCCTCGTTGCGCGACCCGATGCACTGGATCATCACCACCTGGTTCAGGTCGGCGGCGCCGGCGTCTTTCAACCGCCGGGCCAGCTCCACCTGGGTGACCACCCGCTCGCTCCGGCCGTAGAGATATTCCTTGGGCCGGTATTCGTTGGCACCGGTGGCGATGATGACCACGCCGTGATTGACCTTACGCTCGTACATGCCGGGGCCGACCAGAACCTCGGTGGTGAAGTTGCCTTTGAAACCGGTGAACCCGACGATCAAAGAGCGCGTCAGGACCTGAATTCCGGGATGGCCGGTAACTTTGCCGATCAGGTTTTCGAGGTATTTCTGAACGTCGTCTCCCTCGATGGTGACGGTCAGGCGCCCGGCCATTCCGCCCAGTCGATCTTCCTTTTCGATCAGAACGACCTCGTAGCCCTGGTCGGCCAGACCAAGGGCGGCCGTCATGCCGGCCACCCCGCCGCCGACAACCACCGCCCGCTGATTGACCGCAATCACCTTTTCGCGCAGCGGATGAAGTGTTTCGGCCCGCGCGACGGCCATCTGCACCAGATCCCGGGCCTTGGCGGTGGCCAGGGGGGGATTGTCCGCATGGACCCAGGAATCCTGGTTGCGGATATTGGCCATCTCCAGCAGATACTTGTTCAAGCCCACACCCTCCAGGGTATCCATGAAGATACCTTCGTGGGTTTTCGGCGTGCAGGCGGCCACAACCACCCGGTTGAGCCGATGTTCCCTGATAATTTCCTTCATCGCTTCCTGGGAGTCCTGGCTGCAGGTAAACAGGTTCTGGCCGGCATAGACCACATGCGGCAGGCTGCGGGCGTATTCTTCGACGGCCTTGACGTCGACCACACCGGCGATGTTGACCCCGCAGTTGCAGACGAACACGCCGATGCGCGGTTCTTGCTGGGTCACATCGATTTCCCCGGGCAGCTCGAGGCTGCGGGTCAGGGTGTTGCGGGCCCCGGCCAAGCCGCCGCCGGCCAGGCACGCGGCGGCACTGGCCTCGGTCACCGAGCTGGGAATGTCCTTGGGAGCCTGAAACACACCGCAGGCAAAGACCCCGGGCCGCGACGTCTGCACGGGCGTAAACGGCCGGGTCACCGCGAAATTATACCCGTCCAGCTCGACATCCAGACGCCGCGCCAGAGCGGCGGTCGATTCCGAAATCTGGAGCCCGACCGAGAGCACCACGATGTCGAAAAACTCCTCCTGCACGCTGCCGCTGTCGTCGACGTAGCGGATGCGCAGGTCCCGGTGTTGGCCGACCTCATCGATGGTGTGGATGCGTGCCTTGACGAATCTCACGCCGGCCTTTTCCCTGGCACGCAGGTAGTACTTTTCATAATCCTTGCCGAAAGTGCGGATGTCCATGTTGAAAATCGCGCACTCCAGTTCGCCGTGGGCGTGTTCCTTGGCAATCATGGCGTCCTTGATCGCGTACATGCAGCAGACCGACGAGCAATACCCGTTGCCGCAGCGGTTGGTGTCGCGCGAGCCGACACACTGCAGCCAGGCGATCCTTCGCGGTTCCTTTTCGTCGGAGGGACGCACCAGGTGCCCCATGGTGGGCCCCGAAGCGCTCAACAGTCGCTCGAATTCGAGACTGGTCATCACGTTGGGGTTGCTGTGGTGGTGGTAAAAGGCCTCCAGGCCGGAAGGATCGAAGGGCTCGCTGCCGGGGCAAAGGACCAGGGAGCCGATCGCGATCTCTTTGTCAACCGCCTGCTGGCCGTGGTCCACGGCGCCGGCCAGGCAGGCCGACACGCACTGGTAGCATTCGGAGCAGACGCCGCATTCCAGGCACCGTTCGGTTTCCCGGCGCGCACCGGTCTCATCGTACCCTAGCTGGACCTCGTTGAAGTTTTGGACGCGCTCAGCTGCCGGAGCGTGGGTCATGGCCACCCGCGCCAGGTGGTGGCGGCCTTCGGTGGGCACATCCGTGACGCCCTCCCAGCGGACCGGCCGCCCTTCGTTCAGGTCCCGGCCCTGCAGGAAGCGATCGATCGAAACCGCAGCCTCCTTGCCGGCCCCGATCGCCTCGACCACCGTGCGGGGGCCGGTGACCGCGTCTCCGCCGGCAAAAATGTCGGGGTCGTTGGACTGCAGCGTCACCGGATCGACCTGGAGGGTGCCCCAGTCGCTCAGCGTGCAGGCACATTCATCGGTCAGGCAAGCCCAGTCCGATTCCTGCCCGATGGCCGGGATGACCGCATCCACTGCGACGCTAAATTCACTGCCCGGGATCGGTATCGGACGGCGCCGGCCGCTCGCATCCGGCTCGCCCAACTGCATGCGCTGGCACTCGACCGCCTTGACCCGGCCGGCCGCGGCGATCACCCGCAGTGGGTTGGTGAGCGTCATGATCTCGATGCCTTCCTCACGGCACTCCTCGATTTCCTCCCTGTTGGCCGGCATCTCCTCCAGGCTGCGCCGGTAGATGATAAAGGGCTTGGAACTGCCGGTGCGCCGCGCCGTGCGCACCGCATCCATGGCCACGTTACCGCCGCCAATTACCGCCACCCGGTCGCCCAAGTTGATTCGGTGGCCGAGGTTGACCTGTTTGAGAAATTCGAGCCCCGGATGGACGCCTTCGAGGTCTTCGCCCTCGATACCCAGCACCTTGCACTCCTGTGAGCCGATCCCGAGGAAAAAGGCCTCGAAACCTTGTCCGCGAAGCTGGCCGATGGTAACGTCCTTACCGATCTCCACACCGGTCTTGAACTGCACGCCCAGGTCGCGGATGACTTGTATTTCGGCCGCGATAATGTCGCGCGGCAGGCGATAAGCGGGAATTCCCACCGACAACATGCCGCCCAGGACCGGCAGTTGCTCGAAAACGGTGACCGCATAGCCGTCGATAGCGAGAAAGTAGGCGCAGGTCAGCCCCGCCGGACCGGCCCCGATGATAGCCACCTTCTCGTCCCGGGCCTCTTTTTTCCGCGGCGCGAACGGGTGTTCCGCCTGGCGGTCCCAGTCCGCCAGAAACCGGTGCAGGTTCATGATGGCCAGCGGCTCATCCACCTCCGTGCGGGTGCACTTTCCTTCGCAGGGGTGGTGGCAGACCCGGCCGCAAACCCCTGGAAAGGGGTGTTCTTTCTTGAACAGCTCGACCGCCTCACGGTGTTTGCCGGCGTTGATCAGGGCGATGTAGCCCTGAACGCTCACGTGCGCCGGGCAGCTCGCCCGGCAGGGGGCGGTGCCGCGTTTGGTGATGGCGTAACCGCCCGGGATGGCCTGGGCGTATTTCTTGAAGGCGGCCCGGCGCATCGAAAGCCCTTGGTCGTATTCGCTGGAAACCTCGATCGGGCAGACCTTGGCGCACTCTCCGCAGCTGGTGCACTTTTCCAGATCGACGAAGCGGGGCTGCTGCCGCACACGGGCCGTAAAATGCCCCGGTTCTCCGTCGAGTCGCAGAAGTTCGCTGTTTGTCAGAATTTCGATGTTCAGGTGCCGGCCGACCTCGACCAGTTTGGGAGAGATGATTCACATGGCGCAGTCGTTGGTCGGAAAGGTCTTGTCGAGCTGCGCCATCAGGCCGCCGATGGCCGATGAGTTTTCGACCAGATACACGTAATAGCCGGAGTTGGCCAGATCCAGGGCGGACTGCATGCCGGCGATCCCTCCGCCGAGCACCATCACCGCCCCGACCGGTCGGCTGTTATTGGTTGTGTTAGCGTTCATGATACCTCCTATATTTTTTCCAAAACATCCGGCAGCTTCTGCTCCCAACCGATGGTCGACAATAGGACTCCCTTGAATCCTTCGCTTTTGAACGCTGACACGAGTTCGGCCGCTATGCGGATGCACTCGCGGACCTTGTCCGGCGCCTGCTGGAGCCGATCGATCAATGCCTGCGGAATGGCGACGTGGGGCATGTTGCGCTCGATGTAACGGGCCATTCCCAGCGACTTGAGCAACAAAACAGTGGGGATGAGGATGGTCTTGTGGCGCTCGACGCGCTGGAGGTGCGGCGCGAGCAGGGTGGAGTCGAACACCGGCGGCGTAATGAAAAAACGGGCGCCGGCCTCGGCCCGTTTGGCCATCTCGGCCAGCTCGAGCTCGGTGGATTTGCCCCTGGCGCCGACATCGGCGGTCGAACCGACCAGAAACCGCGGTGAACCGGCCAGTTCGATACCGGCCATGTCACGACCGTTCTGCAGGCTCCGAATCGCCCGCAGCAGCTCGATCAGGTCGATGTCGTTGACGGCCCGTGCCTGATGATGGTCGCCGAAACTCGGGTCCTCGCCGCCGACGGCCATGACGTTCTCGATTCCCAGAGCATTGGCGGCCAGCAAATCACCTTGCAGCGCCAGCCGGTTGCGGTCCCGGCAGCAGACCTGCAGCACCGTTTCCAGCCCTTCGTTCTGCAAGACCAGAGCGCCGCCCAGCGAACTGATGCGCATGACCGCGTTGCTCATCTCCGGCACCACGAATGCAGCCACTTTCCCCCTGACCCTCTTGGCGTTGGCCAGGAAAGCGGAAACATCCGCGCCCTTGGGCGGTTCCATCTCTGCGAGAACCGCAAATTCCGCGGTATCGAATTTGCTTTTCAACGTCATGGGCATTCCTCCCGGATCAGGGGGTTTGGGGAGGCATCGGCTGAGTAAAATAGGAAGGAGGTCAATGACCGAGGCCGTTTGCCGAATAAAGAGCAACAGCCGTGCCGATTTGGTTCACACGGCTGTTGTAGGAATATTTAATTTTAATTTCAGTATGTTAGTAAAATAGAAGGTTGCGCTAGCCGGCGGGTGAAAGGGTTTGACGCGTCGATCAAGATATGCCATATTGGCATATCTTAAATTTAATCATTATGATTATAGTAGGTTGTGGAGGCGATCCATTTTGGACTATGCCGTAATGGGACTAAACCTGACGAAGGAGAATAAAAATGGGCCCGCGGATTATCGTTATCGATGACGACCGGGATTACCTGGAGGTGATGCAGGGTCGGCTCCTCGCGGCCGGTTTTCCGGGCGTGGAACTGGAGGACGACCCCCGGCGGGCGGCCTCTCGTTTCGAAGCGGAAGAATTTTTCGACATTGCCCTGATCGACATGACGATGCCCGAAATCAGCGGATTGGCGCTGCTGGAAATCATCAAGAACCACAATCCCGGCACGGAATGCATCATGGTGACGGCGGTCAACGATGCCCGCACGGCCACGCAATGCCTGCGCAAGGGGGCTTACGACTATCTGGTCAAACCGGTCGCTCCGGAGGACCTGGCCATGTCGCTCGGCCGGACCCTGGAGCGAAAACGCCTGCGCGACATCCTCACGATCGAAAAAAGCCGGGACCTGCCGCAGTTGTCGAACCCGGCCCTTTTCGCGCCGATCATCACCCGTTCGCACCCGGTTCTGCGAGTGCTCAAAGAGGCCGAGCTTCACGCCGGCAGCGACGTGCCGGTCCTGATCACCGGCGAAAGCGGCACGGGCAAAGAGCTTCTGGCCCGGGCGATCCACGCCGCCAGCCCCCGGGCCGCACAAGCCTTTACCCCCGTCAACATGGCCTCGCTGTCGGCCGGCCTCTTCGAGGCCGAATTCTTCGGCCACACGCGCGGCGCCTTTACCGGGGCCGAAAAGGAGCGCGCCGGCTTTCTGAAGCAGACCCACCGGGGAACCATGTTTCTGGATGAAATCGGCAACATGCCGCTCGAAATCCAGGGCAAACTGCTGCGGGTGCTCCAGGACGGGCAATATGCCAAACTGGGCACCAGCGCACCGCAGAAGGTGGACGTGCGCTTCATCGCCGCCACCAATGAAAACCTGGAAGAAATGATGTCCCGGCGCATGTTCCGCAAGGACCTCTATTATAGAATCAGCGGCGGATGGCTGCATCTGCCGCCGCTGCGAAAGAGAAAAGAGGACATTCCGCTGCTCGCCGGGCACTTCTTGACGGAATACTGCGCGCCGGGCCCGCCCTGCGGCATCGAGGACGCCGCCCTGTGCGTGCTGATGGAATACGGGTTCCCCGGCAACATCCGCGAGCTGCGCTCCATCGTTCAGTCGGCGGTCAATCTGGCCCAGGGCCAATCGATATCGCTGCACTGCCTGCCGGACCATCTGCACAAGGCCGGCGCCGTCGCGGCCTGCACCAGGGCCTCGCAAGCCGACGTGGACATGCCGCTGGCCGAAGTGGAAAAAAAACACATCCTGCAAGTCTATCGGCACTTGCAGCGGAACAAGTCGCAAACCGCCCGTCGCCTGGGAATCGGAATGAACACCCTCAGGCGAAAATTGAAAGCCTACGACGAGATGTAATTGGGCCGCCGGTATTTGCCGCCGATGATCCACGATTTGCTGCCCGATTCTTTTTTCCCGCGATGTTACCGTCGTTGAACGGATCGACGTAACCTGTTGATAAACACCACAGACGTGTTGCATAATTCGACACTCCTGATAACAAATTGATAATAAATATAAATTTCAACTCACCTTGACAAAAAAGAGCCTGGCGCAGCCGCCAAGTGTAGAGATTCCCCACTGCCGTCCAAATCGCCCTCGTCCACCCCATCCGTCGCTCTATGTCTAATTGCTAAATAAATACAGACCCTTAAAACAATCGACCACCTCTTGCCCCAGGTGGCACGGGCCTTGCTCTAAGAGAAGCAAAGACATCAATTGAACCCCTGTAGTGAAACTCAAACCACTCTATTGAAGGAGAAATTCAAATGCAAAAGAAGTCACCGAAAAGCCAAAGGGGTCAGCTCGGATATGGTTCCTCCTACCGCAAGGGTCAGCGAACGGACCTCGGCCAGCGCGAGGCCATCGACACGGTGCTGGGGGGTCAGGTGTGGCTGGTCAAACCCGACAAGGAAGCCCATGCCCCGCACCCCTGCTTGTGGATGCAGGCCGGTGCGGTCGATCATAAAAACTGCAACAATTTTTATGACTGCACCACCTGCAAATACGATCTGGGGATGCATCTGAAAGTGGAAAAGGGCAAACAGGTCAGCTGGCAGGATGCCATGCGCCGCCGGCCGGCGCTGGAGAGGGTCTGCCGGCATTCGCTGACCAACCGCATCGCCACACGGGCGTGCGCGTACGATTATCAGTGCGCCACCTGTGACTTCGACCAGTATTTCGAGGACGTCTGGGCGCCGAAGACCAAAAGCCGCCCGCACGAGATTCAAAGCGTCAAGGGGTTTGACGTTCCGATGGACTATTATTTCCACAACGGCCACACATGGGCCCGCATCGAGAGCGGCGGCGGCATCCGGGTCGGCCTGGACGATTTCGCTCTCAAGCTGCTGGGCCAGGCCGACGCGCTCGACCTGCCGCTGATGGGCAAGGAGCTGGACCAGGGCCGCGCCGGCTGGGGGCTTAAGCGCAAAAACAACCTGGCGGACGTGCTGTCGCCCATCGACGGGGTCATCGTCGAGGTCAACGCCGGCGTGCTGGAAAATCCGGGCATCGCCAACCGCGAACCCTATGGCGACGGCTGGCTCTTCATGGTTCGGACGCCCGACATCAAGGGCACGGTCAAGCAGCTCATGTCCGATGCCGGCAGCCTGGAATGGATGAACGCCGAGGTCCGGACGCTGGAGGCGATGATCGAGGAAACGGCCGGTCCACTGGCCGCCGACGGTGGCTTGCTGCAGGCGGATGTCTATGGCAACCTGCCCGATCTGGGTTGGAAGAAATTGACCAAAACGTTTCTGAGAAGCTGATCGCAGCGGCCCGTAACCCGCAGAGTGCCTGAAGGGAAAGCGAAAAGACATGACCGCGTTATCGATGCGCCGATAGATCTCGCCCGCTTCAGGCACTACTAAAAAAATTCATGGCAGACCACGTATTATGAAGCCGACACTCCCACCCGACATGGCCAACGGAAAAACCCCACCGGCCTGCATCTGGAAGCAGGCCGGCGTCGTCGCCCGCAAGTCCTGCGGCATCGATTACCAGTGTGCGGCCTGCCGCTACGACAAGAAGATGCGCCAGGCGGTCCGCGAGAACCGTACCGCCCGGGACCGGGGAATCGAGGGCCGGCCGGGGACTTGGGCCGGCATCGTCTCCTGGAAGGACCGGCTCAGGGAATTGCCGCCCTGGAAAAGGCCCTGCCTGCATTCGATGAAGGGGCGCATCGGGTTTAGGGCCTGCACCAATGACTATCGTTGTGCCGACTGCGAATTCGATCAATACTTCGATGATCAGTTCACGGTCCACGCTGTGGTCACACCCGTGGACGAACTCGATATCGAGGGTTTCAAGGTCCCCCAGGGATACTACCTCCACCGCGGCCATGCCTGGGTTAAAATCGAAGAGGAAAAGACGGTACGGATCGGCCTGGATGATTTTGCCGCCCGCACCTTCGGTCCCTTTTCGCAAATCGACACGCCGCTGCTGGGCCAGCAAGTGACGCGGGAGCAGCCGGGTATCACCTTGACGCGCGGCAACCGGACGGCCCGGGTTCTCTCACCGGTCAGCGGCGTCATCACGGCCACCAACCCGGCGATATTCGGGGCGGCGAGGGCCTTGGATCACGACATGTACACCCGCAACTGGCTCGTGCGGGTCGATGCCGCCGATTTGCGGCGGGACCTGAAGCATCTGATGATCAGGGACGAAGCCTCGGCGTTCTTCGAAAAGGAGATCGCGCGTCTCTACCAGGTCATCGAAGAAACCGCCGGTCCACTGGCCACCGACGGGGGGCATCTGACCTCCGACCTCTGCGGACAACTGCCGCAGCTCGACTGGGAAAAACTCACGCGGATTTTTCTGCGAACCTGACGAAAGCCATCCCTGCGTCCACCTTTTTCCCAGGCAGACTGTCAGCGTCCTACTTTCTCCGATGCTATCCCCCGCTATGACCCTGTGAACGATATTTTGAGTTGACAGCGGGCGATCAAGCCTATATATTCCATAAAGACGATGTATGGCCCTTTTCAAAATGGATTTCCGGCGGAAACGCCCCCGTTTTTACGGATGAATAATATCGTCATATGGCGAAATATAAATAAAAACAGGCCAAGGAGTTTTTTTAATGAAGGCGTTCGACTCTCCAGGCTGTTGCTCGGCCGGTGAAAATGACCATCAGTCCGGTCCCGCCGCCGGTTGTTTAACTTTCTTATGTGAAGGAGACGGAAAAATGGAGATCAAAGTACTCGGACCGGGATGTAAAAAATGCCACGAAACTGAGAAGATCGTCAAAGAGGCGGTGGCTGAAGCAGGCGTCGAGGCCGTGGTCGATTACGTCACCGACATCAGGGACATCACAAAATACGGGGTCTTCGTAACGCCGGCGGTGGTCGTCGACGGAGAGGTCAAATCCGCAGGCAAGGTCCCCCGCAAAGAGGATGTGATCGGATGGCTGGCAAAAAAATGACAAAACTGACCTAACTGACCCAACTGACGAAACCGCTTTAACTAGAATTTTCATTGCACGATGGCGGCCCGCAGGCGCCGTATCTTTAACACACCTCTTACAACCCCAAGGATCTCAGCTCGTCCTGCAGAAAAACCTTGCAGTGCCGGCAGAGTTGATTCGACTTGCGGTCCACATCCTTGATGCTGCGACAATAGTGCATGATGCAGCTGCGCTCGGGGCAATGGCGCAGCTTGAAGGTGTGGCCCAGTTCGTGAGTGGCCTCTTTGACCGCACGGCACAGCAGCGCGGCATCGCTGGTGGCGGCCGGGGTGTCATCTGCCAGCCGATGGGTCGAGATGATGGCGGCCTTGCCGCCCAACTGCGCCTCGCCGTATACGTGGGTGAGGATCGGAATGAAAAGGTCGACATGCGTGATCGCCACCAGTTTCAAGACCCGCGCCGGCGCGGACGCCGCCAACTGCGCCAGAATCGGGGTTGAGTGATACTGCCGGCGGACGGGATTGAAAGCGAAATCGACGGCCCGTAAAATGCTCTGCACTTCACCCGGCTGCCCATAGATACTCTCGATCTCGCAGCGGATCGCCTCGCACAGCGCGGGGTCGATGTCTCCGATGGGGGCCACGAGAATGTGGTATGCGGGCCGGGCGATCAATGTGGCTTCTGAAGACGATAGCGTCTGATTTTGCTGTAGAGGGTCGAGCGATCGATATCGAGCAATTTTGCGCAGCGGGCGATGTTCCAGTGGTGATGCTCGAGCACCCGCAGAATGTGGGCTTTTTCGACTTCCTTGAGAGAATCGCCGGCCGGCGGAAAACCGACCTGCTGACAGAAAAACGGCAGGTCCTCGGCGCGGATCTTGCGTTCTTTGCCGATGACAAGGGCCCTTTCGATGGCATTTTCGAGTTCGCGGACATTGCCGGGCCAGTCGTGAAGCATCATTTCATCCATCGCCGCCCGGCTGATGCCGTCCATCGGTTTGTTGGTCTCCAACGAAAAACGGGTCAGGAAATGATCGGCCAAAAGGGGCAGGTCTTCCTTGCGCTCGCGCAGCGGCGGCATTTCAAAAGCGATGACGTTCAGGCGGTAAAACAGGTCCTGCCGGAAAATCCCCTGCGTGATGGCGGCCTTCAGGTCCCGGTTTGACGCGGCGATCACGCGAAAGTCCACTTCCATGGGCTGGGTGCCGCCCACGCGGTAAAATACGCGGTCTTCCAGGACCCGCAGCAAATCGATCTGCATCCGCATGCCGATCTCGCCGATTTCATCCAGAAAAAGAGTGCCGCCGTGCGCCAGTTCCAGGCGCCCCTTTCGGGTTTCCTTGGCATCGGTAAAAGCCCCCTTCTGATGGCCGAACAGTTCGGTCTCCATCAGATGCTCGGGAATCGCCCCGCAGTTGACGGCCACAAACGGGCCTGCGGACCGCGGGCTGCTGGAGTGGATGGCCTTGGCGGCCAGCCCCTTGCCGGTGCCGGTCTCCCCGGTGATCAGTACCGTCGAGTCGGTGGCGGCCACATCACGGATCAAATCGAAAACCGTCTGCATGGCCGCCGACTGCCCGATCATGCTTTCGAACCGCGCCCGCTCGCGGCATGCATCGCGCAAGTAAACATTTTCCCGCAGCTGGGCCTGCTGCGAGATGATTTTTTCGATCAGCAGCCCCATCTCGTTCGGATCGAAGGGCTTGAGCAGGTAGTCATGCGCACCGTTTTTCATGGCTTCGATCGCCGTCGAAACGGACCCGTAGGCCGTGATCATGACCACGGCCACATCCGCATCCTCGGATTTGACCTGCCGCAGCACCTCCATTCCGCTCATGCCCCCCATCTTGATATCGACCAGCATGATATCGTATCGGGTGACCTTCGACTTATCCAACGCTTCCTCGCCGCTGGCAGCCGTCTCCACGGCATAGCCGTCCCGTGCCAGCCAGTCGGCCAAAGATTCGCGCATGATCCTTTCATCGTCGACAATCAGAATCCTGGTGTTACTCATCCCGGCCTCCATCTTTTTTCTGCAGGCCTGGCGTGGCGCCCCGCGGCAGTTCGATAGTAAATTCAGTCCCTTCCCCGGGATTCGATGATACCTGGACGGTGCCTTCATGCTCCTGGATGATCCCGTAGGCCACGGAAAGCCCCAGCCCGACGCCCTTGCCATTTTTCTTGGTGGTGAAAAACGGCTCGAACAATCGCTGGCGGCGGCTCGCGGGTATGCCGATGCCGGTATCCCTGAACGTGATTTGAACCGATGTATTGCCGGGCGCAGGCCGGGTTTCGATCGTCAGCGTACCGCCCTTCTTGGTTTCCATGGCCTCGACCGCATTGGAAACGATATTCATAAAGACCTGCTGAAGCTGATCCGCGGAACCAAAAATCGAGGGCAGATCGGGGGCCAGGCGCTGCTCGACCCGTACCGTGTTTAGTTTGATGAGATTGGCATTCAGCAAAAGGGTTTTTTCGATCAGGCGATTGACGTCCAGCGGGGCCCGCTCCATTTTAACCTGGCGTGAAAAGGCCAGCAGGTTTGAAACGATCCGGCTGATTCGCCGCGTTTCCGTCTCCATCAGTTCCAGATAATGATCGAAGCGACCAGTTTCCGGATGCTTGATGTTTTCTTCCGCGTTGATCCGTTTGATCAGCAGAATCAAATTGAGGACCCCGGCAATGGGGTTGTTGATTTCGTGGACGACCGATGCGGAGAGTTTTCCCAAGGATGCCATTTTATCCTGGTGAATCAACTTGGCATGGGTCTCCTCCAGCTGACGGGTCCGCTCTTCGACCATTTTCTCGAGGCGGCGGGTAAGTTCCTCCTCCTCTTTTTTACGGTCGGTGATATCGCGGCTGATTTCGATGAACCTGGATATTTTTCCTTTCTTTTCCCAGATCGGGAAAATAGAAACCTCGAAATACCGCAGGCCCCCCTGATGGTCGCGACGGGTCATGGTGCGGTGGCTGGGGCCGTTGTGCCGAATCGCCTGGTTCAGGGGACAGACCACCTCGTCCCGGTTGCATTGCAGGTTGGCTCTCTGAAACACCTCGTGACATTTGTGGCCGATCACCTCATCGCGGGTGTAGCCCATCTTATTCAAGAAGGAGTCATTGACATCGATGATATCCATCTGCGGATTGAGTACCAGGATGAAGTCCTCGAGGCCGTTCAGGATCGTTTCAACCTCGCGGTTGCGTTCCCGCAGTTTTCTTTCTTCGACGCCGATGGCCTTCCAGAACAGCTCGAAAACCTCACAGGCGAGAATCCGGATCTGGGGCGGCCGGGTCGCGAGGATATCCCTGAGGATGTTGGGGTCGGGCATCAGAAGAATGATCAGCTGGATCTGGTAGCGGGGGTTGTAAAGGTCATGATAATCCGTCACGGTTTCCAGCCCCAGCTTGCCGGCCATCCGCATACCGGGCGCCAGCGGATCTTCATCGGCCACGGCCAGGATCCGGGCATTGACCGGGCCTTTTTCACCGTCGAGGACGGTCTTTACGAGCACCTCGATGCACAGGTCTCCGGCGCCGACCAGAGCGATGTTGATGGGTACCGGTTCCATGTCGGGCGTAACGCCACGCGGTGCGCTGTCTGTCATCCCGAAAAACCTCCTGGTGACGGGTTCACGCAAAAAAAATGCTGGCCAGCGTTGATAGCGGGGCGCCTGTGTGAACCCAGGCTGTCTGCGCCCGTCACAGTGCCGCCGGCCGCCAATTGAGTTAACACGGCCCCGGGAGATTTGCAATTTCCAAATACAAAGACCTTGACAGTAGTTTTGAGTCTATGTCATAAAACTTCTTCGGTGAACGGAATGGGAAACTGGCCAAAGGCCTGCGGCGATTGGCAAATAACGGGGTGAAAACGGGCTCCCGAGCAATGCTTTTGCTGCGAGCCGATTAACCTTGGGCCTCCGGCCTTATATAAAAGGTAGGCGTCTCCACCCGAGTAAATGGTTGCGAAACTTAAAACCTAATACTTAAAACTGAATAAAAGGATCGGAAGAGTTGCTATGAGCAAAAGCGAAGCAGTTGGTTCGGTACTGGTTGTCGGAGGAGGGATCGCTGGAATGCAGGCAGCCCTGGATCTGGCCGATTCCGGCTATCTGGTTCACCTGGTCGAAAAATCACCGGCCATCGGTGGTGTCATGAGTGAACTGGACAAGACCTTTCCCACCAACGACTGTGCGATGTGAATTATCTCCCCTAAACTGGTCGAGGTCGGCCGGCATCTGAACATCAATCTGATTACCTGCGCCGAAGTTGAAAAGGTCGCAGGGTCCCCCGGTAATTTCAAAGCCATCATCAGCAAGAAGCCCCGGTATATCGATGAGGCAAAGTGCACCTCCTGCGGCGATTGCGTCGCGGTGTGCCCGGTCTCCATGCCCAACGAATACGACCAGGGGTTTTCGGAGCGCAAGGCAACCTACAAGAAATATGCCCAGGCGATTCCGGGCGCCTTCGCCATTCAGAAGGCGGACAAGGCCCCCTGCCGTCTGGCCTGCCCGGCCGGACTGAACGTTCAGGCATATGTCCAGATGGTGGGCGAGGGCAAGTACAAGGAAGCCCTCAAAGTCATCATGGAGGACCTGCCGCTGCCCGGCGTCCTGGGACGGATCTGTCCCCACGGCTGCGAGGACGCCTGCCGCCGCTGCGAAGTCGATGAACCGGTGGCCATTCGCGACTTGAAGCGGCTGGCCGCCGATCAATTCGATCCGCGGGACATCGAAATCGCCTGCCTGGCGCCGCGCACAGAAACAGTGGCCATCATCGGCTCGGGACCCGCCGGTCTCTCGGCGGCCTATCACCTGGCGCGCAAGGGCATCAAGTCGACCATCTTCGAGGCCCTGCCCAAGGCCGGCGGCATGCTGCGCGTCGGCATTCCGGAGCACCGCCTGCCGCGCGAAGTGCTCGACAAGGAGATCGAACTGATCACCAATTTGGGCGTCGAAATCAAGACGGGCACGCCTTTAGGGCCGGATCTGACGATAGACGACCTGCTCGGCAGCGGCTTCAAGGCGGTCTACGTCGCCATCGGCGCCCACAAGGGCATCGACCTGGGCATTCCGGGCGAAAAATCGACGGGTGTCCGCCAGGGCGTGGATTTTCTGCGGGAGGTCAACCTGACCGGCACGGCCGCTGTGGGCCGTAACCTGGCCATCATCGGCGGCGGCAACGTCGCCATCGACGTGGCCCGCTGTGCGGTGCGCCTGGGCGCCGAAACCGTCACTATCGTCTACCGGCGCTCGCGCGATGAGATGCCCGCCTGGGAAGAAGAAATCCAGGCGGCCGAAGACGAAGGCGTCAAGATCGCCTACCTCGCCGCCCCCCAGAAGGTGCTGGTCGAGGACGGCCGGGTCGTCGGGCTGCGCTGCATCAAAATGCAGCTCAGCGATGTCGACTCCTCCGGCCGCAAGCGTCCGGTCCCGGTGCCCGGCAGCGAGTATGACATCGAAATCGATCAGCTGGTTCCGGCCATCGGTCAGAAGCCGGACCTGTCGGCCCTCGAAGATGTGACCGGCATTGAATTTACTCGCTGGGGCACCACGGAAGTGGATGCCATCACCTATGCCACCGGCCGCGAAGGCGTCTTTGCCGGCGGCGACGTGCAGAGCGGCCCATGGGTGGCCATCGGCGCCGTGGCGGCCGGCAAGGAGGCCGCCGAATCGATCCTGCGCTATTTCGAGGGCCGCGACATGGCCGAGAATCGCGCACCGATTTCAAAAGACAATCCGCTCTACCGGCCGATTCCCTTCGGCACGACCAAGGCCGCCCGCGCCAAGATGCCGGCGCTGAGCGCCGCGGAGCGCCGCAGCAGTTTCAAGGAAGTCGAACTGGGCTACGAGCCGGCCGCCGGCAAATCCGAAGCGCATCGCTGCCTCAACTGCGGCTACTGCTGCGAGTGCTTCCAGTGCGTGGAGGCCTGCGGACCGCAGGCGGTCACGCTCGCAACCCACGCCCAGAAACCGGAGCAGCTCGAACTGAACGTCGGCTCGGTGATCCTGGCACCCGGCTTTCAGCCTTTCGATCCGTCGCGCTTCGACCAGTACGGCTATATCAAACATCCGAATGTCATCACCTCGATCGAATTCGAACGGATTCTCTCGGCCACCGGCCCCACGATGGGCCATCTGGTCAGACGGTCCGATCAAAAAGAACCCAAGAAAATCGCCTGGTTCCAGTGTATCGGCTCGCGCGATTTGAACCGCTGCGACAACGCCTACTGTTCGTCGGTGTGCTGCATGTACGCCATCAAGGAAGCGGTCATCGCCAAGGAGCATTCCGATGGCGAACTGGACTGCGCCATCTTCTACATGGACATGCGGACCCACGGCAAGGATTTCGAAAAATACTACAACGACGCCAAGGGCAAACACGGCGTGCGGTTCATCAACAGCCGGGTGCACACCATCGATCCGGTGATCGGCAGCGACGACCTCGAAGTCAAATACGTCTCCGAGGACGGCCGGATCGAAACCGAACAATTCGACCAGATCGTGCTCTCGGTCGGCATGGAGATTTCACCGGACATCGTCGCCCTGGCCAACCGGCTCGGCATCGAACTGGGACCGGACAATTTCGCCCAACCCGGTTCCATCAGCCCGGTGTCCACCTCCAAGGACGGCATTTACGTCTGCGGCGCCTTCCAAGGCCCGAAGGACATTCCCGAATCGGTCGTGGAAGCCAGTTCGGCCGCCTGCAGCGCCGGCGTCCACTTGGCGGCCGCGCGCGGGACCCTTGTCAGGGAGCAGGAGTTCCCGGTCGAAAGCGACATCAGCGGCAAGGAGCCGCGCGTGGGCGTGTTCGTCTGCAACTGCGGCATCAATATCGGCGGCATCGCCGACGTCCCCGCAGTGGCGGCGTATGCCCGCAGCCTGCCGAACGTGGCCTACGTGGAGGAAAACCTGTTCACCTGTTCGCAGGACACCCAGGACAAGATGGTCGAGGTGATCAAGAAAGAAGACCTCAACCGCATCGTGGTGGCGGCCTGCACGCCGCGGACCCATGAGCCGCTGTTTCAGGAAACCATCCGCAATGCGGGGATCAACGCCTATCTTTTTGAAATGGCCAACATCCGCAACCAGTGCACCTGGGTTCATTCCAAAGCCAAGAAAGACGCCACCGAAAAGGCCAAGGACCTGGTCCGCATGGCCGTATCGAGAGCATCCCTGCTGGAACCGATCCCGGATATGTCCGTGGATGTCAACAAATCGGTCCTGGTGATCGGCGGCGGCGTGGCCGGCATGACCGCCGCGCTCAACCTCGCCCGGCAGGGCTTTCCAACCACGATCGTCGAAAAGACGGACAAACTGGGTGGCGCCGCCGTCGATGTCCGGCACACCTGGAAAGGCCGGGATGTGGGCGAGTTCCTGTCCGATCTGGTCGCCAAGGTCGATGCCCAGCCGGATATCGATGTTCTCCTGAATGCGGCCATCGTCAACGCGTCGGGTTTCGTGGGCAATTTCGAAACCGAGGTCTCTGCCAACGGCCAGACGCGCACGATCGCCCACGGCGCCACCATCATCGCCACCGGCGGCAAAGCGGCCGATACCCAGGAATACCTCTACGGCCGCAACCCGCGCGTAACCCGCTGGCACGACCTGGAGAACAACCCCGAGCGGTTGAAAGATGCCGGCAGCGTCGTTTTTATCCAGTGCGTCGGCTCACGCGATGACCAGCGGCCCTATTGCTCGCGGATCTGCTGCACCGCTTCGGTCTTGCAGGCCATTGCCATCAAGGAGGCCCATCCGGATACCAGCGTGTACATTCTCTACCGCGACCTGCGTACCTATGGCCAGCGGGAGCTTCTCTACAAGCAGGCCCGCGAGAAGGGGGTCATCTTCATCCGCTACACCCTGGAGAGAAAACCGCAGGTGGCGGAGGTGCCGGACGGATTGGAGGTGAGCGTCTTCGACCCGGTCCTGCAGCGCGATCTCACGATCCAGGCCGATCTGGTCAACCTGGCGACGGCCATCGAGCCGGCCGACAACTCGGAACTGGCCTCGCTGTATAAGCTGCCCATGAACGCCGAGAATTTCTTCATGGAGGCGCACGCCAAGCTGCGCCCGGTCGAGTTCGCCTCCGACGGCATCTACATGTGTGGGCTGGCCCATTACCCGAAATCGATCGAGGAGAGCATTTCCCAGGCCATGGCGGCCGCCAGCCGGGCGACGACCGTGCTGGCCAAGCCCTCCATCCGGATCTCGCCGCTGGTATCGCAGATCGACACGGAAAAGTGCATCGGCTGCGGCTTGTGTGCCGAGGTGTGTCCGTTCGGCGCCATCGCTTTCGATGAAGTGGAAGGCAAGGGCCATCGGGCCCGCAACATCAGCGCCTCCTGCAAGGGCTGCGGCCTGTGCGCCTCGACCTGTCCGCAGAAAGCCATCGACATGCTCCATTTCCGGGACGAGCAGATCATGGCCTCGGTGTGTGCGATAGTATAAAACCTAAAACCTAAAACCTAAAACCGGAGATCTAATGTCTGACTTCGAGCCAAAAATCGTGGCCTTTCTCTGCAACTGGTGCGCGTATGCCGGCGCCGATCTGGCCGGGGTGTCGCGGCTGCAGTATCCGCCCAACCTGCGGACCGTGCGCGTCATGTGCTCGGGACGGGTGGATCCACTCTTTATCGTCAAGGCCTTCAAGCAAGGCTGTGACGGCGCCCTGGTGGCCGGGTGACATTTCGGGGACTGCCATTACCTGGAAGGTAATGTTCAAGCGGACAAAAAAATTCGGATGACCCGCAAACTTTTCGATCTGGCCGGTATCGGGAGCGATCGGCTGCACCTGGCGTGGGTCTCTTCGGCCGAAGCGCAGCGTTTCGTCGAGGTCGTCAACGCCGTGACCGATTCGATCAAGTCCCAGGGCAAGTTCGACCCTCAACACTACGCCTTGCAGCTGACGGCGGTCGAGAACACCCTGAGCGGCGAACCGATTCGCTGGCTGGTGGGCAAGGAAATCCGGATCACCACCAAGGGCGATGTTTACGGCCGCCGCTGGGACCAGGATTCGTTCGAGAAGATTCTCGATGCGGCCCTCGAACGCGAATACCACAAGAACCTGGTGTTGCAGGCCATCAAGGACGGCTGCGCCGCTCCGCGCGACATCAGCGGTCGCACCGGTTTGGCGTTGAAGCAGACGTCCTATCTGTTGGCCGACCTGGAAAAAACCGGTATGGTCGAATTCAAAAAGATGGAAGCCTGCAAACCTGTTTTTGCGGCACGATAAGACAAGGAGTTTTTATGGGATCGAATACATCCGCCCCAAGCGGCTCGGTCATGGTTGTCGGTGCCGGTATCGCCGGCATGCAGGCCTCGCTCGATCTGGCCAACTCGAACTACAAGGTCTATCTGGTGGACAAGACGCCGACCATCGGCGGCATGATGGCCCGCCTGGACAAGACCTTTCCGACCAATGACTGTGCCATGTGAGTGATCTCACCCAAACTGGTCGAGGTCGGCCGGCACATGAACATTGATCTGGTTACCTGCAGCGAAGTCAAGGATATCCAGGGCGAGCCCGGAAATTTCGAGGTGACCCTGACCAACCGCCCCCGCTATATCGATCCGGTCAAATGCACCGGCTGCGGGGAATGCGCCCGGCACTGCCCGGTCACGGCCGTCAACCAGTACAACTTGCGACTCGACGACCGGCGTGCCACCTACATCGAATACGCCCAGGCCGTGCCGCTGGCGTTTGCGATCGACACCGACACCTGCATCGGCTGCGGCCTGTGCGAGAACATGTGCATCGCCAAGGCCGTGGAATACGACGACAAGGAGCGCGAGACCAAGGTCACGGTCGGCTCGGTGATTCTCTCGACCGGCAGCCGCGGCTACGATCCGTCCTCGCTCGACTTTCTGGTGTACGGAAAATCCCCCAACGTGGTCACCAGCGAGGAGTTCGAACGCATCCTGAGCGCCTCGGGCCCCTACTTCGGCCATCTGATGCGGCCGCTCGACCGCGAACAGCCCAAGAAGATCGCCTGGCTGCAGTGCGTCGGCTCACGCGACACCAACAAGTGCGGCAACGGCTACTGCTCTTCGGTCTGCTGCATGTATGCCGTCAAGGAGGCCATGATCGCCAAGGAGCATGCCCACGGCGAGCTGGAGTGTACGATCTTCAACATGGACATCCGCACCTTCGGCAAGGACTACGAGAAGTATTACAACCGCGCGCGCGACAAGGACGGCGTGCGTTTCGTCAAGGCCCGCATCCACACCATCGACGAGGAGCCGGATACCGGCGACTTGACCGTCAAGTATGCCGATGAAACCGGGACCATGCAGGAGGAGACCTTCAGCATGGTGGTGCTGTCGGTGGGACTGCAGGTTCAGCCGGAGGAGGCCATGCTGGCCGGCCGATTAGGCATCGACCTGAACAAGTACAATTTCGTCAGCACCGAACCCTTCAAACCGGTGGAGACCTCGCGCCCGGGCATTTTCGTCTGCGGCGTGATGCAGGGTCCCAAGGACATTCCGGGGTCGATCACCGAAGCCAGCGCCGCCGCCTGTGTCGCCGGCGCCAACCTGGCCGAGGCCCGCGGCCGGGACGTCCCCACGGTCGTGGTGCCCGATGAGCGCGACGTGACCGGCGAAGACCCGCGCATCGGCGTTTTCGTGTGCAACTGCGGCATCAACATCGGCGGCATCGTCGATGTCCCGGGCGTCAAGGCCTATGCCGAAAGCCTGCCGTACGTGGCTTTTGCAGATGAAAACCTCTTCACCTGCAGCCAGGACACGCAGGAGAAAATCAAGGAGAAAATCAAAGAACACAAGCTCAACCGGGTGGTGGTCGCCTCGTGCAGCCCCAAAACCCACGAGCCGATGTTCATGGAAACCCTGGAGGCCTGCGGGCTGAACAAATACCTGTTCGAGATGGCCAACATTCGCAACCAGGATTCCTGGATCCACTCCAAGAACCCGCAAGCCGCCACCGAAAAGGCCAAGGACCTGGTGCGGATGTCGGTCGCCCGCGCAGCGCACTTGCGGACGCTGCACGAGAAAGTAGTGCCGATCAACAAGCGCGCCCTGGTGATCGGCGGCGGCGTGGCCGGAATGAACGCCGCCCTGGGGCTCGGAAAGCAGGGCTTCGAGGTCAGCCTGATCGAAAAAGAGGCCGAGCTCGGCGGCTTTGCGCGCCAGCTGCATCACACCATCGAGGGCGCCGACGTTCAGGCCTATTTGTCGCAGCTCATCTCCGAGGTCAACGGCAACGACAAGATCGAGGTGATCACCGGCGGCACCATCGTCGGGTTCGAAGGTTTCAAGGGCAGTTTCAAGACCGAGGTTCGGACCGGTTCGAATGGCGATGCCCGCAAAATCGAGCACGGCATCATCATCGTCGCCACCGGCGCGCACGAATACCAGCCCAGGGAATTTCTCTACGGCGAGAACGAGCGCGTGGTCACCCAGGTCGAACTGAGCGACCGGCTGGAGCAGAAGGGCGCCGCCGACCTGAACAGCGTGGTGATGATCCAGTGCGTGGGCTCGCGCAACGAGGAAAACGAAAACTGCTCCCGCATCTGCTGCCAGAGCGCGGTCAAGAACGCCCTGGCGATCAAAAAGCTCAACCCCGAGGCCCAGGTCTTCGTCCTCTATCGCGACATGCGGACCTACGGCCTGCTGGAAGACTTCTACAAGGATGCCCGGCAGCAGGGCGTCATCTTCATCCGCTTCGACCGCAGCACGCCGCCGGTGGTGGCTGCCAACGGAGACGGGCTGACGGTAAGGGTCAAAGACCACATCCTGCAGCAGGATCTCGAGATCGGAGCCGACCTGGTGACCCTGAGTGCCGGTGTGACGGCCACCGACACCTCCGAGCTGAGCAATGTCATGAAACTCAACCGCAACCCGGAAGGCTTCTTCATCGAGGCCCACGTCAAACTGCGGCCGGTGGACATGCCCAGCGAAGGCGTATTTTTGTGCGGCACGGCCCACGCTCCCAAGCTGATCACCGAAACGATCTCCCAGGCCCAGGCCGCGGCCTCGCGGGCCATGACCTTTCTGGCCCAGGACCAGATCAAGCTCTCGGCTATCACCGCCAAGGTGGACGTCGAGCATTGCGTCAAGTGCCTGACCTGCGTGCGCTCCTGCCCCTTCGGGGTGCCGGTGTTCAACACCGAAAAGAAGGAAATCGAAATCAACGAGGCGCTCTGTCACGGCTGCGGCGTGTGTACGGCCGTGTGCCCGCGCCAGACGATCGCGCTGAGCTTCTACGAAGACGACACCATCACCTGTAAAATAGATGCACTACTGGATGCGGAGGCATTGTAATGGCGGATTTCGAACCCAAGATCATCGCGTTTTGCTGCGAATACTGAGGGTATTCGGCCGCGGACCTGGCAGGTTCCATGCGACTCGAATATCCCATCAACATCAAAATCATCCGCGTGCCCTGCACCGGCAAGGTCGACGTCCTGCACCTGCTGCGGGCCATGCAGAAGGGCGCCGACGGCGCCTATTGCGTCGGCTGCCTGGAGGGCACCTGCCACTACAACGAGGGCAATCTCCGCTGCCGCGAGCGTGTCAATCACGTGCGCATGCTGTTGAAGGAAATCGGTATTGAAGAGGACCGCGTGAGGATGTATAACCTTTCGTCGGGTGAGGGCCCGACCTTTGCCGCCTATGCCAAGGAGATGACCGAGCACATCAAGGCGCTGGGGCCCAGCCCGCTAAAGAATAAAGCGAATTCCTAAAAAAGGAGTGTACAATGGCTGAAGAAGCAATCAAGATCGGTGGGAAAAAGAAGAGCGGCTTCATCGACAAGGTCAAGGACCTGCTGCCCGAAGGCGGCAACCTGAACCTGTGTCTGACCTGCGGGGCGTGTTCGTCGGGCTGCCCGGCCACGGGCCTCGAAAACATGGACCCGCGCAAGTTTCTGCGCATGGCGGCCCTCGGGATGGACGAGGAAGTGACCTCCACGCCGTGGGTGTGGATGTGCAGCATGTGCACGCGATGCGTCTACGTCTGCCCGATGAAGATCAACATCCCGCAGCTGGTATTCTACGCCCGCAAGGAATGGCCGCGCGAAAAACGCCCCAAGGGGATCCTGGGTTCCTGCGACATGGCGCTCAGAAACGACACCTGCAGCGCGATGGGCGCGACCGAAGAAGACTTCCAGTTCGTGGTGGAAGACGTTCTGGAAGAGTACCAGGAGGGGCAGCCCGAGTTCGCCGAAATGCAGGCGCCGGTCAACAAGGAGGGCGCGGAATTTTTTCTGAACCAGAATTCGCGCGAACCGGTGACCGAGCCCGACGAGATGGTGCCGCTGTGGAAGATCCTGCACCTGGCCGGGGCGGATTGGACCTACGGTACCAAAGGCTGGGCGGCGGAAAATTACTGCATGTTTCTGGCCGACGACGAAAAGTGGGAACACATCGTACGCACCAAGGTCAAGGCCGTGGAGGACCTTAAATGCAAGGTCTGGCTCAATACGGAGTGAGGGCACGAATTGTTCGCGGTCCGGTTCGGACTGCAGAAATTCAATATCGATTCCAACTTCGAGATCAGGAGCATCATTCAATTCTACGCCCAGTGGATCAGGGAGGGCAAGCTCAAGGTCAACAGCGACTGGAACAAGGACCTGAAGGTCAAGTTCACGGTCCAGGACCCCTGCCAGCTGGTGCGCAAGAGCTTCGGCGACCCGGTGGCCGAGGACCTGCGGTTCGTGGTCAAGAGCGTGGTGGGCGAGGAGAACTTCATCGACATGACCCCCAACCGCTCGAACAACTACTGCTGCGGCGGCGGCGGCGGGTACCTGCAGTCGGGCTATACCGAGCAGCGGCGTGACTACGGCCGGCTCAAGGACGAGCAGATCAAGAAGACCCAAGCCACCTACTGCATCGCCCCCTGTCACAACTGCCACGCCCAGATCCACGATCTGAGCGAACATTTCGAAGGCGGCTATCACGTGGTCCACCTGTGGACGCTCATCTGCCTGTCGCTGGGCATCCTGGGCCCCAAAGAACGCGCCTACCTGGGTGAAGATTTGCAGGATGTCCTGATGTTCCACCCGGAAATGGAAGAGTAATCTCCGGTCGGCGGAATCAGGCCGATCGGCAAGACAGGAGGAGCAATGATCGTAGCGAAACGTAAACCCTTCGAAGAAATAAAAGAGATGCTCAAGCCCTACCGCAAAGTGCTCAACGTGGGCTGCGGCACCTGCGTCTCGGTCTGCCTGGCCGGAGGGGAAAAAGAAGTGGCGGTGCTCAATACCGAACTGGAAATGGCCCGCAAGCTCGACGACAACCCGATCGAGCTATCGTCCCATACCGTGGAACGCCAGTGCGACCGCGAATATCTGGCCGAACTGGACGAAATGGTCAAGGATAAGGACGCCATTATTTCGATGGCCTGCGGAGTCGGCATCCAGTTTCTGGCCGAGCGGTTTCCCGACAAACCGGTCTTTCCGGGGGTCGACACCACCGGTTTGGCGGTCAACCAGGCCGTGGGCTGGTACGAGGAGCGCTGCCGCTCCTGCGGCAAGTGCGTGCTCGGCATGACCGGCGGGATCTGCCCGGTGACCATGTGCGCCAAGGGCCTTTACAACGGCCCCTGCGGCGGCACCAACAAAGGCAAGTGCGAAATCAGCCAGGATCAGGCCTGCGCCTGGTACAAAATTCACGAACGGCTATCCCAGCAGGGACGCCTCGACCTGATCAAGGAATTCAAGGAGCCTTCGGACTGGACCGACCAGACGCCGCGCACCCTGATCCAGCCCGGATACAAGAAACCGGAGAAGGAAGAGGCCAGTTAGAAGGGTTTGTCGGACGACTGAACATCAACAATCGCAAGTCAACGGTAAGGTGAAACGATGAGCACAGAAGGCAATGGGTATAAATCAGGCAGCAACCTGGAAAAGGTCCTCAAGGCCGGCCATTTCGCATTCACCGGCGAGCTGGGCCCCCCCCGGGGAAGCAATGCCGAAGAAGTCCGGCACAAAGCCACTTTCTTGAAGGGCAACGTCGACTCGGTCAATATCACCGACAACCAGACCGCCATGGTCCGCATGTCCAGTTGGGCCGCCAGCCTGCTGCTGATTCAGGAAGGCCTGGAACCGAATTTTCAGATGGTCTGCCGCGACCGCAACCGCCTGGCCATGCAGGCCGACATCCTGGGCGCCTATGCCCTCGGGATCCGCAACATGCTGTGCCTGTCGGGCGATCACCAGCAATTCGGCGACCACCCTCAGGCCAAGGGCGTGTTCGACATCGATTCGATGCAGCTGATCAAGATGGTCAAAAAGATGCGCGACGAGGGCAAGTTTCTCGGCGGGGCCGAACTGGACGGGATTCCGAAAATGTTCATCGGCGCGGCTGCCAACCCCTTCGCCGACCCCTTCGAGTGGCGCGTCCATCGCCTGGCGAAAAAAGTGGAAGCCGGCTGCGATTTCATCCAGACTCAGTGTATCTACAACATGGAGAAGTTCCGCAAATGGATTCAGCAGGCCAACGACATGGGCCTGACGGAGAAAGTCTATATCCTGGCCGGCGTTACCCCCATGAAGAGCGTCGGCATGGCCAAGTACATGAAGAGCAAGGTGCCCGGCATGGACGTGCCCGACGCGATTATCGAGCGCCTTCAGGGGGCCGGCAAGGGCAAGGTGGCCGATGAGGGCATCAAGATCGCCTGCGAGCAGATCGAGGAGTTCAAGGAATTGAAAGGCGTGCACGGGGTGCACCTGATGGCGATCGAATGGGAGCACAAGGTCCCGGAGATCGCCGAACTGGCCAAGGTCCTGCCGCGGCCCAAGGTGGAATAGCCTGCCATAACCTATCTGAATCTGAGTTGTCAAAAAACCCGGTTGAAAAACCGGGTTTTTTTATTAGTTGTCGGTTGAGTCAGTTTGGTCAGTTTAGTCAATTAAAGGGTGGCATCGATTGTAATGACTCATTGTCTTTTTGACCGCCACGGTGCCTGAAATGATGCGCCGGAGTCCGGATAAGCGGTTGAATGGGTAGGTTGGTGGTGAGTGAAACGAACCCCAACAAAAGATGATGATCGTGCCGATGATGGGCTTCTCTTCCGTCAATAAAACCCGTCACAGCACGTCTCATTCAGGGCGATCCCACCCCTCATTCGCCAAAAAAACCACGATGGCGTAAAACTGCTTTACCCCATCAGGGAGTGGTTTCGGCCGACTCCTCGCGGCGGAAGCTCTTCGGAACGCCTTCGTACGGCGTGCGCCGCTTGTATACCACCGTTTTCGGATCGCGCATGGTCTTTAAGATGTCGATGCTGTCTTTCAACCCCTTGTTGACCCGGCACATTTCCATGGCCATGCCGACGACCTGGGCCACGGCCTGGACGAAATTCACGTCATTGAGTGTAAACTCCCAGGGTTCAGCGGTGTAGACCCGCATGCTCCCGAACAATTTTTCCCCGATGACGATCGGAACCGCCAGAATCGAGGCGATGCCCTCTTTCAACGCGGCTTCAGGATACTGAAATCAGGCGAGAAGGGTCAAATCCCTGTGAGATGTAAAAGGCGGTGTAAACGGATTCGAACTCTGGTGGAGAGGCAGGCGAGCAACGTATCGCGTAACAATCGATTCAATTCAGAAGAGGTGCTGTTTTTCTTAAATCAATATCTTTGACGGCTTTGTAGGAGAAAAACGGACCGACACCTCCGGTCCTTTCCTACACAAAATAAAGACAAAAACCTATTTGCATCCGATTTTATCGGACCTACAGTAACCTATAAGGATTTAGTGTTTGGTTTTTTACCAAATTTTTAATGAAACCCGTAAAGAAAGGAGATTTAAAATGAAAAAGACACTGTTAATTGCCATGTTTTCGATGCTGGTGGTGCTGCTGGCTTTGGGCAGCGGGTACGCCCAGTCTTCCAGTCCCGGCAACAACCCACCGCCGCAGTCGGGGTGGTACTGTCCGAATTGCGGATCATATCAGGGCGGTGGTTACGGAATGGGACCTGGCATGATGGGAGGTCGGGGCTACGGTTACGGGATGGGTCCCGGCATGATGGGAGGCCGGGGCGGTGGTTACGGAATGGGACCTGGCATGATGGGGGGTCAAGGCTATGGTTACGGCATGGGTCCCGGCATGATGGGGGGTCAAGGCTATGGTTACGGCATGGGTCCCGGCATGATGGGGTCAAGGCTATGGTTACGGCATGGGTCCCGGCATGATGGGCCCCGGTCAAGGTTACGGGTCCAGCCAACAATATCCGTACGCACAACAGCAGCCACAAAAGCCGATCGATAAGGATCAGGCCAAGTCTATGGTTGAAAATTACCTGAAATCCACCGGGAATCCGAACCTGAAGCTGGGCGACATAAAAGATGAAGGTCAGAATTTCCAGGCCGATGTTGTGACGAAAGATAATTCCCTTGCAGATAAGATTCTGGTCGACAAGAACACGGGGTGGATGCGGCCTGCCTATTGATCGCCGGAGATAACCTGCAGCTTCAGGCGGACTGGGCCGCTGAACAAATGCCTACCCCCTTGTGACATCACAAAGAAAATTGATTGGTCATCGGAGGTGATAAACGCATGTTCGGTATTTTTGGGATTATCCTTATTGTTGTTCTCGCTGTGTGAGGATGGTCCTTCTTGAAAAAAGAAAAGGGTTTTGGTTTTGGAAATACTCACGAATCAGCCCTGGATATACTCAAGCAGCGCTATGCAAGGGGGGAAATCAGCAAGGAGGAGTTTATTGAAAAAAAACGGTACTTAGGCTTGTGACCTTCTTGCCGCAGCACCAGACAAGGCTTGGAAATCATAAATCAATCGCTTTGCGATTGTTAAAAAGGATCTAAACGTGGAAAGCTGGCCTAAATCCCCCGCACTCGGCAGTATCGAACCTGGCACGGTATAAAGGTATAAGGGAGAAAGTGATGACTTATTATTTCAGTAAGACGGTTCGTTTGGGATTCGATGAGGCAGTATCCAAAATAACACAAGCCTTGAAAGAGGAAGGTTTCGGCATTTTGACGGAAATCGATGTCAAGAGCACTCTAAAGAAGAAGCTGGATGTAGACTTCAGAAAATACCGCATACTCGGCGCCTGTAATCCCCCTTTTGCCTACAAGGCACTGCAGGCAGAAGACAAAGTCGGGA
Source organism: uncultured delta proteobacterium (assembly GCA_963779885.1). GTDB lineage: Bacteria > Desulfobacterota > Desulfobacteria > Desulfobacterales > SG8-13 > JARFQH01. The sequence continues at coordinate 5,026 of CAWAAN010000012.1, read as the reverse complement.
CGATGTTGCCTTGCAATGTTATCGTTCAAGAAGTGGCTGATGGCGATGTTGAAATTGCGGCCATCGATCCGATCGCTTCGATGAAAGCGATAGATAACCCCGAGCTGAGTGAAATAGCGGAAACAATAGCGGCAAAGCTAAAAATCATTGTCGAAAATGTGTGATTAAACGAAGTCAAATTAAGTAGACGCAGATATAATGCAATAATTAAATACTTCCCGAATTCGGAGCGGTTTTCTTGATTGAAAAATCTCACCGAGCCCGTCTACGATGAATACTGGGTCAATACGGCGGTCAACGCTGCGCTCAAATGGGCGTGGCCAATTATCGTCTTTTGACTGCGCGCCTGCAAGACGATTTTATCCGCAAAAACGTTATATCACCATTAATCGGACATTTACACTTTAGCGCTACAATGTGGTATAGGTTATGCTATGTATGCTGGTAGAGAATATGAGGCCACAGGAGGTGAAACATGGCCGAACGAACCGGATTGGTGCTTCAATCTTTTGACAATGGAATGGCGGAAGTGGTCACCGATCGCAGGAACGCCTGCGGCGGGTGCGAGAAATCGCACGGGTGCCGGTCGTGCCTGACGAGCGCCAAGTTGGTGGCCACGGTGCAAAACCCCGTGAGCGCCGTAAAAGGTGATGTGGTCTTAATTCACCTGACGGAATCCGCGCTGCGGGCTGGAGCCGTATTGCTCTATATCATTCCGATTCTGTGGCTGATGGCCGGCGCCTTTGTCGGTGACGGGCTGGGCGGCAACTGGAGAATCGGCGCAACCGGCGCCGCCGTGCTGGGAGGGTTGACGGGACTTGCCATCGGTTTCATCATGGCCAGGAGCATCTCGAGATCTGCGAGCATCGGCCCCAGCCTGATACCCAGGATCGTCCGTGTGGTCGAACGGGGGGCGTCGCAAGATAAACGGGCACACGCCATCATCGACACTCATCCCACTTCCCCCTGCTGCGGATAACAGCCACCGTCGTTAGGCAAGAATACCGAATAAGATACTGCACAATAGCAATCGGCATCATCATATCCAGCCGACCCAAAAAGCGCCGCTTAGCACTGCTTTTGCGGTCGGCTGATGTGAAGCGTTATCCATAGCCAGTCGATTGAATTCTCAGAAAGGCCTCATGCCGGAAACAAGACCGACATATCCCCACGTGTTGCACCGCCGCACATGGTACGGCGTCACCGCGAGTGTCGAAATCAGCTCCAAGTGGATTCACCGGGCGGGTTTCGGAAAGCTGCTGGTTCCTCATCCGGGGCTGGCGAACTGGCTGCTCAGGCGGGGAATGAATCCAAAGGTGGCCGCTACCCAATGTATCCGGCACGAGTTTTGGCATCTGCAAACCGTTCCCTTTGCGGCGGTGTACACCGGCATCCTGCTGGCGGTGTCTATCGGTGCCGAAACCATGTCCTGGTTAAAGCTACTCGTCCTGGCAGTGTCCGCGCAAGCGGTCTGGGAATTCATGTCTGAATTTTTTACCAGGTTCAGCGACATCGAAACTTACCGGGCTGGTTACAAAGGCATCCGAAAACTGCCACGGATCGTATTCTGGCTCACTTCAGTAGTCGCGGCCGGCATCGGAACGTTTATTTTTGTGTATTGACCTTGTATTTCTTGAGCTTTTTTGCAACGTGCGAAGGCTGATACCCGAAATTTCCGCCGTTCGAGTTCGATCAATTCCGGCAAAGTCCTTTTCCATACAGAAGTTCCCGTGTCAGCCAGACGCCAATAAAGCCCGTAAGGCTCAATTGGACCAACGGAGATATCCCTATGCCGAATATGGTCGGCATAATCTCTTTATAGCTCCACCTGTGATAGTAGAATACGGACAGATACTCGGTGATGGTGGCTACCACTATCCCACTCAAGATAAAAACAAGAATCTGCCTTTTTAAAAACAGCTTTATCCAGAAAAGATTCAACCACAGGACGCTAACAAAAAGATACAAACCCAAGACGATCAGGCCGTCCATGGACGAAACGTAAAGCAGCATCGGAACGTAATGGGCGGCATCGAAATCATGCCTATGGTAGAGATAAACAGCATGGAGAGCTTCCCAAAAAAAATTAAAAAGGAAGGAAAAGCAAAATACTGAAAATAAAAGCGAACATAGCTCCAGAGCTTTTCTTTTATGGGTTTTTGTCATTCAGACTACTCTATCTGGCGTGATAAATCCATTTTCAACGATGAACGACATACCGTGCAATTCTCCGAATATACGTGACAGTCCTTATTGCAATTAATCCATCATACCGTCAAGCATTATGTTGTGCCGGCCTAATGCGGTCGGACGGCGGATCGAGCGGCATGAAGGCATATGGCGACTATGACGAAATGACAACTGAACTGATCCTTCTGCCGCTGTTCGACGCCGGAAGTGGCGAGTTTTTTTTAACTTCCTCATCCTCTGCTTTGGAATGCATTTGCTGATGATGGATCGACACAAATTCCGATATATGGGAGACGACCATCTGTATTGCGGCAAAAATTGCCAGATAAAGTTGAATTTATCGCTTACAAGAAAAAATGACGGGGAAATCGGATAATTGATTTGCGAATAGTTCAGGCACGGTCGAATTTTTGCCAGCCTTGAAACTCTTGATCGTGACAACTCATTTTGGGAGAAGGAATGGAAACAGAATCTTATGATGTCGTCATCATCGGTAAGGGCCCAGCCGGCCTTCAGGCCGCCATCCATGCGGCACGTCGAAAAGTGGCCACATTGGTCTTGGGACGACTTAACAAGAGCAGTGCCTTCGGTTCGCACATCGATAATTTCTGCTGCGTCGACGGAAAAAACGGCAGCGACCTTTTAAGACAGGCACAGCTCAAGGCGCAGGAATCCGGCGCTGTCTTCCTCGAAGAGGACGTCGTCGATATTAAGCGGGCGGATGATTCCTTTTCAGTGGAAACCGACACCGGCCGAAAGCTTGAAAGCATGGCCTTGGTCCTGGCCATGGGGGTCCATAGAAACAAACTCGGCATAAAAGGCGAGAAGGAGCTTTTGGGTCACGGCGTCAGCCATTGCGTTGATTGCGACGCGGGTTTCTTCAAGGATGAAGTGGTTGCCATGGTGGGCGGAGAGAGTGCTGCGGTGGCGGGAGCCCTAGTGCTTCTGTTTTACGCCAGGGAAGTGCACTTGATCTGCGATAAAATGGAAGTGTCGGATTCATTGGCTGAAAGGTTAAACGATAGTTCAGTCAAGGTTCACGAAGGCAGGAAGGTCGTCCAAATTACAGGCGATTCAAGCGTTGAAGGCGTAATCATGGACGACGGGACCCGCATCGACGTCAGCGGCGTTTTTATCGAACTCGGGGCCAAGGGGGCCGTGGCCCTGGCCGGAAAATTAGGGGTTGAATCGGATCGCGAAACGATGAAATACATCGCCGCTAACCGGAAGCAGGAAACCAGCATCCAGGGCATCTATGCCGCCGGTGACATCTGCGGTCCGCCGTGGCAGGTGGCCAAGGCCGTGGGTGAAGGATGCGTTGCCGGACTGGAAGCGGCGGCTTATGCCAAAAAGGCAAGAAAATAGGGTCACCTCAAAACCAGAACCGTATGCCGGCCACAAAGGAGGTGACGCTGATGTTTTCACCGTCGGCCTCCGCCATGTCGGCCGTGTTGCCCAGCTTGCGGCTCCAGGAAACCCCGATGTAGGGGGCGAACTGCCGCCGGATTTCGTAGCGCAGCCGCAGGCCCAGCTCGATGTCGTTGATGCCGGAACCGATGTTGAGTTCCTCGACCTCCTGCACGGCGAGGTTGGTCGCGAAGCGCGGCTGCAGGATCAGCCGCTGGCTGAGCAGAAGATCGTATTCGACCTCGATGTTGGCCGATATGTCGCCGTCTTCGCTGATGTAGGCGGTGGCTTGCACCTCAAACCAGAGGGGCGCCAGCCCTTCAACACCCACCGCGGCGAAAGACCGGCTCGGGTCGGGTTTGAAATCGTACCGGCCCCCGATCTGAAGGTCCCAGAACGAGGAGATGTTGCGGCTGTAAAACAATTCAACGTTGGCTTCATCGACCGTTTCCTCGTCGAACAGATACGTGCCCTCGCTCTTGAACCACAGCTTGTTGTAATCCCCGCCGACCCAGGCCTGCACGTCCCAGAGAAGGTTGGGGTCGCCTTCGTTCGTCTGGTATTCCAGGCGGTCGCCCCGAAATACGGCGAAGATCTCGTTGTCGTGGACGAACTGAACCCCGAAGTTTTCCTGGGCCCCTTGCTGGCCGTCCTCGGCATATTTGCGGATGCCCTGGCCCGCCTGCGGATCGGTCTGGACGTCGTGGTAATCGGCGGGATAGCCGCGATCCTCGGGATCGGCGTATGGCTTGTCCACCGCCAGACCGGTGACAGGCAAAAAGGCTATCAGCATAAATATCAGCCATGTCTTCTTCATTGACATTCCTTTCTTCTCAGGCGACCCGCACCACCTGGGCCATCCCCGCCTCCATGTGATAGAGCAGGTGGCAGTGGAAGGCCCAGTCCCCCTTTTCGATGGGGGTGATCAAGACCGACAGCACGCCGCCGGGTTTGGTTAAAATGGTGTGCTTGAACGGCAGCTCTGCGGCGCCGTTTTCGAGCTGCATCCACATGCCGTGCAGGTGGATGGGGTGCTCCATCATGGTGTGATTGACCATAAAGAGCCGCAGCCGCTCGTTGTGCCGGAAGAGATAGGGACCGGGCTGGTCGGTGAACTTCAGGCCGTCGAAGGAGAACATGTAGCGCTCCATGTTGGCGGTGATGTTGATGGTCATCTCCCGGTCGACCATCGTCGAATAAGGCTGCGGCGCGGTCGAGACAAGGTCCTGGTATGTCAATACCCGCCAGCCGTCGTTTCCTAAGCCGATCCCCGGCTCGTCCAGGCGGTATTTGGGATTCATGATCACCATGGCCACATTCGTGTTGCCCTTCTCCGGTTTGAAAGGCGTCGGCCCGTTGGGGCCGGGAATTCTCGGATCCTGCCGCGGCGGTTGGCTCCCGTGTCCCATCCCGCCGTGCGGCATGGAGT